>NZ_JBVKAK010000005.1:51959-355110 GCF_055639435.1 Streptomyces sp. NPDC039430 | reverse complement strand
GCTGGGACTCCCCCAAGGGACCACCCACCAAAAGAACAAAGGGGGGGGGGGGGGGGCCGGGAAAGTAGAAAAAAAGGAGGGTGTTTGTCCCCCCCCCCCCCCCCCCCCCCCCCCCCCCCCGCTGTCATTCGGTGCGCGCTGCCGCCGTCTCCGCTTTCCCTCACGCAGGTCACCTCGCTCAGGTCACCCCGCTCAGGTCACCTCGCTCAGTTCACCTTGCCCAGGTCACCCCGCTCAGGTCACCTTGCCCAGGTCACCAGAGCCGCCTCCCTCGCCCGGCTCCCCCGCGCCCCGGTCGTCGCGTCCAGGTAAAGTAGGCAGCACGTAAATAACACAACAAGATTTTCAAGGTGCGCCGGGAAGTCTGGTCGGCATGTGATGTGCCATGCCCGCAGATCGACCGGAGGCCCTCCCGTGCCTGTGTCCGCGCCCACCCCCACCGGCCGTAAGTTCCTCGGACGCCTCCCGCTGCCCGAACGGAACTACCTCGCGGAGGCTCTGCGCACGGAGACCGTCGGCGGTATCCTTCTGCTCGTCGCCGCCGTCGTCGCGCTCCTCTGGGCGAACACTCCACTGAGCAACAGCTACGAGGCCGTGAGCGACTTCCACCTCGGCCCCTCGGCGCTCGGCCTCGACCTCTCCCTGCAGCACTGGGCGGCCGACGGTCTGCTCGCCATCTTCTTCTTCGTCGCCGGCATCGAGCTCAAGCGCGAACTGGTGGCCGGGGAACTGCGCGATCCCAGGACAGCCGCGCTCCCCGTGATCGCCGCGCTCTGCGGGATGATCGCGCCCGCCCTGGTCTATGTACTGGTCAACTCCGCCGGCGGCGGGTCGCTGAGCGGCTGGGCCGTGCCCGTCGCCACCGATATCGCCTTCGCGCTCGCCGTGCTCGCGGTCATCGGCACCTCGCTGCCCTCGGCGTTGCGCGCCTTCCTCCTCACCCTCGCGGTCGTCGACGATCTCTTCGCCATCCTGATCATCGCCGTCTTCTTCACCAGCGATCTGAACTTCGCGGCGCTCGGCGGCGCGGTCGCCGGACTCGTCGTCTTCTGGCTGCTGCTGCGCAAGGGCGTACGCGGGTGGTACGTGTATATCCCGCTGGCGCTGGTCGTCTGGGGCCTGATGTACAACAGCGGCGTGCACGCCACCATCGCCGGTGTCGCGATGGGCCTGATGCTGCGCTGCACAACGCGCGAGGGCGAGGAACACTCCCCCGGCGAGCACATCGAGCATCTGGTGCGCCCCGTCTCGGCCGGTCTGGCCGTACCGCTGTTCGCCCTGTTCTCCGCGGGCGTCTCCATATCCGGCGGTGCCCTCGGCAAGGTCTTCACACAGCCGGAGACTCTCGGCGTCGTACTGGGTCTGGTCGTCGGCAAGGCGATCGGCATCTTCGGCGGCACCTGGCTGGCGGCGCGCTTCACCAGGGCCGAGCTGAACGAGGACCTGGCCTGGCCCGATGTGTTCGCGCTCGCGTCGCTCGCCGGCATCGGCTTCACCGTCTCGCTGCTCATCGGCGAGCTGGCCTTCCCGACGAACCCCGCGCTCACCGACGAGGTGAAGGCCGCGGTGCTGACCGGCTCGGTCATAGCCGCCGTCCTCTCCGGGGTGCTGCTCAAGCTGCGGGTCCGCACGTACCGCGCGTTGTACGAGGAGGAGGAGCGGGACGAGGACCGGGACGGCATCCCCGATATTTACGAACAGGACGATCCGGCATACCACTTGCGCATGGCCGAGCTGTACGAGTCGAAGGCCGCCGAGCATCGTCGGCTGGCGGAACACGCGGGGGCAGCGCGCGGCGACGGCGACAGTCCGGCATGATCGGACAACGGATTCGTAGCCGAGCGGTCCGTAGCCGAGAAGAGCGAGAAGAGGGAGTCACCGATGAGCGACCCCGGTAAGCACGTCGCCGACGCCGTCCGGACCGGCACCGTGATCGAAGCCGCCGCGGGCGACCGCAGCATTGGCCAGCTGGTCGCCTCGGCCACCGCCGAGGTCTCCGCGCTGGTGCACGATGAGATCGCCCTGGCCAAGGCCGAGATCCGACAGGACGTCAAGCGCGGTGTGACGGGCGGAGCCGCCATCACGATCGCGGCGGTGTTCGCTCTGTTCTCCCTGCCGGTGCTGAGCTTCGCCGCCGCGTACGGGATCCACAATCTGGGGCTCGGGCTCGCCTGGTCGTTCCTGATCGTGGGCGGAGCGTTTCTGATCCTCGCGGGGCTGCTCGCCGGGCTCGCCGTACTGAAGTTCAAGAAGGTCAAGCCGCCGGAGAAGTCCATCGCCTCGGCCAAGGAGACGGCGGCGGTACTGCAGAACGTGAAGCCGCACCCCCGTCCGGTCCGGGTAGGCACCAAGTCTGTGGCACGCTCGTCTGCATGACCGCCCCTGAATCCGGCCCCGGCAAGACCTCCGGCACCGCGCCTGACACGGCGCCCGGCACGTCCTCCGGTGGGACCTCAGGAGCAACGCCGGCCTCCGCCGTCCGTCTCGATGGTCCCTGGACCCATCGCGATGTGGCTGCCAATGGTGCGCGCTTCCATATCGCCGAGATGGGCGAGGGGCCGCTGGTGTTGCTGCTCCATGGCTTCCCGCAGTTCTGGTGGACCTGGCGCCATCAGCTGTCGGCGCTGGCGGACGCCGGGTACCGCGCGGTGGCCATGGATCTGCGGGGGGTGGGCGGCAGTGACCGTACGCCCCGGGGGTACGACCCCGCCAATCTGGCGCTCGACATCACCGGTGTGGTGCGCTCCCTCGGTGAGCCCGACGCGGCGCTCGTCGGCCATGATCTGGGCGGCTATCTCGCCTGGACGGCGGCCGTGATGCGGCCCAAGCTGGTGCGCCGGCTCGCGGTGTCCTCGATGCCGCACCCGCGCCGCTGGCGTTCGGCGATGCTCTCCGACTTCTCGCAGAGCCGTGCCGGATCGTATATCTGGGGTTTCCAGCGGCCGTGGCTGCCGGAACGTCAGCTCGTGGCCGAGGACGCGGCGCTGGTGGGGCAGCTGATCCGGGACTGGTCCGGCCCCCGGTCGCCCGACGACGAGTCGATCGAGATCTACCGGCGCGCGATGACCATCCCGTCGACGGCGCACTGCTCGATCGAGCCGTACCGCTGGATGGTGCGGTCGATGGCACGGCCCGACGGCATCCAGTTCAACCGGCGGATGAAGCGCCCGGTGCGGGTGCCGACGCTCCAGCTGCACGGGTCGCTCGACCCGGCGATGCGGACGCGCAGCACCGCGGGGTCGGCGGAGTATGTGGAAGCGCCCTATCGTTGGCGGCTGTTCGATGGTCTGGGACACTTCCCGCACGAGGAGGACCCCGCCGCGTTCTCCGCGGAACTCATCAACTGGCTCAAGGACCCGGAGCCGGACCGCTGAACCGGACCGCTGAACCGGTCTGTGGCGGACCGCTGAAGCGGGCTGCGGCCGGACTGTGGGCGGTGTGCGGGCAGTGTGCGGGCGGACTGCAGACAGTGTGGCGCCGGACCCCGTGGGCGGGCTGTGGGCGGGGGCTCACACGGGACGGTGAAGAGCGCCGCGCCGCCCGTCCTGGTTGTCGCCCTTTGAACGCTTGTCCTACGAACAGCCAAATGCCTCGCGCATAGGCCAATTGGCCCACTCCCGGGCGGTTACCGACCATGGGCCAGGGGCACAGGTCGAAGTATGGGCTGGACGCACGACTACGGTGACGCAGCACGCAACCGCCGCTCGGCCTCTGCGCCGATCACCCACAGAAGGGGCGGCCCCGATGAACAGGGCCATGATCCCCGGCTCGGTATTTCCCTGATCCTCCGCCGCAGAGCGCGCTGGGTCTCGGCCCGGCTGCGTCATCAACGTTCCTGAGGGCGCGTCGCCGAGTCCCGTACGACAGACCCTGCCCCACCCGGCCCGGCACGCATTGGCCGGGCCGCTGTTCGCCCGCCTCGCCGGCCGGACAGGGGTCAGAGGGCGCATCCCTGGGTGTCGACCTGCTGGTTGGCGTTCCGGCCGAGGGTGATGTCGTCGCGGATCTCGTCCGCCGTCAGCGCGTAGCCGGTCTGGGGGTCGTCGAGCGACCTGGCGAAGATCACTCCGTACACCTTGCCCTCGGTGGTGAGGAGCGGGCCTCCGGAGTTGCCCTGGCGTACGTTCGCGAAGAGTGAGTAGACATCGCGCCGGACCTCGCCGCGGCGGTAGATGTCCGGGCCGTTGGCGTCGATACGGCCACGGACGCGCGCGGAGCGTACGTCGTACGAGCCGTTCTCCGGGAAGCCCGCGACGATCGCGCCGTCCCCGCTGTTCGCGTCCTTGTCGGTGAACTGGAGCGGTTCGGCGGGGAGGTTCGGCACGTCAAGTACGGCGATGTCGCGCTGCCAGTCGTAGAGGACGACCTTGGCGTCGTACAGCCGTCCCTCACCGCCTATCTGGACGGTGGGCTCTTCCACGCCGCCGACCACATGCGCGTTGGTCATCACGCGGCGCTCGGCGAAGACGAAGCCGGAACCTTCGAGGACCTTGCCGCAGCTGGGTGCCGTACCGACGACCTTGACGATCGACTGCCGGGCGCGCGCCGCCACCGGGCTGCCCGCGAGCGCCGGGTCCGGGGGCTGGACCTCGGTGATGGGCTCATTGGCGAACGGGCTGAAGACCTGCGGGAAGCCGTTCTGCGCGAGGACCGACGAGAAGTCCGTGAACCAGCTGGACGCCTGGTGGGGCATCACGCGCGAGACCCCGAGCAGCACCTTCGAGCTGCGGACCTCCTTGCCGAGCGTCGGCAGTGAGGTCCCGGCGAGAGCGGAGCCGATCAGCCAGGCCACCAGCAGCATGGCGACGACATTGACCAGCGCGCCGCCGGTGGCGTCCAGGGCGCGGGCCGGCGACCACGTGATGTAGCGGCGCAGCTTGTTGCCGAGGTGGGTGGTGAAGGCCTGGCCGACAGAGGCGCAGACGATCACTATGACGATCGCGACGACGGCGGCCGTGGTGGAGACCTCGGAGTCCGCGGTCATCTCGGCCCAGACCACGGGCAGCAGATAGACCGCCACGAGACCGCCGCCGAGGAAGCCGATCACGGACAGGATGCCCACCACGAAACCCTGGCGGTAACCGACGACCGCGAACCACACGGCGGCGAGCAGCAGCAGGATGTCCAGCACGTTCACCGTCAATAGCCTCGCTTGCCTCGCGGATACGTCTCCGGTCGCCCCGCCCGATCGGCGGGTGGCCCCGCCCGGCGGTCGCCACGGGGGCTCCGGCGGCCCTGGCGGCCAGTGGCGGAGCCGCCGCGGTCAGGGACCTTCGAAGGGCGGAGCATGGGGGTCAGCCTGTCATGCACGCCAGTCCAGCGGGACCTGCTTCGAGCGGTCCCACGGCTGCTCCCAGCCCGCGAAATACAGGATCCGGTCGATCACTCCGGCCGTAAAGCCCCAGACCAGGGCAGATGCGACCAGAAAGGCGGGGCCGCGGTAGCCGCTGGGGTGGCGGGCGGTCGCGCGGTTGGCCGGGTCCGTGAGATCCGCCACGGGCACGGTGAAGACCCGGGCGGTCTCGGCGGGGTCGACGACGCCGACGGGGGTGGGCTCGCGCCACCAGCCGAGCACGGGTGTCACGACGAACTCGCTCACCGGGATGTAGAGCTTGGGCAGCACGCCGAAGAGCTGGACCCCGGACGGGTCGAGGCCGGTCTCTTCCTCGGCCTCGCGCAGCGCCGCCCGTAGCGGTCCCGTGGTGGCCGGGTCGCCGTCCTCGGGGTCGAGGGAACCGCCGGGGAAAGCGGGCTGTCCAGGATGCGAGCGCAGGCTGCTGGCGCGCTCCATGAGCAGCAGCTCGGGGCCCCGGGCGCCCTCGCCGAAGAGGATCAGGACGGCGGACTGCCGGCCGCCGCCGCTCTCGGGCGGCAGAAAGCGGCTCAGCTCCTCCGGCGCGACGGTCCGCGAGGCGCGCACGACGGGCGTCAGCCAGTCGGGCAGGCCGTCGGTGGTGACGGCGACGCCGGCCGCCGCCGGGTCGCCGTAAGTGTCTCCGGTCCGGTGCGTCTCTCCGGTCCGGTGCGTCTCTCCGGTCCGGTATGTATCTCCGGCTCGGTATGTCTCTCCGGCTCGGTACGTCCCTTTACCTCGGTGGGTCTCTTCGGACCGGTACGTCTCTTCAGACCGGTAGGTCTCTTCAGCTCGCGTCATAGGCACCCCTGTCGGACAACGCCTGCCGTCGGCCGGATCGTTCCGCCCTCATCCGGCTCCACTCGTTCGTGCCTGCCGGTCGTCGTGTCTGCCGGTCCGGCACTTCATACGGCGCCGACCGCTCGGCTATTCAACGCGCGCCGGGGCCGGTTTGCCCGGGTAGTCGGCGGGCGGGCTCAGACGCTGGCCCGGGTAGCCGCCCATCTCGTACTTCAGCAGCTTGCGCGCCTTCTCCGGGTCCGTCTCGCCCTCACCGTACGAGGGGCAGAGATGCGCGATCGGACAGGCACCGCAGGCCGGCTTCCGGGAGTGGCAGATACGGCGGCCGTGGAAGATCACCCGGTGCGAGAGCATCGTCCACTCGCTCTTGGGGAAGATCGCCGCGATCTCCGCCTCAACCTTCTCCGGGTCCTCCTGCTCCGTCCACTTCCAGCGGCGGACCAGCCGGCCGAAGTGGGTGTCGACCGTGAGGCCGGGGACGCCGAAGGCATTGCCGAGAACGACATTCGCCGTCTTGCGGCCGACACCGGGCAGGGACACCAGATCGTCCAGATTGCCCGGGACCTCGCCGTCGAACCGGTCACGCAGCGCGGTGGACAGGCCGATGAGCGACTTCGCCTTGGCACGGAAGAAGCCCGTGGGACGGATGGCCTCCTCCAGCTCCTCCGGCACGGCCGCGGCCATGTCCTCGGGGGTCGGGTACTTCGCGAAGACCGCGGGCGTCGTCTGGTTGACCCGCAGGTCGGTCGTCTGGGCGGACAGGACTGTCGCCACCAGCAGCTCGAACGGGCTCCGGAAATCCAGCTCGGGATGGGCGTACGGATAGACCTCGGCCAGCTCGCGGTTTATCCGGCGGGCCCGGCGGACCATCGCCAGATGCGATTCCGGCTTGGCGGCGGCCTCGGCGGTCCCGGCCGTCGGCTTGGCGGGCTTGGCCGTCCGCTTGGCGGCGGGCTTGGCCGTCCCGGCCGTCGGCCTGGCGGACTCGGCCGTCCGCCTGGCGGCGGGCTTGGCCGTCCGCTTGGCGGACTTGGTGGTCGGCTCGGCGGACGGTGCGGTCGGCTCGGTGGCCGCCGCGTTTTCCGTCGGGGCCTTGACCGGCTTGACCGTTGACCCTTTTGCGGCTTTTTTCCGTTTCACTGAAGGCTGTTCGCCCACAGCGGAATTTTGCTCCGCGGACACTCTTCCAGCCCCCTTGGCCTGCGCTGTCACCGGCGAGTTGGACACCCGGCCAGCCTAAAGCCCCGCACTGACATCCGCCCCGGCGACGGCCGATCGCCACCCGATTCGGCACCCGGGGCACAGTGGGGCACGCGCGTACGTCAAACTTGTGACTGATCGCACGGTTTCGAACAACCGGAATTCGGTAGCGGGCCAATCAGCCCGGGGATGCCAAGCCACCCGAGAACAAGCGGTACGTACGGCATCATGGGGACCACGGTCCCGAGCAGGTGGGGACCACAGTTCCCTGAGCAGGTCCGACAAGGAGAGAACACGTGGACGACGTTCTGCGGCGTGCCCCGCTCTTCGCGGCGCTCGATGACGAGCAGGCGGCGGAGCTCCGCGCCTCGATGAGTGAAGCGACGCTCGCGCGCGGTGACGCGCTCTTCCACGAGGGCGACCCGGGCGACCGCCTCTATGTGGTCACCGAGGGCAAGGTCAAACTCCACCGCACCTCCCCCGACGGCCGGGAGAACATGCTGGCCGTACTCGGCCCCGGCGAACTGATCGGTGAGCTGTCCCTCTTCGACCCCGGCCCGCGCACCGCCACCGCGAGCGCGCTCACCGAGGTCAAGCTCCTCGGGCTCGGTCACGGCGACCTCCAGCCCTGGCTGAACGCCCGCCCGGAAGTGGCC
This sequence comes from Streptomyces sp. NPDC039430, assembly GCF_055639435.1. Taxonomy (NCBI): domain Bacteria; kingdom Bacillati; phylum Actinomycetota; class Actinomycetes; order Kitasatosporales; family Streptomycetaceae; genus Streptomyces; species Streptomyces sp. NPDC039430. The sequence goes on along the minus strand of NZ_JBVKAK010000005.1, from coordinate 347,100 downwards.
ACGGCCCTGCTGCGCGCGGTCGCGCGCCGACTGCGCAAGACGAACGACCAGATGTCCGACCTGGTCTTCTCCGACGTCCCGGGCCGCGTGGCGCGTGCGCTCCTCGATCTGTCGCGCCGCTTCGGCGTCCAGTCGGAGGAAGGCATCCACGTCGTCCACGACCTGACGCAGGAAGAGCTTGCCCAGCTGGTCGGTGCCTCCCGCGAGACGGTCAACAAGGCACTCGCCGACTTCGCTCAGCGCGGCTGGCTGCGCCTCGAAGCGCGCGCGGTGATCCTGCTGGACGTTGAGCGCCTCGCGAAGCGCTCGCGCTGATACCTCACGCAACGCCGTACTCCCCGAAGGGCTCCGCCTCCTCCTGGCGGGGCCCTTCGCCGCTCCATCCCGGGGACATCCCTCGGATCAAGTCCTCAGATCAGACGGTCAGATCAGACGGTCAAATCAGGTCCTCACATCAGGTCCTCAGATCGGGCCCTCAGATCAGGCCCTCAGATCAGGCCGTGCTCGCGCAGGTACTCCAGTTGCGCTCTTACGGACAGTTCGGCCGCGGGCCACAGGGACCTGTCCACCCCCGCGTACACATGCGCCACCACCTCGGCGGGCGTACGGTGCCCGTTCTCCACGGCCGTCTCGACCTGGGCGAGCCGGTTCGCGCGGTGGGCGAGATAGAACTCCACCGCGCCCTGCGCGTCGTCCAGGACCGGCCCATGGCCCGGCAGGACGGTATGGACCCCGTCGTCGACCGTGAGCGAGCGCAGCCGGCGGAGCGAGTCGAGGTAGTCGCCGAGCCTGCCGTCCGGGTGGGCGACGAGTGTCGTACCCCGGCCGAGGACGGTGTCGCCGGTGAGCACCGCGCGATCGGCGGGCAGATGGAAGGAGAGCGAGTCGGCGGTGTGCCCCGGGGTGGGCACCACGCGCAGCTCAAGACCGCCGGTGGTGATGACATCCCCGGCCGCGAGCCCCTCGTCCCCCAGCCGCAGCGCCGGGTCCAGGGCACGGACCGCGGTACGGGTGAGCGCGGCGAAGCGCGCCGCGCCGGCCGCGTGGTCCGGGTGGCCATGGGTGAGCAGGGTCAGCGCGATCCGCTTCCCCGCCCTCGCCGCGACGTCGACGACCGCTTTGAGATGGAGTTCGTCGAGCGGGCCCGGGTCGATGACAACCGCCGCGTCCGAATCCGGCTCCGAGACGATCCAGGTGTTGGTGCCGTCGAGGGTCATCGCGGAGGCGTTCGGAGCGAGGACATTTATGGCGCGGGCCGTGACGGGGCCGGAGAGCACCCCGCCGCGCGGCTGGCCCGGGAGGGCGGCGGCGTCGGTCATCGGGAACCTCCGGACGGAGTCTGCGTCTGTGTCTGCGTCTGCGTCTGTGTCTGCGTCTGACCGGGGCTTTGGCGCGGCCCCTGACTCGGGCTCGGCCCCGGACTCGGACTCGAACTCGGGCTCGGGCTCTGCTTCTGCTCGCTCGGACGCGGTTCCACGCGCTTGGTGAACTCCTCGTGGCCGGGCCAGCTGAGCACCAGCTCCTCGCCCTCCATCCGGGCCGTGGCCAGCACCGGCGTCAGATCGCGGCCCTCGGAGCCGGCGAGCGCCTCGGCGGCCGAACCGTACGACTGGAGCTGACGCAGCGTCGCGACGGTCGGCGGCATCATCAGCAGCTCGCCCCGGTCGTACGCCTCCGTCGCCTCGGCCGGCCGGATCCACACCGTACGGTCGGCCTCCGTGGAGGTGTTCCTGGTCCGCTGGCCCGGTGGCAGCGCGGCCACGAAGAACCACGTGTCGTAGCGGCGCGGTTCGAACTCGGGGGTGATCCAGCGGGCCCACGCGCCGAGCAGGTCGCTGCGCAGCACCAGTCCGCGACGGTTGAGGAAGTCGGCGAACGACAGCTCGTGGCCGGCGAGGGCGTCGCGGTCGGCCTCCCAGTCGTCGCCCGTGGTGTCGCCGACAACGGTCCCCGCGGTCTCCCCCGCGAGCAGGACACCGGCCTCCTCGTAGGTCTCGCGGACCGCCGCGCACACGATGGCCTGCGCGGACGCGGCGTCGACGCCGAGCCTGCGGGCCCATACGTCACGACCGGGGCCGGCCCAGCCGACGGTCCCGTCGTCGTCCCGTGGATCGACTCCGCCGCCGGGGTACGCGTACGCGCCCGCGGCGAACGCCATGGAGGCGCGGCGCCGCAGCATATGGACGGCGGGGCCGGCGGGGTCGTCGCGCAGGAGCATCACGGTCGCGGCCCGCCGGGGAGTCATCGCGGTGATCTCACCGGCGGCGAGGGCACGGATCCGCACGGGCCATTCGGGCGGGTACCACTGACCATTGGGCATGGCCGGATGCTATGCGCTGGCGCGGGGATGTTCGAGGGGCACTGGAAGGCATGTGCTGTGACGCTACGTACAACCCGATCCCACCCGGTGCGCTCATATACGCGCACCAGGCAGGATCTCCGCCACATCACGCCGCGCCACATCCCGGGCAGGCGAGGGTCACGGGGCCGGGCCCCCAGCCACCGGCCCGTGCCCAGAAGCCACGGGCCCGTATCCGCGAGCCACCGGCCCGCGCTCAGCCGTCGCCCGGTCCGGACCCGGCCCGTCGCCCGGCCCGTCACCCGTCGCCCGGCCCGCGTCCCGCCGTCGCTCAGACCTCGGTCAGCTCCACCTGGATCTCGACCTCGACCGGCGCGTCCAGCGGCAGCACCGCCACGCCGACCGCGCTGCGCGCGTGCACGCCCTTGTCGCCGAGGACCCGGCCGAGCAGTTCGCTCGCGCCGTTGACCACACCCGGCTGGCCGGTGAAGTCGGCGGCCGAGGCGACGAAGCCCGTGACCTTCACCACGCGCGCGATGCGGTCCAGATCGCCGGTGACGGACTTCACGGCGGCCAGGGCGTTCAGCGCGCAGGTGGCCGCCAGTTCCCTGGCCTCTTCCGCGGTGACCTCGGCGCCGACCTTGCCGGTCACCGGAAGCTTGCCCTCCACCATCGGGAGCTGGCCCGAGGTGTAGACGTACGCACCGGACCGTACGGCCGGCTGATAGGCCGCCAGCGGCGGTACGACCTCGGGCAGTCTCAGCCCGAGTTCGGCGAGCGTGGCCTCAACGGCCCCGGCCCCGGCGCCCGCCCCAGCCCCGGGTCCGCTCATGCGGTTTTCTCCCGCTTCAGATAGGCCACCAGCTGCTCCGGGTTGTTCGGCCCGGGAACGACCTGGACGAGCTCCCAGCCGTCCTCGCCCCAGGTGTCCAGAATCTGCTTGGTCGCGTGCACGAGAAGAGGCACGGTCGCGTATTCCCACTTGGTCATGGAGGCGACTGTAGTCGTACCGGCTGGCGGCCTCGTGCGTAGCCCGCGGCCCGACTGGTTAGGCTCGAATACGTGAGCAGGCTCCAGGTCGTCAGCGGCAAGGGCGGTACCGGTAAGACGACGGTCGCCGCCGCCCTCGCGCTCGCCCTCGCCACCGAGGGGAAGCGCACGCTCCTCGTCGAGGTCGAGGGCAGGCAGGGCATCGCACAGCTCTTCGAGACAGAGGCCCTTCCGTACGAGGAGCGGAAGATCGCCGTCGCCTCGGGCGGCGGCGAGGTGTTCGCGCTGGCCATCGACGCCGAGCGCGCGCTCCTCGACTATCTCCAGATGTTCTACAAGCTCGGCAGCGCGGGCAGGGCGCTCAAGAAGATCGGCGCGATCGACTTCGCGACGACGATCGCGCCGGGCGTCCGCGACGTACTGCTGACCGGCAAGGCGTGCGAGGCGGTGCGCAGGCGCGACAAGAGGGGACGTTTCGTCTACGACTACGTCGTGATGGACGCCCCGCCCACCGGCCGCATCACCCGCTTCCTCAATGTGAACGACGAGGTGGCCGGGCTGGCGAAGATCGGCCCGATACACAATCAGGCCCAGGCCGTGATGCGGGTCCTGAAGTCGCCCGAGACGGCCGTGCATCTGGTGACGCTGCTGGAGGAGATGCCGGTCCAGGAGACCGCGGACGGCATCGCAGAGCTGCGGAGCGCGGAGCTGCGGGTCGGCAAGGTGATCGTGAACATGGTCCGGCCGCATCTCCTGGACGAGGCCGCCGTGCGCGCCGCGGCCGGTGATCGCCGCAAGGAGGTCGCGAAGGCGCTCGCGGCCGCCGGTGTGCCCGCGCCCACGAAGCTCGTCGGGCCGCTGCTCGACCAGGCCGCCGAGCACGCGCAGCGCGTGGAGCTGGAGCGTGAGCAGCGGGCCGTCCTCACCAAGCTGGGACTGCCCACGTACGAACTCCCCCTGGTCGGCGAGGGAATGGATCTCGCCGGTCTGTACCGGCTGGCGGGGGAGCTACGGCAACTCGGGGAGGTTTTCGCATGACCCTGGACTCCGCGGCCGCCCCGCTCCACATCGATCCGCTGCTCGACGACCCGGCCACCCGCATCGTCGTGTGCTGCGGCTCGGGCGGTGTCGGCAAGACGACGACCGCGGCGGCTCTCGGCGTACGGGCGGCCGAGCGCGGCCGGAAGGTGGTCGTCCTGACCATCGATCCGGCGCGCCGGCTGGCCCAGTCGATGGGCATCGACTCGCTCGACAACACGCCCCGGCAGGTGAAGGGCGTCCGGGGGCCCGGCGAACTGCACGCCATGATGCTCGACATGAAGCGGACCTTCGACGAGATCGTCGAGGCGCACGCGGACCCGGAGCGGGCCCGCGCCATTCTGGAGAACCCCTTCTACCAGTCCCTGTCGGCCGGCTTCGCGGGCACGCAGGAGTACATGGCGATGGAGAAGCTGGGGCAGCTGCGGTCCCGCGACGACTGGGACCTGATCATCGTCGACACACCGCCGTCGCGCTCCGCCCTGGACTTCCTGGACGCGCCGAAGCGGCTGGGTTCCTTTCTCGACGGGAAGTTCATCAGGCTGCTGATGACCCCGGCCAAGATGGGCGGCCGGGCGGGGATGAAGTTCCTGAATGTCGGTATGTCGATGATGACGGGCACGCTGGGAAAGCTGCTCGGCGGCCAATTCCTGCGCGACGTACAGACCTTCATCACCGCGATGGACACGATGTTCGGCGGGTTCCGTACGCGCGCGGACGCGACGTACCGGCTGCTTCAGGCGCCGGGTACGGCGTTTCTGGTGGTCGCGGCGCCGGAGCGGGACGCCTTGCGGGAGGCGGCGTACTTCGTGGAGCGGCTGGCGGCCGAGGAGATGCCGCTGGCCGGGCTGGTGCTCAACCGTGTCCACGGCAGCGGCGCCGCGCGGCTGTCGGCGGAGCGGGCGCGGGCCGCGGCGGAAAATCTTGAAGACAGCCGCATTGTGGATCAGGGGGCCGGGAATGCTCAGAGTCGTGGCAGTGCAGCCCCGGAAGGCTCTTCTCCCGAAGCCTCCGAGACGCACGAGCCCCTCGAAGCCGCCGTACCTGTCGTAGCCGCTGACTCCGTCGTACCCGCAGAACCTGTCGTACCCGCAGAACCTGTCGTACCCGCATCACCGCACGCGTCCGACGAATCCGATGCTTCCGATGTATCCGACGTACCCGCCATGCCCGCCGACTCGGCCGCACCCGAATCGGTCGCGTCCGGCACGGCCTCCGTCACGACTTCTGACGCAATTTCTGACGCCGCTTCTGTCACAACTGTGGAACAGCTGACGGCGGGTTTGCTGCGCCTGCACGCCGAACGGATGCAGGTGCTCGCGCGTGAAGAGCGCACGCGCGACCGCTTCACCGCGCTGCATCCCGAGGTGGCGGTGGCGGAGGTCCCCGCCCTGCCCGGCGACGTCCACGACCTTGCCGGGCTCAGGGCCATCGCGGATCGCCTCGCGGCGGGTGGCACGACGGGCTGACATGCCCGACACGTCATGTCGATACGCCATACCGACGCACCGTGTCCGGCGCACCGCGTGCAACGTGACACGCCCGAAGCGCTGCCCACCTCACCGCCGAGTCATATGGCCCTCACCAGGGGCGCGAGCGATTACCCCACCCGCCTCCATGCCGACTTCCGTACTGGATACCGGATACCGGCTTCCGTACCGGATACCGGCTTCCGCAGCGGCTCCCCCACCGGTTACCCCACCGCCGCGTACGTCTCGTACGTCTCGTCATCCTCCAAGCCCACGGGCAGGAGGCCCGCGCTGCGCTCGTACTCCGTACGCGCGGTCTCAAGCAGCCGGCGCCACGAGGTGACGGTCGGCCGCCTGCGCAGCAGTGCGCGGCGCTCCCGCTCGGTCATCCCGCCCCACACGCCGAATTCGACGCGATTGTCCAGCGCGTCGGCCAGGCATTCGGTCCGCACCGGGCATCCGGTGCACACCGCCTTGGCCCTGTTCTGCGCCGCACCCTGCACGAACAGTTCATCTGGATCGGTAGTGCGGCAAGCTGCCTGCGCACTCCAGTCGGTTACCCAGCCCATGCTGGCGCCGTCCTCTCCCGAATCGAGGCTCCCCCACGGCGGCAGCGGCATATTCACCGTTGCCAGTTGAGGACGTTACGGAAGGCGGGCACAGCGCAACACCCCCTTCGGGCCCAATCTTGAATGGCCCGAACGGACTATGCGTACGCGGCAGATCACCCAGGGGAGTGAGCCGAGGGCATAACCGGCACATCCGACAAAGTCGGGTATTTCACTTGCGCCACAACGGGCATCTCAGGCCAGGCGCGGACGATTCGGGCGTCAATATTCCGTGTTTCGGGTTCACGGAAAGTTCACGCCGGGTGCTTGATACGCAACCGCACTGCTGTGACAGTTGGGGACAGCTTAGGCCAGAGCCTTGACGCGTGTCCGGCGATTGAGAACGTAGGCTGCCCTCATGCCAAAGAAGCGCTCGGGCGGGGGTCTGACCGGGACCCAGCAGGCCGCCAAGTTCCTCGGTGTCAGCGTGCTCGCGGGAGCGGTGCTCGCGGGAATCGCCCTGCCGGCCTTCGGGGCGCTGGGACTCGCCGCCAAGGGGACGGTCGAGGGATTCGACGAGATCCCCGCCAACCTCAAGACGCCGCCGCTGAGTCAGCGGACCACGATCCTGGACTCCCAGGGCGGCCGTATCGCCACGGTCTACTCACGTGACCGCACCGTCGTCCCGCTCAAGGACATCTCCCCGTACATGCAGAAGGCGATCGTCGCGATCGAGGACTCGCGCTTCTACGAGCACGGGGCCATCGACCTGAAGGGCGTGCTGCGCGCGGTCAACCGCAACGCGCAGTCGGGCGGCGTCGCCCAGGGCGCCTCGACGCTGACCCAGCAGTACGTGAAGAACGTCTTCGTCGAGGAGGCCGGCGACGACCCCGACAAGGTCGCGCAGGCCACCCAGCAGACCCTGGGCCGCAAGATCCAGGAGCTGAAGTACGCGATCCAGGTCGAGGAGGAGCTGGGCAAGAAGAAGATCCTTGAGAACTATCTGAACATCACCTTCTTCGGGCAGCAGGCCTACGGCATCGAGGCCGCCGCCCAGCGCTACTTCTCCAAGCCGGCCAAGGACCTGAAGCTCGAAGAGGCGGCGATGCTGGCGGGCATCGTCCAGTCGCCGAGCCGGTACGACCCGGTCAACGACGAGGAGGAGGCCACCAAGCGGCGCAACATCGTGCTGCAGCGGATGGCCGACGTCCGCGACATCTCCCAGGCGGAGGCCGACCGCGCCAAGGCCACGCCGATCAAGCTGAAGGTGAGCCGCCCCGCGAACGGCTGCATCACGGCCGTCGCCGGAGCGGGCTTCTTCTGTGACTACGTACGCGAGGTCTTCCTGACCGACCCGGTCTTCGGCAAGGACCGCAAGGAGCGGGCCAAGGTCTGGAACCAGGGCGGGCTGACGATCCGTACGACGCTCGACCCGAAGGCCCAGAGCTCGGTACAGGCGTCGATAAAGGATCACGTCAACCAGAGCGACAAGGTCGCCGCGGCGGTGACCCTGGTCGAGCCGGGCACCGGCAAGATCCTCGGCATGGGGCAGTCCAAGCCCTACGGCTTCGGGAAGAACGAGACCCAGATCAACTTCTCGGTCGACAAGGGGATGGGCGGCTCGAACTACGGCTTCCCGACCGGTTCGACCTTCAAGCCGTTCCTCGCGACGGCGGCTATCGAGCGCGGTGTCCCGCCGACCCAGTCGTATCCGGCGCCGTACCAGATGCCGTACCCGGCGTCGATCCAGACGTGCAGCGGGAAGCCGTGGGTCAACACGGAGGGCGACACGGCCGAGAACGAGAACGAGTCGGAGGTCGGGCCGTACGGGCTGAAGGAGGCGATGGCCAAATCCGTCAATACGTATTTCGTGCAGATGATAGAGCAAATCGGTCTCTGCCCCGTGACGGAGACGATCGCCAAGCTGGGCGTGGTCCAGGGCGACGGCAAGAAGCTTCCGGAGTCGCCGTCGGCCCTCACCCTGGGCTCGCAGGGCATCTCGCCGCTCCGGATGGCGAACGCGTACGCGGCCTTCGCGAACCGCGGCACGTACTGCACGCCCATCGCCATCGACTCGATCAAGACGGCGACGGGCAAGAGCCTGAAGGTGCCGGAGTCGGGCTGTTCCCAGGCCATGTCGGAGAAGACCGCCGACACGATCAACACCCTGCTGAAGGGCGTGGTCGACTCCGGTACGGGTGAGGCGGCCGGACTGACGAGCCGCGACAACGCCGGTAAGACGGGTACGACCGACGCCCGTAAGAACGCGTGGTTCGTCGGGTACACCCCGAACATGTCCGGCGCGGTCTGGGTCGGCAGCCCGTCCCAGCAGGTCGAGATGGAGGACATCACGATCGGGGGCGAGTACCACGACAAGGTCTTCGGTGGTCAGGTCCCGGGTCCGATCTGGAAGGACGCGGTGTCCGGCGCGCTGGACGGCAAGCCCGCTCCCGGCTTCGTGACGGTCGACATCCCGGACGCTCCGAAGGGCCGGGACACCGACAGGCCGGGCGGGAACAACCAGGGCCAGGGCAACGGCGGCCGGGGCGACAACAAGCCGGGCGACGACGGTGACGGTCCCTTCCCGGACCTTCCGTTCCCGTCGGACCTGATCAGCGGCGGCCAGTCCCAGGGCAACGGGAACGGCGGTAACGGTGGGAACGGCAATGGCGGGAACGGCGGCCAGGACGGCGGCGGAGGCGGGAACGACGGCGGCGCGGACGGCGGCTTCCCGTAAACCGCGATAGCCGAACGCACTGGCCGAACGCGCCGGCTGAACATGCCGGCTGAACATGCCGGCTGAATGACGAAGGGGCGCTCCATCCGACGGCGGTCGACCGGGATGGAGCGCCCCTTACGCGTCTCACATCAAACTGAACGCAGGCTCAGGCTCAGGCTCAGGTCAGGTTCAGGTGGCGAGGGAGCGCTTCACGAGGGCGGCCACCCGGCCTCCCTCGGCGCGGCCGGCCACCTTCGGGTTCACGATCTTCATGACGGCGCCCATGGCACGCGGGCCCTCGGCGCCGGCGCCCTTGGCCTCCTCGACCGCCTGCGTGACGATCGTGGCCAGCTCCTCGTCGGTCAGCTGCTTCGGCAGGTACGCGTCGAGGAGCACGCCCTCCGCCTTCTCGCGCTCGGCCTGCTCCGCACGGCCGCCCTGGGCGAAGGCCTCCGCCGCCTCACGGCGCTTCTTCGCCTCCTTGGCGATCACTTTCTGCACCTCGTCGTCGGAGAGCTCGCGCGCGGACGTGCCCGAGACCTCCTCCTTGGTGATCGCGGAGAGGGTCAGCCGCAGCGTGGCGGAGCGGAGCTCGTCACGCGCCCTGATGGCCTCGGTGAGGTCTTCCTTCAGCTTGGACTTAAGGCTGGTCATGAGGCCAAGTGTGGCAGGTGCCGAGAGGTACCCGCCCGCGGATTTCGTGCCCGTACGACGTCTGCGACGATGGGCGCATGCGCGCACGCTACGGGGTTCCCCTGAAAATCACCGCAGGCATCGCGGCAGTCGGCGCGGCCGGCCTCGCCTACGCCGCGGGCTTCGAGACACGCTCGTTCCGATTGCGCCGGATCTCGGTGCCCGTGCTGCCGCGCGGCATGCGTGACCTGCGAGTTCTCCAGGTCTCCGATATCCATATGGTGAGCGGACAGCGGAAGAAGCAGCGCTGGCTCCAGTCGCTGGCCGGGCTTCGCCCCGATTTCGTGGTCAACACCGGCGACAACCTCTCGGACCCGGAGGCCGTACCGGAGGTCCTGGACGCGCTGGGCCCGCTGATGGAGTTCCCGGGTGTCTATGTCTTCGGCTCGAACGACTACTACGGCCCGAAGCTCCGGAATCCGGCCCGCTACCTCTTCGAGAAGGCCCAGGGCCGCCACGGCCTGAACGGAAACGCCCCGGCCGTCCACGCGGTGCACAACCCGTGGGAGCCGATGCGCGACGCCTTCGACGCGGCGGGCTGGGTGGGCCTGACCAACACCAGGGGCCGGCTGAAGATCGACGGCCACGAGATCGCCTTCACCGGCGTCGACGACCCGCACATCAAGCGGGACAGGTACGAGCGGGTCGCGGGCGGCCCCGAGGCGGACGCCGACCTCTCGATCGGCGTGGTGCACGCCCCGTACCTGCGCTCCCTGGACTCCTTCACCGCCGACGGCTACCCGCTGATCCTGGCGGGCCACACGCACGGCGGCCAGCTCTGCATCCCCTTCTACGGAGCGCTGGTCACCAACTGCGACCTCGACACGGACCGCGTCAAGGGCCTCTCCACCCACCGCTCCGGCGGCCACACCGCCTACCTCCACGTCTCGGCGGGCTGCGGCACGAACCGCTACACCCCGGTCCGCTTCGCCTGCCCCCCGGAAGCCACACTCCTGACCTTGACCCCCCGCCCCTGACCCCCGGGGCCCCACTCACCGGCCCCTGCCGCCCCCGAAACCGGATTTCGTCTCCGGCCAGCGGTGGGCTAAAGTAATCGATGTCGCCGCGACACGGGCGGCATCGGGGTGTAGCGCAGCTTGGCAGCGCGCTTCGTTCGGGACGAAGAGGTCGTGGGTTCAAATCCCGCCACCCCGACAGTGAAGTACCAGGTCAGGGGCCTGATCCAGTTGATGGATCAGGCCCCTGAGTGGTTCCTGGAGATCGCTTGGGAGAAATCTGGGAGAAGATCTTGGTCGGGTTCTCCCAGTGGGTGACTGGTGAGGCCGTCTGAAGTGCGGCGGCTTAGGGCACTCGGACCTGCGCGTTCGCGAATCCAGCCTAGTAGTCGGCCGGGAACACCATGCCCGCCCGCCTCAACCGCCCTTAGGATCACGACACATGGCAAGCCATCACTCAGCGCGTCCCCACGACCACGCCCGAGCACTCGCCCAGCGCGTGCGAGCGATGCGGGAGGCTCGAGGATGGTCGCGGGAGCGGCTCTCCAAGGAAGCTGGCATCGCCGTAGGAACGCTGGCCCGTCTGGAGAGCGAGGGAGCGATCCAGCCAGGTTTCTTCACCGTCGGAGCAGTCGCCGAGGCACTTGAAGTCTCCCTCGATGAACTCTTCCAGGAGACCAAGGTCGCTCCCGGCCTCTGGTCCACTGGGTACGAAGGCCGGGACATCGACTCGTTCGTCTCCTCTCTCCTCGACAGCCGTATTGATGTCGTGGCGGACGTACGACTTACGCCGATCAGCCGCAAGAAGGGCTTCAGCAAGACTCGGCTCGGGCAGGCACTCGCCGAGGCCGGCATCGAATACACCCACCTGCGTGGCCTGGGCAATCCCAAGGACAACCGGGCGCCGTTCTGGGAGGGCCGCCTCGACGTGGGCCGGGCTCGGTTCCGTGGAGTGCTGCGGTCCGAGGAAGCGCAAACCGATCTTGAGCGCCTCGCAGAGCATGCCCGGCAGTCCCGGGTCGCGGTGCTGTGCTTCGAGAAAGACGAAAGCCGCTGCCACCGACAGGTCGTCCTGGAGACGGTCCGCAAGCGGGCCGCCGTGCCCGTAATTCCCCTGGCCTGACTTCGCCCCTCGCTCCTGTACGCGCCCTTGCCGGTGGCGCATGCCTCTCCTCCAATCGGATCGGGAGATCAGTGGAGGGGGCAACCATGGGATCGGGGATTTGGCAGCGCGCACGGATCATGATCACAGTCAAGACCTATCCGGAACTGTCCGCGAAGTACCACGAGACGAGCTGCGTGGCCGGCATACGGCTCGACCAAGGGGCGCCCCAGCATGTGCGGCTCTTCCCGGTTCCGTTCCGGCTGCTGAACGAAGAAAGCCAGTTCGCCAAGTACTCGATCGTCGAGGTCGATGTGCAGCGACACCATGGGGACCGCCGTCCCGAAAGGTTGCGCCCCAACCTGCAGAGTCTCAAGGTCATCGAGCGCCTCGGGACAGCGGACGGCTGGCGCGAACGCCTCTCGCATGTGCAGCCCCTCGTAGCGCCGTCCCTGTGCTCCATAAAGCGGGACCAGGAGCTTCGGGGAACGTCGCTTGGCGTCTTCCGCCCAGCGGAGTTCGCCGGCTTCCGCTTCGCTCCTGCCGAGCCCTGGCCAGCTTCGAAGGCGGCCCTGGCAGATCAGTTGGATCTACTCGCACAGGACCTCCGCCAATTGGAGTGGGTGCCACTTGAGTTCCGGTACAGCTTCCGATGCGCGGATCAGGAGTGCGCTGGTCACGACATGGGGCTGAGGGACTGGGAGGCGGGCGAGTCGTACCGCAAGTTCTTTCGCCACTACGGGAAGGACGGCGTGGAGGAGAAGCTTCGCGAGCGTTGGTTCGACCGGATGGTCACTGCGGAGAAGGCCGTGCACTGCTTCGTCGGGAACGTCGCGGCCCGCCCCAAGACGTTCCTGCTGCTGGGCCTGTTCTACCCGCGACGGGATGTCGTCGAGAACTTCCAGGAGAGCCTGTTCGACCTGTGAGGGTGAGTACGCAGGATGGGGAACCCATGTCACCGCCCCCTGACCGAGGCCGTCGGCTGAACTGCCGCGTGCCGGATGCGGCCTGCGGACCTGTCTGGATGCGGGCATGCCATGCTGTCGTCAACGGAGCGTCGCTCGCATTCAGTTGATCGTCAGGGGGAGCTGTGGCAGGGCGGGATCTTCGCACGTTGTTCAGCTCGAACGACCGGAGCATCGCCGCCAGCGAGGCGTTCACGAACCGGCAGGCACAGTGGCAGGCCGTAACGGCCGGCCTCGCCGAGCACATACGGCACGTGACCCGTGCGGACTTCGACGTGGAGGACCTGGAAGCTCCCCGCCACAACATCCTCGTGTTCCACGGTGTGGGCGGGATCGGCAAGTCCACGCTCTCCCGAAAGATCGAGGCATCGCTGGCCCGCAGCGAGCACCGCCCGGCGCAATGGGAATCGCCATCCCACCCCGAAGAGCGGACCCTGCCAGTTCGTATCGATCTCGCGCGCGCCGCGGGTATGGATTTCGAGCGCGTCATCCTCACCATCCGTCTTGCCGTCGCCGCGCTCGGCCGGCCACTGCCCGCCTTCGACCTCGCCCTGCGCCGCTACTGGGAGCACAACCACCCGGGCGAACCGATCGAGGACTACCTGCGCCGGGGCGGGCTGCTGAGCCGCTTCAGCGCCGCTGCCGCCCTGCCGCAGCAGATGCAGTCCGCCCTCAGCGATGTCGCCCAGGCTCTGCTCCTGCCCGGCACAGTCGGCAGTGCGCTCGGGCACGGGGCCGGAGCGCTCATCAAGGCGTTACGCGAACGGCGCCAGTCTGTACGCGCCCTCGCCGGCTGCTCACGCCTGGCTGACCTCCTGGAGGCCGAGCCCGACCTGGAAGCCCTGAGCTTCTACCCGCACCTCCTCGCCTGGGACCTGGCCCAAATCCCCGTCGGCAAGAGCGCACTGCCCGTGATCCTGCTGGACACCTTCGAGGACACCGGCGACCGCACGCACCGCGACTTCGAGCGTCTGCTCCAACGCACCGTGTGGTTGATGCCCAACGCGTTCTTCGTCGTCACCGGACGCAACCGCCTCCAGTGGGGAGAGACGAGCCTGGAGGGGCAGGTCGACTGGACCGGGCCGCACGCGTGGCCCGGTCTCGCAGCCGACACGGCACATGTGGGGCGAGCTATATCGGGCCGTCAGGTCCTGATCGGCGACTTCTCTCCCGAAGACTGTGAGGACTACCTGGTCCGCAGGCTGAGCCGCGACGGGCAGCCGCTGATCGACGAACCGGTCCGCCGGATCATCACCGAGCGCTCGCACGGGTTGCCTCTCTACCTGGACCTGTCGGTCATGCGTTATCTGGAACTCCGGCGCGGCGGCAGACAGCCGCAGGTCACCGACTTCGACCACGACTTTCCCGCCTTGATCGCCCGTACCCTCAGCGACCTGACCGCCGATGAGCGCCACGTGCTCCGCTCGGTCAGCCTGCTCAGCGCGTTCTCCGTACCCCTGGCCACCCAAGCCGCCGGAATGGACCACGACGCGCCCGCCCTACGGCTGACCGAGCGCCCCTTTATCCGGGAGTCCTCCTCCGGTGTGTGGCCCTTCCACGTCCACGACCTGATCCGCTCCGCCATTCGCAACGCAGACGACAGCAGTGACGACTGCTGGTCGGAACAGGACTGGCGGCGCGCGGCCCAACGAGCCTTCCACGCACTGGAATCACAGTGGCGCCAGGACCTGCGACACCGTCGCGCAGTCCTGGTCGGCTGTCTCCAGCAAGGACTGCTCCTCGCACGGGACTTCCGTCTCGATCTCGGCTGGCTCGCCGATGCCGCATTCCAGTACGTGGGGGACTCCGTCTGGGAACCGCTGGCGCTTCCCGCCGCCGATGCCACGTCATCAGGTGGTCTGCAGACCTCGGCAGATGCCCTGGTCGAAACGCTGAGCGCCATCGCCCGGCGCCAGCACGAGCACCGTGAACGCACGTCCAGTCGGCTCTCGGCCGTCCTCGCCTCGGAGCTGCTCCCCGATGACCTGGTCGAACTGGCCACGTACTACCTGGCGAAGGCCCAGCGAGACCTCGGTCTGACCGACGATTCGCGTCGCGGGATGCAGCGCGTCGCTTCAGCCGGGGGTCGGCTCTCTTCCGCGGCTCGGCGCGGCCTGGCACACCTGAGCCGCCTGTCCGGAGACTTCCCGACCGCGGTCGAAGCCGCGGGGAGACTGGGCTGGGAGGGGAGGCACCATCGGGTGTTGGGAGACGTGTGGTGGGTGCAGGGTGACATGGAGCGAGCGGTAGCCGCCTACCTGGCAGGCCGGAGCGAAGCCGAGGAGCACGGTGTGGTCGGCGAGACCGCCATGGTGCAGGCGCATCTCGCCTTCGCCGTCTCCTTCTCCGATCAGCTTCGGGCCGATGACGAACTCGATCTAGCGGAACGGCTGTTGTCCCACCTCAGCCTGCGCTCCAGCGAGATGACCGCTCGCATCGCCGTGCTCGTACGCGACGCCGGGTTCGCCGCCGACCTGCCCGGCCGGGCGGCCGTACTGCTCGCCGAAATCGGTGTCTCCGGCATTGCCTACGCCGCGGCGAAGCTGCAACTGGCCCTGTGCTTCCACCACGCCGTCCTCGACGCCCAGGACGGCCTCGCCACCGCGATCACCCGCCTGCGCGAACTCACGCAGAGCGGCGACTACGCCTACTACGTCGACATCGCCCACTTCATGGCCGGCCTTCCGCTTCCCGAGCACACCGCGCGAGCACGGTGGATCGACGGAGAACAACGGACCCGCGCACGATGGCGCCACCTGGTCACGGCACGTCGCAGTCAACTCGCCACGCCTCGTTAGGCTTTCCCCACACGCGCAGATCGCTGGTCGACGAAGCGCGGCTACGATCGCCGGTCATGGACTGGCTGGAGCGCACCGCGCAACTGAGACAGTGGACCAGAAGCGGGACCCGCGCTCCGCACAAGCCGTTGCTGTTGCTGTACGCGCTCGGTCGGTTCCAGCAGGATGCCGCCGGCGAACTGCGGTACAGCGCGGTGGAGGAGGATCTGCAGCGGCTGCTGACCGAGTACGGGCCGCCGAACAGGACGACTCCGGCATACCCGTTCCACCACCTGGTGAGCGACGGCGTGTGGGAGGTGCGCACCGATCGCGGACCGGGCAGCCCCGGCAGCGGGGTGCGGGAGTTGCGGGCCGCGGAGGCCGCTGGGCGACTGGCGCCGGAGCTGCGGGCGGCGCTGCGGCGGGAGCCGGAGCTGCTCGGCCGGATGGCACGGGTCCTGCTCGACCTGCACTTCCCGCCTTCCCTCCACGGCGACCTGTGCGAATCCGTCGGCCTGGAGCTGGAGCCGGCGGAGACCGGACAACTCTCGGCCGCCGTGCGGAGGCGGCGGGATCCGCGGATGCGGGAGCAGGTCCTGACGGCCTACGAGTACCAGTGCGCCTTCTGCGGCTACGATGGCCGTATCGGCGCGGTGTCTGTCGGGCTGGAGGCCGCGCACGTGCGCTGGTGGGCGTTCGACGGACCGGACGACGTCGACAACGGACTGTGCCTGTGTTCGCTGCACCACAAGCTCTTCGACAAGGGCGTCCTCGGTGTGGGCGAGGGCCACCGCGTCCTGGTTTCCCAGCGGTTCGTCGGCTACAGCCCAGCCGCCCGCGAACACGTCATCGCGCTCGCCGACCGCCCCCTCATCGGACCTCAACCGGGCGCACACCCCGTCGCCGCGATCCACCGCTCCTGGCATACCAGCCAGGTCTTCCACGGCAGCCCACGCCCCGCCACGGCCGCATGACCGTCGAATCGTCGACCGCGACCCACAGGTGAGGAGTGCGTCGCCACCCGCCGAGGATCCTCCGTCAGATTCCGTTGATCTCGCGGCTGTTACTGCCGACGCCCTGGCTAAAGCTATCGTGTGCGCAGGACCTTTAAGGTCCTGCGCACACGATGAAATGCCCGTGGAAGACCGAGCCCTTTGAGGCCCGTTCAGACGGCCGGAGGGATCCGTTCTGGGGTGCTCAGTTCATCCGCTTCAGGTCCCGGGCGCTCATGCCGAACAGCACATTCGGCTGCTCGTACTTGAAGGTGTAGCCAGCGACGAGAGCGGCCGCGATGAACACACCATTGGTGACGTACCTGCCGGTTGCCCGCTGCATCACGTGTTTCACGGTGTAGCTGCTGACGGTAGGGGTCTTGATCGACGTGATGTTCTCGCGCAGCCACGCTGCGGTCTCCATCACCATGACCACGCCTCCGGCCAATTCCTCGCGGCCGATCGCGAGTTCGGCCCGGCGCTGCTCGGCCGTTTTGCGAAGGGGATTGAAGACGCCGATGCCGAAGGAGTTGAGCCGCGGATGCTGCTGCATCACCTCGGCCAAGGCAGCGATCTGTCGGCGGGCCACCAGATACGCCGCTCCCGTGGTTGCCTGGTGGGCGTGAATCTCAGCCTTGCGGCGACGGTCCCTAGTCATCGTGTGCTCCATCTGACGGGACGCCCCACGTCCACCCCGCCGCGGATACTTGGATGACCTGACGGAACGCTGCTGCGCGATTCGGGGAACCTTGTCTTCGCCGCCATGATGGACGTGGGCCATCATGACTCGGAGCGGGCAGGCGCGATCTGCCATGCACAGCGTACGCCCCTTCCCAACCCGTCCCGGCAAATCGGGGAGATCCGCCGCGCCATACCAGTACCACCGCCAAGACCACCGAACCGCACACGTCGCGCGCTAGAGGGGCTCCATTCGAGGTAACCGGAGCCCGTCTCCCGACCATCAGGCCATCGTCGTGGCGCGAGCGCGCAGCAGCCGATCGAGTACGGCGACCGGCGATCGCGGGTGCAGGCCACACCTGGCATCGAGCGCTGCATCCCACTGCTCGGTCAGGCCGGCCTTGAGACGCTCGCGCATGCCAGGGGTCACGTGGGCGTAGCGGGCCGAGACCGAGCCGTCGATGTGATCCATGCGCTCGTCCATCAGCACCTTCTCGGTGCCGAGGTCTTCCATGTGCGTGCGATGGGAGTGGCGCAGGCCATGCGGGGTGAGTCCTCTGGCGACGGGCAGCCAGCAGGCGTCGGCCCGGCCACGGGCGTTGCGGCTTCGGACCGGGATGCCGGGCCAAGGCTCGCCGAGCAGCGGGACTGGGCGGGCCTCCTGAGGTGCCTTCTTCGGGTACCAGCCGGAGGTGGCCGGCGCGAACAGCCAGGTGGCGAAGCCGTTGCGGCGCCAGTGGGCGGCGTTCTCCGTCGGGACGCCTCCTCGGACGAACTTCAGCTCGGCTATGGCGCGTTCAACCCGGACGCGGGTGTCCTCTCGTACCCGCTCGGGGTGGTTGAGGACATTGGACACAGTGCCGCTGGAAACTTCCGCGCGGCGAGCGACGTCCACGAGCTTGGCGCCCGTGTGCCCACCGGTGCGAGCGGTGCCCTGGCCACGGCACACGTACCTCTTGCCGTGGCAGGCGCACGGCGTCGGCTTCGTACGGGCGATGTGGTCGGCGACCAGGGCCGACAACCAGTCCGTCACGTCGATGCTGCGGTAGCTGTCGTCCTTGGGCGGGCAGCGGATCAGCTCGCCTGAGTCCAGCTCGTACAACTGGTGCTCCACCCGTACGGCGTCAGGTCGTGCGAACTCGGTTTCCAAGCCGACGATTTCGCCCCACCGCATGCCCGTGTATCCCTTGAGGATCACGGCGACGAACTCGTCGTCGCGCCCGGACAGCAGGGCCGCGCGTTCGGCGATGAGCAGCAGGCCGAGCGGATCGGTGATGACCTTCTCGGGTCCCCGGTCACGGGAACGGCCGGCGCGCTTGCCGCGTCCGCGTCGTTTGGTGGCCGGGTTGGCGGCGATGAGGCCCTCATCCACGGCGTCGGCCAGGATGAGGTGGAGCGTCGATCGCCAGGTCTTGACGCTGGATGCGGCGTAGACGGCCTTTTCCTGCTTCTCCCAGATGTCCACGTCTGTGCGGAGGATGCCCGCGAGGGCCTTGTCCTCGAAGTCGGGGAGCAAGTGCTCCTCGATGTGACGCCGGTAGTTCTGCATGGTGGATGCGGCCAGGTCCTGGGCGTCGTACCAGCGGCTGGCGTACTCGCCGAAGGTCTCTTGTCCGGCGGACGGGTCGCGCCAGGTGCCGCGCCGGACCCTGGCCTCTTCCTCGTCTGCGGCCTGCTTCGCCTCGCGTTTCGTGGCGAACTTGACCACCGCACCCGTCGGGTCGGCGACGGTGCCGTACTTGCCTTCGCTGACCTTGTACCTGCCGCGCCAGTAACTGCCGCGTCTCTCGGCGAAGCCCATGCCTCGTGCTCCCTCCTTCCTGTGGTCTGCCGTGTCGTGCTAGGCCGCAGTGCCGTATTGGGACCTGCGGGGTGGTCGGGCCTGGAGACGTTGCGCGGAGGGCGTCGGGGACTGGGGCAGTCGCCCCGTAGGCGATGACGTAGTTGTCGGCGCAGGCTGAGGCGTCCGGGGAGGGTTGCGCTGCGCGGACTGCGGGGCCGGCTCTTCGTGGATGCGGATGATCTCGGTGAGGTGTCCGGCGGTGAAGCGATATGCGCGACCGACCCGCGTGTGCGGGATCAGGCGCCTTCGCGCACGGTCCTTGACCCACCAGGCAGAGCAGCCGAGCGTCTCGGCGATCTCTTCGGGGCGGTAGAGGCGGGGCAAGGATGCTTCGCCCTCAGCCCGGGGAAGCGGGCGTGGGAGAGCAGGCGGCGTTGCGGTGTGGTGCAAGAGGGGTGGGTCCTTACTCGGCTGTGGGATGGGGCGAGCCGCGGCGGGGCGAAGGCGGTTCAGACTGCGCGGAGGCCAGGCAGGAGCGCGGGTGCCGGAACGTGGAGGGCCTCGGCGATCGCGACGAGGTCGTCGACGTCACATCGGCGCTGGGCGCGCTCGATACGGGACAGCATGGTGTTGGACATCGGGTGGCCGAGGGCTGTCACACGGTCGGCCAACTGCCTTTGTGACAGGCCGCGTTCGGCACGGAGGATTTCGATGGCACGGGCCGCCTGCATTCCTGCTGGCCCGATTTCCAATGAGCGTGGGGGCATGGCTCCAATTGAAAGGCTCGATCGCCGGTTTTGGTAACCGGCGATCGTCGGCTATGTTGCGCTCCGCGCCGTACGCTGCGGAGGGATTTCCGGGATCGGGGACGGGGCTCGAAGGGATGCGTCGATCGACACTGTGACGTGGGGCGTCGTGTTGTAGCTTGCCCGTCGGCGGCGCGTCAACGGCTTGCCGATATGATGCTTCTGCCTTCGCCTGACGGTCCGTTATTTCGGCAGCGGCGGATTCGGGTTTATAATTTTGGAAATGCCTGGCTCGCAGTAAGCGTTCGCCGTCAGCTGTCTGATTTCTGGGCGGAATGCTGGACTTGTGCGGCATGGATGTGGCTGTCTTGGCTATACGACGCCACCAGCCCTCCCCCGCGCCTTCGGCCGGGGCGGTGGGCCAACCCCTCCCCGTGCACCGCCCGACAGAAGAACCGGCAAAAGTCGAGAAACACTTCCGCCTCGATCCAGCGGAGCGCGCTGGACGTCCAGATTTCGTCGGCCCGGTCGGCGCGGTTGTGCCGATAGAGAGTGACGGTTCCTTCCTGGAGCGCGGCCACGCGGCTGCCCGCACGCTGGATGCGCGCACGGCAGAGCACGTAATCGAGGTCGAAGTCGTCGGTCGAACGGCCGGCCGCGTCGCTGTTGATCCTGGCCCTGAACGCTCGGGCAGCCACGTAGTCGTCCCAATGGTCGGCTGGGACGGCGACACTGATTCTCCCGTCGGGCTCCTGCCCCAGAAGGTCATCGAGGACGGCCTCCAGGCGGGTGACAAGGCTGGGATCGTCGACGGGCACGACGTGTTCGACGAACTCCAGTTCCGGGCTCGGCTTCTCCTCGCGCAACACCCGGGCGATCGCACGGATATCGGCAATCAGGTCGGCGCCCTCCACACCGAGCCGCATGCGCAGGCCGGCGCCGCCCTCGGCACTGGAGATCTTCCCCGGGTTGTCCCGGGAGATGGTGAGCGGGATGTTGTCCAGGTGGCCGCCAAGGCGGCGCACGATCTGCGCGTGCTCGACGATGCCCAGGCTCCACACCGAGGCCCCGCTCGGGATCAGGGTGATGTCGGTGCGCCCTCCGCCGGGAGTGTGCGACACCAGGTCCCGGATCTTCGCAGGGTCCACCCGGCGGGACGCGAAGCTCAGCCCGAAGCGGTGGTCCTTCAGGCGGTCGGGCACAAGGCGGAAACCCTGGTCGTAACCGATCGCGTACACCTGACCGTCGACGGCCAGCATCAGCAGGCCGGCCGAGCGGTTGACGGGCCGTGACACCTCGATACCCGTCGTTCGGAAGATCTCGTCGCACCAGCTCGCCACAGGCTGCTCGAAGCTGCCGGTGACCAGGACCGCCGGTACACCGAGGTTCTCGGGGACGTCGAAATCCGCGTCGACCCTTTCCAACTGGTCCACGTCCAGGGCGTCGAACATCGCGTCGACAGTGGGAGGCACGCCCCTGAGCCGGTACAGAGTTCGCTTGGACGTACGGGCCGTCATGGTGCCGCTCCTCATTCTGGTCTTTGTGAACGGTCGCGATAACCGTCCTCGTGGTGTCGTTCTCACGTGTGTCTCCTCCCGGCAGCGCCTCTCCTGGCGCCGATGCGGATCAGCGGGCCAACAGGGCGACGATCACCGCGACTTCGGTACGCCACGCGCGGATCTGGTCCTCCGTCGGGCCGATCTCGTACTGGTGGTAATGGCATCCCAGGCAGAGCTGGCTCCACACGGCCTTCGCGCGGCGGGCCGTTCCTGCTTCGGCGCAACCGCGGAGCCAGAGGAACGCGGCCCGCTGGGTGCCCTCCCGGATCGCGCGCGGCGCCCGGTGGGCGGTGAGGCGGTCGGCGACCGCGCTCTCCAGCGCGACACGGAGGGCGAAGGCGGCGCCTCGACACCGGCTCGCCGTGGTGGCAGCGGGCGTGGCGGGCTCGCTGGTGTCCGTGAGGAGCAGGTCGGCGGTGTCGAGCAGCTGGCGAATCGTCTGGTTCACGGCCCCTCCTCGGGCTTTCGTACCGTCAGGGCGACGGCCTTGATGTTGTCCACGAACCGGTGGGGGTCCGGCATCGAGGTGCCCGACGGGTGGGCGCCCTCCTGGCACTGCCGGATGAGGTCCACCGCCCCGGGGCCGCACCGCCTGCGCAGCTCGCGGTAGACCTCACCGGCCCTCTTCGACGGGTCTCCGAAGAGCCCCAGGGCGGCGATGTCCATCAGCGTGACGGCCCCCGCGACGGTCTTCTCTGCCTCGTGTTCGGCCAGCCCCGCCCGGTGCAGCCGCAGCCACGCGGCCTCGGAGAAGGCCCGTTCCAGGACGGCGCGGCAGAGGCTGGGCAGCACATGGGTCATCGCGACCGGCTGGAGGTTTCGCGTGCGGATGAGGGCGCGTGCATCGGCCAGTGCCTGACCGACCGGATCGGTCACCCGGTTCACGGTCACCACAGACCGGCCCGCCCGCTCCACCTCCAGTACGGTCACCGGGAGCTCCTGGTTGGTGAAGGCCCGCTGGAGTCGCGTGTCGTGGGTGAAGACCACGACCTGCCGGGTCTCCCCGAGGTCATGCAGCACCTTCGCGAGACCGTGGACCTTGGCGGGGTCCATGGACTGCACGGGGTCGTCGATGACGACGAAACCGAAGGGGCTGTCCGGCGCGGCAGCGCGCGGCAGGAAGAGCGAGAGCGCGAGGGAGTGCAGTTCGCCCTGGCTCATCACGCCGAGGGCCGCGGCCTCCGTGCCGTCGACAGACACGTCCATCACCAGCTTGCGCACGGTGGCCTTCTCACTACCGGTCAGGCGCACGGAACGCAGATCGACGTTGCTCTGCTGACGCAGTTCCTCCCAGATCCGCTGCGAGTGGTCCTCGAACGGCCGCAGCCGCTCCTCGCGCAGCTCGGCACGCGCCTCCTTGAGCCACTTACGGGCCGCCCTGACCTGGCACAGCCGGGGCCTGCCGGCGTACGCGGGCCTGGCCCGGTCGAGCCAGCCCGCGAGGCGG
This sequence comes from Streptomyces sp. NPDC039430, assembly GCF_055639435.1. Taxonomy (NCBI): domain Bacteria; kingdom Bacillati; phylum Actinomycetota; class Actinomycetes; order Kitasatosporales; family Streptomycetaceae; genus Streptomyces; species Streptomyces sp. NPDC039430. The sequence goes on along the minus strand of NZ_JBVKAK010000005.1, from coordinate 324,339 downwards.
GTGACACAGGAGCGCCACTCCTCGTCGAGCTTCTCCAGCTCCCGCAGGGCCTCCTCGCGCAGCGCGGCGCAGGCGTCGGCGAGGACGAGCGCGGCGGTCTCGGCGCGGGAGGCGAGTCGCTCGGCGTCGTCGATCGCCCGGCACGCCTGCCACTCCTCCCAGGGGTCCACGAGCGGGGCGGGCAGCCACGCGGGGACCGGCGTGACGAGGTAGCGGACGGCGTCCACCGCGTCCCGCAGTCCGGTGCGGGCTTCCCGCGCGGTCGCGGCCTCCCGCCGCAGGCTCGCCACCTGCTCACCGGCCCGCTCGGCCCACGCCTCGTCGAGCGCCCAGTCGGACCCGCACACCGGGCAGGTGTCCTCGTCCTCGTGCCGACGGCTGTGCTCCAGGGCCTTGGCCAGCAGCTCCGCGCGCTGGTGGGCGTCCTCGGCGCCCGAGGCACGTACGTCGTCGAGTACGGCGATGGCCTCGCGCAGCCGGTCCACGGCCGCGCCGACCGCGCCGAGGTCAGGTCCGGTCAGCGCGGCGGTCGTCCGCAGTTCCCGGAGACGGCCCTCGTCCGCCTCGGGCAGTGAGGTCACGAGGGCGTCGAGCTCGACGAAGTCGGGGTCGCCCGCCTTGCCGACGACCGCGAGCGCGCGTACCGCCCGCGGGTCGTCCAGCGCGGACAACGCCTCGGCAAGTACGGGCCGTTCCGCTTCGACCTGCTTCAGCGCGGAGTCGAGCGCCTTCTCGATGCCCTGGAGCCGCTCGTCCGCGTCGGTCAGTTCGCGGAGTCCGAGGATGGCGGCGACCGAGTCGTACTGCTCGCTGGGCCTGCCGTTGAGAACCTTGTCGAGATCCGCGTACGACAGGAAGGGGCTGTAGTCCTTCAGGGCCCGCTCCCACCCGATGGCGGCGGAGGGCCGACGGCCGTGGCCCGGCCGCCTGAACTCGACCTCGGGGGCGGTGACGTCGTCGCCGGACCAGGTGCACGTCAGAGTGGACAGCCGGGGGTCGCCCGCGATGGCGAGGCGGACCTCGACCTTCGGGTCGGCCCCGTCGTGCAGGTTGCGCCAGTGCCGGCGCCACACCTCGCCCCGCCCCTTGTCGAGGCGGGCGGTCCGGCCCGTGAGCGCCGTCTCGGCGCCCTCGGCGAAGCTGGACTTCCCGGAGCCATTGCGCCCTACGACGAGGGTGACGCCGGGCTTCGCGGTCAGCGGCAGACGTGCCTTGTGGCCGATGCCGCGAAAGCCGTTGACGCTGATGGAGTCGAGGAACACCCGCTGGTCCGGGTGCGGAGCGGCGGGGGTGCCGGAGGGCTCCGTCGCGGTGGCGCCCAGTGCCTCTCGCAGGAGTTCCCGGGGTGCCTCGGCGAGCGCCGAACTTTCGAGGCGGGCGGTCAGGCGGGAGAGGGCCGAGGAGGCGCCTCGGTGCTGATCGCCCTGATCGTCAGTTGCGTTCGTGTCGTTCGGCTCGCTCTGTGTGGGGTGTTCCGTCATGGCGCTCTCCGCTCTCCGTCGCGGTTGGTTCCGGGGCCGGGCTCGTGCGGTGAGCGAGAGGGGTGAGCCTCTCGCTTTGCACGAGCCCGGTGTGACGGAACAGACGTTAGAGGGTGGAGGAGTTACTCAGTCCATGTTCTCAGCGATAACCCTGGTTATCACAATGCAGGCTTCTTCAATGGCAATTGAGGGAGCGATAGATACTTTCCGTCCACACCCCCTTGCCCAGCGGGTGACGGGGTGCCGAACCCCAGCGCACGGCCAGGACATCCAGCAGGAGCAGTCCTCGGCCCGACTCGCTCTCGGGAGCCGAGGGAGGCGGCGTCGCCCGGGGCCGTTTCGTGGCGGCCGCGTCCGTGACCTCGACGCGGACCAGGCCCGCCGCCGTGTCGAGCGCCTCGGAGACCGAAGTCGTGTCCGGGCACCCGGCCGTGCCGCACGGCGTTCGCGGCGAGTTCGGCGACGACGAGGGCGACCGCGCACGACGCGTCCGGCGCTGGCGGATACCCCCACTCGTCCATGTGCCGCATGGCAAACCGCCGGGCGAGCCGTGCACCCCGCCGGTGAGGAGGCGAACTGCGCAACGAGAGACGGCAGTTCGCTCGGTAAGCCCGGGGACTGGTCGCGGAGGCTCATGGAGTACCCGGAGCGGGCGGTGCTCATCCGGCAGTACGTGGCACATGTAGCGCCGGGTCTGTTGCGGACAGAGGACTAGGCGCGAGTGGAACCTCGGTCGCCGTGTCGCGGAAGGACTGAGAGCCTGCGGGCGGACGGTTCACCGCATCGGGGACGTCTTTCCTGACGACGGGCAGGACGTTCCGGACGAGGAAAATCACTTACGGTCTCGACCGGTCCTGGGTCCCACTGTCGAAGGACGGGCGGATCATCTGGGATCTGGAGATTCAGCCCGTTCTGAAGCGCGAGGCGGCGCTGTTCTACCTGGACAACCAGCAGCTTCACAGCGTCGAGATGGTCAAGCTTCTCGTCGCACGCAGTGACGCGATCCGCCAGGCCGTCGAGAAGAGCAGCCCGGCGGCCTACGCCGTATGGCACGACCACGTCGAGCGCACCTGGCCGTGACGGGAGGGCGCCCCTGGGGCGCCCTCCCGTATGCGCTGCTACTTCGCAGCGGGCGCCCAGAGGGCGGCCACGATCTCCATCTGCTTGAGGACCAGGTCGACCGCCTCGCGCTCCTCCTCCGGTGGGTAGTCGAACATCGCCAGCACGCGGCGGATGCGGGTGCGGAGCTTCGCCCGGACGGGTTCGCGGGAGAGCCAGTCGACGGAGAGGTTCTTCTGGATGTCCTTGACGAGGGCACGGGCGATCTTGGCGAGCGTGTCGTCGCCGCCCTCCATCGCCTCGGCCATGTCGCGGTGTGCGACGGCGTCGTAGAAGGCCAGCTCTGCGTGGGTCAGCGGCGGGTCGAACCGCTCGCCGCGGCGGGCCTCCGCCGATACCTCCCGCGCCAGGGCGGCGAGTTCGGCGATCACCTGGGCGCTGGTGAGCTGCTGGAGCATGTAGCGCCTCATCAGGTCGTTCAGGCGCTCGGTGAAACTCTCGTTTCGGACGACGTTGTGCTTGGTCACCTCGCGCATCTTCTGCTGGATCATGCGGCGCAGGGCCTCGGTGACCAGGTGCGGGGTCTCCGAGTTCTCCAGATTGCGCAGCTGCGCCTCGTTGAGACGGGTGATGTCCAGCCGGCCGATCCCGGCCTCTGCGTACAGGTCGGTGATGTCGTCGGCGTCTACGACCGAGGCCGCGAGGGCCTGCAGGTAACGCTGGACCTCGGCGCTGACCGGCTCCCCGCTGGCCTCGCGCTGGGCGGCGTCGAGCTTGATCATCCAGGCCCGGACCTCGCTGAAGAAGGAGATGTCACGACGCCAGTCGTCCAGGTCCTCGCAGCGCTCGGCGATCTCCTTGCTCATCGCGCAGACTCGGTAGAAACGGTCCAGCCGGGCCGCGCTGTCCTTGAAGCGGACGGAGAGCGGCTTGGCGGGAGGATCGACTTTGTTGCCCGGGTTCTTCGGGTCACGCAGGAAGTCGGCGATCAGACGCAGCGCGCGCTTGCGGGAGTCGGGACGGCCGGTGTCGGCCAGCCACTCCTTCCAACGGCTCCCGGCCAGCAGCCCCTTGATGGTGGCGATCTCGTTCTTGACCTCGGTGACGGCTCGTTCGATGTCCGCACCGAGGGTCTGGTCCTTGCGGTCCTGGTCCGAGTACTCGCGCAGGGCCTTGGTCAGGTTGTCGGTGAGGGGCGCGTAGCCGACCAGAAGACCGTCCTGCTTGCCACGGAAACGACGGTTGACGCGGGCGAGCGCCTGCATCAGGTTGGCGCCCCGCATCGGGCGGTCCATGTACAGGGTGTGGATGGGCGGGGCGTCATAGCCGGTGAGCAGCATCGAGTGCACGATGAGCAGTTCGAGCTCGTCGTCGGGGTCCTTGGCTCGCTTCTGAACGACCTTCTGCTGAGACTTGCGCAGTGAGTGCTCGCGCAGGTGCTCGGGGTCCGAGCGGTCGCCGTGGAAGACAATCTTCATGACGCCCTTGTCGACCTCGTCGCTGACCCAGCCGGGCCGCCGCTCGGCCAGCGCGTCGAAGACCCATACGCAGATCTCGCGGGTCGCGCACACGACCATCGCCTTGCCGGGGGCGCCGATGTCAGGCTTGACCAGCTCGCGGCGCTGCTCCCAGTGGGCAATCAGGTCGTCGGCGAGCGTCGCTATGCGGTCCTCGGCACCGTAGACGGTGTTCATCGTCGTGGCGTACTGGATGGCGCGGCGGCGCTCGGCGTCGTCCATGCCCTCGGTGAGAGTGTTGGCCTGCTCGTCGAGCTTGTTCGGGTCGACGCCTTTGGGCAGGTCGACCTTGATGACACGCGGCTCGTGGAAGACGCGGACCGTGGCCCCGTCGTCTACGGCGCGCTTCAGGTCGTAGATGTCGATGTACTCGCCGAAGACGGCACGGGTGTCGGCCTCGGCCTTCGAGATCGGCGTACCGGTGAAGGCGAGCAAGGTGGCGTACGGCAGGGCGTCGCGCAGGTGGCGAGCGTAGCCGTCGAGGCTGTCGTAGTGCGAGCGGTGGGCCTCGTCAACGATCACCAGGATGTTGCGGCGCTCGGAGAGGAGAGGGTGGGACTTGCCGGCGTCCTTCTCCTCCTTGCTCAGGCCGAACTTCTGGAGCGTGGTGAAGACGATCCCGCCGACGTTGCGTCGCGTCAGCTCGGTGCGCAACTCCTCGCGCGTGTCGATCTGGTGGGCCTTCTGCCCGAGCAGGGTCTCGCTGTCGAGGAAGGTGTCGTAGAGCTGGTCGTCAAGGTCGTTGCGGTCGGTGATGACGACGATGGTGGGGTTGTTGAGGGCCGGGTGGCGGGCGACTAGCGCCGCCGTCTCCACCATCTCCTCCGACTTGCCCGCGCCCTGCGTGTGCCAGACAACGCCGGCCTGGCCGTTCGTCCGCGACGCCTCGACGACGGCGTCCACGGCTTTGTTCACGGCGAAGTACTGGTGCGGCTTCGCGATGCGCTTGCCGGAGAGGGGCTCGCCCGGCTTGGGCGGGGGGAAGTTGACGAAGTTGCGGGTGAGGGAGAGGAACCGCTCCTGCATGAACAGACCATGCAGGGCCAGGTTCAGCGCGTCGAGACCGTCGTAGCCGGGCTCGTTGGTGTCGACGCGCTCGCCCTCGTGGTCGACGTTCCAGGGCGCGAAGTGCTCGTACGGCGTGAACGCTGTGCCGTACTTGGCGGTTATGCCGTCCGAGACCAAGCAGAGGACGTTGTAGCGGAACGCGATCGGGAACTCCGAGACGTACGTCTGGAGTTGGGCGTGCGCAGACTTGAGGGTCGCGTTCTCGTCGGAGGCGCTCTTCAACTCGACGACGGCCAGGGGCAGGCCGTTGACGTACAGGACGATGTCGAAGCGGCGGTGGCTGCCGTCGGTGTCCCTGACCGTGACCTGGTTGACGGCGAGGTAGCTGTTCGCGTCGGGGTCCGTGAAGTCGACGAGGCGGACGGTGGGGGTCTGCTCTGCGCCGAACTCGTCGGTGTAGGTGAGGCGGATGCCGGTGGTCAGGTACTCGTGGGTCTGCTTGTTCTCCGGGTATGCCTCGCGGGAGGCGGGGTCGGTGGCGATACGCATCGCCTCGTGGACGGCGGTGGAGGTCAGCTCCGGGTTCAGCTTCTCGATGGCTGCCTGGAGTTCGTCGTGGAGGATCACGTCGTCCCAGTCCCGGCGGTGGCCGGTGCCGGGGGCGAGGTCCTTGCCGGCTTTGACCTCCCAGGCGAGCTGGCTGAGTTCGTCCAGGGCCAGGTGCTCCCAGGTGGACTCGGTCATTTTGGCGTCGAGGTGGGCGGGAGTGTGGGTGGGCTCGCTGCTGCTTTCGGTGGTCATACGGCGTCCTCCACGATCTTCTCGGCGTCTCGGACGCGGAGCTTGCCGGACATTAGCTGGGAGAGGAGTGTGTCTCGCAGGGATGCCAAAGTGCGGGACTCCACCTTCGCTTGGTGAGAACGAAGGCGCAGGTCCATTACAACCGCCTCGAATTTGTCGCAATCTTCGGGTGCAGGTAGCACGACCGGGGCTTGCTTAAATCGTTCTGCCCGAACAGCGGGGTAGGCACTACCTTCCGCGACCTTCTCCAGATAGTTCTGGAAATCGACAGTGCGCGTGACCTCATAGAGAAGCGCAGGGCCTACGCTTCTCGGGCTCAGGACGGCTAGGCCAGTGGAGAAAACGAGTTCATGGTCAGTATCGAGTACGAGGGCATGCGAGCGTCGGTTAGGGCGAACGGTGGACCAAATCGTGTCACCGGCGAAAGCTTTCCTGCGAGCTCGCCCCGGCGCCTCACTCCAAGGAACCCTTGCGGGCCAATCATATGTGCCGACACCGACCGCAGCGATATCTACATACCTGAGCATCCCTCCTTCCTTGGGCTTCGTTGCAACCCTATTAACATCTGCGATCTCGCCGAGCGGAATGCTGCGCATTGCGCCACTCCCCTCTACTGCTCTCCTGTAGAGGGAAGATGCCAGGTCGTCGACAGTGATCGCGATGCTTTCGTTGACCGAAATCTTTTCATCCAACACCCCCAGGACGTCCACAACGGCGTCCTGCTCGCGAAGCGAGGGATGCGGCACCAGGAGTTCTCGCAGGTCACTGATCCGCACGCCAGCAACGGCAACCTGCTCAACGATGCTTTCCATCAATCGTCGGCCGAGAGGAGAGCGGAAAAGATAGAAATAGAAATGAGGGTTCGCTTTCTTTCGGGTCAATCTGGCCCGAATGATGGAACTTTCCCAAGTAGTTGCCGTGGGCACCGAATTAACAATGGCGCATTTTCCGGCGCCCTCGAGAGTTAGTGAACGCCTGGCGAATAGCAAGTCGCCCGGCTGCACCAAGAATCGATCTGCATCTACATGGTCAATATTAACCAACGCCATTTCGACGTCACCCAGTCGGGGGTAGCGAAACAACTCTCCCATGTTGATCATTTTGATGCCGACGCCTCGACGGTCTTTGGACACAGTGACTCCGCTGCGTAGCGGATATTCCAGCAGCTCCCCGAATTTCACCATTACGGTGCTCAAGAGATCCTCCCCAACTGCTTCCGCACCACCGCGTCCAACCGAGCCGACTCGTCTAGCTGCTCGAACAATTGCTTCGTCAGCCGAACGATCCGATCCTCTACTGGCTCGGCGTTCGGGTCCTCCTCGACTTCCGCCGCCCCCACATGCCGGCTCGGAGTGAGCACATAGTCGTGCTTCTCGATCTCCTCCAGTGTGGCGCTGTAGCAGTAGCCGGGAACGTCCTCGTACGTAAGGCCCTTGTCCTTCGCTGACTTCGTGCCCCGCCACGCGTGGTACGTGTCGGAGATCTTTTCCAGGTCCTCTTCCGTAAGGATCCGCTCCGTGCGGTCGATCATCGTGCCCATCGAGCCAGCGTCGATGAAAAGGACCCGGCTCCGCCGGTCCTCCAACGCCTTCGTTCCCTGCGGGGACTTGTCCTTCGTCAGGAACCACAGGCACGCCGGGATCGCAGTCGTACGGAACAGGTTGCCCGGCAGGGCGATCACGCAGGAGACCAGGTCCGCCTCGACCATCGCCGCGCGGATCTCGCCCTCGCCTGACTGCTTGGACGACATCGAGCCGTTGGACAGGACCACGCCCGCGCTGCCTCGGTCCCCCAGCTTGGACACGATGTGCTGAAGCCAGGCGTAGTTCGCGTTCGACTGCGGCGGGGTGCCGTACCGCCACCGCCTGTCGTCCGACTTCCTCGCCCAGTCGGACATGTTGAACGGCGGGTTGGCCATGACGAAGTCGGCTTTCAAATCAGGCAACTTGTCGTCCGCGAACGTGTCCGCCCAGCGGTCGCCGACGCCCTTCGGGTCCATACCGTGAATGGCGAGGTTCATCTTCGCCAGACGCCACGTGCGCTCGTTGGCCTCCTGGCCGTAAACCGCGATGTCGTGCGTGTGGTCCTTGCCTTTGCGCCGCTCGACGAACTTACCGCTCTGCACGAACATGCCGCCCGAGCCGCACGCCGGGTCGTACACCCGTCCCTCGTAGGGCTCCAGCACCTCGACGATCAGGCGGACCACACTCGCCGGCGTGTAGAACTCGCCGGCCCGCTTGCCCTCCGCCCGCGCAAAGCGCTCCAGGAAGTACTCGTACGTCTCGCCCAGGACGTCCTGGGCGGGGCGGTCGCCATGCCCCGTGAAGCGAGCGTCGCTGATCAGGTCGACGAGTTCCTTCAGGCGCTTCTGGTCGACGTTGTCGCGGTTGAAGATCTTCGGGAGGACACCGGTGAGGGTCTTGTTGGCCTTCATCACCTCGTCCATGGCGGCGTCGAGGAGCTTGCCGACACCGCCCTCCGCACTGGCCGCGTTCTCGGAGATGTGGTCCCAGCGGGCGGTCGGGGGCACCCAGAAGACGTTCTTCTCCGTGTACTCGTCCTTCTCCTCAAGGAAGGCCGCCCGGCGGTGCTCGGGGATCTGGGCCAGTTCGGGGTCGGCGGCCAGTTCTTCGCGGCGTTCGGTGAAGGCGTCGGAGACGTACTTCAGGAAAACCAGACCGAGCACGAACTCCTTGTACTGGGCGGCGTCCATGGAGCCGCGGAGCTTGTCCGCAGCCTTCCACAGGATGTCCTGGATCTCCTTGGTGCTGGAGACACTGAGCAGTTCGCCCTGTCCGGCGGCTGCCGCGGCTCGCTTGCGGGGTGGCATCGTTCCTTCTTCCGACTCGTCGGTGGGTGGTGTGGATGGGTTACGTGCGGTTGATGGTTCGGGCTTCGCCGAGGGTGAGGGTGCCGTCGGCCAGGCCCGCGATGGTCAGGCGGCGAGCCTCGGCGAGGGCGTCGGACTGGGCGCGCAGCAGGCGTTCCCGGCGTTCGGTCTCGTCCAGCAGGGCTTCGAAGCGCAGGACCTCGTCCGGGTCGAGGTCGGGGAGCTGGTAGTCCTCGATACGGCGGGCGGGACGTACGGCGCTGGGACTGCGGGCCGTGCCACGGGCCGTGCCGAGCAGGGCCGCCAAGACCCGGGGGGTGAGCGGGCGGGTGGCGTCGGCGTTGACGCGGAGGATGCGGGCTGGGAACGCGACGACCGAGAAGCCGTCGTGGTCGACATACACGCCGAGGCGGGGCGCGAGGGTGTAGACGACGTCACCGGGCTCGGTGAGCGCCGCCCGTTCGTACGCCGTCGCCAGCAGTAGGCGGTCGATGCGGCGGTCGCCCACGGGTCGTTCGCCGGTGATCTCCTCGGGACCCAGGACGGTGTGGTGGCCGTCCCGGGTGAGCTGCCTTTCGTCGATACGGTGGCCGGGGAGGCGGGTCACCCTGCGTGCGGTGATCAGCTTGCCGAGGGTGGTGCGCCTGGGGAGGCGACCGACCCTGCGCATTACGGCCCCTCGGTAAGAGCCTCGCTCGTCCTCGTACGCCCGGGTATCCGCTGTCGCGCGCTCCAGGCGGGCCTCGGCCTCGGCGATCAGGGCGGGGCGTTCGGTGACCTTGTCGGACCAGATCGCGGAGGCCGGCGGCGCGGGCGGAGTCAGCGGACCGCCGAAGGCCCGGTCCAGGTCGGCGACGGGGACCACACGGCCGTAACGCGGGTCGTGACCGTCGAGTCCTCGGAAGCCTTCTGCCCGCCAGAGGAGGACGTCCTCGGCGAGTCGCATGCGCACACCCGGCGTGAGCTGTTCCGAGCTGATGTCGGCCAGTAAAACCTTGCCCTCTGCCGCCGGGACGGGACCGCGCGTGAGCGTCCACAGCGCGGGACGGTAGCCGGGGCGGAAGGGCAGGACTCCGCCGGGAAGCGCGATGACCGACTCGACGATGTTCTCGCGTAGGAGGGCAGAGCGGAGCTGGGCGGCCTCCGTGCTCTTCAGCTCGTCGACGAGCGCGTCGGCCGGTCCGAGGACGAGGGCCGTGCAGCCGGGGCGGAGGAGGTAGGCGACGCGTTCGAGCTCCGTCAGGACGACGGCTACCGAGCGGTCCTCGCCGGGGCGGTACGGGAGCTGGGTGACGACGAGGTCCGGGTCTGCGAAGCGTTCCTCCAGATCGGTGCCGGTCTGGACGTCGAGGTCGAGTTCGCTGATGCCCGCCAGCAGCAGGCGGCGGCGGGTGATGCGGGTGAGCCGGTCGTCGGGATCGGCGGCGAGGACGGTGACACGGTCGCGGTCCTCCGTGTCGTCGAGGAGCGCGGCGAGCAGGTCACCGGCACGGGCGTGCGGGTCGGCGAGCGTGAGGGACTCGCCCTGCTCAAGGCGGACGCGGAGGTCGGTGAGCTGGGTGAGCAGGCTCCGCACCTCCGGGGTGACAGCGTCTGCGGCGAGGGAGTCCAGGCCCAGCCGGGAGCGGGCGGCCAGCAGCCACTCGTACGCGCCGCGCTCGTCGTAGGCGGATTCGGCCAGGTCCTCGGCGAGGCGGGCGAGTGGGGCCGCCGTGGCGTCGATCGCGCGAAGCTCGCGGAGTACGAAATCGTCCTCGGCATCGATCCGTTCGGCTCGGCGCAGCAGCGCGGACCAGAGGGCCTCGTCGGCTTCGGCGTCGGGCGGGGAGGCCGGGGAGACGTTCGCATCGTCGGCCAGTGGCCGGCCGTCGAGCCGGCGCAGGCACAGCAAGCTGCCCAGCGTCTCGACCAGCTGCCACGGCGTGAAACGGTCCCGCAGCGCGATGATGCCGAAAAGGGCAAGCTCGGATCGGAGCTCCTGCGGGGCGGCGTTGCCAAGGCCGGAGGCGATCAGCCAGTCGGTCACCTGCGCGCCGTCGAACAGCGGCCGTCCCGAGTTCTCGGACATGGCGGCGGGGAAGTCCGGGTGACGTCGACGCCAGGTGGACACGACAGGGCGCTTCACCCGGGCGAACGTCGCGATGTCGGCCATCGACACCAGGAGGGGCAGCGGCCCTGGGAAGCTGAGTGCCGGGTCCGGCAGACTAGTGACCACTGTGCGCATCCCTCCCCCGCTCATCTATCGTCGCATCAGCCGCTTCGGCAACCAGGCTGGGCCTTGTCTCACGTCACGGCTCCGCTTGCAGCAGATTCCCGCCCGACGCCACAAGACGATACGCCGACCCCGACAACGGGAGTGCAGCTTCATTTGATAATGACGGTTATCAGACCCTGATGAGAGTCGCCCCATCGAGCTGTCTCGACCAGCTGGGTGATTCACATCCGAAGTGCCACTCCCCCGAGAGATGCGACAGAATGACGGATCAGTTTCCCGACTGAACAGCGCTGAGGGGGGTGGCAGCGGGAAATGGTCGAGCACAGCCGCGGTCCGTGTTGCCGAAAAGGGTTCACTGCGCGGCGCACCTACCGGCCAGCGGTGTTCAACCGCTCTCGGTCCGATGGTTGAGCGCATGGCCGCCGTCGGCGAGAAGGGGCAGACACCGGAGCTCGTGGACGGACCCGGCTGGAGCCGCCCCGGACTGGACGTCGCCGCGGGCCGTTATCCGCTCTCGGTGGAGCGGCATGTGGCGCGCATGGTCGATCACCTGATCCCCGGGGTGACCACGCAGACGCCGCACGGGCGTTACTACGCACTGCACGGGCTGATCGCGGCGCAAGCCGATGCGGAAGACCTGACGGTCCCGGCCGCCCAGACTCTGCTGCGCCGCGCGGAAGTGGCCTTGGCCGCCGTGTCGTTCGCGCATCATCCGCAGGCTCTGGACTGGCTGCCGCGTGCTCATGGGGTCGATGCCCTTGCCCGGCGGCTGCACGCCGGCACGGTCACCATGTCCGAAGCCGAGGTCCCGGGCAAGGACGGGTACGTGGGCAACTCATGGGGGTTCTGGGCACCGTACGCCGGATCCGAGGTCGCGCTCGGCATCCTCGGTGCGGGCCCCATGCCGGTTCCCGGACCGCGGTTGGAGGCCGCGGCACTACGAGCTGGGCTGGGCGGGCTGCTCGAACTGACCGCCGAGGACACGCTGAACGTGGATGATCTCGCCTCTTTCGGGGACCGGCTGTGCGTGTGTGTGGGCGGTGAGCATCCTGACGGGGCGTGGCTGGCGAACCTCATGTGCAAGCCCGGTGCACCGGCCGAAGCAGGTTCCCGCTCGGCAGCGCGACGACAGACAATTCAGCTTCTGGCTCGTGTGGTCGCCACACATCCCGTCCGATATTTCACCCGCGACATCGGCCATGTGCTCGCTTTCGGCGACTTCCTGACCACCGATCCCGTGACCTGCGGCATCGACGCGGCCGGTGCCTGGCGCGGAGCGGTGCTGCGGAACTACTCCGTCGGAGCGTGGCGCCGCCTGTGGTCCTGGCTCGTGGAGCAGGTCGACGGGCTGGTGCCGATCGAGGAAGTGGCCGACCGCTTTGCCGCGGAGCTTCCCGACATGACGGTGGACGCGTTCCTGTCCTCCCTTCCCGCGACGCAGAGCACGTCCGGAGCGCCGTTGCCCGCCGAGCACGACCTGAGGTGGGCGGGTGATCCCTTGCCCCTCGCCGAACTGCGGGTGCTTGCCACCAGTGCCCGTCGGGTGGACGAACTCACCGGTCGGGTCCGGGACGCGTTCCTTGGCCAACGCGGTGTCGAACTCGGCCCGGAATGGGTCCAGCGGCGGCTTGACGAAGCGCGGCCCATGAAACTGCGCGATGTGGCCCGCCGACTCACCTACGACCTGGTGGCGCGGTCGCAGCGGATCGCGCTGGCCAAGGCCCGCCGACGTGCTGACGGCACGCTGTGGTTACCGACCCGGCTGCACGAGCGGGGCGGGCTGCTGTACCGGACGAGCCAGGAGGGGCGCGGTGACGTCGGGCTACGGCTGGACCAGCTCGGGACCGTCCTGGCCACCTGTGGGGTACTGCGCTACCACGACCAGCACTGGTCGGTGACCAGTAGCGGGAGGGCTCTCGTTGACTGAGACCGCACCGGCATCGGGAGTGGTGGAGCCACCGACCGCGTTCGCCTCGCCTCTGACTCTCATCCTCGACGAGGAGCGCACGGGCGGGCGGGGTCTGGAAGAAGCGCTCTTCCTCAGCTTCACCGCCGATCTCGGCTTCTTCGAGGAGGTCGCCCTCGGCGTCACTCAGGCCACCGGCGCACGCGTCACGGTGGCGGGAGACGTCTCCATGACCCGCAACGATCCCCGATCCGTCCGGCGGGCTGGCCGTAGCTACCTCGCCGGTCTGGCCTACGCCCAGGGTGCAGCGTTCCATCCCAAGCTGATGGTCCTCGCCGGACCGGAGCACGCCACCATCGCCCTCGGCTCCGGCAACACCACGCTGGCCGGCTGGCAGGCCAACGCCGAACTGTGGACGGTTCTGCGGGTGGACGCGAGCAGAGTCCGACCGCAGTTTCGGAGCTGTCGGCATGGCTGCGCGGCCTCCCGGAAAAGGTGAGGTTCTCCGCCGGAGTGCCACAGGCGCTGGGTCGGGTCGCAGCACTGCTGGACCGGCTCCACCGCGACAGGACGCCCACGGCGCCACGGGTCCGCGTCGTCAGCAGTCTGCGTTCCCCGATCATCGATCAGCTGCCGCAGGGGCCTGTCGACGAACTGGCCGTGTCCGCGCCCTTCTACGACCGGCGCTCGATGGCACTGCGGCGGCTGCTCGAACGCTTCCGTCCGAGCCAATTCACCCTCGCCTACCAGCCCGGACTCAGCGATCTCGACGGTCCGTCGGTCGCCGCCCTGGTGAAGGAGTACGACGGACGCGTCATCAGCGACAACGACCAGCGGTACCGCCACGGGAAACTCGTCGAGTGGGTCTCCGAGGGGCAGCGGTGGGCCCTGACCGGCAGCCCGAACCTCTCCGCTGCGGCCCTGCTGCTTTCCCAGAGCGACGGCGGCAACTGCGAACTCGGCATCATCGCCCCCATCACGGCCACCCTCCTTCCGGACGGCACCGACGAGCCCGCCGCCCGGCTGCACACAGTGCCGCCCCTTCCCCGCCCCATCGCTGGCAGTGGGCCGCTGCTGCTCGGGGCCCTACGCGTACCGGACGGCCTGGAGATCAGCGTGGCCCGGCCTCTCTCCGACACCGCTCACCTGGAGTTGTCTCAGGCCGCAGCGCCGCCGGAGGCGTGGGAGCGCATCGCCGACATCCCGCCCGGACAGGCCACGCTGACGGTGACGGCTCCGGCCGATGCGGGCAGCCGTGTGCGCCTGGTCGTAGTCGACAGCGACGGCGTACCGAGCTTCGGCAACATCGTGTTCGTCGTCGACCCTGACCGTGCCCTGCGCCGAATGACCCCGATCCAGTCCCAGGCCCCCACGACACGGCCTCCCGACCTGTTCGCGGATCCCCGGCTCGCCGAACGATTCCTGGGCGACCTGGAAACCCTCCGTACGGGACTGACCCCCACCCCAGCGGGCGTATCCGCAAGCAGCAGCACTGGCGGTGCGGTCACGACGGCCCCGCTGGACGGCGACGAGGACGGCTGGGAGCGCTATCTGGACGAATGCGCCGGACGCGTCGGACATCCGCTCACGCGCTTCGCGCTGGGGCTCCCCCTGCCCACCGACATCAGCACCTCCTTTCAGGACCTGCTGCCCGTCTCCTGGGACGAGCGGTTCATCGATGACATCGAAGCCACCCTCGACGATGACGACGCGGAGGCCGTGGCAGCAGAGCACGCCCCCGAGGCAGCCGATGCGGAAGCGAGCAGCGCCGCCACCCTGCCCGACCTCCGGCAGGCCGACCAGGAAGTCCGCCGTAGATACCGGCGTTGGGTGGAGCGCCTCGTCGCCCTCGCTCCCCATCTGGGCCCACCGGAGCGCATGCTCGTCGTCCGGCTGACCCTGTGGACCGTCGCGGCAGGCGCCTGGCCGCCGGCGCACACCGGCTGGGTGCCACTGCTCTCCCAGGCCGTCCGTGCACTGAACCGAAACGACCTCCCCCAGCGGATCGAGCCCCAGGTCGGCAGCCTCGCAGCAGTCGCCCTCGCCGTGCTCCGAAGCCACGCCCCACGCTACGAAATCACCCCTGAGACACTCGCCTTCAACGAAGCCTCCCAGGCAGTCGGCTACCTACTTCCCGCAGTGGATTCCACGTACGTCACGGAGTACACGACACTGCTCGACACAGCTTTCGGCCCGGCCGTGGACCCGGCCGCCGTGCTCGATGTCGCGTCGGACGTCGTCCAGGACGATCCCCTCGCCGACGCCGTATGGTCCCTCGCCGAGAAGGGGCGCGACGTACACCGTCACGGACGACTCCTCCTCCATGTCACCGGCCGCTTCAGCAACCCCGCGCTGGTGGCACTCGAAGCAGTGGGCGCCGCCGAGGACGCGCCCCTGGTCGGGGCCTGGGCCGACTCGGGCTCGGAGTCTGGCGGAGGAGCCTGGGCGCTGGTCGTCTGGCGGCGGCCCGACCTCATCGTGGTCGATGCCCGCCGGCCGATTCCCCTCTGGCGGCATTACCGGCTCACCGGGCTGGTAGGCCCCAGAGCCCTCGCCGCACAGCGCGGCTTCGAATCCGCCACCTCCGTACCCCACGGCCCCCGCAACCAGCCCTTTGAACTGGCTCACCAAGTCCTGTCGGATCTCGGCCTGGTCGGACCCCGTCCACCACAATGTGAGCCATAGGCTGGGGAGTTTCTACATGTCCATCGCGGAAGATCCGCGTCACGGACACCCGATCACCGCGCACTCACGATCAGTCGAGACCAAGGTGCAAGCGGCATCGACAGCAGTATGCATGTCGATGCCGCGTCTCAGCGGCGACACCGCCCGCGTTCAGATCCCGGCGTGCAGGTGGGCCGCCCAGAGGTAGGGGGCCTTGGGATAGCGATCACGGACCTTGCGCACAGTGTGGTGCAAAGCACGGGCCGCCACGTCCGTGTCGAGGCCACCATGCTGGTCGGTGACCCCGCCGAGCTCAGCATAGAAGTCAGCTGCCATGTGCGAGGCAACCTCGTCGTTTATCTCCCAGAGGGTACCGATGACGTGGGGAAAACCCGCGAGCTGAAAGGCAGATGTGAGATGGATGGCCTCGTCGATCAGCTCCACGGATTCCATGAACGCTGTTCGGCACGCTGACAGGTAGGCCAGTTGGGCCGAGTCCATCTTCATTCCTGCAAGGCTCGCCACCGTGAGCGGATCACGTTCGTGGTCGTGCAGAAGCAACAGGCTCTGGGACGGGTCGTCGGGGTCGTGGGCACCGTGGCACGCGAAATGAACGATCCCGGAATCGGAGAGGGCCTTCAGGACCCGAGCCTTGGTCGGTCGTGTCTCCGGCCCGGGGACGGTCATGCCGTCAGCTTCTGCACCCGGCGCCATGAGGAGCGTCGGCTCGGGCAGCAGGCCGCACAGCAGTGCGGCTTCTTCCGAGACGTGGTCCAGGCGACCTTGAACGCCCGGAGTTGTGGGCATGGCCACGATCAGTGACCGGCTCACGGACGGCGCTGAGGTGTGACGACGGCGCGCGTGGTGCAGTGCGCGTATCGTGGTGGTGTACGAGGAGACGACACGGTCCATGACTGTCGGCGGTACCCCGTCTCTCAAGTCCGCCCGGAGCGACTCGGAGTGATGGCCGGCAGCGTGCAGAGGTAGCAGCGAGAGGAGCCCGCCAGGCGCCCACCAGACGCGGGGCCACGACTGTCCGGGAGAGGGCTCACCAGTGAAACCAAGGCTGCGCAAGACCGGTTCGGCCGCCGCGTCCCACAGCCACTCCAAGACAGCGTGAAGCGTCGCTTGCGCCTCCTTTCGCGTGAGGGGCGACATGCGCGGATCCGCAACGGTTTCCAGGGCCCTATGGAAGGTCTGTATCTGGTCGATGACGAGGTCGTACGTGAGGTCGGGCAGGTTCAGGGACTCGATGCCATCGGACGTCAACAGCAGTGCGTCGCTGCGGTAGCGGCTGACGTTGAAGCTCACCACCGGGCCGGAGGTGGCTTGTGCCAGGAGGTCACTGACGGCGGGGGGACGAGCGAAGCTGGCGAATCCGTCCTGCGCTCGGATATTCCCCAGCGTGGCCTGAAGTTGGTCGGCGCGGCTGCGTCGTTGCTCCTCGGCATCGACCGCACGTACGGCGGCGCTGACTTGTCCGTCGGGTTCCGTGAGGGAAGCCAATTCCATCGGCCGGTCCAGCTCGTCACGAAGTACCTCGAAGCGATGGGCCAGGTCGGGATGGCGCTCGCGAAGCTCTGCGAGGTCGCTCCGCATGTCCAGCGCCTGGCTGTGGAGGACGCCGCGGCCCACCTCGATCAGCTGCAGTGCTCGCGCTGCTCGATCAGCGGGTGTACCTTCGCGAGAAGCAAGAGCCAGTGCCGCCGCATCTCCGGCCAGCCCGGACCACTTGCCCATGGCGTGCTGCTGGTCACCACGGCTCAGTCGGCGGTCTGCCACTTCGGGCAGCAGGTGTACGGCGCTGGCCAAGAGATCGGCTGCGAGATCAGGATCCGACCGTCCGGTCATTGAGGCCGCTGCCTGAGCGGCCCGAATACGAATCGAGGGCCTGGCCCCGTCGGCTCGCGCGCCTTCCATATGGGCGGCCAGTGCGCGATCAAAGTCGTGCCGCGTGTGAGTCCGCTGATACCGGCGATACAGGGCCGCACCGAGCTGGAACAGGTAGTCGGCGCGCTCCGGATGTTCCGCGGACGAGATGTCGAGCGCAGCCTGGCACGCAACCACCGCGTCATCCAGATCCGCTATGGACCCGGTCCTCTCGAACCTGACGGTCAGCACACCTCCCAGCAAGGACAAGTACCTGGGGCGCTCAGGGTGGTGGGACGGAACGGTAGCGGTCGCGTCATGTCCCGCTGCGACCGCGCCGTCCAGGTCCTCAAAGCCTCCAAGGCGCTGGAAACGGGTGTGCAGGGCGGTGCACAGATTCGCGAGAAAGCGAGGGCGGTCAGGACTACTTGCATCCGTAATGCCGAGGACCTCGCGGTTTCTTCGGACCACCTCGTCGAGGTCTTGAGGGTCCCCGTTCCGCTCGTAACGTTGCAACAACACTGTGCCGAGATTGGACAGCATCGCCGCCAAGGCGGGGTGTTCACGGGGTGCCGTCTTCACGGCTCCGTGCGCGAACTCGATGGCGGCGTTCAGGTCCGACAACGCCCCGGTGTGCTTGAACCGAGTCCACAGCATCAGACCGACGTTGGACAGACGCGTCGGCCGGTCGACGTGACCGTCCGCGGTGGCCTGAGCGGAAGCACGACTGGCACTGATCGCCTCGTCCAGGTCGTCCATGTCACCAGTGCATTCGAAACGCTGCCCGAGGGAGATGGCCAGGTTGTTGAGAACCGCGTTGAACTCGGTCTGATGCGGGGTAATTTCCCGGGAGGCAGCGCGGTTCATCTCGATCGCCGTATCGAGATCGGATCTGTCGCCGCCGATGCGGTATCGCGCCAGGAGAGCCTGCCCCAGGCCGGAGAGACGAAGCCCACGAGCCCGGTGCCCCGACGGGAGTATCTCCAGAGCTTCCCGGAACGCAATAACAGATCGGCCCAAATACGCTGTTTCACCAGTGCGTTGGAATCGAGTCAGCGTGACGGTGCCGAGCCCAGACAGGAACATGGAGCGCGCAGGATGTTCCTCGGGAGCCGCCTCGACTGCGGCCTGGCAGCACTCGATCGCGTTGTCCAGATCCGCCAGCGCGCCGGTGCTTTCATATCGGCCGTGCCAGGCAGTCCCCAGATTGTGAAGAACTCCCGCCTTCTCGTGGTCCTCGGTACAGAGGGCTGAGGCTTCCTGGAAGGCTTCGATCGCCGCGTCCAAGTCCGACAGGATGCCGCTCTCGGTGAACCTGGTCTTCAGCGCGGTACCCAGGTTGTTGAGCCCGCCAGCCCTGCCGACAGCGGAGCCCACAGAAGCTTGGACTGCCAATCGGCCGGTCTCGATCGCACCGTCCAGGTCCGCCGTGGCACCTGTATGAGTGAAGCGCGTCATCAGCACACCTGACAAGTTGGACAGCATGCCCGGCTGTTTCGGATGCCCTGTTGCCGTGCTTTCCACTGCGCCCAGGGCCGCGTCGATCGCCGCGTCCAGATCCGCCAGTTCGCCACCCGCGTCGAAGTGGGAACTCAGGATGACGGAAAGATTGGACAGCGTTTCCGCGTACTCGCTTTTTCCACGGGGGATAGCGGTCGCGATACGGCGCAGGAGATCGGTCACTCTTGCGCGCAAAGCCGGGCTCGGCGAAGCACTCATCCCTTGCTGGATCCTCCAGACGAAGCCGAGCGCGCGCTGGGCCACATCTGGAAGGAGTTCGTCCGGCAGATCCTCCTCATCTGCGCCGAACACGAAGCAGGGCGTGAACTTCGCTACGGCTTCCTCTCTGTCCCGCTGCCCAGCCCCTTCGGGAAGTGCCTTGTACCTGGAGACATGCAACCAACCGAGGAGGTAGTAACCTTCCAGGTCGGACTCGTCATCGTGGAGTATCGAGGCAAGCTGACGGGCTTCGACCAGTGCTTCCGGCTCCAGCACCACCCGAGGATCTTGTTCGCGGGCGAGCCGGTCCAGCCGTAACTCCACTACGCCAATGCGCTTCTCCACTTCGCTTTTCCTTGCGAAATCCTGCTCACGCTCCTGCATAAACCGTCCTGTCACTTCCCGATCTCCGTCTCCGGTAGATCTGACTGCCGCACCGCCCAGGACTGCCGAGGCGAGCCTCTGAATTCGACGGAGCTCACGAAGCCGGTTCCGCCGCAGGCGCCGGGCTGCTCAGCCGTCGCATGACCGCGCCACCGAGCAGAGGACCCATCGGCTGTTCCTCGATGCGCAGCTTGTCGGCCAGGTCCGCCAGGTGAAGGCGCACAGATGCTTCCAGCAACGTGGCGTAGGTGTCCGACGCAGCACGGAGGCGACGTGCCGAGACGACCACCATCGTGGCGGCTAGCGGCGCTGCAGGCCACCACCACCAGGCCAGAGGCAGATAGAGCAGGGCCCATCCACCGAGGACGGCAGCCCGCGCCAACGCGGCGCGGGACCTGCTGATCTCGCCACGTATCTCTTCCGGCAGCACTAGCCAAAGGTGTGGCCAGAGGATGAGGAGATTGATATGTGCATCTCGGTCCAGCCGAACCGCCGTGGCGTGGATCCGGTCACCACTCCAAGTCGGCCGTTCAGGCCGCTCCACTGAGATACGTTCATACCTGTGGGCAGCGCGGTGACGCTCCCGGGGCCTGGGACGGTCAGCCGGTCGCGGAGCGCGTTCCAGAAGCCGTAGAGCTTCGTACTCCGCCCGTGCCGCGTCCCAGCAACGCTGCCGGCGTGCCACGTACCGCTCAGCCAACTCACCGAACAACCACGGCCATGCACCCCAGCTGGCAGCCAGGGTCATACGCTCGACAACGGAGCCGAGGGACTGGGCAGCAAGACCAGCGGCGGCCGCACCGGCCAAGATGGCAGCAAGCAGCACGACCTGGCCGCCTACCGCAGTCGCCACGGGAGCCCGGGCAGCGTCCGAGATCGCGTGAGTAAGCCGCCCCACGTCGAGCGCAGCGCTCTGCCCGAGAGTGTGTCCGGCTGCGGCGACCGCCAAATAGAGCGCGCCTGGAAGTACGAGGAGAGTCAGCCACCGCTCGGCGAGCTTCTTGCTGAGTTCACTGAGCAGCCCTCCCACTACGGGAGCCTCTCCCGGATCAGCGCCGTCGCGCCGGCGGCGAACTGGCAGCGTGGCACGTCGCCGTCCACTTCCTGACCGGATCGACCGATACACAGCTGCACGGGACACCGGTACACGACGTCCAAACCAGCAACACCGGCCGACATCACGCTGCGGCCCATTCCCCCATACACCCCCGATGGATCGCCTGCGCATCGAACTGCTGCGTGCAAGGCGTCCAGAAGGGTAGTGAGCGAGACGTCTGCGGGCGGCCTGCCGACTGCGGCTTCGACAGCACGCAAGGCGGCGTCGTCCTCGTCAAGCAGCGCGGCGAGTTCGTCCCGATGCCCACACACGTACGACAGCGCCTTGGCGATCCTCAGGCCGCCTACTTCCACCTGGCTCGTCATACAGAACTTCGCCCCCTGCGCCTTGTTGATCTACCAGGCCACCATTCTTGCTCCAAACGTGCAGGTACACCCGCGGGTTCGGCCAACTCCCTCAGCCAGAGCAGAGAGACGTCGAGGTACTTGAAAGGACGGTGCAACCGATCCTCTGCGCGAGCAATGCATAGACGGTGGTACGCCATGCGCCGTGCTGCCGCTGACGGCGTACCGCAGCATGCAAATTCGCCTTCGTAACGCGACATCCTGAAGCAACTGTCACGCTGTCACCCCACCGCTTGGGAGAAATCTGGGAGAAGATCTTCTCCCAGAGCCCTCGCGACACCACTCGAGACCAACGGCCACCAACAGCCTGACCTGGGCATACATCCTTCGCAGCTGGTGGGCAACATGATCGGACCTAATTCGGGACGAAGAGGTCGTGGGTTCAAATCCCGCCACCCCGACAGCCAAAAGTGCAGTTCAGAGGGCCCAGTGTGCAAGTGTAGCTGGGCCCTCTGGCGTTGCCGCGTGACTATCTGTGTGACTACCGCTCCGGATTCCCGGGGGAAGACGCTGTCCGTGATCGCGGTGCCCGTCTGGATCACCGGCCGGATCTGCTTGCGGTACGCCTCTTCCGGCACGGCGGTATCGGAGCGCCCGACGAGCCGGGTGATCTCCTCCTCTTTCCTGTCGGGAGGTCTCCTTCAAAGCCGAGCGGATTGCTCTTTCGGGTGCCAGTCGGCCTCAGACCCGTCGTATTCCACGAACTCGTCGGGGACCTGCGCACAGGGGGCGTAGACGCTGATGAACAGCGTCGTGGTCGAGTCGTTCCACTGCACGTCTACCTTGTCGCCGCCCACCGGGTCTTCGAATCGGAAGCCTAGTTCGCGGAAGGTCGCACCTGCGCGGTCGCCCTCGTGGGTGAGATTCCAACCCTTCTGCACCAGTCGCTGGCGCAGGCGCCGCTGTGCGTCTTGGGCTGTGGCTTCGGGGACGTCGGGCACGCTCCAGTCGAGGGCGAAGCCGCGGACGTCGCTTCGTGCCTCGTCGATGTGGGCGATGCTCCTCAGCCCGCGGTAGTAGCAGGCGCCGGTATCGATCCTGCCCGCGCCCGCGGCGTACTTCTCGGGCAGTGCGAAGTCGTCGTACAGATCGTCGGACCGGGCCTTGAGCCGTTGCGCGACCGTGTCGGGGTCGGCCGAGGGATACGGGGTGCCGTTCCACACGACGTTTCCCGCCACCACGGCAGTGGCCAGCAGCGCCGCCATCATGAGCCCCGTGACGGCATACAGGACGGACCGCCCGGAGGGCTGGGCTCCGCGTACAGGGCTCTGGGACATGCCCGTGACGGTAGGCGTCGGCGTCGCGCGGTGCATGAGTAGCCGTACCCAGGGGAGTTCTGGGTCCGGCCGCCGTCAGGGCCGTCTGACGGCACTGAAGCCGCAGTCGGCGCACAGGGTGACGATGCCCGTGCAGTGGTAGGTCGTCCCGCCCTGGGAGACGCTGTGCGTGGTCTTCTTCTCCCGGCGGTTCGTCATGCCGCACCGCGGGCAGGGCCCGGTGACCGGGGCGCCCCAGGGTCTGGACGGGTCCAACCGCTCCGCCGCCGGGATCATCAGCACCGCGCAGAGCCCGGCGAGGCCGAACCCGATTCCCCGCAGCACGGTGTCGCCCGACTCGCGGCGGTCGGTCATCTCCTCGTACGAGAAGGAGCCGCCCCCGCCGCCACTTGAGTAGATGACGCATACGTCGTCGCGCGTCATGGTCTTGTCGTCGCAGGTCGGCGCCTCGTCCGGGTCTCCGCCGACCGTCAGGGCCAGCAGCAGCCCGATGCCGCCCACCACCGCCAGCGTGACCAGCGCGGACATCCGGCTCCGTCCGCTCCGCCGCCGCTCGCGCTCCGCCCTCGCCTTGTCGATCAGCGCGTTCGTCATGTCCCCGCCCAGCGCTACCATGCGATCCTCCGTCTTCCGGCCGTTGTTGTTGTCGTCGTTGTCGCTGTCGTTGTCGTTGTCCGTGTCGTCATGTCCGGGAGGCGATGATCAGGAGCAGGACCAGGGCTCCCAGGGCGATCAGGCGTCGTCCCGCTCGGCGTCGGCCAAGTGCTCGGCGAGCGCGTGGAGGACGCCGAGGTTGGGGATTTCGGACGCGACGGTTCCGCACACCAGCCACCGCCCGGAAGCGCGGATGGCGACGGAATCGCTGAGGATCTCGATCCGCTCGACCTCCGCCCATGAGAGGGACGTCCGCCGGGATCCGACCTCGTCCGCGGTGATCCATACAGGGCCGAAGTCGAGCCGTGCTCCCCGGGCCAGTGCGGCCAGGGCCCGGGGCAGCTGGGCGTCGGTGACGGCCCGGCGGATCTCGGGCCCCCACACCTCCGGGTGGCCGAAGTCACCGCAACGCAGCACGATCCGCTCGCCGTTGACGTCGATGAGCGCATGGGCGCGGGTGGTACCCCGCGGGGACAGAACCCCGCGCCGCCGCACCACCGTGGTGTCGTAGCGGATGACATGGATCCGCCCGTCCACGGCGACCGTCATCCCGTGCTCGTACAGGTCCAGCCGCCCGCCCGAGCCCGGCCTCCTCCTGCCGCCGGCCCGCAGCAGGCGACGCGCGCCGGCGGCGGCGGTCCGCCAGATGCCCCGCTCGGTGAGCGGCGCCTGATAGGTGGCGCGTCGCCTGCCGAGGTGTGCCCGGCCCGCGGCCGCGGAGATCCGCGCCAGCAGCAACTCCTCGTCGCGGCCCCGGGACGCCCCCTCGATCACGCCGCACCCGCCCGACCGTCGCCGCCGTCGCCGTCCCCGCGCAGGACCGCCCACCGCGCCCGCAGCAGCAGTTCGCCGGGCACCACCCCCAGGTCGTCGGCGAGCCGCCGGCCGGCGCGGTCGAAGACGGCCAGCGCCTCGGCCCGCCGACCGTCGTGCCGCAGCGCGTGCATGAGCGTCGCGGCGACCGGTTCGTTCAGCGGCTCCTCCAGGGCCAGGGCGGACAGTTCTGCGATCGCCTCGGCGTCCCGGCCGAGCCTCAGCTGCCAGCCCGCCTTCCGCCGCGCCAGCGCGACCCTGCGCTCGGCGAGCCGCAGCCGCTCCAACTCGGCGAGCCCACCCGGCAGTCCGGCCAGCGGCTCACCGCGGAACAGCTCCAGTGCCCGCGCGCACAGCCGCACCGCCTCGGACAGGTCGCCGGCCCGCTCGGCCTCCCCGGCCGCGGTGACGAGGTCCTCCATGCAGGCCACGTCCAGCTCGGCCACACCGCGTACCAGCCCGTAGCCGTACCGGTCGCGCCGGATCACCGAGTCCGGACACTCCCCGAGACGCAGGCTCTTGCGCAGCCGGTACACGTAGACCGGTACGACGTTCCCGTCCGGCTGGTCCATCCCCCATACGCCGTCCAGCAGTTGCCGTTGGCTGACCGTACGGTCCCGGCTCAGCGCCAGCGCCGCCAGCACGGCCTGCTGCCGCACCGGGCCGACGTCCACGGGCTGCCCCGCGAGCCACGTACGCAACGGGCCGAGCAGGGAGATACGAAGCCGGGGACCGGGTGCGGGGCGGCCCGGCCGTTGCCGGACGGTGCTGTCCGGCGCCGCCGCCGGCCCGCGCGGGCCCTGTCCCGGCAGGACCAGGCCGCAGTCGAAGGCGTGCACGATGGCGGCGGCCCGGTCACGCAGCCCCAGCTTCACCAGGACGCGCCCCAGCCGCCCGGCCACCACCCGCTCGGTGAGGGCGAGGGCGGCGGCGATCTCGGTGTCCCCCAGGCCGCATCCGAGCGCGTAGAGCACCTCGCGCTCCTGAGCGGTGAGGTCCGTAATGCCCGGGTGCCCCTGAACCGTAATGCCCGGGTGCCCCTGAACCGTGACGCCCGGGTGCCCCTGAGGCGCGGCCGTCGTCGGCACGTCATCCGCGCCGTCCGGGCACGCGTCCAGCCCCGGATGCCCCTGAGGCACGGTCACCGTCCGCCCGCCATCCGCGCCGTCCGGGCACGCGTCCAGCCGCAGGCGCCCCTGAGGCGCGGCCGTCGTCGGCATAGCGGTTCCCCGTTCTCCGGACCGGTCGATCCCTCGCCCCGGTCGATCACGTCGATGCCATCGAAACTGGCCTACGTGGAGGAAACGTGGACAGCGCATTGAACCGGTCATATGTGACCGGTGGCCGCGCTAAAGTCCCCCACCTGCGGAAAGGCGACAACTCCAGAGGAAGGGCCGTGACTTGTGGCCAGTGAGTTCGGCACGGTCCTGCGACGGCTGCGCGAACGGGCGGGGCTGACCCAGGAGGAGCTGGAGCGGCGTTCCGGGGTCAGCGTGAGCACCGTCCGCGGCCTGGAGACCGGCAAGCGCCGCAACCCGCGCATGACGACGGTGCAGCAGCTGGCCGACGCGCTCGCCGTACGGCCCGAGGACCGTGAGGAGTTGCTGAGCGCCGCCGTCCCCGGCGACCCGGGCGGCGGTGGGCCCGGCACCGAGAAGCCGATCGAGGAGCCGACCGGGAAGCCGGGGCCGGCGGATCCGGATTCCGAGCCGTTGGTCTCGCAACGGCCCGCTCCTGCGGCACGGGACGCGCTGGCGGCACGGCCCGCTCCTGCGGCACGGGACGCGCTGGCGGCACGGGATGCGCTGGCGGACGCGACGGAACAACTCGCGGAGGCGGTGGCCGCCCGCTGGCAGCGCGAGGAGGAACAACGCCAGATCCAGGACCCCTACCCGCTGCCGGTCCGCTGGAAGGCGGCCCCCACGAGACTCACCGACCACTGGACCAACATCCGCCGCCTCCCACCGGGAGCCGCGAACGACCCCCTGGACCTGAGCGGCCGGCTGGAGAAGATCGCGGAGATCTACCGGAGCGTCCCCTCCGGTCGGCTGGTGGTCCTCGGCAGGTCCGGCTCCGGGAAAACGGTCCTGACCCTGCGCTTCGTCCTCGACTACCTGACGACGCGGACCCCCGCGGAGCCCATTCCGGTCATCTTCAGCATCGGCGCCTGGAACCCCACCACCATCACCCTGCGCGACTGGCTGACCGAACGGCTGATGCGCGACCACCCCGGTACTGCCGCCCGGGGACCCGGCAGGGTGAGCCTGGCCGCCGCGCTGGTCGACTCCGGTCGCGTACTCCCCGTACTGGACGGTTTCGACGAGATGGCCGACGGGCTGCGCCGCCCCGCGCTGGAGGCCCTCAACGCGACCACCCTCCCCCTCCTGCTCACCAGCCGTCCCGCCGAATACGCCGCCGCGGTCGACGAGACCGACGTACTGACCTCCGCCGCGCCGGTCGAACTCACCGACCTCACCCTCGACGACCTGGACCACTACCTGCCCCGCACCACCCGCAAGACCGACCGCGCGGACCCCGCCGCGGGCGCCTGGGACCCCGTACTGAGGAAACTGCGCGAGCGGTTACCGGACGGGACCGTGTCCCCGCTGGCCACGGTCCTGGCGACACCGCTGATGGTCGCGCTCGCCCGCACCGTCTACAGCGACACCCCCGACCACGATCCGGTCTCCCTCCTCGACTCCGAACGGTTCGGCAGCCCGGAGAAGCTGGAGGACCACCTGCTCGACAACTTCCTCCCCACCGTCTACCGCCACCGCCACCGGCACGGCCCGCGCGACGTCGACCCGGACCGCGCCCGGCACTGGCTCGGCTACCTCGCCCACCACCTCACCCAGCTCGAAACCCCCGACCTGGCCTGGTGGCGCATCGGCAACGGACTGCGCCGCTCCACCCGCACCCTCGTCACCGCGCTCATCACCGGACTGGCCATCGGCCTCGTCGACGGCGCCGTCGCCGCCGCCTTCCGCGGCTCGCTCGCGGGCCCCCTCCTGGACGCGGCGATCGTCGGGCTCCTCGCCGGCCTCATGTTCGGGCTCGTGCACTGGCTCACGTACACGGTCACGGGCAAGCGCGTCACACCGTCCGCCGTACGGCTGCGGATCCGCCGCCGGACAGAAGCCATCACATGGACGGCCGGCCCCCGACTGGTGATCGGGACGCTGGGCGGGGCGCTTTTCGGCTTCGCCTACGGATTCGCGGTCGGCTTGCTGCACGCGTACGGCTGGAACGTCGGGCCCTCGGCCGCGCTGCGTACGGGGCTCATCGACGGGACCGTCTACGGCCTGGTCTTCAGCGCCGCCACCGGACTCACCTTCTGCCTGATCGGCCTCCTCGAAGCCCCGCTCGACATCGTCTCCGCCGTCAACCCACGCAGCGTCCTGAACACCAACCGCAGAACCGCGACCACCCAACTGCTCATATGGGCACCCACGTTCGGGGCAGTGGTCGGATTCGGCGGCGGAGCGGTGGTCGACCTCCTCCAGGGGCACCTGGGCCGGCTCGCCTGGAACTCCACGGACGGACTGATGCTCAGCTCCATCAGCGGCCTCGGCGGCGCCCTGGGCTACACCCTGTGCCTGACGGCCTGGGGCCAGTGGCTCGTACTCTCCCGCATCTGGCTGCCGTTGACGGGACGCCTCCCCTGGGCCGTCGTCGCGTTCCTCGACGACGCCTACCGGCGGGGCGTACTGCGCCAGGCCGGCGCGGTCTACCAGTTCCGCCACGCGCGCCTGCAACGCCACCTCGTCCAGACCCGCCAAAAATAGCGCCTCCTCCCTCCCCCCTGGATCCGGCCCCGGCCCCGGCTGTGCGGCGTTGTGAGCCCGCTCTCGCCGCTCCCCCTGTGAGCGCCGCGGCGGCTGGATACCATGTGAGCCGGCCCACTGCATTGGCGCTGACGAGTAATCGGGGAAGGAATCCGGGCAACATGCCTATCGAGACATTCGAGTTCCAGGTAGAAGCGCGTCAACTCCTGCAGATGATGATCCATTCGATCTACTCGAACAAGGACGTATTTCTGCGCGAGCTCATCTCCAACGCCTCCGACGCGTTGGACAAGTTGCGGTTGGAGTCCCTCCGCGACGACAAGCTGCGGGAAGACGTATCGGATCTCCACATCGGCATCGAGGTCGACAAGGAGCACCGCACGCTCACCGTTCGCGACAATGGCATCGGCATGTCGCACGACGAAGTAGTGCAGCTCATCGGGACGATCGCGAATTCCGGCACCGCGAAGTTCCTGAAGGAGTTGAAGGAACTCAAGGAAGCCAAGGACGCGGCCGCCTCCGAGGAACTCATCGGACAGTTCGGCGTGGGTTTCTACTCCAGCTTCATGGTGGCCGATGAGGTCACGCTGCTGACCAGGCGGGCGGGCGAGAGCCGGGGGACACGCTGGGAATCCAGCGGCGAGGGTACGTACACCATCGAGACGGTCGACGACGCGCCGCAGGGTACGTCGGTGACGCTGCGGCTCAAGCCCGAGGACATCGACGACCAGCTCTTCGACTACACGTCCACCTGGAAGATCAAGGAGATCGTCAAGCGGTACTCGGACTTCATCACCTGGCCCATCAAGATGGCCAAGGAGCCCACGGACGCGGACACGGACGCCGACACGGGCGCCGACACGGGCGCCGCCGACACCGGCACCGCCGCCGACGCCGACGCCGGCACGGACGCGAACGAGGACGGCGGCAGTGCCGTCCCGCGCGAGACCGAGACGATCAACTCCATGAAGGCGCTGTGGGCGCGGTCCAGGGGCGAGGTGACCGATGACGAGTACAGCGAGCTGTACAAACACATCAGTCACGACTGGAACGACCCGCTCGAAACCATCCGTATGCAGGCTGAGGGCACCTTCGAATATCAGGCGCTGCTCTTCATCCCGTCCCACCCGCCCCAGGACCTGTTCATGCAGGGGCACAAGCGCGGAGTCCAGCTCTATGTGAAGCGCGTGTTCATCATGGACGACTGCGAAGCGCTCATGCCCGAATACCTGCGCTTCATCAAGGGTGTCGTCGACGCGCAGGACCTGTCGCTCAATGTCTCGCGGGAAATCCTCCAGCAGGACCGCCAGATCCAG
This sequence comes from Streptomyces sp. NPDC039430, assembly GCF_055639435.1. Classification (NCBI taxonomy): domain Bacteria; kingdom Bacillati; phylum Actinomycetota; class Actinomycetes; order Kitasatosporales; family Streptomycetaceae; genus Streptomyces; species Streptomyces sp. NPDC039430. The sequence goes on along the minus strand of NZ_JBVKAK010000005.1, from coordinate 295,580 downwards.
TTGATGCACCGCCGCCTCGTCAAGAAGGTGCTGTCGACGCTGAAGGACATGATGTCCGGCAGCCCAGAGCGTTACGCGACGTTCTGGAAGGAATTCGGCCGGGTCCTGAAGGAAGGTCTCCTCAGCGACTTCGAGAACCGCGACGCGATCCTCGGCGTCTCCTCGTTCGCGTCGACCCAGGACAAGGAGGGGCTGACCACCCTCCGGCAGTACGTGGACCGCATGAAGGAGGGCCAGCAGCACATCTTCTACATGACGGGCGAGTCGCGCTCGGCCATCGAGAGTTCGCCGCACATGGAGGCGTTCCAGGCCAAGGGCTTCGAAGTGCTGCTGCTGACCGACCCGGTCGACGAGGTGTGGGTCCAGTCCGTACCGGAATTCGACGGCAGGCAGCTGCGGTCGATCGCCAAGGGCGAGGTCGATCTCGACACCGAGGAGGAGAAGAAGGAGGTCGAGGCCGAACGCGAGAAGCGGCAGCAGGAGTTCGCCGGTCTGCTGACATGGATGACGACGGAGCTGAGTGAGAGCGTGAAGGAGGTACGGCTCTCGTCCCGGCTCACCGTCTCGCCCGCCTGCATCGTCGGGGACACCCACGATGTGACGCCCGCCCTGGAGAACATGTACCGCGCCATGGGCCAGGAGGTGCCACGCATCAAGCGCATCCTCGAACTCAACCCCACGCACCCGCTGGTGACCGGGTTGCGGAAGGCCCACACGGAACGGGACGCCGACGCGGGACTGTCCGAGGCGGCCGAACTCGTCTACGGGATGGCCCTCCTGGCCGACGGCGGCGAGCTGAGCGACCCCTCGCGCTTCATCAAGCTGATGGCGGACCGGCTGGAGCGCACCCTGTAGCCGGGCGCCGCCGCCGTCCGCCGCGCCGCGTACGGCCCTGTCCGGATCTCACCCATAGTCCTAAACTTGCGCAACCCTTAAAGTGTTCGCATGAATGTTCAGGGCAGGGATCCGGGCAGGCACCCGGACGTGAATACGGGCAGGACGGAATGGGAAACCGCGGTGCTCGACGGCGGACCCGCGGACGGCATACGGATGCGGGTCACCGACCGGCCGGCCGTGGTGCAGGTGACGTACCCCTGCGAGCTGGAAGGGCCCGCGGGCGGCGCGCAGGCGGAGGCGGTCTACGTATACCGGCGGGATCCGCGCGTGCAGGGCGAGCCGCTGCGGTATGGAATCGACAGGGCCAGCCCCTGAGTTGAGCCGCGCGCACCACGCTCAGCGCTCAGCGCCCCGCGTCATCGCCGGCGGTTCCGGAGGGCGCGCGACCGGAGGGGGCGCGACCGGAGGGGGCGCGACCGGAGGGGGCGCGACCGGAGGGGGCGGGGTGCGTGGCGCCCTCCCCCTTCATCGCCCTCGCCTCGCTCTTGAGAATGCGCAGGGACTTGCCCACCGAACGCGCGGCGTCCGGCAGCCTCTTCGAGCCGAACAGCACGATGATCACGATCGCCACGATCAGCAGATGCCAGGGCTCCAACCCGTTACGTACCATCGCCGCCCCGCCTTCCCCTCATCTTCCCCTCATCGAACCGCGGACCCGTCGACGAGCCGTGCACCCGTCGACCATGAATTGCCGTATTGCGCAACTGTACAACCATGAGGGTCCGCCGGCCGGGCGCCCCTACAGCTGAGCGCCGCCGATACGCCGCCGCGCGAAGACCAGTCCGGCCGCGTACAGCCCCAGAACCGCGCCGAGCAGTACGTAGGAGAGCCCCGGCAGCGCGGACATGCCCAGAAGAGGGCCGAACGGCGAGAGCGGCAGCAGCAGCCCGGTCACGGCGAGCCCGGCGGCGGCCCAGCGGACGGGGCTCGGTGCCCCTCGGGCGGACGCGGGGCGTGCGCTCGTACGCAACAGCAGCATCACCAGCGCCTGGGTGAGCAGGTTCTCGGTGAACCATCCGGAGTGGAACTCCGCCTGGCCGTCCCCGTCCACGACGCCGTGCGAGGCCGACGCGAGCAGCGCGAACGTCGCGAGGTCCGAGAGCGCGTTGATGAGACCGAAACCCGTGATGAACCGGAAGAACGCCCGGGAGCGCAGCTCCGTCGGCCGGCGCAGCGCCTCGGGCCGCGGCCGGTCGTACGCGAAGGCGAGCTGCGCGGCGTCGAAGCACAGGTTCTGTACGAGGACCTGAGCAGGAAGCATCGGCAGGAACGGCAGCAGCAGCCCCGCGACGAGCATCGCGATGACATTGCCGAGGTTGGAGGAGAGCGTGATCCGCAGATACGTGACGATATTGCCGCTCGAATGGCGCCCGGCGCCGATCGCGTGCTCGATCGCGGTGAGGTCCTTCCGCGCGAGCACGACATCGGTGGACTCGCGGACGACGTCGACGGCGTCGCGCGGGCATATCCCGACGTCGGCGGCGTGCAGCGCGGGCAGGTCGTTGACGCCGTCGCCGAGGAAGCCGGTGGTGTGCCCGTCGGCGCGGACGGCGGCGACGATACGGGCCTTGTGCTCGGGTGTGCAGCGCGCGAAGACGGTGGTGCGCCGGGCGACCTCGGCGAGTTCCGCGTCGGTGAGCGCGTCGAGCCGTTCGGCGGTGACCACCTCTCCGACGCCGCCCCCGAGCCCGCCGCCGCCCTCGACGCCGAGCCCGCCGCCCCCGAGCCCGCCGGCGCCCCCGACGCCGGGCCCACCGCCCGCGAGCCCGCCGGCGGCCGTGTCGAGGCCCAGATCCAGACACGCGCGGGCCGCCGTGCCCGGGTGGTCGCCCGTCAGGATCTTGACCGTGACGCCGCGCGCGGCAAGCGCCTTCAGCGCCTCGGCCGCGGTCGGAGCGAGCGCGTCGTGGAGCGCGACGAAGCCCAGGAAGTCGAGCCCGCGCTCGTCGGCCGGGGTGTAGTCGCGGTGACGGGCGGGCCGTTCCGCCGTGGCGACCGCGAGCAGCCGCAGACCGCTGTCCGCCTCGCGGGCGGCCAGCGCGGTGAGCCGGTTCCGTTCCTCGTCGTCGAGGGCGCACCGCTGGAGTACGGCCTCCACCGCGCCCTTGACCACGAGGGTGTGGGTGCCGAGGCTGCCGGGCCGTCGTACGACCGCGGTGGAGAGACGCCGTACGGAATCGAACGGGAGGGCCGCCACGCCCTCGTACCGCGCCGGATCCTCCTCGTCCGCCGCGTCGAGGATCGCGTCGTCGAGGACGTCCGGGGCGGGCAGATCGGCCAGTTGCAGGGTCCACCAGGCGTTGACGGCGGCCCAGCGCAGCACCTCGGGGTCGGGATCGCCGTACGCGTCCTTCGACCCGCCGAACACCGGCCGGTCCTGGGTGAGGGTGCCCGTCTTGTCCAGGAACAGTACGTCGACGGCGCCGAGGTCGTGCAGCGCGGGCAGGCGTTTGACGATGACCGCGTGGTGGCGCGCGAGGCGTGAGGCGCCACGGGCCAGGGCGATGGTGACGATGACCGGCAGCATCTCGGGCGTGAGACCGACGGCGACCGCGACCGCGAAGGGGAGCGTCTCCAGGCCCCGGCCGCGCAGGGCGGCGTTGGCCATCAGGACGAGCGGCGGGGTGAGCAGCATGAACCGGATGAGGACCCACGAGATGCCGTGCACCTGCCGGTCGAAGGCGCTGGCCGTACGGCGCCCCGGCCGGCCGCGCGCGGCGCCGAACCGCGTACGTGTCCCGGTCGCCACGACGACGGCGGTGCCGCTGCCCGAGGCGACACTGCTGCCCTGGAAACACAGCCGCGGCTGCGCGAACACCCCCGCGAACGCCTCGCCCGCCGCGGGGGTACGGTCCGGCGCCCCGACGCCTTCCGGGCCCGCCGCGTCGACGGCGTACTTCTCGACCGGCGCCGACTCCCCCGTCAGCGCCGCCTGATGCACGGTCAGCCCGCTCGCCCGGAGCAGCAGTACGTCGGCGGGCACCAGATCGCCGGGGCCGAGGCGGATCACATCGCCCGGCACCAGCTGGTCGACCGGAATCTCCCTCGTCCGCGAGCCGCCCCCGTCACTCCCGCGCCGCAGCACCGTCGCCGTGGTCGCCACCAGCTCGCGCAGCCCGGCCATGGAACGGTCGGCCCGGTGCTCCCCCGACGAGCGCAGCAGACAGCTGACCACGACCAGCGAGAGGATCACCAGGGCGGTGCCCCAGGCGGAGACGGTGGCCGACACCACCCCGAGACAGAGCAGTACGGCGGTGAACGGATCCCGCGTGCTCCGTACGAAACGCCGCGGCCAGGACGCCGTACGCCACTCCGGCACCGCGTTCTCGCCGTACCGGAGCAGCCGCTCCTCGGCCTGCGCGTCCGTCAGCCCGCGTGGCCCGCTGTCCAGGCGCCGCAGCACCTGGAGGGTGGTGAGGGCGGCCGGATCCGGCGGGCTGCCGTCCTCGCCCGGCGCCCCGCCCGGCGCCCCGCCCGGCGCCCAGAGGTCCGTGGGACCGCGGCCGGCACCGGACCCGGACCCCGGACCGGATCCCGGCCCGGACCCTGCGCCGGCCGCCGTGGAGACATCGGCCCCGGACACACCAGCCCCGGACGCCATGGAGTCGGACGCCATGGAGTCGGGCGCCACGGGGTCCGGCGCCACGGGGTCGGGCACCGCGGACTCAGGCCGTGATGTCGCGGACGCGCCGCGCCGGAGCGTGCGCCGCGCGGTCGGTCAGCTGTCCGACCATCAGCCGGACCACGGTCACGACATCCGGATCGTCGACGAAGTACACCTGGCGACGGCCCTCGCGCCGCGACCGTACGAGACCGGCCAGCTTCAGCTTCGTCAGATGCTGGCTCACGGCGGGCAGCGCCCCGCCCACGCGCTCGGCGAGTCCGGTCACATCGCTCTCGCCCTGGGCCAGCACCCACATGATGTGCAGCCGCGCGGACGACGCCAGCAGCCCGAACGCGGCGGCGGCCTCGGCCAGCACCTCGGCAGGAGGGTCCTCGAAGCCGCCGGCACCCGCCGGCACACCTGGCGTCACGATCGCTCTCCCGTCCCGCGCGGGCCGTCACCCCGTCAACCCGAATGTCCTCATACCTGAAGGCCCGAACCAGCGGTTCAGTCTAGGGCTACGGCTTGTCGCGGGAGTCCCGCGCGGGAACGTCGTCCCGCTCGACGATGACGCCCGTGACGACACGACGCTCCTCCTGCGGGACGGCGCCGGACGTCCTGCCGGCCTCCTGACGCTCCGTCGCGCTCGCCACCTTGCCCTCCTCCTTGCCCTCCTCCTTGAGCGCCCTCTTCTCGCTCTTGAGGATGCGGGCGGCCTTGCCGGCGGAGCGGGTCAGTTCAGGGAGCCTCTTCACCCCGACGACCACCGCGACGACGATGAGGATCAGGGCCAGTTCACTCAAGCCGAACATCAGGTCTGCTCTCTCCCGGTAACGGAACGGATCGACTTCTACAGCGATGTAGAAGTATTCAGCACGGGGTGACCACCCAACAAGCCCATGCCGAGCCAACCGCACCACAGCCTGCTACTCTTCGTCCGCAATTGATCACTCAGTGTCACAACGGGACAACCGGGAGCACCTGTGAAGGTCGCGTGCGTCGGCGGCGGGCCCGCCGGCCTGTACTTCTCGATCCTGATGAAACGGCAGAATCCGTCCCATGACATCACCGTCTACGAACGGAACGCGGCCGGGTCCACCTACGGCTGGGGCGTGACCTACTGGGGCAGCCTGATCGACAAGCTGCATGTCCACGACCCGGAATCGGCGATCGCCATCAGCGAGAACTCGGTCCGCTGGAGCGACGGGGTCGCACACGTCGGCGACCGTACGACGGTGCACCACGGCGACACCGGGTTCGGAATCGGCCGGCGCCGGCTGCTCGGCATCCTCACCGAGCGGGCCCGCGCTCTCGGCGTACGCGTCGAGTTCGAGCACACGATCACCGACGCCGCCGAACTGCCCGACGCCGATCTGGTCGTGGCCTGCGACGGAGTCGGCAGCGCCCTGCGCGAGCGGCACGCCCGGCACTTCGGCACCGAAGCCACGGCCGGCCACAACACCTACATCTGGCTCGGCACCACCAAGGTCTTCGACTCGTTCACCTTCGCCTTCGTCGAGACCGGGCACGGCTGGATCTGGTGCTACGCCTACGGGTTCAGCGAGGACGCGAGCACCTGCATCGTCGAGTGCTCCCCGGCGACGTGGGCGGGCCTCGGGCTCGACAGGGCGAGCGAGGCCGACGGCCTGGCCCTGCTGGAGCGGCTCTTCGCGGGCCCGCTGGACGGGCACCGGCTGATCGGCCGGTCGCAGGCGGACGGCAGCGCGCAGTGGCTCAACTTCCGCACCCTGACCAACCGGACCTGGCACCGCGGCAATCTCGTCCTGCTCGGCGACGCCGCCCACACCACGCACTACTCCATCGGCGCGGGCACCACGCTCGCACTGGAGGACGCCATCGCGCTGGCCGGCGCGCTGCGCGGGCACAGCAAGCGGCGCGGACACGACACGCACAACACGCACGGCGCACACGACGCACACGACGCACACGACGCACACCCGGAACTGCGGCCCGCCCTCGTCCAGTACGAGCGGGAACGGAGGTCCGCCCTCCTCCCCGTCCAGAGCGCGGCCCGCTACAGCGCCCAGTGGTACGAGAACCTTCCGCGTTATATCCAGCTGGCCCCGGCGCAGATGTTCGCGCTGCTCGGGCAGCGGCACTCCCCCCTGCTGCCGCACATCCCGCCCCAGCTGTACTACCGGATCGACCGGGCGGCGGAACAGCTGGAGCCGCTGCGCAGGCTCAAGCGCTGGCTGGGCCCGAGGGTCGCGCGAACGCTGCACGCCCGTTCACGCGGCTAGCTCCCGTACGGGGACGTCGTCACCAGCCCCTTCGCCCAGTCCAGTACGTCATCGCCTTCATCGCCGTCATCTAGATCCTGTCGAGGTACGTCGTCACCGCCAGCGCCTTCTTGGTGGAGCGGTAGCGCGCCAGCAGTACCGGGCGCAGCCACCGCACCGACGCCGGGAAGGCGCTCAGCACGGCCGCGTATCCGGGGATCCGGTCCGGGTCCTCCATCAGGCCGAGCAGCAGATGCGGGCTGCCGCGGAAGCAGCCATGGAAGATGCCCTTCCGTACGCGGGCGAGGTCGGCGTCCGGCACCTGCGGGAACAGCTCCAGCAGGACCGGCTCCTCCTCGTCGAAGTGCCTGGCCAGAATCTCGCGGACCCGCTGGGCCGACGGCAGCCCGGACATGGCCGCCTCACCGATGACCACCAGCACCTCGGCGCGCCCGCCCGTGACCTCCCGGGCGTCGATCGCGTCGACCGCCCTGGCGAGGGTGTGCAGTTCGGCGTCGAGCGCCTGGTGCTCGACGAGCATCTCGTCGAGTTCGGCGACGGCGGCGGGAAACAGGTCTCGCAGCGCCGGCCAGAGTTGTTCGTCCTCGCTCCCGTGGTGGCTCGTGATGTAGTCGATCAGCCAGCGGGAGGTGCTGACCAGCGTCTTGACGTCGACGGGCTGACCGTCGGCGAGATTCGCGAACGAGACGGCCACCAGGGCGGCGCCGCGTCGCATGATCATGTGCTCGGCGAGGAGTTCGTCGTATATGCGCGAGCGTTCGGCTCGGAGCGCGGATGAAACCTTCATTTCTGTCCCTCGGAGATAGGGGTGAGCCCCTATGTATTGAACTCAAAGGTACTGCAATAAATGCCCGTTTTAACCTAAAATGTCCATATGGCTGACGGACGCCCGTACCACTCCCCTCGCCGCGCACTCACCGCGGCCGCCACACGGCGCGACATCATCGACGCGGCGCGGCGGCTCTTCCTTGAGCGGGGTTTCGCGCAGGTGACCGTCGCCGAGATCGCCCGCGAGGCAGGGACCGCGGTCAAGACGGTGTACGCCAGCGCCGGGGGCCGGCTCGACATACTGCGGGAGACCGTCCACCGCGCGGCCGCGCACTCGGGCGCTCAGGAGACCGTGAAGCGGATACGGGGCACCGAGGACGCCGTCTCCGCCATCGCCCTGCTTGCCCACCGCACCCGGCTCAGCAACGAGGAGCACCGCGAGTCGATCGCGATCCTCTACAGCGCGCTGCCCGTGCACGAGGCGGCGGAAGCACTCTGGGACGAAGGCACCTCTATCTACACATGTGCCCTCCGCGAGATCGCCTCACACCTCAAGGGCCTCGGTGCTCTCAAGACCGGGATGACCGTCGAGCGGTGCGCGGACGTGCTGTGGTTCTGCTTCGGGCTGGGCGCCTGGCGCACGCTCGTCGACGACTGCGGCTGGACCTGGGACCAGGCCGAGAAGGAGCTGGCGGCCGTGGCCACGAAGATGCTGCTCAAGGAGTTATCCACAGGCTGAGCGGGACGCCGACGGAATGTCAGGGGCCGGGCGCAGAATAGGGGGCATGACTGAGATCACCGGTTCGACACCGGATTCGACAGCGGCCTCGACGGCGGGCGCGGCGGCGGGTACGGCGACGCGCACGGCTGCGGCCCCGCCCCCGCCCCCGGCCGCGGCCTCGATGCCCGAGTGGGAGAAGCGCTTCCGGGCGCCGCGGGTCTCGCTGCCCGACTGGGCGGAGGACGCGCCGGAGCGCGCGCTGTTCGTCTCCAACGCGACGGGGACGTACGAGCTGTACGCGTGGGATCGCGCGACCGGTGAGCAGCGGCAGGCGACGGACCGGCCGAACGGGACGACGGACGGCGTGCTCTCGCTCGACGGCGAGTGGATCTGGTGGTTCTCGGACACGGACGGGGACGAGTTCGGGGTCTGGATGCGGCAGCGGTTCAGCGCCGGGGCGGACGGAGCCGGTGACGAGCCCGCGGTGGCGGGGCTCGCCCCCTCCTACCCGGCCGGGCTGGCGCTCGGCCGGGACGGCACGGCGGTGGTGGGGCGCTCGACCGACGAGGACGGCTCGACGCTCCATGTCGTACGGCCCGGCGAGGAGCCCGTGGAGATCTACCGGCACCGCGAGTCGGCCGGGGTCGGTGATCTGTCGCACGACGGCTCGCTGCTGGCGATAGAGCACACCGAGCACGGCGACGCGATGCACTCGGCGGTGCGGGTGCTGCGGCTGGACGGCTCGGTGGTGGCCGAACTGGACGACACGGAGGGCGGTACACGCGAGCTGGGCCTGGAGGTGCTGGGCTTCGCGCCGGTGGAAGGGGACAGCCGGCTGCTCATCGGCCATCAGCGGCGGGGCCGCTGGGAGCCGGTCGTCTGGAATCCGCTGACGGGCGAGGAGACCGAGCTGGCCATCGAGCTGCCCGGCGATGTCAACGCCGAGTGGTATCCGGACGGATCGGGGCTGCTGGTCGCCCATAGCTTCGAGGCCCGCGGCGAGCTGTGGCGCTATGACTTCGCCAAGAGCGCGCTGGTCCAGCTGGAGACCCCGGCGGGGACGGTCTCGGGGGCGACGGCCCGGCCCGACGGCAGCGTGGAGTATCTGTGGTCGTCTGCGGCCCAGCCGCCGGAGGTGCGTTCCACGGCGGGCGGGGTGGTGCTCGATCCGCCGGGACCCGCGGCGCCCGCGTCGGTGCCGGTGGAGGACGCGTGGGTGGAGGGCCCCGGTGGCCGGGTGCACGCGCTCGTGCAGCGGCCGGAGGGCGAGGGCCCGTTCCCGACGGTCTTCGAGATCCACGGCGGCCCGACGTGGCATGACAGCGACGCGTTCGCGGCGGGCCCGGCCGCCTGGGTCGACCACGGCTTCGCGGTCGTCCGGGTCAACTACCGGGGCTCCACCGGATACGGACGGGAGTGGACGGACGCGCTCAAGCACCGGATCGGGCTGATCGAGCTGGAGGACATCGCGGCGGTCCGGGAGTGGGCGGTCGCGTCCGGTCTGGCGGATCCGGCGCGGCTGGTGTTGTCGGGCGGCTCGTGGGGCGGCTATCTGACCCTGCTCGGTCTCGGCACCCAGCCCGATGCCTGGGCCGTGGGGCTCGCGGCCGTGCCGGTCGCCGACTATGTGACGGCGTACCACGACGAGATGGAGGCCCTCAAGGCGATGGACCGCACGCTGCTCGGCGGTACGCCCGAGGAGGTGCCGGAGCGGTTCGCGGCCTCGTCACCGCTGACCTATGTCGACGCGGTCCGGGCCCCGGTCTATATCTCGGCGGGCGTGAACGACCCGCGCTGCCCGATCCGCCAGGTGGAGAACTACGTGGACAGGCTGGCGGCCCGGGGCGCGGTCCATGAGGTGTACCGGTACGACGCGGGCCATGGCTCGCTCGTCGTGGAGGAGCGGATCAAGCAGGTCCGGCTGGAGCTGGAGTTCGCGGTCAGGCACCTGGGGGAGGTCGCACAGTGAGACGAGGGTGAGGTGAGGTGACGGGAGGCCGCGGCCCGGGGCCTCCACGGGGGACCCGGGACCGGGGGCCTGGGCGGCGTTCCGTACCGTGGAGGGGTGTACCGCTTCCTGGTGACTCCGCGCTGGTTGGGGATCAACGTCTTCGTCCTGCTGGCGATTCCCGTGTGCATTTTCATGGGGATCTGGCAGCTGGGCCGCTTCGAGGACCGCGTCGCCTCGCACGAGGCCGCGACGGCGGCGCCCGATCCCGGTGAGCGGCCCGCGGCGGCGCTGGAGACACTGCTGCCGGTCGACCAGAAGACCTCGGGCCGGCACACCACCGCCAGTGGGCGCTACGAGGACCAGTTCCTGGTGCCCGACCGGGAGCTGGACGGCAAGACCGGTTCGTATGTGCTGACCATGCTCCGTACCGATGGCGGCAAGGCGCTGCCGGTGGTGCGCGGCTGGCTGCCCAGCGGTGAGAGGGCGCCCGCGCCGCCCACCGGCGAGGTGACCGTGGCCGGGGCGCTCCAGGCGTCCGAGTCCAGCGGCTCCGACGGGGTGCGGGCGGGCGGCGGGCTGCCGCGCGGACAGCTGGCCATGATCAGCGCGGCGTCGCTGGTCAATGTCGTGCCGTACGACGTGTACGACGCCTGGGTCACCGTCAGCACCGCGTCGGACGGGCTGCGGGCCGTGCCCGCGGGCGCGCCGCAGAACACCGGGCTCGACCTCAAGGCGTTCCAGAACCTCGGTTACACCGGCGAGTGGTTCGTGTTCGCCGGCTTCGTGGTCTTCATGTGGTTCCGGCTCGTCCGGCGCGAGGCGGAGGCGATCAGGGACAGGCAACTGGGGCTGGAGACCGCCGCTTAGCCCTTCCGGTCCCGCCAGGGCCGTGTCCCGTGACCGTCCTGGACGCCCGTGATCCTGTCCTGGACTCCCGTGACCCGCGTCCTGGAATCCTGTGAACCGTGTCCTGGATCCCGTGTGCCCCGCGCCCTGGCACTACGACGCGTTGAGGACGCCCGTCCGGTAGATGGTGCCCGCGCAGGCGTTGGAGATGCTCGTCTGGCCGCTCGGGGCGCCCGGCTCCGCCGTGTGGGTCACCGCGACCGAGCCGTCCAGCGTGCCGCCGTCGGTGGTGAGCTGGGGCTCCGTCTTCGAGCCGTCCGTGCCGGTGTCGGGTCCCGTACCGGGGTCGCCGGTCGTGCCCCCCGAACCGTCCTCGGACGGGGAGGGGTCGGGCGAGGCGCCGGTCGTCGGGCAGGTCTCCGAGGGCACCCAGGCGAACTTCACCTCGTACGCGCCGTTCGGCGGCAGCACCAGCGCCGATGCCTCCTGGGAGGGGTCGGGCAGCCCGGTCGCCGGGTCGCCCGCGGTGTGCGGCGCGACGACGATCTTGCTCTGGTCCGCCGCGCCCGTCGCCAGGCCGTTGACCGTGCCGCGGCCGGTGACCGAACAGCCCGAGGCCGAGACATTGGAGACGCGGAAGCTGCCGTAGACGGTGCCGCCGGCGTCCGGGGAGCCCGTCTGGCCCACGACCAGGAGCTGGCTCGAATCGCAGGGGGGCGAGGAGGCGGTCTCGTAGGAGGCGTCGGGGTCGGCCGAGCCGTCCTTGCCGCCGTTCGGCGAACCCGACGTACGCCCGCCGTCCGGCTCGTCCTTCCTGTCGGGCTCGTCCTCGTCGGCGGACACCTTGTCGGAAGGGCCGTCCGCGTCCTTCTTGCCGCCCGTGGTGTCCTTGTCGGCGTCGGTGCCGCCCTGCGCCCGCTCGCCGTGGCCGGTGCTGACGGCCCGGTCGTCCATCACGTCGGTGGAGTTGGCGACATGGACGAAGGCGGGGACCGCCGTACCGAACAGCAGCGCCGCCGCCGCCACGCCGACGACCGCCTGGCGCTTTCTGGCCCGCCGGGTCGGTACGGCCTTGCGGAGATGGTCGAGGGCGCCGTCGGACGGCCGCAGGTCGCCCACGGCGCCGTGCAGCATCCGCCGCAGCGCCAGTTCGTCCCCGTTCAGGACGCCGTTCAGGTCGTTGCTCGCGACCTCGCCGCCGTCACCGGCACCACGATCGCCGGCCCGGCCACCGCCGTCACCACGCCCGCCGGCGTCACCGGCCCGGCCACCGCCGTCACCACGGCCGCCGCCGTCACCGGCCCGGCCGCCGCCGTCACCGCTGCCGCCCTTGGCGGCGTCCTTACACCTGTCGGCACCCGTGTCACCGAGGCCGCTCAGCTCATTCTCCGGCCCGTTGTTCACAATTCCGTTCCCAGTCAGGTCGTCCGTCGGGGCGTCCGGCCCGGCCAGCTCGTTCGCGCGGCGCTCGCCGCGGTCCTCGCCGCGATTCCCGTCGGGGCTCTCGCCCCGGCCGAATCCGTGCCGGTCCTCGCGCCCACTCATGCCGTGGCCTCCATGGCGACGCGCAGCGCCGCTATGCCGCGCGAGCCGTATGCCTTCACCGAGCCCAGGGATATCCCGAGCGTCTCGGCGACCTGCGCCTCGGTCATGTCCGCGAAGTACCGCAGGGACAGCACCTCGCGCTGCCGGCGCTGGAGTCCGCGCATGGCCTTGATCAGCGCGTCCCGCTCCAGCAGGTCGTACGCGCCCTCCTCCGCGCTTGCCATGTCGGGCATCGGCTTCGAGAGCAGCTTGAGACCGAGGATGCGGCGGCGCAGCGCGGAGCGGGAGAGGTTCACGACCGTCTGCCGCAGATACGCGAGGGTCTTCTCCGGCTCACGTACGCGATTGCGCGCGGAGTGGACCCGGATGAAGGCTTCCTGGACGACGTCCTCGCAGGAGGCCGTGTCGTCCAGCAGCAGTGCGGCGAGACCGAGCAGCGACCGGTAGTGGGCGCGGTAGGTCTCGGTCAGGTGGTCGACGGTGGTACCCGCGGCCATCGCCTCGTCAGCGCCGTCGCGCTGGGACGGTATACGTGCGGGCCGCGCGGCGGGCATGGGGGCGATCACCGGCATGCCGCCGGGTGTGCGGGGCCCACGGAGCGGACGCACTGTCGCGCCGCGCACCGGGCCGATCGCTGTGATTTCGAGAACCTCTGCCACGCCAGTTGGACACGCTTCCCCCCACCAGGGTTGTACGCGCACGCCATCCCATTTGACGCTGCACCAAATACCCTCATGCGTAACTGATCTCCCCCTATGCCCCATATTTGCGACATCGCAAAGGGGCGACCGCAGAGACGCCTTCAGCCGTCCAGCGGTTGCAGAGCTCTCGCAGAAAGACGGATGCGCATCGTCGAACACGAAAACGTCCCAGTTCAAGAGGCATAGAGCGTGGAATTGCCCACAGGACGTTCACAGATTCTACAAACTTTTGTGGATCTTTGGCCTTCCCATTTCGCTCCCCCACGCGGCGACCGCTCCCGGGCGGACCGGAGTTACGGCCGGGACAGCTCGACGGCGACGGCCTCGGCGATCTGAGCGGTGTTCAGCGCGGCGCCCTTGCGGAGATTGTCGCCGCAGACGAACAGCTCCAGCGCCCGGGGGTCGTCCAGCGACCGCCGTACCCGCCCCACCCAGGTGGGATCCGTCCCCACCACATCGGCGGGCGTGGGGAAATCGCCCGCTCCGGGGTTGTCGAACAGCACCACGCCCGGCTGGGTCGCCAGGATCTCGTGCGCCCGGCTGACCGTGATCTCCTGCTCGAAGCGCGCGTGCACGGCGAGGGAGTGCCCGGTGATCACCGGGACCCGGACACAGGTCGCCGACACCCGCAGCGTCGGCAGGTCCAGGATCTTCCTGGTCTCCTCGCGGATCGCCATCTCCTCCGAGGACCAGCCGCCCTCCAGGGCGGACCCGGACCACGGCACGACGTTCAGCGCCAGCGGGGCGGGGAAGGGCCCGGTGGCATCGCCCACCGCGCGGCGCACATCGCCGGGGCGCGTGCCCAGCTCCGTACCGGCGACCAGGGAGAGCTGTTCGCGCAGCGCGCTGACGCCGTCCTGTCCCGCGGCGCTGACCGCCTGGTACGAGGAGACCGTCAGCTCCCGCACCCCGAACTCGGCGTGCAGCGCGCCCACCGCCACGATCATCGAGAGTGTGGCGCAGCCCGGACTCGCGACGATGCCGCGCGGACGGGCCCGTACGGCATGGGGGTTCAGCTCGGGTACGACCAGCGGGACGTCGGGGTCCATGCGGAAGGCGGCCGAGTTGTCCACGACCACGGCACCCTTGGCCGCGGCGACCGGTGCCCACTGGGCGGACACCTCGTCCGGTACGAGGAACAGCGCCACGTCCACACCGTCGAGAGCCGCCTCGGTGAGCGCGACGACCTCGGTCGCCTCGCCGCGTACGGACAGCTTGCCGCCGTCCGTACGCGGCGAGGCGATCAGCCGGATGTCGCCCCAGACGTCCGCGTGCTGCGACAGGATCTGGAGCATCACGGCGCCGACGGCCCCGGTCGCACCCACGACCGCGAGCGTCGGCCCGCCGTTCATCGCGCGGCGCTCCGCGCGGCGCCGCGAGGCGCGGAGGACGCGTTCATCGTCCGGTGCCTCCGTAGACCACGGCCTCGTCGGAGTCGCTGTCGAGCCCGAAGGCGGTGTGCACGGCGCGCACGGCCTCGGTGACCTCGTCCGCGCGGGTGACCACCGAGATACGGATCTCGGATGTCGAGATCAGCTCGATGTTCACGCCCGCGTCCGAGAGCGCCTCGAAGAATCCGGCGGTGACGCCCGGGTTGGTCTTCATGCCGGCGCCGACGAGCGAGATCTTGGCGATCTGGTCGTCGTAGCGCAGCGACTCGAACCCGATCGTCGACTTCGTCTTCTCCAGCGCGTCGATCGCCTTGCGGCCCTCGGTCTTCGGCAGCGTGAAGGAGATATCGGTCAGACCGGTCGACGCGGCGGAGACGTTCTGCACCACCATGTCGATGTTGATCTCGTTGTCGGCGATGGCGCGGAAGATCGTCGCGGCCTCGCCGGGCTTGTCGGGGACACCGACGACCGTGATCTTCGCCTCTGAGGTGTCATGGGCGACACCGGAGATGATGGCCTGCTCCACCTTGCGGTCCCCTTGCGGTTCGTTGCTGACCCATGTGCCCTGGAGCCCCGAGAACGAGGAACGGACATGGATCGGGATGTTGTAACGGCGTGCGTACTCGACGCACCGGTGCAGCAGCACCTTGGAGCCGGAGCTGGCGAGCTCCAGCATGTCCTCGAAGGAGATCCAGTCGATCTTCCGGGCCTTCGTCACGACCCGGGGGTCCGCGGTGAAGACGCCGTCCACATCGGTGTAGATCTCGCACACCTCGGCCTCCAGCGCGGCCGCGAGCGCGACAGCGGTGGTGTCCGAGCCGCCACGGCCCAGCGTAGTGATGTCCTTCTTGTCCTGGGACACCCCCTGGAACCCGGCGACGATCGCGATGTTGCCCTCGTCGAGCGCCGTACGGATCCGGCCCGGCGTGACATCGATGATGCGCGCTTTGTTGTGGACCGAGTCGGTGATGACGCCCGCCTGGCTGCCGGTGAACGACTGGGCCTCGTGGCCCAGGTTTTTGATCGCCATCGCCAGCAGGGCCATGGAGATCCGCTCTCCGGCGGTCAGCAGCATGTCGAACTCACGCCCGGCGGGGATAGGGGATACCTGCCCGGCGAGATCGATCAACTCGTCCGTCGTGTCACCCATCGCCGACACCACGACGACCACTTGGTGGCCGTTCTTCTTGGCGTCGACGATCCGCTTGGCGACCCGCTTGATGCCCTCGGCATCGGCTACGGAGGAGCCTCCGTACTTCTGCACGACAAGGCCCACGTGCGCTCCTCGCTCAGTCCATAGTCACTGTCGGCTCAGTTTAACGAGCGGCCGCACGGCGTCCCGGCTATACCACATCGTGAGATGTCCCGCCCACTCCGTGATCACCTTGAGACGGACACGGCCGCTCGGTGTGCATGCATGCCCCCGATGGCGCGGTACACGCGGGAACGTGGCCCACGTCACGAAGCCTTGCCCGCTCACACCGCCCGTGTCACACCCGAGCCGCTCGCGTCACCTGAGCGTGCGCATGCCCAGCGGGGTCGCGATCTCCTCCGCCATCACCTTGCCGGCCTCCTCCGCCAGCACGTCCTCGGCCTCCTCGGTCAGATCCTGGTCGGTGTCGAGACCGTCCAGGGCCGGGAGCGGCTGGTCGAGGCGCACGTGGGCGACCAGCGACTGAAGGGCGCGGAGCGTGGCGGACGCGGTGGAACCCCAGCTGGAGAAGTACGAGAACTGCCACCACCACAGCGCCTCGGTCGTCCGGCCCGCGCGGTAGTGGGCCAGGCCGTGGCGCAGATCCGTCACCACACCGGCGATGTCGTCGGAGATCCGGGACGGCACGGGCGCCTTGCGCGGTTCGTACGGGTCGAAGACCTCGGAGTAGACGTCGATCGGCTCAAGGATCACGGCGAAGCGCTCGCGCAGGTCGTCGACGTCCGGCTCGGGCCCGAGATCGGGCTCGTACCGCTCGTCGGGAAGGATGTCCTCATGGGCACCCAGCCGGCCGCCGGCCAGCATGAGCTGGGAGAACTCCAGCAACAGGAACGGCACGGCACTGTCCGGCTCATCGCCCTTCGCCACTTCCGTGACGGCCACGATGAAGCTCTCGATCTGGTCGGCGATCTGGACCGCGAAGTCGTCCGGATCCTGGTTCACGGCGTGCAGCGTTGCGTCAGACATCGAGAAGTCGTCTCCCCTCGAAGGCACGCCCGAGCGTGACCTCGTCGGCATATTCCAGGTCGCCCCCCACGGGCAGACCGCTGGCCAGGCGCGTGACTTTCAGGCCCATCGGCTTGATCATGCGGGCGAGGTACGTGGCCGTGGCCTCGCCCTCCAGGTTGGGGTCGGTCGCCAGGATCAGTTCGGTGACCGTACCGTCGGCGAGACGGGTCAGAAGCTCACGGATCCGCAGGTCATCGGGGCCCACGCCCTCGATGGGACTGATCGCGCCGCCGAGCACGTGGTACTTGCCGCGGAACTCGCGGGTGCGCTCGATGGCGACGACGTCCTTCGGTTCCTCCACGACACAGATCACCGTCACATCGCGGCGCGCGTCACGGCAGATCCCGCAGCGCTCCTCCTGCGCGACATTGCCGCACACGGCGCAGAACCGGACCTTGTCCTTGACCTCAAGGAGGGCATGGGCGAGACGGCGGACATCGGTCGGCTCGGCCTGGAGGATATGGAAAGCGATCCGCTGCGCGCTCTTGGGACCGACGCCGGGCAGCCTGCCCAGCTCGTCGATCAGTTCCTGGACCACGCCTTCGTACAACGGACTGCCTTCCCTACTACGGTGAGTACATACGCTAGTTGGTGTCAGCGCGGGTTAGAAGAGCGGGTTCAGCGGGCGAGAAGGGCGGAATTCCCGGGTCACCCGGACCGCGCGGGCCGGCGAGACACGGCACAGGACACCTCAGAAGGGCAGGCCCGGCATCCCGCCGAGTCCCTGCGCCAGCGGACCCAGCTTCTCCTGCTGCAGCTGCTGCGCGTTGTCGTTCGCCGCGTGCACGGCGGCCACGACGAGATCCGCGAGGGTCTCCGTGTCCTCGGGATCGACGGCCTTGGGGTCGATGACCAGAGCGCGCAGCTCTCCGGAGCCGTTGACCGTGGCCTTCACGAGACCACCGCCCGCCTGCCCCTCGACCTCGGCGTCCGCCAGCTCCTCCTGTGCCCGCGCGAGGTCCTGCTGCATCTTCTGGGCCTGCTGGAGCAGCTCTTGCATATTGGGCTGACCACCACCGGGAATCACGGTCACTCCTGGCATCTCGACGACGAGTTACTGGACGAGTTGTCCGTAAGGCGAGCCTACGTGGTCCCCGAGCACCGCGCCCTACCCCGCCGGAACGAACCCCAAGCGAACTCTTTCGGGTGAGAGCCTCCCGCTCCCCTACCTGATCACGGCGCCCGCACGGAAGGAAATGCCGGGGTTTCGGGCACAGAGCCCACCATTTGGCGGTAGGAAGTGCATGCACGTCGACAGGCGCACCGACAGGCGCACCGACAGGCCCTGGGGGCAGGCCCTGGGGGCAGGCCCTGGGCAGCCCCGGGCCGTACGCGCGCACACCGACCGTCACGCAGAGTCATAGCCAGACCGCAGAGGAGTACCCAGGTGAGCCAGCCGGAGATGCAGCCCGGAGGCCCCGCCCGGGAGGAGGGGCCTCCGCCCGGGGAGACCGCCGGCGAGGACGAGAGCGGCCCCCCGTCCTACGGCGATCTGACCGGCGGCCCGTTCCCGCTCGGGGACTGGGGAGAGCCCGCGGAGCGGCTCGACGAGCTCTACCGCTGGGTCGAGACGGGGGCGCTGCGCACGGTCGACTGGTACCTCGCCGACCGGGTACGCAAGCGGCGCGCCGCCCGCGCCCTGCGGGCGGCGACGGCCGTCGCGGTGACGGCGGGCGCGGCGCTGCCGCTGCTGGATCTGACGGGCGCGCTGACCGGGGCAGCGGGATGGGGATACCTCTCGCTGCTGCTGGGCGCGGCCTGTGTGGGGTGTGACCGGTATCTCGGGCTGACGTCCGGCTGGATGCGGGCGGTCGCGACGGCGCAGGCGGTGCAGCGCAGACTGCAGACGTTCCAGTTCGACTGGGCGTCGGAGTGCGTACGGGAGGTCCTCGGGCCGACCGAGGGCACGGCCAGCGAGGCGGCGGAGCGCTGCCTGGGCGTCCTGCGGCGGTTCACGGAGGACGTGACGGAGCTGGTACGGGCGGAGACGGCGGACTGGATGGTCGAGTTCCGCTCGGGCCCCGCGCCGCTGATGATGCAGTCGGTGCCGATGGGCGGGGCGCGCGGCGAGGGCGTCGTACCGCCCCCGGGACGTTTTCCGCTCCCCCCGGGCGCCCGCCCGAACATGCCGAGGCAGCGGCCGCCGGAAGCGCGGTGAGGGGCGGGGCCGGGCCGGGGACAGGCGGCGGGGCGGGGGTCGGGGGGGGGGGGGGGGGGGGGGGGGGGGGGGGGGGGGGGGGGGGGGGGGGGGCCCCTCCTCCCCCCCCCCCCCGGCCCCTGGCCGTCCGCCTCCGGCCCTCGGCCCCGGCCCCCGGCCCCCGGCCCTCAAGGTCTTGCGCTCTTGTCGCTCTGTCGCTCTTGCTCGCTCGTGCTCGGCCTCGCTCGGTCTCGCTCGGTCTTCAGCTGAAGATGATCATCGAGCCTTGGCCGAGGCTCCTGGTGGCCGCCGCGTGCAAGCCGAGCCACACATGGCGCTCCCGGGCGAACGGACCGTCGTCGTACGGGATCGAGGTCGCCGGTTCCTCCAAGGACGTGGGGCGGGCCGGCGGGGCGGGGGCGGACGGGGGGTTGGCCGGGTCGATACCGATCGCGGGGCCGACGATCTCCAGCTCCCGCAGCAGACCCTGCGTGGAGCCCAGCGGGCCGCCGCCCGCGAGGAGTTCCTCGTTCGAGAGGGGCGCGTCATAGTCCACCGGGACATACGCGCCCGCGTGGTCGTAGTGCCAGACCAGATGCGACTGCTGGGCCGTCGACTCGAACATCTCCAGCAACTGCTCGTAGTCGCCGCCCAGTTCACCGACCGGCGTCACCGCGAGGCCGCAGAGCTGGAGCAGATACGCGCGCCGCAGGAAGTGCAGCGCGTCGTAGTCGAAGCCGGCGACCGGGGCGACATCCCCCGAGAGGCCCGGCATATAGGCGAAGACGGGAACGGACGGCAGCCCGGCAGCACCGAGCGCCTTGTCGTAGACGGCGATCTCTTCGGCGAAGGGGTTGTCGGGGCTGTGGCACAGCACATCGACGAGGGGGACCAACCACAGGTCACAGGCCAAGGGAGGCTCGCTCTCCAACGGGTTCGTACGCGGGCGCGCGATGGTCGCGACGGTCGGGACAGCGTAATGCGGCGGGCACGTCCAGCGAAGAGGCCGGGTCGGATCACCCCGTGACGGCGGATCACCTCGTAGGCGGCAGATCCCAGACCCATGCCCCGCCGAGCCGCTTCCCCGGCCCCCCGAGGAGCTTCTCCAGCGTCTCGTACAGCGCCGCGTCGTTGGGCTGCGGCGCGAGCACCACCACCCCCGCCTTCCAGAAGTCCAGGTCGAAGCGTGCCTGCGCACGCCATTTCGCGTCGATGACCGGGACCTGTCCGCTGTAGCGGACATCGCGCAGCAGATTCGAGGTGTAGCGCGCCGGAGCACCGTAGATCCCTCTCCGCTCCTCGCCCCACGGCCCGTTGAAGTACCCGCCGGGCACCGAGAAACCGAGGCCGCTCGCCGACTGCCAGTGCAGCGCCTCCGCGTTGCCGGGGTCGGGCACCGGTACGGGCACCACGGTCTCGCCCTCTTCGACGTACGGGCGGTACATACCGTCCGCGATGAACTCCGGGACGTCCGGGCGCTCCCGTACCGGCAGCGGCGTCGGGACGATCGGCAGCAGGGCCCCGGCCACCACCGCGTACGCCACGAGCCGGAGCCTGCGCCGCTCCGCCACGGCCGGCCCGCCGAGCCTGAGCTTCCGCTCCTCGGCGCGCAGGTCACCGAGCCGGTCGGCCGCCAGTGCCAGCAGCGCGCCCAGCGCGGGCGCGCAGATCATCGCCACCCTCGACTCGATGACCGACTCGAAGAGTGGCTGATGGGCGAGGATCCGCCAGGGGCCGGTCAGCACCACATCCGTCAAGGGGATACGTATCTTCGGCCCCAGCGAGAGCAGCGCCGCCGCGGCCGCCGTGAACGCCAGCGCCCTGACCACCGCGGCCCGCCACAGCCACAGTCCGATCCCGAACGCCAGGGAGATCAGCGGCCAGCCGTAGAAGGCGTTCTGCTCGGTACGGTTCATCGCGAGCCTGTCGGCCGTCGCCTCGTCGCCGAACAGCGAGCGCCCGGAGTACTGGAGGAAGGCGAGCGGGCTGTTGCCCGCGTTGTCACCGTGCAGCACGCTGTGGTAGCTCTGCGGGCCGAAGAACTGCCAGTACAGCGGCACCGCGACCAACGGCAGACACACCAGCAGCGCCCACCCGAGACCGCGCAGCAACGGGCGCAGCGCCGCCCGCGCGCGCTCGCGGTCCACCGCGGCGTACGCGAGCGCGAAGAGCAGCGTGCCCATCACGGCGAGCAGCAGCGGCTCCTCGCCGAGGAAGATCTGATACGTCGCGAAGAGCCCCAGCAGCAGCCCGTCCCGGACCACGCGCCGGCCCTCACAGAGCCGCAGCGCCCGGTCGATGATCACCGGAATCATGAACAGGACGAGGAAGTTGGGGTGCGCGTTGGCGTGCGACATCATCGGCGGCGCGAAGGCGGCGAGGGCCGCGCCGAGCGCCGCCGCCCACCGGCCGCGCACGAGCCGGCGCGCGAACAGCCAGTACCAGGCGAGCGCCGTGGCCGCGAGGCCGAGGGTCAGGACGAGCGCCCAGGTGACGGTCGGACCGAAGGCGAGCGTGATGGGCGTGAGAGGGACGGAGAGCCCGAGCATGACGGTGTTCGCCATCAGGTTCACGCCGTCGGGGAAGTTCTGGAGGGTGGTGAACAGCGGGTTCCGCAGGTGTGTGACGTTGTCGGCGGTGACCCGGAAGAACCACTCCCACTGGTTCTGGTCGGAGCCCGCGTCGGCGAGATAGGCGCGGTCGAGGTCGGCCCACAGGCCCTTGTAGAGGAAGAAGGAGGCGAGGAGGAAGAGCACGCCGACGAGCAGGTCCATACGGCGCCGACGGCCGGGGCCGGTGGTACCGGGGGCAGTGGTACCGGGGGCAGTGGTACCGGGGGTGCCCGGGGCGGTGGTGCCGGTGGTGCCGGTGAAATCGATGGTGCCGGTGATGTCGGCGGTGTCGGGGGCGGCATCGGCTGTACCGGCTGTACCGGCTGTACCGGCTGTACCGGCGCTGGAGTCGAGGCCGGGACCGCGCCGCGCCGCCCTGAGCCGTACCAGCTCCAGCAGCACCCTGCCGTAGTCCAGCGGCCTCACCTTGGAGCCCCGCTGATGCGCCCAGCGCACCGGCACCTCTGTCACCGGCCAGCCCGACCGCCGGAAGAACCGCAGGATCTCGACGTCTATCCCCCAGCCGTCCAGCCGGGAGCCGGCGAAAGCGGCCCGCGCCCGCTCGCCGTCGAAGAGTTTGAAGCCGCACTGCGTGTCGGCTATGCCGTCGAGCGCGACCAGCCGTATCAGCTGGTTTCCGCAGCGCCCCAGCCACTCGCGCAGCGCCAGCTGACGTACCTCGATCCGCGCGTCGGGGTGCGCGCGCGAGCCGATCGCCGCGCCGCCGCCGTCCGCCCTGAGCTGCTTGTCCAGCCGGTCCAGCTCATCGATCGGGGTCGCGAGGTCCGCGTCGGTCAGCAGCACGCGCCGGCCGCGCGAGGCCAGTACGCCCTGCCGCAGGGCATGGCCCTTGCCGTAGTTGCCGCCGCCCGTCACCACCCGGACGCGGGGCTCGCCCGCCGCGGCCTCGGCGGCGACCGCGGCCGTACCGTCCGTCGAGCCGTCGTCCACGACGATCAGCTCCCACGTACCCCAGCGGTCCCGGTCCGCGAGCAGATAGGCGCGGATGGCGTCCAGGGTGGGGCGCAGCCGCCCCTCCTCGTTGTACGCGGGGATGACGACGGACAGATCGACGCACGCCACGTCCGACGGATGCGCCACGTCCGACGGATGCGCATCGTCCGGCGGATGCGCCGCCTCGGCGGGACTCGTCGCGTCCGCCGTGTTGCCCGCGCCCACTCCCGAGGCCCTCGCTATGTCGCCGGTCACCGCTGCGGACTCTCCAGCCTGTCCGCCCACGCGAGCGAATGGTTGTCGTACTCACCGATCACGGCACGCACCGCCGGTACGTCACCGAGGGTCAGCGCGTCGACCAGCTGCTCGTGCCCGCCCCACAGCCGCTTGCGGACCTGCGGGTCCTCGCGCAGGAACGGCACCGAGAACACCCACGCCTGGACGCGCAGCCGGTGCAGGAAGTCCGCGACATACGGGTTGGCCACCAGCGCGCACAACTCGCGCCAGAACCTCAGGTCGTAGCCGATGAGAATGGTCAGATCACCGCTCCTGGCCGCGCGCGCCGCTTCCTCGGCCCGGCGCCGTACGGACACCAGCACCGCGCCGTGCGCCCTGGCCGCCAGATGCTCGCCCTCCAGCCTGCGGAAGACGGCGTCCACGATCAGCGAGCGCGCGTCGACCATCCGCCGGAAGTCGTCCACGGAGAACTGATGGACGCGGAAGCCGCGGTGCTGGTCGGAGTCGAGCAGATCCTGCGCGGAGAGGTCGACCAGCGCCTCCCTGACCGGGGTCGCGGAGACCCCGTACTGCTCGGCGATCTGCTTGACGGTGAATTCCTGGCCCGGCAGTAAACGTCCCGCGAGCACCTCGTCACGCAACGCGTCCGCGATCTGCTGCCGCAAGGTATTGCGGGTCACAGCTCCGCTGGCGGGCATGGTTTTCTGTCCCCTCGTCCGGCTTGGGACACCTTAAGCCAGGTGACGCGGGGGTTCGGGGCGGGCAGGCCGGACCCGCCCGCCCCCGCGCTGGGGTCGCCCGCCGGACCACGCCGGGGCCGCCCGCCGGGCGCGCCTGGGTCGGCCCGCCGGGCCACGCCGGAGCCGCCCGCCGGGCCACGCCGTGCGCTCGTGCCACGCCAATCGCTCGTGCCACGCCGTGTGCTGTGGCTACGCCGTGTGCTCGTCCGCGACCGTCAGCGCCAGGTCCAGGACCGCCAGCCCTTCCTTCGCCTCGGCCTCGGTGACGTTGCAGGCCGGCACCGCGTGCGTACGGTTCATGTTCACGAAGGGCCACAGGCCGTTCTTCTTGCAGGCCGCGGCGAAGGCCGCCATGGGCGCGTTCGCCTCACCCGCCGCGTTGTACGGCACGAGCGGCTCGCGCGTCTCCTTGTCCTTGACCAGGTCGAGCGCCCAGAAGACTCCCGTACCGCGCACCTCCCCGACCGACGGATGCCGGGCCGCCAGATCACGCAGCCCGGGGCCGAGGACCGTCTCGCCGATGTGCGCGGCGTGCTCGACGACCTTCTCGTCCGCCATCACCTTGATCGTCGCGACGGCGGCGGCACAGGCCAGCGGATGCCCGGAGTAGGTCAGCCCGCCGGGATACGGGCGGCTCGCGAAGGTCTCGGCTATCGCGGGCGAGATGGCGACTCCGCCCAGCGGGACGTACCCCGAGTTGACGCCCTTGGCGAAGGTCAGCAGGTCCGGCACCACGTCGAAGTGCTCGGCGGCGAACCACCTGCCCGTACGGCCGAAGCCCGCCATCACCTCGTCCAGGACGAAGACGATGCCGTGCCGGTCGCAGATCTCACGGACACCCGCGAGATAGCCGGGCGGCGGCGTCATGATGCCGGCCGTGCCCGGGATCGTCTCCAGGATGATCGCGGCGATGGTGGCGGGGCCCTCGAAGGCGATCGTCGCTTCGAGGTGCTCCAGCGCGCGGGCGCACTCCTCGGCCTCCGTCGTGGCGTAGAACGGCGAGCGGTACAGGAACGGCGCCCAGAACCGGACCACACCGGACGTGCCGCTGTCGGACGCCCAGCGGCGCGGGTCACCGGTCAGATTGATCGCGGTGGACGTACCACCGTGGTACGAGCGGTACGCGGAGAGCACCTTGGGACGGCCGGTGTGCAGCCGGGCCATCCGGACGGCGTTCTCGACGGCCTCGGCGCCGCCGTTGGTGAAGAAGATCTTGTCGAGATCGCCAGGGGTGCGCTCGGCGATGAGGCGTGCGGCCTCGGAGCGTACGTCGATGGCGAAGGCGGGCGCGAAGGTGGCGAGCCGGCCGGCCTGCTCCTGGATGGCCGCGACGACCGTGGGGTGCTGATAGCCGATGTTCGTGTAGACGAGGGCGCTGCTGAAGTCGAGATAGCGGTTGCCGTCGTAGTCCCAGAAGTAGGAGCCCTCGGCCCCGGCGACGGCGAGCGGGTCGATCAGGCCCTGGGCTGACCAGGAGTGGAACACATGCGCGCGGTCCGCGGCCTTCACCGCGGCACCGGACTGCGGGTCGGCACGGTCGGCGCGGTCGGCATCGTCGCCGTGGCCGTGGCCGTGGCCGTGGCCGTGGCCGACATGGTCGGTATGAGGGGTCATGCGGCAAGGGTAGGGAGGCGCGGGAGCGGGACGGTATCGCCAGGTTGTATGGAGTGGGCCATTTTGGTCGGCATCCTGTCGCGGGGCGGGCGACGCAGGGGGTTGCCGGGGGCGCCGGGGCCGGCCAGGGCTTACCGGTGGTTGAGGAACATCGAGGTCCTCACTTGGAGTCCAGCTGCCCCAACGGGTGGGGGTCGGCGAAGGCCTTCTGTGTCGCTGTCCAGTCGGCGCTGTCGATGCCGAGTGCGTGGCGCAGATAGGCCAGGCTGACCCGCTGGACCAGGGCGACGCGCTCGGGATTCTCGTCGGTGGTCTCCGCGGCGTGGTAGCCGGAGATCCCACCGAGGAAGTGCTCGGCTCCGAACAGGGTGAGCAGGCTCTTGTCGCCGGGAGCAAGCACGTACGGATCGGTCGTCCAGTCCGCTCCCCGGACGGTCAGCGGGAGGATGTCCCTGTCCCCCGCGACCACAAGGGCGGGGGTGTTCATGTGCCCGAAGTCCGGATGCCTCAGCCACGGAAGGTTCTCGGCCGCGAAGGGCGTCAGGTCGTCGCCGCCCTTGCCGGCCGTGGCCAGCAGCACGCCCGCCTTGACGCGTGGGTCGGACAAGTCCTCCGCCTGGCCTGTCTCCGGGTCACGGACGCGCAGCCCCAGCAGAACGCCCGCCGTCTGACCGCCGAAGGAGTGTCCGGCGGCGGCGACGCGGCTTCGGTCCAGCCGTCCGCTCAGGCCGGGGACAGCCGCCTCCAGTACGTCGAGATTGTCGAGGACGCGCTTCATGTCCTCGACGCGGAAACGCCACAACCGCGGCGCGCGGGGATCGTCCGCGGGCACGCCCAGCGTCTTGGAGTCGAGATGGGTGGGCTGAATCACCACGAAGCCGTGGGCGGACCAGTAGTCGGCCAGCGGTCCGTAGCCGTCCAGCGACGAGCCGAAGCCGTGGGCGAACAGGACGATCGGCAGGTCGCGTCCGGTCACCGGCGCAGACACACGTACGCGCAGGTCCGCGCCACGCGCCGGCGCCGGCAGCACGATCGGTTTGACCGAGACGACGGCGCGTTCTTGTTCGGACATGGGCCACACTCCTTCGACGGGCGGAAACTTCGACGGACGGAAACGGGGCCGACAGCGGGCCGGCCTCCACGAGTTACGCTAAAACCTGACGTCGACGTCAGAAGCAAGTCGGTGTGACCCAGATCGCAACGGGGGTGTGTGGTGCGTATCGGTGAACTCGCCACCAGGACAGGAGCCAGCGTCCGAGCCCTGCGCTACTACGAGGAACAGAACCTGCTCACCTCGGAACGCAGCCCCGGTGGCCAACGGCAGTACCCGGAGAGCGCTGTCGACCGCATCCAGCTGATTCAGCAGCTGTACGCCGCCGGGCTGTCGAGCAAAGTGATCGTGGAGCTCATGCCGTGTGTCGTCGACGGCAACGCCACACCGGAACTGCTGGACCGCCTGTCAGCGGAACGGGACCGCATCGACGGCCACATCGCCGATCTGGTCAGCACCCGGAGCAGACTCGATTCCGTCATCACGGGGGCCGGCACCCAACTGCGCACAGGCCTGTCCTGCCGGAACGAGACCACCGGCCCCGGAAGCGACTGACGCGGGGCGCCTCGGTTCACGGGGCTGGGGCGATCAGCGCGCGGGGGCGATCAGCGCGCGGGCACGGTCTGTGCGCGCAGGGGCGGTCGGTGCGCGGGGGCGGTCGTCCGGAAACGCGACCGGTACGCCGACGGCGTCACGCCCAGCTGCCGCAGGAAAACCCGCCGCAGCGACTCGTCACTGCCGAGCCCGCTGCGCCGCGCCGCGCCCGTCACCGTCTCCCCCGCCTCCAGCAGCGCCTTCGCCGCCTCCAGCCGTACGGACTCGACGTACGCCGCCGGTGTGCTGCCGACCTGCTCGTTGAAGAGCCGCGTCAGATGGCGCGCGCTCAGCCCGCCGCGCCCGGCCAGCGCGGACAGCGAGTGGTCGGCCGCCGGATCCGCCGTCACCTCCCGCAGCAGTCCGCGCAGCCCGTCGTGGCGCGGGCTCGGCGTACGCGCGGCCACGGAGAACTGCGACTGCCCGCCCGGCCGCTGGAGGAAGACCACCAGATCGCGGGCGACCTCACGGGCCAGCCCGGCGCCCTCGTCGTCCTCGACCAGCGCGAGCGCGAGGTCGATGCCCGCGGTGACCCCGGCGGAGGTGTACGTACAGCCGTCCCGTACGAAGATCGCGTCCGGATCCACGGTGATCGCGGGATGGCGCCGGGCGAGGGCCGCCGCGTACCGCCAGTGGGTGGTCGCGCGCCTGCCGTCCAGCAGTCCCGCGGCGGCCAGCGCGAAGGCGCCGGTGCAGACGGACGCGATACGACGGCACCGCTCGCCGCCGGCCAGTTCGGCCACCGCGTCCAGGAGCCCGGCCGGCGGCGGGCGGTGCGGCAGATCGTCGGAGCCGGGGACGACGAGCGTGTGCGTCCTGCCGACCTCGGCCGCCGCCACGTCGGCGTGCAGCCGGGTGCCGGTGGAGGTGATCACCGGACCGCCGTCCGCCGAGCAGACCTCCGTGCTGTACGCGCCGCCGAGCCCGGCGGCCGTACCGAACACCTCCAGCGGTGCGGCGACATCCATCAGCCGAACGCCGTCGTACACGAACACGGTGATGTTTCTGCGTTCCCCGATGTGCTCTCCGGCCCTCATACGGCAACGGTAGCCCGGAACCATGGCCATATGTGTGGAGTACAGGTCCGGATAGACATGGCGAGGGCAGGGCAGCGGGCCGACAGTGGAAGTGGAAGTGGAAGCGGAAGCGGAAGTGGAAGCGGAAGCGGAAGCGGAAGCACGTCACGTAAGGAGCCCGCCATGTCAGCCCCAGCCTCAGCCGAACGCATCGCCGGTATCGAGATCCCCGACAGCGCCCTCGCCAAGGAGGCCACCGAACTGGTGCGGGACACCACCACCCCCCTGCTCTACGACCACTCCCGCCGCGTGTTCCTCTTCGGATCGCTCCAGGGACGGCGGCGCGGGCTCACGTACGACCCCGAGCTGCTCTACATCGGCGCGATGTTCCACGACCTCGGCCTGACGGAGAGCTACCGCGCCTCGCGGCAGCGCTTCGAACTCGACGGCGCCGACGCCGCCCGCGACTTCCTGCTGCGCCACGGGCTCTCGCAGGAGAACGCGCGGATCGTCTGGACCGCGATCGCCCTGCACACGACGCCGGAGATTCCGTCCCACATGGAGCCCGAGGTCGCGCTCGTCACGGCGGGGGTCGAGTTCGATGTGCTGGGGATGGGGCTGGACGCCGTGCCGGACAGGGTGAGGGAGGAGGTCGTGGCGGCCCACCCGCGGCCGGACTTCAAGCGCCGGATCCTCCAGGCGTTCACGGAGGGCATCGAGCACCGGCCGGAGACGACCTTCGGCAATGTGAAGGCGGATGTGCTGGCGCGCTTCTCGCCCGGGTTCGTACGGACGGACTTCGTGGACGTGATCGAGAACTCGGCCTGGCCGGAGTAACCCGAGTAAGCGGGACGGATCCCGTGCGAGGGGCCCGCTGACGAAGCCCACGCACGAAGCCCAGACACGAAGCCCACGAACAGAGCCCACGAACGGAGCCCACGAACGGAGCCTGTCGCTCCGGCGAACATCGGTCCCTAGAGGTTTCGTTCGAGATAGCCAATGAGTTCGGCCGTGTCATGCGAGATGATCCGAGGCGTGACGATGGGGAGGGGCCGGCCGGCCATGGAGAAACTCGCAGCTGACGATCCGCAACGCATAGGCGCCTACCGGCTGCTGGCACGCCTCGGCGCGGGAGGTATGGGCCAGGTCTATCTGGCGCGTTCCGACCGGGGCCGTACGGTCGCCGTCAAGCTCGTCCACGAGGAACTGGCCCAGCAGGAACAGTTCCGCGGCCGGTTCCGGCAGGAGGTCGCGGCGGCGCGCCGGGTCGGCGGTACGTGGACGGCGCCGGTCCTCGACGCCGACACGGAGGCGCCGGTGCCCTGGCTGGCGACGGGATACGTGGCCGGCCCGTCGCTCCACACGGTCGTATCGGGCGGACCGGGCGGACCGGGCGGACCAGGCGGACCGGGCGGGCCTGGCGGGCCTGGCCGTCCCGGCGACGCGCCGGGAGGCACGGCCGGTGGCGGTTACGGTCCGCTGCCGGAACGTTCCGTTCGTATCCTCGCGTCGGGCCTCGCCCACGCGCTCCAGGACATCCACGCGGCGGGCCTCATCCACCGCGACCTCAAACCGTCCAACGTGCTGGTGACGATCGACGGACCCCGCGTCATCGACTTCGGCATAGCCCGCGCGCTGGAACCGGTCGCGGACGAGGGCCTCACCCGGACCGGTTCGCTGATCGGCTCGCCCGGGTTCATGGCACCGGAGCAGGTACGCGGAGACCGGGTCACGGCGGCGTGCGATGTGTTCTGCCTGGGCTCGATCCTGACGTACGCGGCGACGGGCCGGCTGCCATTCGGCACGGCGGACCCGGGTGTGCACGCGCTGATGTTCCGTATCGCGCAGGAGGAACCGGATCTGACGGGACTGCCCGCGGGCCTGACCGAGCTGGTACGCGGCTGCCTGGAGAAGGACCCGGCCGCGCGGCCGACCACACGGGACGTACTGGCCCAGGTGGGCGAGGCGGCGGACTCGGGGGCGGTACCGGGCGGGGAACCATGGCTGCCGGGCGGCCTGCTGGCCCAATTGGGTCGCCACGCGGTGGAGTTGCTGGAGTACGAGGACCCGACGGGCCAGCTGCGGAAGCCGGGGCTGGGAAACGGGCCGACGAGCGGTCCGACGAGCGGTCCGACGAACGGGCCGACGAACGGGCCGGGGGCGCGGCCGGAGGTGCGGCCGGAGGTGCCGTCGGAGCAGACGCTGCGGCTGGCCCCGACTGCCCCGGCTTCCGCCACGACTCCGAAGCCCGCCACCACGATTCCGGCACAGGCCGCGCAGCCGCAGACCACGCGGGTGCAGGCCACGCAGCCACAGACCGGGCAGACGCCGACCGGGCAGACGCCGACGCACGGCGCTCCGGCCCCGGCCCCGGCTCAGGCCCCGGCCCCGGCCCCGGCCCCGACCCCGGCGGCGGCTCCGGCTCCGCAGCAGCCGTACGGCTATCCGCAGCAGGGATTCGGGCCGCCGTCCCCTCCCCAGCAGTACTACGCCCAGCATCCGCCGTACTCACAGCATCCGCAGCACCCCGGGCAGCAGCCCGGCGCCTTCGGCCCCACCCCTCCGTACGGCATGACATCGACGCACGTCACGCCTCCGGAGCCCGAGCCCACGCCGCGCAGCACCCGCGCCACGATCGCGCTGATCGCCGTGGCGGTGGTCGTCGCGATCGGGGCGGGCGGCTCCGTGTACGCCTTCATGGACGGCGGCGGCACGAAGGACGACAAGAACACGCGGGTCAGCGGCACGGCCGACCCGACGCCCTCGGCCGATCCCTCGTCGAAGCCGTCCGCCGCGCCCTCCCCCTCCGAGGAGGAGACCAAGAAGGGCGACGTGCCCACGGAGTATCTGGGCACGTGGACCGCCGCGGTGGACACCAGCACGGGCGGCGGCAGCCGCGAACTCGTCATCGAACAGGGCGAGGTGGGCGCCACGGTCCTCTCCTTGACGGTGGACGGCCCGCCCGGCGACGGCACATACCACTGCGTCTTCGCGGCCCCCTTGGCGTCGGCACCGTCCCCGGACGAGCCACTCCGTATCGGCCCCTCCACGGTCACCACCGGCGAACCCATGTCCTCCTGCACGCCCGGCTCTCCGACGGAGCTGACGATCGAGCCGGACGGCAGCCTGCGCAGGGTGACCACGAGTGGTGAGTCCCTGACGTACACCAAGGAGAACTGAGTACTGAGTTCAGTCGCCGTCGTGGACGTCGAGCGTGGAGAGACGGAAGCCGATCGTCTCCAGCACGTCCCGCCCCGGCGGCCGGCTCAGGAGGGCGATCGCCGCGTTCAGCAGAAGGAGCGGGTGGACGAAGCGGTCAGGGGCTGTGGGCGGGAAGTACCAGGAAAGCGGCCACGTACGACCCGACAGCGCGGGCACCGGTACGTAACTGACCGTATTCCGCGCCGAGTTGAACCGCTGAACGCCCGGCGGCCAGGAACGGTGAGCGGTACTTCCCGGCGGCACCAGGAAATACATTCCCCGCCGCCTATTCGCCTCGCTGACCACCGGCCCGGGTTCGCCACCGCAGAGCGCCTCCAGCATGTCGGCGAGACGACGGCCGTCATCCGCGTCGACCCTCACAGCATCGAATCGGGCTCCCGCTTTCCGGAGCTGGAATCCGGAGGACGGAATCCAATCGATGTCACCTAATTGGCGAGTTGTCGCATCCATGGGGACATTCTGACTCCGCCTGGCTAGCGTTTTCCATGTCTGCACGGGGTACGTCGGACAGGGGTTGACCTGGCCGAACGTCCTTTGCGGAAGGTGGAATTCCGTAAGTCTCGGTTGTGACCGGTTGAGTCCGGTTGAGTCGAAAAGGTGATCGCGATGGCGCGAGCGGAAAACAAGGAAACGGCGGGTCCTGCGACGCGACTGGTGGCTGATGTCGCCCGCAGGATGCGCATCAAGAAAAAGCTGACGCAGGAACAGCTGGGAAAGGAGATGGGATTCTCGGGCGCGGCGGTGAGCGCGATGGAGACGTGCGCGCAGCCGGCGAGTGACGAGATGCTGGTGGCGCTGGAGCGGGTGCTCGGTGAGGGGATGGGCATCTTCGAGCAGGCGCGGGAGTACGTACGGCTGGACAAGTATCCGGAGCAGTTCAAGGACTATGTGCTGCTGGAGCAGAAGGCGGTGGGGCTACAGCTGTACGCGGTACAAGCCGTCCATGGTCTCTTCCAGACGGAGGAGTACGCGCGGGCCCTGATCGGCGGCGGCTATCCGCCGCTGCCCGAGCAGCGGGTGGAGGAGCTGGTCGAGGTCAGGATGGCGCGGAAGGCAATCTTCGACCGGGAGCCGACGGCACTGCTCGAACTGATCCTGGACGAGTCGGTGTTCACTCGGCCGATAGGGAGTCTGGAGATCATGCGCCGACAGTTCCTGCATCTCGCCGAGTGTGCGAAGCGGCGCAATGTCACGCTCCAGGTGCTGCCGCTGGACTGTGGTCTCAGCGGTGAGCATGCAGGCGCATACGGCGAAATGACCCTGGTGGAGACTCCGGACCACGACCACCTGATCTACCTGGAGCCACAGGAGGAGGGCCTCCTCATCTCCGACCCCGGAAAGGTGAGCACATACGGCCAGCGCTATGCGAAAATCCGGGCACAGGCCCTGGGTCCTCGCGAATCACTGGGCCTCATCGAACGGTTGGCGGGAGTCCAGCAATGAGCAACACCCTGCGGTGGTTCAAGTCCAGCTACAGCAACCCCAGCGGCGGCGAGTGCATCGAAGTCGCCTTCGACTGGCACAAGTCCAGCTACAGCAGCGACAGCGGTGGCGACTGCGTCGAGGTCGCCACCTGCCCTCACGCCGTCCACGTCCGCGATTCGAAGAACGTCGAAGGCCCCACCTTCACCGTCGCCCCCGACGCCTGGGCGCGGTTCCTCACCTGGTCGGCCTGACCCGCAGCGGGGCCGGCCACAGTCCGGCCCCGCACGGTTCGACGCGGCCAGCGCTTTCAAGCCCTGATGGTGCGTACGAGCGGCATGTCCGCGTCTTTTGGAACCGAAGTCGCTGAGACAGAACCCGGACATGCGCAGGATCATTTCAGGATCGACCCAGCCCTAGTGTCATCGGTGTCAGCAGGAAACACCGCAACCGACAGCCGCTGGAGATCATGATGCGCTCGCGTCTCGCCGCCCGTTCCACCCGTCTCATCCTGGCCGCTGCGGCCGTGACGGCCTTGGCCGCCACCACCACCGCTTGCAGTGCCGACGACGGCGCGAACACCGGCAGCGGCGCAGCCTCCTCCTCCGTCGCCTCCGCCGGCAGTGGCGGGAGCGACAACGCCTCCACCCCCAAGTCCGGTTCCAACGATTCCGGCTCCAACTCCAGCGGCTCCACCATCAAGACCGCCTCCGGCGACGGCGGGAAGAGCGGCTACGGGCAGTCCTGTGGCACCAACGACCTGGACTTCACGGTCACCTCGAAGTCCCAGGCCGGCGGCTACTACCTCGTCACCGCCAAGGCCAAGCCCGGCATCACCTGCTACCTGGACATCAACACCCCGAGCGTGTCCTTCGGCTCCGACGCCGACGGCGTCGCCTCGCCCGTCGGGCAGGGTGGCGAAGACCCCATCAAGCTCACCGGCTCCACCGCCGCCTACACCGGTATCAGCCCGAAGACCACCAACAACGACTCCGGCGTCGAGTTCGAG
The DNA here is from genome assembly GCF_055639435.1 of Streptomyces sp. NPDC039430. Lineage (NCBI taxonomy): Bacteria > Bacillati > Actinomycetota > Actinomycetes > Kitasatosporales > Streptomycetaceae > Streptomyces > Streptomyces sp. NPDC039430. The sequence goes on along the minus strand of NZ_JBVKAK010000005.1, from coordinate 262,066 downwards.
AACGTCATCATCGGCCTCAGCGAAGAGGACCCCAACCCCGCCGAACTCAAGCTCCCCGAGGCCGCCACCGTCGACAAGCCCATCGTCACCAACTGGTCCACCAACTCCGCCGAGACCATTCCTGTCATCGTCTGACGGGAGCACCTCGCGAGAAGCGCGCTGGGGTGGGTGCGGGTGAGGACCGAGGGGTAACCGGGGTGACCCGGAGGGTTCGATGGCGGGTGGGGGCCGCCCCTCAGGCTTCAGTTTCGCGGCTCCGGGCCGGGCGTCAAGGGCGCTCCTCCGTCGCGTCGGCTGCGCCGATTCCGCTGCGCTCCACCCTTGACCCCCGCCCCTCCACCGCAAGTGCAGCTTTGAGGGGGGCGGCCCCGGGGGGAGGGGTCCCCGGGGAAGCACCCATGTTGCGGGGGTCCGTTCCCGGCTCACCGGTCGGTGGGTGGTCTGCGCAGCAGTGGAGTGGGGCGGCCCGGCACCGGCTCAGCGAGCCGGTGTGAGTGGGTGGTTGGGGGCGCATGCCCCGCTGGTGAGGACCCATTGTCGGCTGCACCTGTAGCCGAAGGCGGACGAGACCCACAGCTTGCCCCCTATGCCCCAGTTTGGCAGGCCTTTCGGGGAGTCCTCGGGTCGGTCATGCGTCCTGGTGCCAGCTAACCGGGCCCCCTGGCGTTCCATGGCTCTCTGACCGGCGCACTGCCGTCTGCTGGCGCGCGGAGTGGAGTGGGGTGGCCCGGCCTCGGCTCAGCGGGCTGGTGTGGGTGGATGGTTGGGGCGCATGCCCCGCTGGTGAGGACCCATTGTCGGCCGCACCTGTAGCCCAAGGCGGACGAGAGGGCCACCCGCCCCCTATGTCCCAGTTTGACGGGCCCCTTGGGGGGTCCTCGGACCGGTGATGCGTCCTGCGACCACTTCACCTGGCACCACGGCACATCACGGCCCCCCAGAGGCCCACTCACCGCCTCTCCAGTCACACCCACCCCACCACCCACATATCGTCACCAGCGGGGCAGGCACCCCAACTACCCACCCGCATCAGCTCGCTGAGCCGGTGCCGGGCCACCCCACACCACTGCTGCGCAGACCACCCACCGAGCGGCGGTCGGCAACCGGACCCCCGCAACAAGGGAGCTTCCCCGGGGACCCCTCCCCCCGGGCCGCCCCCCTCAAAGCTGCACTTGCGGTGGAGGGGCGGGGGTCAAGGGTGGAGCGCAGCGGAATCGGCGCAGCCGACGCGACGAAGGAGCGCCCTTGACGCCCGACCCGGAGCCGCGACACTGAAGCCTTAGGGGCGGCCCCCACCCGCCATCAAGCGCACCGGGTGAGCCCGGCTACCCCTCGGTCCTCACCCGCAGCCGAATCCCACCGCCACCAGCGGGGCATGCGCCCCAACCACCCACCCACACCAGCCCGCTGAGCCGGGGCCGGGCCACCCCACACCACTCCCGCGCAGCCCCGCAGGGCCCACCGACCGGTGAGCCGGCAACCGGACCCCAGCAACAAGGGAGCTTCCCCGGGGACCCCTCCCCCGGGCCGCCCCCCTCAAAGCAGCACTTGCGGCGCAGGGGCGGGAGTCAAGGGTGGAGCGAAGCGGAATCGGCGCAGCCGACGCGACAAAGGAGCGCCCTTGACGCCCGGCCCGGAGCCGCGACACTGAAGCCTGAGGGGCGGCCCCCACCCGCCATGATCAGCTCCGGCCCACCCCGACTACCCCACGGTCCTCACCCCCAGCCGACAAACCCACCCCCACCCAAACCTGGGATCGGTAGGACCCCCCGCCCCCCTAGCGTCCTCCTCGACGGGTAACACACCACGCGGGAGGCAGTACGTCATGGGAATCTTCGGGAAGCGCAAGAGCCGCGAAGAGCGCGCCGCCGAGATCGCCAACAAGGTGGCCAGCGGGAAGGGGTTCTACGGACGGACCACGCGCGCGTTCGTCGGCCGCGAGGACTTCGCCAGACTTCAGGGTTCGATCGGTGCGTACAACTCCACCGGCCACGTCCAGCAGTTGCTCGCCGCCGGCGCGCCCACCACGCTCGCCGTCGTCGTATCCATCAGCGACACGGGCCAGCTCGTCAACTTCGATCCCATCGTGGACCTGGTCGTCCGGCCGGCCGGAGCCGTCCAGCCGGCCGATGGCGTCCCGTCGGGCGGTGCCGCCGACCACATCGCGCTCCAGACCATCGTGTCGAAGCTCGCGATCCCCCGCGCCGGCGACCAGGTCCTCCTGGTCGCCGACCCTGCGCGGCCCGGTGGCTTCCTCTACGCCGGGATGGTCTGACCGATCCCCGAGCCTCCGAGCCCCCGAGCACCCGAGCCCCCGGGGCCCCTCCCCCGAGCACCCGAGCCCCCGGGGACCCCTCGCCCAGCCCTGCACCGGCCCGAACCCCGCCCCTACCGGCGGGCCCCTGTAGGCGCGCGCGCCCCCGCAAGCGGCAAGCGCCCCTACAGGAACGAGTTGATCTGGATCGTCTCCGTACGGCCCGGACCCACGCCGATCGCCGAGATCGGCGCTCCCGACATCTCCTCCAGCGCCTTCACGTAGTCCTGCGCGTTCTTCGGCAGGTCGGCGAAGGTCTTCGCCTTCGTGATGTCCTCCGACCAGCCGGGCAGGTACTCGTACACCGGCGTCGCGTGGTGGAAGTCCGTCTGGCTGTACGGGAGTTCCTCGACGCGCTTACCGTCGATCTCGTACGCCACGCACACCGGGATCCGCTCCCAGCCGGTGAGCACGTCGAGCTTGGTGAGGAAGAAGTCCGTCAGGCCGTTGACCCGCGTCGCGTAGCGCGCGATCACCGCGTCGAACCAGCCGCAGCGGCGGTCGCGGCCCGTCGTGACGCCCCGCTCGCCGCCGATGCGGCGCAGCGCCTCGCCGTCCTCGTCGAACAGCTCCGTCGGGAACGGTCCGGCGCCGACGCGCGTCGTGTACGCCTTGAGGATGCCGATGACCCGGCTGATCTTCGTCGGCCCGACCCCCGCGCCCGTGCAGGCGCCGCCCGCCGTCGGGTTGGACGAGGTGACGAAGGGGTACGTGCCGTGGTCCACGTCGAGCAGCGTGCCCTGGCCGCCCTCGAAGAGGACGACCTTGCCCTCATCGATGGCGTTGTTGAGGATCAGCGTCGTGTCCGCGACGTACGGCTTGAGCTGGTCGGCGAACGTCAGCAGTTCCTCGACGACCTTGTCGGACTCTATGGCGCGCCGGTTGAAGACCTTGGCGAGCAGCTGGTTCTTGGACTCCAGCGCCGCTTCGACCTTCTGCTCCAGGATCGACTCGTCGTAGAGGTCCTGGACGCGGATGCCGGTGCGGTTGATCTTGTCGGCGTAGGTCGGGCCGATGCCACGGCCGGTCGTACCGATCTTCCGCTTCCCGAGGAACCGTTCCGTCACCTTGTCGACGGTGACGTTGTACGGCGTGATCAAGTGTGCGTTACCACTGATCAGTAGCTTGGATGTGTCGACACCGCGCTCGTTGAGCCCGCTCAGCTCGGAGAGCAGGACGGCCGGGTCGACGACCACTCCGTTACCGATCACCGGGGTACACCCCGGGGAGAGGATTCCGGAAGGGAGAAGGTGCAGTGCGTACTTCTGGTCGCCCACGACGACCGTGTGGCCGGCGTTGTTGCCGCCCTGATAGCGCACGACATAGTCCACGGACCCACCGAGCAGGTCGGTGGCCTTTCCCTTGCCTTCGTCACCCCACTGAGCACCGAGCAGCACAAGTGCGGGCACAGGCGTACACCCCTTCCGGGCGGGGCATGTCCAAGGTCAGGGGGCGCGCAAACGCCGTTCATACGGCGCGTGTACGCCATATCTACGCGTATGACATCGCACGACGTTGTACGACGCGGTCCTGACCGTCGAACCGGATGCCCCGGAATAGACGAAGCCCCTGGCGCAATAGCGCAAGGGGCTCTTGCACAAAGATGCTACCCGAGGAAGGACCGAGGTGTCGGCTCCAGAGCCCGCCGAGAACGGTGCGCAACAGCTTCTGGTGGTCATCGACCCCTTCGCCCGCAGGACCGACGGCGAATCGGTGCGGATCGCGAAGGACGTGCTGAGCGCGGGTGCGGGGGTGAAGCTGTGTCTCCCCGACGGCCCCGAGGAATTCGCGCGGGCGCTGGCCCGGCGGGGCAGCAGACGGCCCGTGGTCGTGGGCGACGACCGGGCGCTGCTGCGGACCGTCGCCCTCCTCCACCGGGAACGGGAGCTGGCCTCGGGCGCGCTGGCGCTGGTGCCGATCGGCGCTTCCGTGGAGCTGGCCCGTTCGCTGGGTGTGCCCACGGGCGCGGTGGCGGCGGCGCGCGCCGTGCTGGACGGCGCGGCGCGGCGGCTCGATCTGCTGGTCGATGACAGCGACGGGGTGGTGCTGGGGGATCTGCGGATCCCGGCGCTGCCCGCTCCACGCGCGCCGGGCGCGGCCCCGGCGGCGGGGTCGGTCTGGCACACCTGCCGTTCCCTGGTCCGCACGCTCGTACGACCGGTCCCGTATGTGTTCGCGGCACATACCCACCATCGGCTGCGAGTGGAGGCGGACGGTGTGCTGCTGAACGATCTGGACGAGCCGGTCGAGGGCGTACGGGTGTCCTCCCGGGGCGGCCGCGCCGAGGTGGTGATCCGTACGCACGCCTCGCCCGAGCCGGTCCGCGCCAGCGCGCTGTCCGTCACGGTCTCGGGCGCGGACTTCCGCTACCGCGCGGACACTCGCGTCACAGGCCCCGTACGGACCCGGACCTGGACGCTCAGGCCGGGCGCGTGGCAGCTGACGCTTCCGGCGGCGGCGGGCCCGGGGGCCGGGAGAGGCGCCGGGGCGGGTGCGGGCTCCAGGTAGTCTCGGCCCCCGGTTCCAAGCCCGGGGGGGGCACATCAATGCGGGACAACGCGTCGCAGAACCCTGCGCTGGACGGCACGGACACGGCGGAGGCGCTGGCCCGCTACCGGGCGCGCGCCGGTACGTGGGCGCGCGCCGGACTGGCCCTGCTGGCCGGCAGCGGGGTCATCGGCCTGACGGCGGCCCGCCGGGGCCTGGACGACGTGGTCGAGATGGTGCCGAATCTGCTGGCGCTCTCCCTGGCCGCGCTGGGTATGGGCCTCGTCTCCCTCCGGCTTTCCGGCCGGATGCGGCGCCACCTGGCGGCGGCCCCCTGGACCGCCTGTGCCGCCGTATCGGTCCCGCGCGGATCACGGGCCGCGACGGTGGTGCTGCGGGACCCGGCGACCGGCGAGGTGTGGCCACTGACCGTGTGGGCGGTATGGCGCCGCTACCAGCCGGTCCGGCCCGGCCTGGACGGCGTCCTGTGGTGGTGCGGCGACCCCAGGACGGGCGGGGTGATCGCGCCTCCGGGTGGTACGGAGCTGATCTGGACGCGAGCGGTACGGGGAAGCGGGGCGCGGGGGCTGGCCGTACAGCGGGCGCAGCGGGCCGGGCTGCTGGAGCGGCGGCTGCCGCACACGCCGTCGGACGGATCATCCGTATCGCTCGTATCGGACGCACCGCACGCATCGCACGCGGCGGCGATGTCGAAAGCGGCCCCCCGTCGCCGGGGTCTCTTCCGCTGGATCGCGCTGGTGGGAGTGGTCCTGCTCGGCCTGGGTGGCGCCGCGCTCAACGCCGCGTCCGAGGACCCGCAGATCGATCTGACCGTGCTCTCCCAGCAGCCCGACGGCACCTGCGAGGTGCGGTGGTCCGACCCGTGGAGCGGAGCGCGGCGCGAGGGCCCCTTCCGCTGTGACCCGGACCGCGATCCGCTGCTGGAGGAGTGGTGGACCGGCTGGGTGGTCTCGTACGGCCCGTGGAAGGGCGATCTCTACGACTCCGACCTGCGAGGCACTCCCGCCGATGACGTGAACACCGCCCTGTCGCTGGCCGGTGCGGCACTGACGCTGACGGGTCTGGTGGGGGGTGTCGCCAAACGCGTGTACCGGCCGGAGCCCAGCGCCTGAGGCCCACGCCTGCCGACCGAGGACGACGCCCACCGGCCGGGGACGACGCCTACCAGCCGAGGCCCACCGCCGCCGGCCGAGGCCCACGCCCGCCGCCTCACTCCCCGCGCGCGTGCCCGCCCCGGGCCTCCGTCGCCGTACGCCTGGTCTCCTGGCGGATCTTCCAGCGGTCCATCAGCGCGAGCAGTTCCTCCTGGAGGAACTCGAAGAACTCAACCGTCTCCGCCACCCGCGCCCCCGCCGGGGTGTCCCTGCCGAGCGTCGCGGCGCCGTCGCGCAGGGTGTTCTCCCAGCGGCTCAGAATGGAGTCGCGCTGGGCGAAGGTGGTGTACCAGAGCTCGTTGTGCAGCCGGTAGCGGTCGCGGCGTGAACCGGGGTCGCGCTCCCTGCCGATCATGCTGACCTGGGTCAGATAGCGGACGGCCCCCGAGACGGCCGCGGGACTGATCTGCAGCCGGTCGCTCAGTTCCGCGGAGGTCATGCTCGCGTCGTCCGAGCAGAGCAGTGCCGCGAAGACCCGGGAGGCCGTGCGCTGCATCCCCGCTTCGGTCATGTCGGCCGCGAAGCGCTCCACGAAGCGGGCCACGGCTTCCTCGTCGCGGGCCACGGCCTCCTCGTTCAGCCGCGTACCGTTCGCGCTTCCGTTCGCGCTCCCGTTCGCACCTCCGTTCGCGCTCCCGCCCTCGCTCACGTTCGCGCCCCGGCGCTGGTCCTCGCTGCTCATCGGCCCATCGTCTCCCCTGCTCGGCGTCCCCCCGGATCTTAACCCGAACCCTTTTTACGCTTCCTTAACTTCATAAGTTTGTGAAAGTAGCGTACGTTCCGAAGCATGACGAAGGCAATCACGGTCGCCGGACTGCACAAGTCGTTCGGCCGGACGCGCGCGCTGGACGGCCTCGACCTCGCCGTCGAGGCCGGCGAGGTCCATGGCTTCCTCGGCCCCAACGGAGCCGGCAAGTCCACCACCATCAGAGTGCTCCTCGGCCTGCTCCGCGCCGACTCCGGCGCGGCCCAGCTGCTCGGCCGCGACCCGTGGAAGGACGCGGTCGAGCTGCACCGGCGCGTCGCCTACGTACCCGGGGACGTGACCCTGTGGCGCAACCTCTCCGGCGGCGAGGTCATCGACCTGTACGGGCGGCTGCGCGGACGGCTCGACGCGGCGCGGCGGGCCGATCTCATCGAGCGCTTCGAGCTGGACCCCACCAAGAAGGGGCGCACGTACTCCAAGGGCAACCGCCAGAAGGTCGCCCTCGTCGCCGCGTTCGCCTCGGACGTCGATCTGCTGATCCTCGACGAGCCGACCTCCGGGCTCGACCCGCTGATGGAGGAGGTCTTCCAGCGGTGTGTCGAGGAGGAGCGCGACCGGGGCAGGACCGTGCTCCTCTCCAGCCATGTGCTGAGCGAGGTCGAGGCGCTCTGCGACCGGGTGAGCATCATCCGCAAGGGCGTGACCGTCGAGTCCGGCTCGCTCTCCGATCTGCGCCATCTGACCCGTACGAGCGTGAGCGCGGAGCTGTCCGGCGAGCCGAACGGGCTGGCCGCGCTCCCCGGCGTGCACGACCTCGACATCCAGGGGAAGCGCGTCAGGCTCCAGGTCGACACCGACAAGCTGGACGCCGTACTGCGCTCGCTCTCCGCGTCCGGCATCCGCTCGCTGACCAGCACTCCGCCCACCCTGGAGGAGCTGTTCATGCGCCACTACGCGGCCGATGACGCGCCCGATGCACCCGATGCGCCCGATACGCCAGGGACCGAAGGCGCCCACGGGGCCGACGGCACCTACGCGGCCGACGGGGCGGTCGCGTCATGACCACCGCCACCCTGGCCGTACCGGTGGCGCGCACCGGCGGCGGCCGGCAGCTCGCCGGCACCGGAACGCTCCTGAGGCTCGCCCTGCGCCGGGACCGCATCATCCTGCCGGTGTGGGTGCTGGTGCTCGGCGCCGCGTACCTGTCCGTCACGCAGTCCGTGGCGACGCTGTACGACACGCCCGCCGAGCGGGCCGACCTGATCCGGTCGATGTCCGCCAACGGCTCGCTGCGCGCCCTGTACGGACCCGTGTTCAGCGACTCCGTGGGCGGGCTCACCTCCTGGCGCATGGTCGCCTTCGGGGCCGCGCTGGCAGCGGTGATGAGCCTGGTCATCGTCGTACGGCACACCCGGGAGGAAGAGGAGACGGGCCGTCAGGAGATGCTCTCGTCGGCGATGGTCGGGCGTCGGGCGCCACTGACCGCGGCGCTGCTCACGGCGCTGATCGCCAACGCCGCGCTGGTCCTGGCGGTCGCCGCCGGACTCGTCGGCAACGGACAGAACGCCACCGGCGCGCTGGCGCTCGGCCTCGCGACCGGCGGGGTCGGCATGCTCTTCGCCTGCACCGCCGCCATCGCCGCGCAGATCACCGAGAACGCCCGGCTCGCGAAGGGGCTGACGGCCGCCGTCGTCGGCGCCGCGTTCGTACTCAAAGCGGCGGGCGACGCGTCGGCCGACGACGGTTCGTCCCCGCTGACCTGGCTCTCCCCGATCGGCTGGGCCGAGAACGTGCGCGCCTTCGCCGGCGAACGCTGGTGGGTGCTGCTGGTCCTGCTGGCCGCGATCGGCGCCCAGGCGGTCCTCGCGTACACCCTGGCGGGCCGGCGCGACATCGGCATGAGCTTCTTCGCCGCGCGGCCGGGACCCGCGAAGGGCGCGATCACCACGGCGGGCGGGCTCGCGTGGCGCCTCCAGCGCGGCAGCGTGTTCGGCTGGGGAAGCGGCTTCCTGCTCGCCGGGATCATGTTCGGCGGCATCACCGACGGCGCGGCGGACCTGGTCGGCGACAACCAGCGGACCCAGGAGATCATCCAGCGGATGGGCGGCCGGCAGGGACTGACCGATGCCTTCCTCGCCGCGATGGTCGGCATGCTGGGGATGGTCGCGGCGCTGTACGTGGTCGCGTCGGTGCTGCGGCTGTACGGCGAGGAGACCGGCCAGCGCGCGGAACCGGTCCTCGCGGGCGCGGTCGGCCGGCTCCGCTGGGCCGCCGGGCATCTGGCGATCGCCTTCGGCGGCGCGGTCCTGATCATGGCGCTCGGCGGTCTCGGCCTGTTCCTGGGATACGGCGACGACCTGCCGGGAATCCTCGGCGCCGCCCTGGTCCAGCTGCCCGCGATCTGGGTCCTGGGCGGGCTGGCGGTCCTGCTGTACGGCGCCTTCCCGAAGGCGGCGGTGGCGGCGTGGGGTGTCGCGGGCCTGGCCCTGGCCCTGGGCTGGATCGGTCCCGCGCTGGATCTGCCGCAGCCGGTGATGAACCTGTCGCCGTTCGGGCACCTGCCGAAGCTGCCGGGCGGGGAGATGGCGTGGACGCCGGCGGTGGTGCTGACGGTGCTCGCGGTGGCACTGGTGGGGGCGGGACTGGCGGGGCTGCGGCGCCGCGACCTGCTGAACTGACGTGACCGGAGACGGGCGACGGCCCATCTTGTCCACAGGCTGTGGACAAGATGGGCCGGTGCGTGGCCCGTCAGCGTACGCGGTTCTTCAATTCCCCGGTGTCGAGCTCGATGCCTACGGGTACGCGCCAGCCCGGCCGCCCACGCGGCTCCGGCGTCGGATCAGCTCGGTGTCACCAGCCGCGCCTCGTACGCGAACACCGCTGCCTGCGTACGGTCCCGCAGCCCCAGCTTCACCAGGATCCGGCTCACATGCGTCTTGATCGTGGACTCCGCGACCACCAGATGCTCGGCGATCTCCGCGTTCGACAGGCCCTGCGCGATCAGGACCAGAACCTCCGTCTCGCGCTCCGTGAGATCACCGATCCGGGCCATCGCGGGGGCGCGCGGAGTCTCCGAGAGTTTCGAGAACTCCGTGATCAGGCGGCGGGTGACGGTCGGCGCGAGCAGCGCCTCGCCGGACGCCACCACCCGTACGCCGTCGGCCAGCTGGCGCGCCGAGGCGTCCTTCAGCAGGAAGCCCGAGGCGCCGGCGCGCAGCGCCTGGTAGACGTACTCGTCGAGGTCGAAGGTGGTCAGCACCAGCACCTTCGCGTCGGCGTTCGCCGCGACGATCTCGCGGGTCGCCTCGATGCCGTTCAGTTCCGGCATGCGGATGTCCATCAGCACCACGTCGGGGTGGAGCGCGGCGACCTGCCGGACGGCCTCGCGGCCGTTCACCGCCTCGCCGATGACCTCGATGTCCGGCATCGCGTTCAGCAGCACCGAGAAGCCCTCGCGGACCATCACCTGATCGTCGACGATCAGTACCCGGATGGTCATGACGCGTCCCCGTCCTGCGTGGCGGCCACCGGAATGAAGGCCGCGACCTCGTAACCGCCGTCCTCCAGGAGGTCCGCGGTCATCTCGCCGTTCAGCATCGTGACACGCTCCCGCATCCCCGTGATGCCGTGGCCCGAGCCGGGCGACGGTTTGACCAGGCCGCGCGGCGGGGTGTTCACGATCCGCAGGCCGAGTCCGCCCAGCACGTACGCGATCTCGACGCGCGCGGTGGAGCCCGGCGCGTGCCGGAGCGCGTTGCTCAGGGCTTCCTGGACGATGCGGTACGCCGACAGCTCCACGCCCTGGGGCAGCGTGCGGACGGACCCGGTGATCGTCTTCTCCACGGTCAGCCCGGCGTCGCGGACGTTCCCGAGGAGCCCGTCGAGATCGGCGAGCGTGGGCTGCGGGGCGTCGGGGGCCTGGTAGTCCTCCGCCCGTACGACCCCGAGGACCCGGCGCAGCTCGGTCAGCGCGGCGACGGCGTTCTCCCGGATCGTGGCGAACGCCTGCTCAAGCTCCGGTGGCGGGTTCTCCACGCGGTACGGGGCGGCCTCGGCCTGGATCGCGACGACCGACATGTGGTGGGCGACCACATCGTGCAGCTCGCGGGCGATGGTGGTGCGCTCCTCCAGCAGCGTGCGCCGGTCGCGTTCGACGGCGGTGACGCTCTGCTGCGCGGCGACCTCCTGCTCCGCCGCCCGGCGGATATGCAGCACGGTCACGATCAGCAGGATGATCGCGGAGAAGAAGAGCATCATCAGCGAGGTGGGAACTCCGGACCCGTAACCACGGTTGAAGATGACCTCCATGAAGAAGGAGTACGCCGCCGTGGCCCCCCACATATAGGCACCCGTGCGCGGGTGGGTACGGATCGCGGCCACCGTCAACACGGTGAGATACCCGATGAAACTGGCGGCCCCCCATGGCCAGTTGTCATATCCCACGAGCCCCAGAAAGCCGCTGGCTCCCAGCGACAGCCACCAGGCGCCGACCGGCCTGGCCATGGTGAGCAGGACGGGAATCGCCGGAAGAAGGCCGATCACGGCGCCCTCTCTGGCGGCGCCGGCGAACAGCACCATCAGCGCGCACCCCACGATCACGGCGTGCGGGGTCCAGGCGGCGTACTCACGTATCCGGCCGGGCAGCCGACGGGTGATCGGGCCGTCGGTCCGCATCGGCTTGAGCGGGCGGTACGCGAAGGCATCGTGGAAGAGGTCCTGGCGCAGGCCGCTCATCAGTCCCGCAGCCAAGCGGATCTCAGGGCTCCGGGGCTTCCCGGTGTCTGTCTCGGTCACGTTGCCACGGTAAGCGGAGGGAGGGACGGGGTCGTCACCAGCGAAGCGGATCCTTGCCCGTCCGTCCCAGGTACTACGGCGCGCGCCCGGCTGTCACCAGGGAGGACGCGCCGATCGGTCACCAGGTCGTACGACGCGACGACGGTGGCCGGGCGCGACCGGGCGCTCCCGGGGTCAGGCCCGGAACACCGACGCGTGCTCCGCCGACCACTCCGCGAACGTACGGGCCGGCCTGCCGGTGACCTCCTCGACCGTGCCGACCACCGTCCGGCCTTCGGGCGGGGTGTCCCGGTACACCATGATCAGGAAGTCGATCAGGTCCTCGGACTGGCCCGCCGCGCGCCACCGCCGCCTCGCCGTCTCCTCGCTCAGCTCCACGAGCGTGATCTCCCTGCCCCTGGCCGCCGCCAGCGCGTCCACCTTGTCCTGGAGGGTCAGCACCTCGGGCCCGGTGATCGGATACGTACGGCCCGCGTGCCCCTCCTCGGTGAGCGCGACCGCCGCGACCGCGCCGATGTCGGCCTCGTGGATCATGGCGCTCAGCCGGCCGGTGAACGGCTCGCGCACGGTGTCCTCCGTACGGATCGCCTCGGCCCACTCCAGCGCGTTGGACATGAACTCGACGGGCTGGAGCACTGTCCAGTCCAGTCCGCTCGCCTCGACGGCCCGCTGGAGCGGCGTCTCCTCGCCGCCGAAGAGGACGGTCACCCGCCGTACGCCCGCCTTCCGCGCCAGCTCCACGATCTCGGGCCCGGTCTCCAGCGGCGCGAACAGCGCCCCGCCGAAGGTGATCAGATGCAGCCCGGTGACACCGTCGAGGGCGGGGGCGAGGCTCGCGGGGTCGGTGAGGTCTCCCTGTACGACGTCCACGCCGGAGACGCCCGACGGGAAGTCGGGGAGAAGGCCGGTCCTCGCCTTCTCGGGGTCACGGGTGAGCGCGCGGACGGTGTGGCCGCGGCGGAGGAGTTCGGCGACGACCTGGCGGCCGACGGTTCCGGTGGCGCCGGTCACGAGCACGGTCTGGCTGGTGTTCTTGGTCATGGGGAGACCGTAGGAAGACTCGCGGTCGGTTTCTGTCCGCGTCTCCGGGGCCTCCTGGGTCCGGGATCTCCGAGGTCCGGGTGTCTCCCGGGCCCCGGTGTCTCCCGGGCCTCCCCGGCCTCCTGAGTCCTTCCGGCGTACGGAAGACACCCGCACGGAAGACACCCGCACGGGAGACGCACAGCCTCACCAGGCGAGCTGGGCGATCTCCTCCGCCACCACCGCGCACGCGTCCGCCGCCGGATCGATCAGCGGGAAGTGGCCGACGTCCTCCAGCAGCGTCAGCCCCACCATCTCGCCCGCCCGCCCGGCCGCGTCCACGAACGCCTCGGAGACCGTGTACGGCACGGTGACGTCCGTACGGCCCTGCACCACCGCCGTCGCGATCCCCGTCGGCAGCAGCACCGCCGGGTCCGCGCTCTCCCTGTGCCGCTTGAAGTCCTCTTCGCCGCCGAGCAGTTGGACGATGGCCCCGCCGCACACATCCAGCTCCACGGCGCGTACGAGATCCGCGATCGGCGCCAGCGCGACGACCCCGCGCAGCGGCGGGGGCTCCGGCAGCCGCCACGGCGAGCCCACCGGCAGCACATGCCGGGCCGCGGCCCACAGCGCGAGATGGCCGCCCGCGGAGTGGCCGGTCAGTACGGTCCGGCGCGCGTCGGCCTGCGGCAGCGCGTCGGCGGCCAGCGCGGGCAGCGCGTCCATCGCCGCGGCCACATCGTCGAACGTCTCGGGCCAGCGGCCCGCCGCCGGCGGCCCGCCGCCCTGCTGCGGGAGCCCGGGACCGCGCCGGTACTCGACATTGGCGACGGCGAAGCCGCGCCGGGCCAGGAAGTCCGCGAAAGGGGTCAGATGCGCACGGTCGTACGCCGCGCGCCAGGCGCCGCCGTGCAGGACGACGACGAGCGGCACCCGCTCCTGGTCGCCGCGGGGAGCGTAGAAGTCGATCACCTGATCAGGGTGCTCGCCGTACGCGGCGGTGGCATCGGGCCGGACGACCGGATGGGAGAAGACCGATTCGGTCTCTGCGGCGTCACGAGCAAGGGCATCGTGCGCGGCGGGGTCCGGCATCTTGCTCCAACCTTTCGGTACGGGGGCCGAATTGACCTGATCAGCCGGGACGCTATCAGCCCCGCGCGGGCCCGATCACCCCGATCCCCGGCGGCCGCGCGGGCGACCGCCGGGTCGCCGCGACCCGGGTGTGGTGTCCGGCCGAGGACTAGCTCTCGGCCGGCACCTCCGTCAGGACCTCACCGAGGACCCTCGCCGCCCGTTCCGCGTCGGCGAAACGCGTATAGAGCGGGGTGAATCCGAAGCGCAGCACGTCCGGCCTGCGCAGATCCCCGACGATCCCCCGGGCGATCAGCTCCGCCATGACGGCGGGCGCCTCGGCGCAGCGCAGCGCGATCTGGCTGCCGCGCTCGGCGTGCGCGGCGGGGGTGAGCGAACGGACCCGGTCCGGCGGCGCGTACGCCTCCACGCACTCCAGGAAGAAGTCCGTGAGCGCGAGGCTCTTCTCCCGTACCGCCGCCAGGCTCACCCCCTCCCAGACGTCGAGGGCCGCCTCCAGGGCGAGCATGGAGAGGATGTCGGGCGTGCCGACCCGGCCCCGTACCGCGCCCTCCGCCGCCGCGAAGTCCGCGGACATCGCGAACGGGTCGGTGTGCGAGTTCCAGCCGGGCAGCGGGGAGTCGAAGCGGGCCTGGTGGCGCTCGGCGACGTAGAGGAAGGCGGGCGAACCGGGCCCGCCGTTCAGGTACTTGTACGTGCAGCCGACCGCGAGGTCCACGCCGTGCGCGTCCAGCTCCACCGGCAGGGCGCCCGCGCTGTGGCAGAGGTCCCAGACGGCGAGCGCCCCGGCCTCGTGCGCGGCGGCGGTGATCCCGGGGAGGTCGTGCAGCCGGCCCGTCCGGAAGTCGGCGTGGTTGACGAGCACGACGGCGGTACGCGGCCCGAGCGCGCCGAGCAGGTTCTCCGGGTCGACGGGGACGATCGGCAGGCCGGTCATCCGGGCCGCCGACCGCGCGATGTACCCGTCCGTGGGGAAGGTCGTGGCGTCGACGAGGATCTCGTCCCTGGCCGGTTCCGCCGGGTCCAGGAGACGTACCGCGCCCACCACGGCCTTGAAGACATTGACGCTGGTGGAGTCGCCGACCACGATCCGGCCCGGTCCGGTGCCCACGAGCGGGGCGATGCGGTCGCCGATCCGCTCGGGCGCGGTCCACCAGCCGCTCTCCGTCCAGGAGCGGATGCGCAGCTCGCCCCACTGACGGGTGATCACGTCCTGGACGCGCTCGGGGACATGGCGGGGCAGCGCGCCCAGGGAGTTCCCGTCGAGATAGACGGAGTCGTCGTGGAGGGTGAACAGCTCGCGCAGTCCGGCCAGTTCGTCGGCCGCGTCGAGCATCGCGGCCTGTACGGCGAGGGACTTGTCCTGGGACGTGTGGTGTTCGCGCGGGGTCGCGGCGGTCTCGTGTGCCTCAGACATGGCTGCGCGCCGTCCACAGCTCGGGGAACACGTTCTTCGCGGCCCGCTTCTCCAGCCAGGCCACGCCCGCGGATCCGCCCGTACCGGTCTTGGAGCCCATCGCCCGCCGGGTCGCCACCAGATGGTCGTTGCGCCATCGCCACACCAGCTCGCCGACGTCCGTCAACGCCTCTCCGAGCCGGACGAGTTCGGTGTGCTGATCGGGCTCGCCGTAGATCCCGGCCCAGATCTCCTCGACCGCCGGCGACGGCTCGTGCCGCCGCGTGAGATCGCGGTCGAGCACCTCCGCGGGCACCGGCAGTCCGCGCCTGGCGAGCAGCCGCAGGGCCTCGTCGTACAGGCTGGGCTCCTGGAGCGCCTTCTCCAGCTCGGCGTGGACGCGCGGCGCGCCCCGGTGCGGGACGAGCATCGACGAGGACTTGTCGCCGAGCAGGAACTCCATGCGCCGGTACATCGCCGACTGGAAGCCGGAACCCTCGCCGAGCGCGCCGCGGTACGAGTTGAACTGCGCGGGCGTCAGCCGGCCCAGCGGCTTCCAGGAGGCGTTGAGCGCCTCCAGCTCGTGTACGGACCGCTTGAGCGCGTCGATCGCGACCGGGATCCGGTCCTCGCGCAGCGCGCGGGACGCGGTCTCCCACTCGTGGACGAGGACGGTGAACCACAGCTCCATGACCTGGGTGGTGACGAGGAAGACCATCTCGCCGGGGTCGTCGGAGCGCGGGTGCTGCAAATGGGTGAGGACGTCCGCCTGGACGTAGTCCTCGTACGGGGTGGTCCCGGCGAAGTCGAGGTTCGGGGCTTCCGAACCGGCTTCGGGGACATCGGGGGCGTGCGACATCTCTGTCTCCTCGATATGTGCTGCCGGGTAGCGGTCCGCCCCTTCCGTGTTGGTTACGGAGCCCCGGTCCCCTCCCGGCATCATAATCCGGGGTCAGAGTTCGGGGCCTGTGATGTACTTCCCGTCCTCGCTGTACGGCCAGGCATTGGACTCGCAGCCGTCCAGGCCCTTGATCTGCTGCATCATCACCGGGGCCGGCCGGCCGGGGCCCGAACAGCCCAGATGCGTGCGCAGCCCGATCTCATGGCCGACCTCGTGGTTGATGACCAGATGCCGGTAGTCGGCGGCCGGGCCGTCGAACGTCGGGGACCCCAGGACCCAGCGCCGCAGATTGACCACGACGCCGTCCACGGTCTCGCAGTTCAGCTCGCCGTGGGTGTCCAGTCCCTGGGCGCCGCAGAGCTTGTCGGCGGTGGCCGGGGTGGCGATACGGATGACGAAATCGGCGTTCGCGGAGACGAGCTGGAAGGAGCCCCGGCCGTGCGCGGCCCAGCCGCGCGGATGGGCGAGTATCCGCTCGATCTCGGCCGCCGCGTCCTTCGCGGAGATGTCGACCCCGTCCTCGACCTGGACGCGGTAGCGGCGCAGTGGCCCGTCGCCGACCGGGTCGCCGTGCGCCTGCGCGGTGGTGAAGGTGCCGGGGCCCGAGGCGGGGACACGGGGCGACGCCTTCGGGGATCGCTCCGCGGCGGGCTTGCTGGGTTTACCGGACGTGCTGGGCGTCGGGGGCGGGGGCTTCGGGGACGGCGCGACGGGGGACGCGGTGATCACGTCGGCGGTCGTGGTGGCCGCGCCGTCCCCCGTATCGCCGCCCCGCCAGGAAGCGAGGGCGGCGCCCGCGCCGACGAGTACGGCGACCAGGCCCAGCCCCGCGAGGACCAGCCGGGCGAGCGGACGGCCGCGACCGCGGCGCCTCCCGCGCACGCGGGCACGGACACGGTCACGACCGCGGCGGCCTATTCGGCGGGCGGCAGCACGCTTTCCCAAAACGGAGGTCTCCCCTGGTGCGACCGGCGTGGGGGGAGGCGCGGGTGGGGGCCTCTGTGCCGGGGCGGGCTGATGATCTGCGGCGCGCGCGATCGAGCAAGATCGAAGGCCCGCGCCCTTGATGACGGGCGGGGCCTTCGATGGGTTCCGTTTTTGGGGACGACCGGCGGCGATCAGCCGCGATCAGCCCCCGTCGGCCGTGTCAGAAGCCGTGGTCAGCAGCCGCTGTCGACCGTGGTCAGTCGTTGACGGCCGTCGTCGGCCGCTGCCGACCGTGTGAGTCGTTGACGGCCGCGAGAGGACAGGTGCGGCGCGCCGCTCAGCCGAGGGTGTCGGCGGCGAGCGGCGAGGAGTCGCGCAGGAACGTCGCGCAGCGCTCGTACTCGTCCTGTTCCCCGATCGCCTGCGCGGCGCGGGCGAGCGCGTGCAGGGCGCGCAGGAAGCCACGGTTCGGCTCGTGCTCCCACGGCACCGGACCGTGCCCCTTCCATCCGCTGCGCCTCAGGGAGTCGAGCCCGCGGTGGTAACCGGTCCTGGCGTACGCGTACGACTCGACGACGCGGCCCTCCTCGAACGCGCCGTCGGCGAGCTGTGCCCAGGCCAGCGAGGATGTCGGATATTTCGCGGCGACGTCGGCGGGCGGCGTGCCGTTCGCGAGCAGCTCACGCGGCTCGGGATCATCGGGCAGCTGAGTGGGGGGCGGTCCCCCCAGGAGGTTTTCATGGATGGCCATACCTACAGTCTGCCTTGCTCCGGCCCGGTGGACCCCGCGTCCCCGGCTCCGCCCGAACCCCCGCTCGAACCGCCACCGGATCCACCGCCGGATCCGCCACCGGATCCACCGCCGGATCCACCGCCGAGTCCGCCACCGCCACCCGGCCCGCCACCCGGTCCTCCGCCCGGTCCTCCGCCCGCACCGCCACCCGGCCCTCCGCCTGGCCGGCCGCCGCCTCCGGCCGCCCCGCCCCCGCTTCCGGCGGCCCCGCTCTCCCCCGCCAGCTGTTCCAGAGGCGGTGCCGACAGCCCGCAGTTCACCCGGCACTCGGGCTCGGTCCGGCCGTCCGCCGCCGTCTTCGGCGTACGCACCGTCGCCCACGCGATCAGCGCGCCCACCACCAGCACGCCCGCGCAGATCGGCATCGCACGGCGGAAGGTGGCGTCGAACGCCGTCGCCGAGCGGTACGCCTCCGGGCCCGTGCCCGTCAGCAGCGGCAGCGCGGCGACCGCGAGCAGGCCCGCCGCGCGGGCCGCCGCGTTGTTGATGCCGCTGGCCAGACCCGCACGCGTGTTGTCCACGGAGGCCAGCACCGTCGCCGTCAGCGGCGCGACCAGCGTCACCATCCCCATCCCCATCACCACCAGCGCGGGCAGCACATCCGCGAGATACGAGGCACCCGGGCCGACCCGCAGCATCAGCAGCAGCCCCGCCGCGCACAGCAGCGGCCCCACGGTGAGCGGGATCCGCGGGCCGATCCGCTCCGCCAGCGCGCCGGAGCGCGCGGAGAGCAGCAGCATCAGCACGGTCGTCGGCAGCAGGGCCGCCCCCGCGCCCAGCGCCGAGTACCCGACGACCACCTGGAGCTGGAGGGCGGCCAGGAAGAAGAAACCCCCGAACGCCGCGTACACGCAGAGCGTCACCAGATTCACCGAGGTGAACTGGCGGGACGCGAAGATCGACAGCGGCAGCATCGGGTCCGGCCTGCGCCGCTCGACCAGTACGAAGACCACCGCGACCAGCACCCCCGCCACCCCCGACCAGACGTCCTTGCCGATCAGCGCGTAGGTGGTCAGCGCCAGCGCCGCCGCGCCGAGGAACGCGCCCAGCACGTCGAACCGGCCATGGTGGGCCGGATCCCGGGTCTCCGGTACGTGGCGCAGCGCCACCGGCACGCACAGCGCGGCCAGCGGCACATTGATCAGGAACACCCAGCGCCAGCCGGGACCGTCGACCAGCCAGCCGCCGAGAAACGGACCGATCGCCGCACCGACCCCGCCGAGCCCCGACCACACCCCGACGGCCCGCGCGCGGTCGTCCGGATGGAAGCTCGACTGGATGATCGCGAGCGAGCCCGGTACGAGCAGCGCCCCGCCCACACCCTGGAGGGCGCGGGCGGCGATCAGCACAAGGGCGTTCGGCGCGATCCCGCAGAGCAGCGAGCCGCACGCGAACCAGATGATCCCGATCACGAAGATCCGCCGCCGGCCGTACCGGTCGCCGAGCGACCCGCCCAGCAGGATCAGCCCGGCCAGCGTGAGCATGTACGCGTTGACGGTCCACTGGAGGTCCGCCAGATCCGCGTTGAGCGAGTCCCCGATGTGCGGCAGCGCGACATTGACCACGGTCGAGTCCAGCAAGGCCATGGTGGAGCCGAGCACCGTCGTCAGAATGACCCAACGTCCTTTGGCGGAGGACAGCCTGATGTCCATACGGGGATCATCCTCGCCCGGAAGCCGGGTGGCGACCCGGCGAACGGTATGGCAAGGGCCCGGCACCATGACCGGTGCCGGGCCCGCCGTACGAGTCCGCCGTACGAGTCACCGTACGAGTCCGCTGTATGCGTCCGTCGTATGCGTCCGCCGTACGCGGGATACCGCTCCCGCGCGTTACTTCAGCTTGGTGCCCGTGGAACGCAGCGCGCCGCACGCCTCGGTGACGCGCTTGGCCATGCCGGCCTCGGCGAGCTTGCCCCAGGTCCGCGGGTCGTAGGTCTTCTTGGAACCGACCTCGCCGTCGACCTTCAGCACGCCGTCGTAGTTCTTCAGCATGTGGTCCGCGACGGGCCGCGTGAAGGCGTACTGGGTGTCGGTGTCGAGGTTCATCTTCACGACGCCGTTCTCCAGCGCGGTGGCGATCTCCTCGGCCGTGGAGCCGGAACCGCCGTGGAAGACGAAGTCGAAGGGCTGGCTGCCGGCGGCCCTGCCGTACTTCGCGGCCACGCCGTCCTGGAGGTCCTTGAGCAGCTCGGGGCGGAGCACGACATTGCCCGGCTTGTAGACGCCGTGGACATTGCCGAAGGACGCGGCCAGCAGGTAGCGGCCCTTCTCACCGAGACCGAGGGCCTCGGCGGTGCGCAGCGCGTCCTCGACCGTGGTGTACAGCTCGTCGTTGATCTCGTGGCTGACGCCGTCCTCCTCGCCGCCGGTCGGGGTGATCTCGACCTCAAGGATGATCTTGGCGGCGGCGGCCTTGGCGAGCAGTTCCTCGCCGATGGCCAGGTTGTCGGCGAGGGTCTCGGCGGAGCCATCCCACATGTGCGACTGGAAGAGCGGGTTACGGCCGGCGGCGACGCGCTCGGCGGAGATGTCGAGCAGCGGACGGACATAGCCGTCGAGCTTGTCCTTGGGACAGTGGTCCGTGTGCAGCGCGACGGTGATGTCGTACTTCGCGGCGACGATATGCGCGAACTCGGCGAGGGCGACCGCGCCGGTCACCATGTCCTTGTTGTACTGGCCGCCCAGGAACTCCGCACCACCGGTGGACATCTGGATGATGCCGTCGCTCTCGGCCTCCGCGAAGCCACGCAGTGCGGCGTGCAGGGTCTGGGACGAGGTCACATTGATGGCCGGGTAGGCGAACTTGCCTGCCTTCGCCCGATCGAGCATCTCGGCGTAGACCTCGGGGGTTGCGATGGGCATCGGGCCGCTCCTTGTGATGTGCGGGTGAGAGGTGCTTGTCCCTGACCTGGGGGCGACGTCATCGTCACCCCCATCTTTCCAGACTCCTGTACGGACTCCACCCGAGTCCCGGCTGTTTCACGTGAAACGGCCGGGACTCGGACGAAAACGCAGCTCAGCCGAGGCCGAGTTCATCCAGTGCGTAGACATTGAGGTACGGAAGCCCTGCCTCCGCGATCGCCGGAGCGGCCCCCCGCTCCACGATCACCGCGACCGCGACGACCTCGCCACCGGCCTCGCGTACCGCCTCGACCGCCGTCAGCGGCGAGCCGCCCGTGGTCGAGGTGTCCTCGACCACCAGACAGCGGCGCCCCTTGACCTCCGTGCCCTCGATCCGGCGCTGGAGGCCGTGCGCCTTCTGCGCCTTGCGGACGACGAACGCGTCGAGCCGCTGCCCGCGGGCGGCGGCGGCGTGCAGCATCGATGTCGCCACCGGGTCGGCGCCCAGCGTCAGCCCGCCGACGCAGTCGAAGTCCAGATCGGCGGTGGCGTCGAGCATGACCTGACCGACCAGCGGTGCGGCATGACCGTCCAGCGTGATCCGGCGCAGGTCGATGTACCAGTCGGCCTCAAGCCCCGAGGAGAGGGTCACCTTGCCGTGGACCACGGCCTTGTCCTTGATCAGTTGCAGCAGCTCAGCCCGTACGTCAGTCATGGCCATGAGCTTAAGTGGTCTCCTCAGAGCCGCTGCCAGCGCCAGGTGGCCGCGATCTCCAGCGGCTCCACGGGGGTGACCAGCCGGGGCGCCGTATTGAGCCCGTTCGGCGGGCCCGACTGCGGCTCCACACAGACCGCCTCCGCCTGCTCGTCGTAGACGACGACCCACTCGGCGCGGCTCGTGATCTTCAGCTCCAGCTGCTCGGGCCAGGTCAGGGTCACATCGACGCCGTCGGGCATGCCGAAGCAGTCGTCCCACGGCCCCGGGCGCGGGGTGATCCGGCGGCCGGTGGGCAGATGGTCGGCCCCGCGCTCCTCCTGCCAGGCCGGGTCGAAGTCGACACGCGCGTCGCTCTGCCCCAGATTGCGCAGAAACCACGGGTGCCAGCCGGCCTGCGCCGGGAAGGATGTGTCGTACGTCTCCACCCCGAGCCCGAGCGTCAGCGAGTCCTCGGTCAGCTCGAAGGTCTGGGTGACCCGGCCGCTGTACGGCCAGGGGTCCACGAGGTCGTACGTGAACACCGCCTCGCTCCCGTCCGCCCGCGCCGTACGCCAGGCCGTGTCCCGGCCGGTGCCATGGATCGCGTGCGGCGGGGAGTTGAGCGGCATCTGATGGACGACCCCGCCGTTGCGGAACTGGCCGTTCTCGATCCGCCCGCACCACGGCACCATCGGGAAGCAGCCGTACCGCTCGCCCTGGCGCAGCAGTTCGGTCCCGCCGATGCGCAGACTGCTGATCCGGCAGCCGTTGGCCGGAGTGATGGTCAACTCGGCGTCGCCCGCCGCCAGTCGGATGCTCTCTTCGCTGCTACTCACACCACGACACTACTTGCGCCGGCGCAGTGCCCGTCCGACCACCACGGCGGAGGCGAGCGCGAGCGCGGCGGCGGGCGCGACCCAGCGCAGCGTGGCCCGCGCGCCACCGGCGTCGGGCGCGGGCACGGGCGCGTAACGCCCCCGCGGCGGCGCGTGATCCACTTCCTCCGCGCTGCGCCCGATCATGGTGCGCCGGGCATGCGCGGCCTCGGCCGGCGGCTCATCCGGAATGATGAAGTCCCCCTCACCGGAGACGGTCTCCCCGCCGAGCGCGAGCGGCGGCGGCTCGGGGCCGAACTCCGGCAGTACCTCCGCCACGGACAGGATGTCCTCCGGGGGCTCCGTCTCCTCCCCCAGCCGCGCGACGAAACGGTCCAGCAGCCGACGCGCCGCGGCGGTCGTCGTCTCGGCGGGCACCTCCGCGAGCCGCCCCTCCGAACGCGAGCCGCCGGTGAACGCGAGCGTCGTACCGTCCGGCGTCTCCATCAGCCGCACGGTGAGCGTCAACTTGGCGGAGCCCGTACCGCGGACCTCCACGCCCTCGCCCTCCATCTCGAAGACACCGTCCCGCTCGGCGAGCGTGAGCGTGCCGCGGTAGGTGATCGTGTGGCCGCCGATCCGCACCTTCATCCGGCCGGAGAGCGGCCCTGCCGACTCCTCCGCGTCGTGCTGAAGTCCGGGCACACAACGGGCGACACGGACGGGGTCCGCGAGCGCCTGCCGAAGAGCCTCCGCCGCCACCGGAACGAACACCTCATGCTCCATAACCCCCGAGCGTAGCCCCGTTCGCCTCCCGGCGGTGCGCCTCGCCTTCCGGCGGGGGGCGTGAGTAGGGGTGCGCCTCGGCGGGGGCCGGTTTCCGTGTGCGCGTTGTCGCCGGGTTGCGCGGTGCGCCGTCCGGCAGCGGCGTGGGTACGGCTGGGTTTTGGCGGGGCCGGAGCCCCCGGACCCCGGCCCCCCCACGACAACCGCACCCCCGCCGCAGGCGCAGCGCCGGGAGGCGCCCGTCACCCCCCGTACCGCGGATGCACCAGCGTCGACGGCGGCAGCCCCCGCACTCTCGTCCGCTCCATCCCCCTCGCCCCCGCCGCCAGCGCCGCCCCCTCCAGCGACCGCAGCCGCGGCGCGTCCCGCGCCAGACCCAGCCTCGGACTCGCGCCCACCTCCGCCAGGTCGAACCCCCAGTCGCTCACGGCGGGCGCGCCGTCCTTGACCCGGTCGGGGCCCGCCGCGAAGCCCGACGGCCACCCCGTCGCGTGGTACGGCGTGGTCCTGAACCCGGCCGCCCGCAGCGTCGCGTCCACCGTCCAGTACGTGTGCCGCTGCGTCGCCGGTGACCCCGCGTGCACCGCCAGCCGCCCGCCGTCCGCCAGCACGCGCGTGGCGAGGCCGTAGAACTCCTCGGAGTACAGCTTGGTGCTCGCCGTGACCCCGGGATTCGGCAGATCCGAGATGACCACGTCGTACCGCCCGCCCCAGACGCCTCGGGCGTCCACGCTCCGCAGCCATGTGAACGCGTCCGCGTAC
The DNA here is from genome assembly GCF_055639435.1 of Streptomyces sp. NPDC039430. Lineage (NCBI taxonomy): Bacteria > Bacillati > Actinomycetota > Actinomycetes > Kitasatosporales > Streptomycetaceae > Streptomyces > Streptomyces sp. NPDC039430. The sequence goes on along the minus strand of NZ_JBVKAK010000005.1, from coordinate 238,561 downwards.
ACCGTCCGCACCCGCCCGTCCCCGTACGCCTCCCGGTTCAGTTCCCGCAGCGCGGGATCCGTGCGGGCCAGCCGGACGACGCCCGGGTCCAGCTCGACCACCGTGACCTCGCGGACGTCCCCGTACCGCAGGACCTCACGCGCGGCCAGCCCGTCGCCCCCGCCCAGGATCAGCACGCGCGCGTGCGGCCCGCGCATCGCGGGATGGACCAGCGCCTCGTGGTAGCGGAACTCGTCGCGCGCGCTGACCCGCAGCCGCCCGTCGAGATACAGCTCCAGCGGCCCGCTCCCTCCTCCCGTGATGACGACGTCCTGGACGTCGGTATGGATGGCGACCCGCACCTGCTCGCCATAGACCGCCCGCCGCGCGGCCCGTTCGAAGTCGTCCACCAGGACGGCCGCCGTGGCGAGGAGGGCCAGCACCAGTGCGTTGACGATCACCAGCACCCAGCGTGAGCGCGACGTCAGATCGCGCCGGAAGAGCCAGAGCACCAGCCCGCCCCCCGCCACCGCGTTCACCGCGCCCGTCAGCAGCGCGCCCGTCAGCTGTCCCAGCCAGGGCAGCAGCAGGAACGGGAAGGCCAGCCCGCCGACGAGCGCGCCCACATAGTCGGCCGCGAAGAGATCCGCGACCGTCCCCTCCGCGTCCTGCCGGGAGAACCGCTGGATGAGCGACATCAGCAGCGGGATCTCGGCGCCGATGAGGACGCCGGTGGCCAGCGAGAAGCCGACGAGTGCGTAGCGGGACTCCCCCAGCCATATGAAGCTCGCGTACAGCACCAGCGCGGAGCAACCTCCCAGCAGCGCCAACGCCGCTTCCAGCAGGCCGAATCCGAACGCGGCGCGGCAGCGCAGCCGCTTGGCGAGCAGCGAGCCGACGCCCATCGCGAAGACCATCACCGAGAGGACGACCGAGGCCTGCGTGACGGAGTCCCCGATCAGGTACGAGGCGAGCGCGACCAGCTCCAGCTCGTACACCAGCCCGCACGCGGCGCAGACGAAGACCACGGAGAGGATCAGATAACGCCCCGCGTCCGCGCGCACGGGAAGCCGCGCGCCACCTCGTGGCGGCGAGGACACGGACTGCTCGATCATGTTCGTAACGCTACGTCACGAATTCATTGCGGTTTGTCACCCACACGGGTGCATCTACAGCACCGCAGGCATACGGACCCCTACCCGCGTCCGAGTGACGACCAGGCGGCCTTCCTGTGGATACGCATGCCACGTACGCCAGCGGACCTGGCCGCCGTCGCGCTGCGCCAGCATCGCGGTGAAGGCGTTCGGGGCACCGGGGAACGTCCCCGCCAATCCGTTCGGATGGTCGGCGACCAGTGCGAGCAGCTCCTGCGCGCGCCCGGCGAACGAGCCCTGGGAGAGCGTCTCGACGCGCGCGGCGAATTCGTACTCCCAGTCCCCGAGCCGTTTGGAGACACCGAGCGGCAGCGGTGTGCTACTGCCCGGGATGCAGGCGACGGTCTCGGAGCAGGTGCCCCGCTCCTCCTCCAGAATCACCTGGTGAGAGGCGCCGAGCAGCCTCAGCTGGAGCGCGGCGCCCGCGAGATCGAGGTCGAGGACGGCCAGGGCGGGGACCGGCTCCCGGCCCAACGCCCAGGCCAGATCAGCGGCGCGGGTGTCGGTGTAGGCGGTATTGAGGGTGGTGAGCATGGGTCGGCTCCGCAAACACGCTTGACGGGTGAACCGGGGATGTCCCGGACGATGAGCGAGTGGCTTGTGGGGGGAGATCGCCTGCTCGGTTCCGTATCAGGCCCGAGGGCTGGAAGCTCTCAACAGCGAGGGAATCACGAAGTACGCGACGCTCACAGTGTTTTTACCCAACTTGAAGGGGTTTCCATCCCCTCGGGGGCCCAAGGGTTCAACTGTTCAACCGAAAACGGGCGGAGAGCCCGCCCGAACGGTCAGTTCACTCAACACGGAGATGCCCGGCGGGAGTTCGTTCCCCGCCGGGCACCATCCTGACAGTGGATCAGCTGCCCCGTGTCAGCTGCCTCCTCCGCCACAACCCCCGCCACCACCGCACGACGAACCACCGCCGCACGACGAACTCCCCCCGCCGCATGACGAACCACCGCCACCGTCGGAACCACCGCCACCGTCCGAACCACTGCTGCTGCCGCTGTCCCACCAGCTGTTCCGGGACCGGCGCTTGGCGCCCTTCCGCAGCGAGGGGGCCGACGCGCGGCTCCTCGCCTTCAGACGCGGCTTCCTGCGCTTGTCCGCGCTGCTGCTCACACTCGCCACGACCCCGACGAACGCGACCGCGACCAGTACGACCACGACTCCTACGCCCAGCATCGTCCTCACCGTCCTTCTGTTCCCCCGTGAACGAAGCCCCCGCGCCCGCGCGCGGCCCGCTCCGTACTGACTGGCATCCGCGTGAACTTGTTGCGTGACGTGGATGTCCCCCCGGTGCCCCGCGCCCAAAGCCGACTTGAGCAACTCCAGAGGTTCGGCACAGGATGGCGGCCATGACCAAAGAATGGCTCGGCGGCACCACGATCTTCGCGGAGATGTCGGCGCTGGCCGTACGCACCGGCGCGATCAACCTCGGCCAGGGTTTCCCCGACACCGACGGCCCCGAGGAGGTCAGGGAAGCGGCGGTACGGGCGCTGCGCGAGGGCAAGGGCAACCAGTACCCGCCGGGTCCCGGCATCCCGGAACTGCGCACCGCGATCGCCGAACACCAGCTGAAACGCTACGGGCTGGCCCACGACCCGGACACCGGGGTCCTGGTCACGGCGGGCGCCACCGAGGCGATCGCCGCCGCGCTGCTCGCCCTGGTCGGGCCGGGTGACGAGGTGATCGCGCTGGAGCCGTACTACGACTCGTACGCCGCCTGTATCGGCATGGCGGGCGGCACCCGCGTCCCGGTCACGCTGCGCCCCCGGGACGGCGCCTACCACCTGGACCTGGACGAGCTGCGGGACGCCGTCACCGACCGCACCCGCCTCATCCTCCTCAACACCCCCCACAACCCCACCGGCACGGTCCTCAGCCGCGAGGAACTGGCCGCCGTCGCGGAACTCGCCGTCGCACGCGATCTGCTGGTCGTCACCGACGAGGTGTACGAACACCTGGTCTTCGAGGGCGAGCACATCCCGATCGCCTCGTTCCCCGGCATGCGCGAGCGGACCCTGACGATCGGCTCGGCGGGCAAGACCTTCTCGTTCACCGGCTGGAAGGTGGGCTGGGCGACGGGCGCGCCGGAGCTGGTGACGGCGGTGCGCTCCGCCAAGCAGTTCCTGACGTACGTGGCGTCGGGCCCGTTCCAGTACGCGATCGCCGAGGCCCTGCGCCTGCCCGAGAGCTACTTCGAAGGGCTGCGCGCCGATCTGCGCGCCAAGCGCGATCTGCTCTCGGCGGGCCTGGCGGCGGCCGGTTTCGAGGTCTACCGCCCGGCCGGCACCTACTTCGTGACGACCGACATCCGGCCGCTCGGGGAGAGCGACGGCTTCGCGTTCTGCCGCGCCCTGCCGGAGCGGTGCGGCGTGGTCGCCGTACCCAACGCCGTCTTCTACGACCACCGGGAGCAGGGCGCGCCGTTCGTACGGTTCGCCTTCTGCAAGCGGACCGACGTCCTGGAGGAGGCCGTGTCACGGCTGCGCGGGCGGTAGCACCCGCGCCCGCGGCACACGGGAGCCCGGCCCGGGGCCGCGGTCACAAACGATCGCGGCGCCGGCCGGGCTGTCGTTCGGCGCGGTCCGCGGACTCAGGCGTCCTCGGGCTTCTCGTCGCCCGGCTCCAGGCCGAACTGCTCGACGAGCCACTTGTCGAACTCGATCGACGCGCGCACCCAGCTGACCGTGGACGACACGAAGTGCTCCAGGCTGACCCCCATGCCGATCAGCATCTGGGCCTCGCCGATGAGCCGGACGGTGGGCGGACCGTCACCCTCCTCGTGGATGTGGGTGTAGACCTTGGGCCACAGCGTGCGGCGGTTCCAGTCGTCGATCGCGTCGAGGACCTTCGCCTTGTCCGTGATCGGGTGCGGCCGGTCGTAGAACGTCCGCACCGAGAAGACCTGCTGGTCGTCCTCGCCGCGGAACATGAAGTACGTACGGAATTCCTCCCACGGCGCCGCGAGGTCACCCTCGTCGTCGACGACGTACTTCAGCTCCATCTGTTCGAGGAGCTGCTTGACCAGGTCCTGGTCGGGGACGACGGGGCCCGCCGGTCCTGCACCCTGCGGTTGGGGCTGTCCCCCGAAATTCGGAATCGAGGACGGGTCGATGCTCACCGTGTATTTCCCTTCGTACGGTTCCTTCCATCCTCCCCCATAGCAGGGAGGCCCTGGCAACCCCGGCCCGCCGATCCGGCACACAAAGGGGCCGGTACGCACGCCCGCGCGCGTACCGGCCCCCGGGACCCCGCACACTCACAGCGTCTTGCCGGACTCCGTCCGTGCCCCGGGCTCCGCCGGCTCCGTCGGTTCGGGAGAGGCCACCGGTTCAGGGGACGCCGCCGGTTCAGGGGACGCCGCCGGCTCGGGGGAATCCGTCGTCGCCGCGCCCACGATCAGGCCGTCCTCGAACCGGTCCACCCGGACCGTGTCGCCGTCCGTGACCTCGCCCGCGAGGATCTCCTTCGCGAGCCGGTCACCGATCGCCGTCTGCACCAGGCGGCGCAGCGGCCGCGCTCCGTAGGCCGGGTCGTTGCCCTCGTCGGCCAGCCATTCCAGCGCCGCCGGGGTGACCTCCAGGGTGAGCCGACGCTCCGCGAGGCGGCGGGCCAGGCGGTCGATCTGGAGCTTGGCGATGTGCGCCAGTTCGTCGCGCGAGAGGGCGGAGAAGACCACCAGATCGTCGAGACGGTTCAGGAACTCCGGCTTGAAGGTGCTCCTCACCACCGCAAGGACCTGCTGCTTCCTGGTCTCCTCGCTGGTCAGCGGCTCGGTCAGGCCCTGCCCGCTCAGGAACTGACTGCCGAGGTTCGACGTCAGGACGAGGATGGTGTTGCGGAAGTCCACCGTCCGCCCCTGGCCGTCGGTGAGCCTGCCGTCGTCCAGGACCTGGAGCAGGATGTCGAAGACCTCGGGGTGGGCCTTCTCCACCTCGTCCAGCAGGATCACCGAGTACGGGCGCCTGCGCACGGCCTCGGTGAGCTGGCCGCCCTCCTCGTAGCCGACATAGCCGGGAGGCGCGCCGACCAGCCGGGCCACCGAGTGCTTCTCGCCGTACTCGCTCATGTCGATACGGACCATGGCGCGCTCGTCGTCGAAGAGGAAGTCCGCGAGCGCCTTGGCCAGCTCGGTCTTGCCGACCCCGGTCGGGCCGAGGAAGAGGAAGGACCCGGTGGGGCGGTCGGGGTCGGCGATGCCGGCGCGGGTACGGCGTACCGCGTCGGACACGGCCCGGACCGCCTCGGTCTGGCCGATCAGCCGCTTGCCCAGCTCCTGCTCCATGCGCAGCAGCTTCTGCGTCTCGCCCTCCAGCAGCCGGCCGGCCGGGATGCCGGTCCAGGAGCCGACCACATCGGCGATGTCGTCCGGGCCGACCTCCTCCTTGACCAGCTTGTCGGTGGGCTCCTTGGCCGCCACCTGCTCCGCCTCGGACGCCTCCTCCAGCTCCCGCTCCAGGCCGGGGATCTCGCCGTACAGCAGCTTGGAGGCGGTGTCGAAGTCGCCGTCGCGCTGTGCGCGCTCGGCCTGGCCGCGCAGGTCGTCCAGGCGTTCCTTCAGCTCACCGACGCGGTTGAGGCCCTGCTTCTCCTTCTCCCAGCGGGCGTTGAGGCCGCGCAGCTCCTCCTCGCGGTCGGCGAGGTCGCGGCGGAGCTTCTCCAGCCGCTGCCTGGAGCCCGGGTCGGACTCGTTCTTGAGCGCCAGCTCCTCCATGCGGAGGCGGTCGACGGAGCGCTGGAGCTCGTCGATCTCGACCGGCGAGGAGTCGATCTCCATCCGCAGCCGGGACGCGGCCTCGTCCACGAGGTCGATAGCCTTGTCGGGCAGGAAGCGCGAGGTGATGTAGCGGTCGGAGAGCGTCGCGGCGGCGACCAGCGCCGCGTCCGCGATCTGCACCTTGTGGTGGGCCTCGTAGCGGCCCTTGAGCCCGCGCAGGATCGCGATGGTGTCCTCGACGGTCGGCTCGGCGACCAGCACCTGCTGGAAGCGCCGCTCCAGCGCCGCGTCCTTCTCGATCCGCTCGCGGTACTCGTCGAGCGTGGTCGCGCCGACCATCCGCAGCTCGCCGCGGGCCAGCATCGGCTTGAGCATGTTCCCGGCGTCCATGGCGGAGTCGCCGCCAGCGCCCGCGCCCACGACGGTGTGGAGTTCGTCGATGAAGGTGATGATCTGGCCGTCGCTGGACTTGATCTCGGAGAGGACGGTCTTGAGCCGCTCCTCGAACTCACCGCGGTACTTGGCGCCCGCCACCATCGCCCCGAGGTCCAGCGAAACCAGCCGCTTGTTCTTCAGGGACTCCGGCACGTCGCCCTTGACAATGCGCTGTGCGAGTCCCTCGACGACGGCGGTCTTGCCGACGCCCGGCTCGCCGATCAGCACCGGATTGTTCTTCGTACGGCGTGACAGCACCTGCACCACACGCCGGATCTCCTGGTCCCGGCCGATGACCGGGTCGAGCTTGCCCTCGCGGGCCGCCGCGGTGAAATCGGTACCGAACTTCTCCAGGGCCTTGTACTGACCCTCCGGGTCGGGTGTGGTCACCCGGCGCCCTCCCCTTGTCTTCTCGAACGCGTCCAGCAGTCTCCCGGCGCCGGCCCCCAGCCGGTCGAGCATCTCCCCGGCCTGGCCCCCCTTGGCCGCGACGCCGATCAGCAGGTGCTCGGTGGAGAGGTAGTCGTCCCCCAGCTCCTTGGCCCGGCGCGCCGCGTCGTTGATGGCGGCGAGCAGCTCACGGTTGGGCTGCGGGGGCGCGACGGTGGATCCGGTCACGCTGGGCTGTGCGGCCAGCAGCCGCTCCGCTCCGGACCGTACCTCGGCCTGGTCCGCCTCGACGGCGGCCAGCAGGTCGGTGACGTTCTCGTTGTCCTGGCCTTCCAGCAGCGCGAGCAGCAGATGCGCGGGGGTCAGATCGGGATGCCCGGCGGCCACGGCCCGGTTGGTGGCGGCATTGATCGCATCCCGGCTCTTGTTGGTCAGCTCGGCGTCCACGTGCGCCCTCTCCTCTCCTGCACAGACCTCGGGCCTCCATCCGACCCTGACATCGGGAACGTGCGCAAAGTTGAGTCTATTCCACTCAAGCCTGAAACGGGGCCGCTCTCCGGGGTTTCCGCGCCCGTACCGCGCGTGGATTTCCGCGCCCGCACCGCGCGCCGCCCGCCGCCCCCGCACCGCCCGCCGCCCGCGCACCGCACGGCGTCCGCGCACCGCCCGCCACCCGCCCGCGTCCATGCCGGCGTCCGTGCCCACGTGCGCGCCGCCCCGGGGGCGCCACCGTCCTACGCTTCCGGCATGGCCCATGACGTACGCGATCCCAGCCCCGATTTTCTCGCCTTCTGGCGCGAGCACCACCTGTGCACCCTCACCACACTGCGTCCGGACGGCAGTCCGCACGTGGTGCCGGTGGGCGTGACGTACGACCCGGAAGCGGGACTCGCCCGCGTCATCAGCAACAAGAACAGCACGAAGGTCGCCAACATCCTGGCGGCGGGCCCGGAGGGCGCGCGGGTGGCGGTGTGCCAGTTCAAGAAGCGCCACTGGGCGACGCTGGAGGGCCGCGCCACGGTCCGTACGGACCCGGAGGGGGTCGCGGACGCGGTGAGCCGCTACGCGGCGCGGTACGGCCGTACGCCGACGCCCAACCCGGACCGGGTCGTCATCGAGATCGCCCTGGAACGGGCGCTCGGCCGCTGCTGACCCCGGCGGCCGGGAAGACCTCGGGGCCCGGGAAGACCGCGGGGCCCGGCGGGCCCGGCGGCCCGAAGGCGGAAAGCACAACGGCGCCATCGTGTTTCAGGTCCACGATGGCGCCGTTGTGTGGGGGAAGCGCCTGAGCGATTTACAACGACGGGGGAATCGCTCAGGCACTGCGGGGGGTGGCGATGGTGGTATTCGATCCGACCAGCTGGTGGTCACGCTGGTCGAGGTTGACGAAGATCATGTCGTAGCGGATGGCACACCGGACCGGCTGCGGAGCCCCCCGCGGCCTCCGAAGGCAACGGTAGGCACGGACGTCCTCGTCCTCCTCGCGTACGACGACGATCGGCTCTCCGAAGAGGGTGACCATCAACGAGTCGCCACGGTGGGGAATAGCGGTGACGAGATCGATGAAGTGCCAACCCGACCGGTAGGCCGTGGCCATCTCGCGCCGGAAGACCCGGTCGTCCGGCGGGACAGTCATGCGCTGGTGTCGGCGGACGTGATGTCCCAGCCGATGTCTCCTGGCGTCTCCTGCGGGGTCACCCAGCCGATGTCACCGGGCTCCTGGCTCACAGCGGTGGATCCGGCGGCTGTCAGGTTCCAGCCGATGTCACCCGAGTCCTGGGTTCCGGCAGGCGCCACGCCCCATCCGATGTCGCCGCCCGACTCCACATCCTGGGCGACAGTTCCGGCAGGCGTTGTGTTCCAGCCAATGTCCGCCCCAACAGCCAGCGCACCATAGGCCAGAGCCGCAGAGAAAGCAGTGACAACCACCGCGCGAAGCATTCTCTTGTACATAGTCGGCTTCGTCCTCACTTGATGGATTCCTCTCCCCCGCCATCTAGACGATGTCTCACCCGGACACGTCAACACCACCGGGACGAGGCATCATGTTCCTGTATGTTCAGGACCCTGGGGGGTGGAGCTTTGCCAGCAAACGACACAAAACAGACACATCCCCACGCTGTGACTGAGCTGTGCAACGACGGCAGACGGATTTACGCCAGCGCGCTGCGCTCCGGGCGGATCGCCCGGAGCGAGGCCGCAGCGGCTCCCTGCCTCATGGAATTTCCGCTTCTGCACCCCGATCCCGACGACCCTGACTGGCTACGCCCAGTTCCGCCCTCCGCGGCATTGGCCCAGCGTCTCCACCCCATCGAGCGTGAGATCCAGGAGCGTCGGCACTTCGCCATCGAACTGACCGACGCTTTCGAGCCGTTCATGACCATCAGCGCCCAGGACCCGCCCACGACACATGCGATCACGGTCCTGGAAGGCGACAGCCGGATCAACGCCGCGCTCGACCTCTCCACCGCCGAGTGCAGGACCGAAGTACTCACAGTGCAACCCGGCGGCGGACGCAGCGCACACGTGCTCGCCCAGGCCCTGGAGCGGGGCCGGTCGGTGGTGGACCGCGGCGTCAGCATCCGCACTCTGTACCAGCACACCGTCCGGCACAGCCAGGGCACACTCGCCTACGCGGAGCGGCTGGCCGAGGGCAAGGTCGAGATACGGACGCTGGAAGAACTGATCGAGCGGCTGATCGTCTTCGACCGCACGGTCGCGTACATACCGGCCCGTTCCGACCGGCAGGTCGCCCTCGAACTGCGCCACCCGGGGCTCGTCGACTATCTCGCGCAGGTCTTCGAGCAGTTGTGGCGCCGCGCCACCCCTCTCACAGAACCGGTCTCCTATGAGCCGACTCCCGTCGGCATCACCGGCGTCCAGCGCTCCATCGCCAAGCTCCTCATCGAGGGATACGTGGACGAGGCCATCGCCCGCCGACTCGGAATGAACGTACGCACCTGCCGCGCGCACATCGCCAAACTCGCCACCACCCTCGGCAGCGGTAGCCGCGCCCAACTCGGATATCTCATCGCGCAGTCGGGAATCCTCGACCAGGAAACCTGACCCCGTCGCCCATAGCCCCCGACAAGGCCAGGCACATCGCCACGACGTAGTCGTCCACATGCGCCCTCGCCACGACGTAGTCGTCCACAGCTGCCTCCGCTCCCCCACATGCGCCCTCGCCTCGGACGGAACCCTCTGGGGGTCGGATCAGTAGTCATCGACGAGAGGCCGGAGTCCCTGACAATGCCAACGGAAGTGCGAGTGCGAGCAGGGCGACCGCGACCAGCCACGCGGTCAGGCTGCCGGCAGGGTAGAGGGCAACGGCCCACCACGTGTGGGTCGTGTAGCCATCGGGGTTGTAGGCGCGGCCGAGGATGAGGTTGATGATGAGGAACATCAGTCCCGCCGCTGCCGCCGTGGCTTCGTTGGCGAGGCGGCGCGTGACGAGCCCGAGGGCGAGAAGGAGGGTGACGTTGCGGGCGACGTCCATTCCCACCACCACTCCGGCCGCGTGGGCGAGAACCGCGGTGAGAACGATGGCGCCTTGATCGAACCGGCGGACGGACAGGACCGCTGTGATCTCCGCTTCACGCAACTGGCGTTCCAGGCAGTACATGACAGCGAGGACGATCAGGACAGGGCTGAAATAGGCGAGTTGAGCGCTGCCCATGCCACCGATCAGGCTCGGGACAGGGACTTCACTCGCCCCCACCGTCCAACAGACCACGACGAGCAGGGCCAGCGCCGCGGGAACGACCCACCAGTGGCGCACAGTGATGGCGTAGCGGTTCATGAGATGGCCTTGTCGCAGCGCTTCTGACTCACGGCTGTCCTGGTGAACCAGTCCGCCTGCTCTTCAGCCGGAAGCCGGCGGATCTTTTGGAGTGCCGCCCATTCCGTAGGGGGCAGCCCTGCCTGCACAGCCTGTGAATCCACTCCGAGCACCAGGGCCGCCCAGGCGGCCGCAGGCGAGCCCGGCTGCCGGCAGTCGTCCACGCCGGCAAGGGTGGCTGTCCCGGTTACCGCCGATTCCGCCAGGTCCGCGGCGTACTGGCCGGAGTCCTGGCCACCGCCGAGCGGAGGCAGCGACCAGTACAACGGCCATGTGCCCGGCTTGAGCGGAACCTTCGCGGAGGTGACGCGCAGTTCTTCCGGGACAGCTACTCCCGCATTTTTCAGCTTGTTGACCGGGGCCAGGGCGTCTCGTCGCAACTGTTCGGCGTACGGCTTGTACTCCGGTGGTACACACACTCTCGGTTCTTGCCCGGTACAGGCCATGGCGACGCTACGGGGGCTAGTCGGGCGCTGGTAGCCCCAGTCGACCACCAAGGCGCGGCCGGTGGTGAAGGTGGCCGCCGCCACAGCGAAGGCGACAGCGACCGCCCAGGCGCGTCGGCGCATCCGGGCCAGAACCCAGAACGCGAGGGCCAGGCCGGCGACAACACCCCAGGGCACTACATACACAGCAGGGGTGCGCACATCGGTGACGGTCGACAGCCCGTCGATGAAGCCACCCAGGTGACGCACCCAGGGGTTGGACGTCGCGTGCGGCATGGACAGCCACGCCCAGCACCCGATCCCGGCAGCGGGTGCCGCGACACTCCTGGGCATGATGAGTCCGAGGCACCAGCCGATGACCAGCCAACCGAGGGAGAGCACGATCAGGTGCGCCACAGCGAGCCACCCGGCCCCTCCGGGCAATACGCCCACCGCCCGGTAGGCCACGACGAGCGCGCCGATGACGAGGACGAGCAGCAGGATCAGGACCGGGACAGCAGCCCGCAAGAGCCGCCGTACCGCTCTTCGTTGGCCGGTGACACTCAAAGCGCCGAGCAGTCGGTGGCGGCCCGCTTCCCACGCGGCGGCTCCCGCCACTGCCGGGGCGATGACCGCGATGGCCTGGGCGGCCAGTTCACCGGACTGAACCCCGTACCGCGATGGTCCGGTGGAGGTGGCGTCGCCGATGTACAGGCCCGCGTAAACCAGGATGGGCAGCACCAGCCAGGGTGCGGCCGAGGCGCGGAGATTTGCCCAGGTAATCACTCGGCCGCCTCCAAGAGCGACGCGTAGGCGCTCTCCAGGCGTCGGCCCGGCGCACTGTCCGGGGCGGCGTGGCCGGCGAAGGCCTCAACCGTACCCCTGAACCGCGGTTTTCCCGATTCAAGGACCACAACCTCGTCGAAAGCCTCGTCGAGGTCGCCGATGTCGTGAGTGGACACGATCACGTGGACCCTGCCACGCAGCGAAATCAGCAAGTCGAGGAACCGGCGCCGCTGCTGCGGGTCGAGCCCGACGGTTGGCTCGTCGAGAAGCAGCAATTCGGCGTCATGGACGAGCGCCTGTGCGATAGCGATCCGCTGTTGCTGGCCACCGGACAATGTCTTGATTTTGCTATTGACCTTTCCGGTGAGGCCGACTCGTTCGATTGCCTCCGTCGCCGCGTGCCAGGCGTCACGCTCCCGCATGCCCTTGAGCCAGCCCACATACGCCACATGCTCCCTGCACGTCAGCCCGGGAAGGAACCCGGGATGCTGAGGCAGCCAGGAAACCTTCCTCCGATAGGCCCGCGCCTGCGTGCGGTTGGCCGGGTCGAGCTCCCCGTACCGGATGTGTCCCGAACGCGGCATCGAGGCGCTGGCGCCGAGAGAGAGCAGGGTGCTCTTGCCGGCGCCGTTGGGGCCGAGAAGGACGGTGTGGCCGGGCGAGAACGCCAGATCGAGCCGGTCGAGGACCGGACGTGACCTGCGGCCGTAACGGAAGGTGCAGGACTGGTAGTGCAAGGGCACGGGGGATACCTCATGAACAGAAAGGGGAACCTCCCGCCAGGGTGCGCCCGCTCAGTGCGGCGCACCCCGGGAGAAGAGGAAGGGTGCTCAGTACGTAACGGTCAGCGACCTGACCCAGACGTTCACACCCGAAAGGCCGTAGTGCCGGTGGTCCCGCCACCGTCAGTCCAGCGACGGGACTCGAAGCCTGGACCGGCATTCGACAGGGAGCCGGACCAGCTTGCCGCATGGGCGGGCGCGATGAGAACGCCGAGCACGGTGGCAGCACCGAGCACAACGGTGCCTATGCGGCGACCGGGCTCACGCAGGACAGTCAGACGCGCAGATCTCATGTGTCTTCCCTTGAGTTGACCAATTATGCCTTCAGGACGACTCTGCCAAATTCTTTTCATTCCGGGTCGCCAACCAAGTTCGGGAGCTCGCACCGAAATCGTATCTGCACCGAATGCGCGAACCCATGTCCTGACTCGCAAAGTTCACCCGGCCATTGTGAGAATTCATGGCAGTCACCATCGCCTCCCTTAGACTGCATTTCAGGATCTCGCGGACCAAGCGAAATGTAATTGCACGAGCATGCACTACAGAATCATGCAGGGAGAAATAAGTGGAAGAAACAGACATAAAACCACCAAAAATGCCACCGTTTGACATGTCGGAAGAAGCGCGCGCCCTGCTGCACCGGCTCGTCCAGGGTGATCAGGTCGAAAGCGCCGATCCCGGGCGCGCGGAGCTGGCCGCCCTCGGGTTGGCAGTGCACAACCCGCATTGCGACCTGTGGGGTTTATCGGACCTGTCGCACGCCGAGCAAACCGCCCTCGCCGCGGAACGCGCCGGTATCGCCGAGCATCTCCAGCGCATGCGCCAACTCTCCGATCTGCACGGTGAGCTGAGGCGCGAGCTGAGAAACACCAAGTCATCGAGCGTGGACGGCATCGAGTTTCTCGACCGGCTCGATATCGTCACCTCCACGATTTCGCAGGCGATGGATTCCGCGAGGTCGCGTATTCGTACGGCACATCCACAGGACAGAAAGGCCGAGATTCTGCGCAAGGCAGCCGAGTCCGATGTCAAAGTCCTGCGGCGTGGTGTCGCCTTCCAGACGCTCTATCCGGACACCGCTCGTACCCGGCCCGGGGAGCAGGAGTGGGCCGCGACGGTAAGCGAGCACGGCGCGGAAGTACGCACCGTTGCCACGGCCTTTGAACGCATGATCCTTGTGGACGACAAACTCGCCGTAGTCGCCGACCACCGGGGCGAGCCGAACAGAGACATCGCCTTCAAGGTGACACACCCCGGGATGGTGGCTCTCTTGCACCACATCTACGAGCAGCAGTGGGAGCGCGCCGAGCCCTGGGCCGGCGGCCGGCTCTTACGCAAGGCGGAGACAGTCACGACGGGCCGGTCCCGCCGCATCCTCAACAAGCTCCGCGAGGGCCGCACCCTCAAGCAGATCGCCACCGAGCTGGGCGTCAGCCTGCGCACCGTCAACAGCGATCTGAACAAGCTCTACGAAGCAGTGGGCGTGAACACCCAGTTCGCGCTCGGCGTGTGGTGGAGCTCGGAGGCCGCCGCGGACGAGCGGAAGCTCGGCTGACCGGCCCGCCCCGGCCGCTCGGCACCACGGCCACGCGAAACGCCCGGCCGGGAATCCCCGACCGGGCGCCCGCCCGCTCACATCCGCCTCAAAGAAGCGTCGGCTCAGTCCGTCGGCCGCTTGGGCCGCCACACCACCAGCGCGCTCGTCTGCTGCACGTCCTGGTACGGCACCAGGTCCCGGCGGTACGAGGCATGCACCTGCGCCTCGCGCTGGCGCATCGCCGTCGCCGCGCCGTCCACCGCCGCCGACAGTTCGGCGACCCGCGCCTGGAGCGCCGCGACCTGGTTCTCCAGCTCGATGATCCGCTTGATGCCGGCCAGATTGATGCCCTCGTCCTGCGACAGCTGCTGCACCTGGCGGAGCAGCTCGATGTCACGGGCCGAGTAGCGGCGTCCCCTGCCCGCCGTGCGGTCCGGGGAGACCAGGCCGAGGCGGTCGTACTGCCTGAGCGTCTGCGGGTGCAGCCCGGAGAGCTGTGCCGCCACCGAGATGACGTACACCGGCGTTTCCTCGGTCAGCTGATACGCCCTGGTGAACGATGAAGACTGCCGACGCCGCCCGTCCATGAGGTCATGCTCCCTTCGCCGCCTGGAACAGCTCCGCCCGCGGGTCCTCGTCCGCGGTCGCCTTCCGGTAGGCCTCCAGCGCGTCCCGCGCGGGTGCGTCGAGGTCCTTGGGGACGACGACCTCGACGGTGACCAGCAGGTCGCCGCGGGTGCCGTCCTTGCGCACCGCGCCCTTGCCGCGGGCGCGCATCGTACGGCCGTTGGGTGTCCCCGCCGGAAGCTTGAGCGTGACCGGGGGACCGCCCAGGGTCGGCACCTTCACCTCGCCGCCGAGCGCCGCCTCCGTGAACGTGACGGGCACGGTCACCGTGAGGTTGTCGCCCTTGCGGCCGAAGACCGGATGGGCGTCGACATGGACGACGACATACAGGTCTCCGCCGGGGCCGCCGCGCTCGCCCGGAGCGCCCTTGCCGCGCAGCCGGATCCGCTGCCCGTCGCTGACACCCGCCGGGATGCGCACCTGCATGGTCCGCGAGGACCTGGCGCGCCCGCTGCCCTTGCAGACCTCGCACGGGTCCTGGGCGATCAGCCCACGGCCCTTGCAGTCCACACAGGGGTCGGTCAGCGAGAAGCCGCCGCCGGTGCCGCGCGAGACCTGTCCCGTGCCCACACAGGTCGGGCAGACCCGCGGCGTGCCGTTCTTGTCGCCCGTGCCCGAACACGCCTTGCAGGGCGCCTGGCTGGACATCCGCAGCGGGACCGTGGCCCCGTCGACCGCCTCGGTGAAGCTGAGCGTCACCTCGGACTCGATGTCCTGGCCGCGGCGCGGCTGCGTACGGGTCCCGGCGCCGCCCCGGTTGAAGAGCCCGCCGAAGACGTCCCCGAGACCGCCGCCGAGGCCGCCCGCGCCGGGTCCGCCCTGCGGGCCGCCGCCCGGACGACCGCCGAAGAGGTCGCCCAGGTCGAAGTTGAACGAGCCGTTGCCCCCGGCACCGGGCCCCGGCCGGAACCCGTTGCCGAAGAGGGCGCGCGCCTCGTCGTACTCCTTGCGCCGCTTGGGGTCCCCGAGGACGTCATTCGCCTCGGAGATCTCCTTGAAGCGCTCCTCGGCCTTGAGGTCGCCCTTGTTGGCGTCCGGGTGGAACTCGCGGGCGAGCTTCCGGTACGCCTTCTTGATCTCGGCCTCGGTGGCGTCCTTGGGGACGCCGAGAACCTTGTAGTAGTCCTTCTCCACGAAGTCCTTCGTGCTCATTCCCGACGTCCCTCCTCTCCGCCTGCTCCTGCCACCGCACCGCCCGCCGCGTCAGCCCTCTTCCGGGCCACCGCTCTCCTTGTCGCCGGCGGACTCCGCGGGCTCGTCCGCGCCCTTGGGCTGGGCCCCCGGCTGGGGCTCGGCCACCGCGACGCGGGCGGGCCTGATCGTCCGCTCGCCGAACCGGTACCCAGGCTGGAGGATCGCGACGCACGTCGTTTCCGTGACATCCGGCGCGTACGAGTGCATCAGGGCCTCATGGATCGTCGGATCGAAGGGCTCGCCCTCCGTACCGAACTGCTGGAGGCCCAGCTTGACCGTGACCGCTTCCAGCGACTCGGCCACCGACTTGAACCCGCCGACCAGTTCCTCGTGGTCGCGCGCCCGGCCGATGTCGTCCAGGACCGGGAGCAGTTCGGTCAGCAGACTCGCGACGGCGATCTCCTTGACCGTGACCCGGTCGCGCTCCACCCTGCGGCGGTAGTTCTGGTACTCGGCCTGGAGCCGCTGGAGGTCTGCCGTGCGCTCGTTGAGCGCCGTACGGACCTGGTCCAGCTGCGCCGTCAGGGCGACTTCCTGTACGTCCCCGCCCGGGGACGCCGGGCCCGGCTCCGCTGCGGAGTCGGACTCGGCGCCCTTCGACGCGGCATCTTCGGGGGTCGCGCCGGAGGGAACGTCGGGCTTCTCCTCGAAGCCCGGGGTCTCCTCCGTCACGCCGCACCGTCCTTCTTGGGCTTCTCGTCGTCCACGATCTCGGCGTCGACGACGTCGTCATCGGCCTTGGCCTGCCCGGCGCCCGCGCCGGCCTCGGCACCCTCGCCGCCCGCGCCCGCGGACGCCTGGGCGTCGGCGTACATCGCCTGTCCGAGCTTCTGGGAGACGGCCGCGACCTTCTCCGTGGCGGTACGGATCTCGGCGGTGTCCTCGCCCTTGAGCTTCTCCTTCAGCTCGGCGATGGACGTCTCGACCTCGGTCTTGATGTCGCCGGGGACCTTGTCCTCGTTGTCCTTGAGGAACTTCTCCGTCTGGTAGACGAGCTGCTCGGCCTGGTTGCGGGTCTCCGCGGCCTCGCGGCGGCGGTGGTCCTCGTCCGCGTACTGCTCGGCCTCTTCACGCATCCGGTTGACCTCGTCCTTCGGCAGCGAGGAGCCACCGGTGACGGTCATCTTCTGCTCCTTGCCGGTGCCGAGGTCCTTCGCGGCCACGTGCATGATGCCGTTGGCGTCGATGTCGAAGGCGACCTCGATCTGCGGCACACCGCGCGGCGCGGGCGGCAGACCGGTCAGCTCGAACATCCCGAGCTTCTTGTTGTACGCCGCGATCTCGCGCTCGCCCTGGTAGACCTGGATCTGCACCGACGGCTGGTTGTCCTCGGCCGTCGTGAAGATCTCCGAACGCTTCGTCGGGATCGTCGTGTTGCGCTCGATCAGCTTGGTCATGATGCCGCCCTTGGTCTCGATACCGAGGGACAGCGGGGTGACGTCGAGGAGCAGGACGTCCTTGACCTCGCCCTTCAGGACACCGGCCTGGAGCACGGCGCCGATGGCGACGACCTCGTCGGGGTTGACACCCTTGTTGGCCTCGCGGCCACCGGTCAGCTCCTTGACGAGCTCCGCGACGGCGGGCATACGCGTCGAACCACCCACGAGCACCACGTGGTCGATCTCGGACAGCTGGATGCCGGCGTCCTTGATGACGTTGTGGAACGGGGTCTTGCAGCGGTCGAGCAGGTCCGCGGTCAGCTGCTGGAACTGCGAGCGCGTGATCTTCTCGTCGAGGTGCAGCGGGCCCTCGGCGGACGCCGTGATGTAGGGCAGGTTGATCGTCGTCTCGGACGAGGACGACAGCTCGATCTTCGCCTTCTCCGCGGCCTCGCGGAGACGCTGGAGAGCCATCTTGTCCTTGGAGAGGTCCACGCCGTGGCCGTTGGCGAACTGCTTCACCAGGAAGTCCACGAGGCGCTGGTCCCAGTCGTCACCACCGAGGTGGTTGTCACCGTTGGTGGCCTTCACCTCGACGACGCCGTCACCGATCTCCAGCAGCGAGACGTCGAAGGTGCCGCCACCGAGGTCGAAGACCAGGATCGTCTGGTCGTCCTTGTCGAGCCCGTAGGCCAGGGCGGCCGCCGTCGGCTCGTTGACGATACGCAGCACATTGAGGCCCGCGATCTCGCCGGCCTCCTTGGTGGCCTGACGCTCGGAGTCGTTGAAGTACGCGGGGACGGTGATCACCGCGTCGGTGACCTTCTCGCCCAGGTACGACTCCGCGTCCCGCTTCAGCTTCTGCAGCACGAAGGCCGACATCTGCTGCGGGTTGAAGTCCTTGCCGTCCAGGTTGATCTTCCAGTCGGTGCCCATGTGGCGCTTGACCGACCGGATGGTCCTGTCGACGTTCGTGACTGCCTGGCGCTTGGCGACCTCGCCGACGAGCACCTCGCCGTTCTTGGCGAAGGCGACGACGGACGGCGTGGTCCTGGCGCCTTCGGCGTTGGTGATGACGGTGGGCTCGCCGCCTTCGAGAACGCTGACGACGGAGTTAGTCGTGCCCAGGTCGATGCCGACCGCACGTGCCATTTCGATTCCTCCAGCTGACTTGAGTGGAACTGACTCAAGGATGCATGACGGATCCCGGGGAGTCAAAGGACCTGAGTCGATGAGACTCAACTATCGTGCGCCGGACCGGTCTCGGGACACCTCCGGACGCGCCTGAGGGGCCCGCCTACCCGATCCTCACACCTTCACCATGCGATCGTTCCGTGGCAAAAGCACCAAAACAAACGAAACTACCGCTGAACGTAGCTGAACGTAATAGAGCAGATATAGCGAACAGAACGGTCAGGTGTGACCTTGAAGCGACGCCCCACGGCATGGCGCCCGCCCCACCTCCCGGAGCCCAAGCGCCTGCTGGATCTGACCCTCGGCTCGGCCCTCCTGGCGCTGACCGCGCCCCTGCTCGCGGCGGCCGCCCTCACCCTCGCGCTGTCCCGGCCGGCCGGGGGCGTTTTCGTACGCGACTACCGCACAGGACTCAACGGCCACCCCTTCCTGCTGAGTTCCCTGCGCACCCGCCTCTTCCGGCTCGACCTGCTCTCCCGGCTGCCCCATGTCGTACGGGGCGAGCTGTCCCTGGTGGGGCCGGCGCCCCTGAAGACCGGCTCCCCCGCGGGCGCGGCGCCCTGGCGGCAGCTCGTACGGCCCGGCCTGACCGGGCTCGCGCAGGTACGGCGCCACTCGGAGCTGCCGTGGGACGAGACGGCGCTGCTCGACCAGCACTACGTGGAGCACCACTGGATCGGCCTGGACCTCGCGATCCTCGCGCGTACGCCCGGGAGCGCGCTGAGGGCGTCCGGTGGGGCCGGGGCGGTCCGGAGGGCCGAGACAGCCAGGAGGGCCGGGGCGGTACGGAGAGCCAGGACAGCCAGGAGGGCCGGGGCGGTCCGGGTGATCCGGACGGCCCGGTTTCCCTAGGGTCCTGGCCGCCAGGACGGCCCGGCCTCCCTGCGACTCCTGGCCGCCAGGAGCGCCACGTTTCCCTGAGGCTCCCGGCCGCCAGGACGGCCCGGTTTCCCTGAGGGTCCCCTGAGCGACACAGATCACCGGTTCCGCCGCTACATTGCGGCTGGATAAGTGGGTAACCTCAGCACGAAACGATTAAGTTACCGCTTAGTAAGCAGCATTGGCAGTGCAGCGTCAAGCAGTGCTGAGCAGCAGCAGTTGGCCCGAGGAGCCCCCATGCAACTCGCCGCGATCATCGTGTCGCTGGTACTCGCCGTCGTCGGTGTGGCGCTGTTCGGCCGAGCCATCGCGCAGATCTACCGCTTCGTACGGCTCGGTCAGCCCGTCCCCGCCGGCAAGCGGACCGATGAGCCCGCCCAGCGCACCCTGACCGTGGCCAAGGAGTTCCTCGGCCATACCCGGATGAACCGCTGGGGCGTGGTCGGCGTCGCGCACTGGTTCGTCGCGGTCGGCTTCTTCTCGCTCGTACTGACCCTGGTGAACGCCTTCGGGCAGCTCTTCCAGGCCGACTGGCTGCTGCCGGTCATCGGCGACTGGACGCCGTACGAGGTCTTCGTCGAGCTCATCGGCCTGCTCACCACCCTCGGCATCCTGACCCTGATCGTCATCCGGCAGCTCTCGCTCCCCAGCCGCGCCGGCCGCAAGTCCCGTTTCACGGGCTCGAACTTCGGCCAGGCGTATTTCGTCGAGGCCGTCATCCTCGTCATCGGCCTGGCGATCCTGGTCCTGCGCGGGCTTGAGGGCGCGCTGCACCACGTCGACTCGTACCAGGCGGCGTATCTGGTCTCGTACCCGCTGGTCGCGGCGTTCGACGGGCTCAGCCTCAGCACCCTGCAGAACCTGGTCTACCTCGTCGCGCTGATCAAGCTCGCGACATCCTTCATCTGGATGATCACGGTCGCGCTCAAGACCGACATGGGCGTCGCCTGGCACCGCTTCCTCGCCTTCCCCAACATCTGGTTCAAGCGCGAGGCGGACGGCGGGACGGCGCTCGGCGCCCTTCAGCCGATGACGAGCGGCGGCAAGGAGATCGACTTCGAGGACCCGGGCGACGACGACGTCTTCGGTGTCTCCCAGATCGAGCACTTCTCCTGGAAGGGCCTCCTCGACTTCTCCACGTGCACGGAGTGCGGCCGCTGCCAGTCGCAGTGCCCGGCCTGGAACACGGGCAAGCCGCTCTCCCCGAAGCTCCTGATCATGTCGCTGCGCGACCACGCCCACGCCAAGGCGCCGTATCTGCTGGCCGGCGGCGGAAAGACGATGGAGGGCGAGGAGAAGGCCACCGAGGAGCAGCTGGCCGGGGTGCCCGCCGCCGCCCTCGCCGAGGCCGAGCGCCCGCTGATCGGGACGCTGGAGGCCGCGTCCGACGGCGGTGCCGCCATGGGCGGCGTCATCGACCCGGACGTGCTGTGGTCCTGCACCACCTGCGGCGCGTGTGTCGAGCAGTGCCCGGTGGACATCGAGCATGTCGACCACATCGTCGACATGCGCCGCTACCAGGTGATGATCGAGAGCGCCTTCCCGAGCGAGGCCGGGACGATGCTCAAGAACCTGGAGAAGAAGGGCAACCCCTGGGGTCTGGCGAAGAAGCAGCGCCTGGAGTGGACGAAGGAGGTCGACTTCGAAGTACCGGTCGTCGGCAAGGACATCGAGGACCTGACGGAGGTCGACTACCTGTACTGGGTCGGCTGCGCCGGCGCGCTGGAGGACCGGGCCAAGAAGACCACCAAGGCCTTCGCGGAGCTGCTGCACATCGCGGGCGTCAAGTTCGCGATCATGGGCGGCGACGAGAAGTGCACGGGAGACTCGGCCCGCCGCCTGGGCAACGAGCCGCTGTTCCAGCAGCTCGGCCAGGAGAACGTGGCGATGCTGAACATGGCGTACGGCGAGGACGATGACGACGAGACGACGAAGAAGCCGAAGTCGTCGAAGAAGATCGTCGCGACCTGCCCGCACTGCTTCAACACGATCGCGAACGAGTACCCGCAGCTCGGCGGCGAGTACGAGGTCATCCACCACACGCAGCTGCTCCAGCACCTCGTGGACGAGGGCAAGTTGGTGCCCGTGACACCGGTCGAGGGTCTGATCACGTACCACGACCCCTGCTACCTGGGCCGGCACAACAAGATCTACACACCGCCGCGCGAGATCATCGCGAAGGTGCCCGGTCTGCGGAACGAGGAGATGCACCGCCACAAGGAGCGCGGCTTCTGCTGTGGCGCGGGCGGCGCGCGGATGTGGATGGAGGAGCGGATCGGCAAGCGCGTCAACGACGAGCGGGTGGACGAGGCCCTTTCGCTGAACCCGGACATCGTGTCGACGGCCTGCCCGTTCTGTCTGGTGATGCTCACCGACTCCGTCAACGGCAAGAAGAACGACGGCCGGGCGAAGGAGTCTCTCCAGGTGGTGGATGTGGCGCAGCTGCTGCTCGACTCGGTACGGACGCCGGCGGGGCCGGAGGGCTCGGAGGAGCGGGAGAGCGCGCCGGACCCGGACCCGGATCCGGAGCCACAGCCGGTGAAGTAGGAGTGGGCGGGCGTACGTGACGTGGGCGCCGTGGGCGCCGTACGTCGGAGAGCGGCCGGATCTGCCTCGGGGGCGGGTCCGGCCGCTCGGCGCGTGGGGCCGGGGCCGGGCGGGCGAGGACTGGGGCACCATGTGACGACTGGAGCCGGCGCGAGGGGCCGGGCGGATCGGGCGGACGGGTCGGGTGGAGCATGCGCGTACGCGTGACGGCGACGGCTTCGACGACGGCCCAGGCGATACCCCCGGCAACGGAGCCGACGACGGCTTCGACGACGGCTTCGACGACGGCTTCGGCTCCGGCTCCCGCTTCGTCAGTGGCAAGGCGCAGGGTCCGTGGGGCCGCGTGCGCGGCGGTGTGCGCGGTTGTCTGCACGGCACTGCTGCTGTCGGGCTGCTCCGCTTCCTCGTCCTCCACGTCCTCCGACCGGTCCGCGGGCGACGGCCGGGACCGGCCCAAGGGCACGGCAGCCCGCAAGAACGGCGACACCGCCCCGTTCTCCGGCCGCTCCGGCGCCCCGGGCCGTACCGTACCGCGCGGCAAGGGCAGCCGTCTCCCCGACGACTTCAACGGCGACGGCCACCGTGACCTCGTACTGAACGACCTGGTCAGGGCCCCGGGCGACACCTACGGCGAGGACGGTGGCATCGGGATCGTGTACGGCACCGCCGCGGCCCGCGGGCTCGATCCGGCCGTACGCCAGCTCCTCAGCCCGCGGAAGCACGGCGCCCGCGTCGACGGCACCCTGCCCGCGGCGTTCGACGCCGAGGCCGCGTGCGATCTGGACGGCGACGGGTTCGGGGATCTGATCGTCGCCACCGACCCGCCGTACGACGGGATCGGCGCCCCTCCCGTTCCGCTCCAGATCCTCTTCGGCGGTCCCGACGGCCTCGGCGCGCGCGGTACGGGAGGTGGTGACGGGACCGGCGCCAGGGCGGTCGTCCTCCGGATCCCCACCGATGCCCGCGCCGGAAACGAGTGGCCCGACCACCCCGTCTGCGGCGACTTCGACGGCGACGGCGCGACGGACCTCGCCGTGACCGCGAGCGCGGGCCAGGTGAGCCACCTCAGGGGACCCTTCAGCCGCACCGGCGCCCCGCGCGCCGCCTCCGCGCCGATCCCGGGCGGCGGCCCGGTCCTCGAAGCGCCCGCGCCCAAGGCCGATGTGAACGGTGACGGCTACGACGACCTCCTCCACCACACCTGGGCCCGCACGCCCGGCGGCGCGGCGAAGGGCGGGCTGCTGCTCGGCGGCCCGGAGGGTCCGACGCGCGAGGGGGGCGCGTACCGCTTCAAGGCCGTACGGTTCCCGACCCCGCCCAGACTCCCGTCGGGGTCCGGCCGGGCCGTGACGGAACTCCTCAGCACGGCCGAGTTCACCGGGGACCCGGGCGGGGACGAGCGCCAGGACCTGGTGACGCGCACCCACCGGGGGCAGCGGACGGATCTGATCGCGCTGTACGCGTCGGGGGCCGGCCGGCCGGTGATCACGTTCAGTACATCGATCTTCCTCGGCTAGTCCGAGGCGACGGACGGCCACGGACGGCACGGCACGGGGCGGGCCGCGGGCGGACCGGGAGCGGGCCACGGACGGACCGGAACCGGGCCACAGACGGGCCGGGAGCGGGCCACGGGGAGGCGGGGGGCAGGCCACGGACGGGCCGGGGGCAGGCCCCATAGGGTTCCCCTAGGGGATGTCACAGCTCGGCCGCAAAGAACCTCCCTTTCCCCACCTCAGCAGCCCCGCCCGCCCGAAGCGGGTACGTTCGATCGCGTGGCTGGATTCAGGATCGGACGCGGCCGGGACAACCGCACCCCGCAACAACAACCGCAGCGGCAGCAGCAACAGCCGTATGGACGGCAGGCGCCGCCGCCCCCGGGCTACGGGGGCGGGCACCAAGCCGCGCCCCCGTACGGGCAGCAGCAGTGGCCTCCCACGGGCGGCGCACCGAACGGATACGCCGGCGGGCACGGCGGTGGTCATGGCGAGCCGGAGTACTTCGGCGACCCGTACGGCCAGCAGGGCCCGCACGGGCAGCCCCCGCAGGGCGGTCACGGCGGACACGGCGGACATGGCGGGCACGGCGGTCAGTCCGGCGACCCGTACGCCAACAACGCCGGTCATACGCAGGCGTTCAGCGTCAACGAGGACCCGTACGGCGACGGCACCGCCTACCGCGCCGGCGCGGCCGCGGCCCCCGCGGGCCCCCGGCTGCACTGGAAGGAACTGCTGAGCGGCGTCGTCATGCGCCCGTCCCA
Source organism: Streptomyces sp. NPDC039430 (assembly GCF_055639435.1). Taxonomy (NCBI): domain Bacteria; kingdom Bacillati; phylum Actinomycetota; class Actinomycetes; order Kitasatosporales; family Streptomycetaceae; genus Streptomyces; species Streptomyces sp. NPDC039430. The sequence continues at coordinate 214,438 of NZ_JBVKAK010000005.1, read as the reverse complement.
GACGTTCCTGGGGATGCGCGACTACCCTGTCTGGGGCCCCGCCCTGATCGTCACGTTCCTCTACGGCCTGCTGGCGATCTTCGGCTTCGACACGGCCCGAGAGGACGCGATCAACGCGACCCTCTCCACGGCCATTCCGTACGTACTGACCACCGGCGTCGCCTTCGTCATCGGCGGTCTGATCCTGGGCGCGGTGACTCACACCCTGGCCCGCCAGCTCGGCGGCGACGGCGCCTGGCAGCCGACCGTGGGCCTGTCCATGCTGATCATGTCGATCACGGACGCGCCGCGCCTGGTCTTCGCGCTGTTCCTGGGCGGGGAGAACTCACTGGTGCAGGTGCTCGGTTGGCTCACCTGGATCGCGGCGGGCGCGCTGCTGACGGTGATGGTGAGCAAGTCGCACGACCTGCCGTGGCCGAAGGCGCTGGGCGCGTCGGCGATTCAGCTGATCGCGCTGCTGTCGCTGCTGAAGCTGGGCACGCTGTAGCCGCACCTGGCAGCACGAAGGCACACAGCGCACAGCACACGGCACACGGCTCACAGAAGGGGCCCGGACAGAAATGCCGGGCCCTTTCGCGATGTGCCGGACGTCAGGCGTCGAGGACCTGCCCGCTGCGGCGGACGACAGGCGGCTCGACGCTCCAGGGGAAGTTGATCCAGTCGTCGGTGCGCTTCCAGACGTACTCGCACTTCACGAGGGACTGGGGCTTCTCGTAGATGACGGCGCTGCGCACCTCGGCGACGTGGTCTATGCAGAAGTCGTACACCAGCTTCAGCGTCTTGCCGGTGTCGGCGACGTCGTCCGCGATGAGGACCTTCTTGTTGGAGAAGTCGATGACGTTGGGAACGGGCGCGAGCATGACGGGCATCGCGAGCGTGGTCCCGACGCCGGTGTAGAACTCGATGTTGACCAGATGGATGTTCTTGCAGTCCAGGGCATAGGCGAGACCCCCGGCGACGAAGACACCACCGCGCGCGATGCTCAGGACGACATCGGGCTCGTACCCGTCGTCCGCGATCGTCTGCGCCAGCTCGCGGACGGCGCGGCCGAACTTCTCGTAGGTGAGGTTTTCTCGGGGCTCGGTCATGCCGGCATCACACCTGTGTCCGGTGGAAATTGAGATACGAGCGGGACGCGGTCGGCCCCCGCTGCCCCTGATACCGCGAGCCGTACCTCTCGGAGCCGTACGGGAACTCCGCCGGCGAGCTGAGCCGGAACAGACACAGCTGCCCGATCTTCATCCCGGGCCAGAGCTTGATCGGCAGCGTCGCCATATTCGACAGTTCGAGCGTGACGTGCCCGGAGAACCCGGGGTCGATGAAGCCCGCGGTCGAGTGCGTCACCAGCCCGAGGCGCCCGAGGCTGGACTTCCCCTCCAGCCGGGAGGCGATGTCGTCGGGCAGCGAGATGACCTCGTACGTCGACGCGAGCACGAACTCCCCGGGGTGCAGGATGAACGGCTCGTCGCCGTCCGGCTCGACGGTACGCGTCAGATCGACCTGCTCGACGGCGGGATCGATGTGCGGATAGCGGTGGTTCTCGAACACCCGGAAATACCGGTCGAGCCGCACGTCGATGCTGGAGGGCTGCACCATCGACGCGTCATACGGTTCGAGGCGTACGCGTCCGGAGTCGAGCTCGGCCCGGATGTCCTTGTCTGAGAGAAGCACGCCCCGAGGATACGCAGAGCGCGCGAGCCCACCCCAATCGGGCGGCCCCGCGCGCCTGAACCACCACGGTCAGTGCCGCTCCACCGCCAGCGCCTCCACCGCCGCCGCGTCCACCCTCACAGCCTCCACCGCCCCATCCACCCGCTCCACGGGCACGGCATGCCGCAACCGCGCACACCGCGGACACCGGATGAGCCGCCCGGGGCCGATGCGCCCGGAGTCGAGCTGCTGCATCGGAAACGTGGCGGTACTGAACACATGCCCTTCGGCACAGCGGACGACGGTGCGCTCCATCAAGTCCATCAAGTCCCTTCCCCAACAAATGCGGACGAAAGCCCACACTAGGGGATGAAGGGAAGCCACCCGTCAACGGCACTCCGCCCCCGACCCTACGCCCCAACTCCCGCCCCCACCGGCCACATCCCCCACCACACCCCACCCACCCGAAGCACCCCCCACACCACCCGGCAACACCACGGGCCCCACGGCGCAATACGCCCGGGGCCCGCGATGAGGTAGAGTGTCCGACGATGCGAAGCCGCACAGCGGCTCGCCTCGCGGGTGTAGTTTAATGGTAGAACATGAGCTTCCCAAGCTCAGAGCGCGAGTTCGATTCTCGTCACCCGCTCCACGACGAAGGCCCAAGTCAGCGACTTGGGCCTCCTTTGTTGTCTAGACCATTTCTTGTCTCGCCAGCCCTCCACCAGCCCTTTCTACTGGCAGAAGCGCGATTTCGGCGACGTCTCGCGCGACGCGCGAGCCTTTCCGCGCTGAACTTCTCGAATGACGAGACGCATTTCCTGTGAGCTGGGTCACAGGAGGGTGAGGCGTTGCGGCATTGCGAAAGCGATGCGGCTGCCCGCAAACTCCGCCGGGAGCACGGAGCGGAGACAGAACCGCTGTTGCTGAGCGGTCCCGCCTCCGCCACACCGCGACGACCTCAGCCGGAGTGCTTCCGCGTCTCTGCCTGGGCCTGCCCGGCGGCTTCGCCGCGCTGCTGCCGGACTTCGGCGTCGATGGTCTTCGCCAGCTTGCGCTGGTGCTTCTTCTTGGAGTGCTGGTAGATCAGTTGTGCCTTCGGGCTGGACTGGCCCGCCCGGACCATGAGGTCCTTGAGCTTCGCGCCCGAGTCAGCCGCCAGGGTGTTGCCGGTGTGGCGGAGATCGTAGAAGCGGAAGCTGTCCGGCAGACCCGCCGTAGTCCGCGCCTTGCGCCACTTGCGCCCGAAGGAAGACCGGCGCAAGGCGGCTCCGCGCTCGCCGACGATGAGCAGTCCGTCCGGTTCCTTCTCGGCGAACCACTGAAGGTGGCGACGCAGCTCGGGCACCACGAAGTCGGGCAGGTAAACCGCCCGCTTCCCTGCGCGCGACTTCGGTGCCCCCACGACCTTCTGGCCGTTGGTCAGCTCCGGTGCGGCTCGCCTGATCCACACGACGCCTTCGTCGAGGTCGATATCACCGCGCCGCAGCTCCGCGAGTTCTTCAGGGCGGAGGGACGCGAAGGCGCCCAGGAAGATCATGATGCGCCAGCGCGGTCCGATCGCCTCGGCCAGCGCGTAGACCTGATGGATCTCGGCGACATCGCGCTCGTCCGCCTCCTCCTTGCCGGCGCCCTTGATACGGCACGGATTGCTCTTGAGGAGTTCGTCGTCGACCGCGGTCTGGAGCACCGCCTTCAACAGACGATAGGACTTGGCCACTGTCGTCTTGGCGCCGTTGGTCGCCTTGAGTCGTTCGGCTCGCCACACGCGTACATCCGCCGGCTGGATGTCGTCCAGGTCCCACGCGCCGAACGCGGGCAGGATGTGGAGCCTGAGCAAGCGGGTGTACAGATCCTCGGTGGTCGCCGCGAGGCCGCGCTCCCGAACCCACTTGTCGGCGAAGTCCTCGAAGTTGACCGCTCCGGCGTCGGGGTCGGTCCAGTGCTTGCGCTCTATGTCCGCCTGGGTCAGCGTGAGCCAGGTCGTCGCCTCCGTCTTGGTCTCGAAGGTATGTGGCGCGTAGCGCCGTACACCGTCCGGAGCCCAATAGCGGGCCTGGAAGCGTCCCGACTGGGTCTTGCGCACGCTGCCGAACGCGCGCCGCCGCTGCGGCTTGCGCGGCATCAGGCGGCCCTGCCGTAGCTCGGCCGACCCCGTCGTGCGGGCTGAACGGTGTGGGCTTCGATGTACGCGGTGAGAGCGCTCTCGGCAATGCGGACGTGGCGTCCGACCTTGACGAAGACGATGCGGCGTTCGGCCACGAGGCGGCGGACGAAGCGCACGCCTGTGCCGAGTCGTTCGGCAGCCTCGTCCACGGTGAGGAGGCGGTCAGCCATGCAGCGTCACCTCCTTCGCGGCACGCGTGGTCCGAGCGGAGCCATGGGGTATCGCTGGCCGGCGCAAGGCGGGGTCCTCTCTTCGCAGGCATGTGGCACGGCAATGCCGGCCTGCGTGGTCGATCGCACGGGATGGCGGTTGGTTACGGGCACCCACCCCTGTTTGTCTGCCAGGGAAGGGAGTTGAGTTACGCGTCGCTGCTGGGGCCGTTCTCACTGGCCGAGCCGCCTGGGGACACGGTGGTGTTGATCATCGGGCTGCCCAAAGCGCCTCCTCGGTGGCCGAGTTGGCGCTGGCCGATGCCTTTTTGAGCGCGGGGGAATTCAACGGTGCTGCGACCCTGAATTCCTTCCGGGCACATTGCGAGCGTCTGTTTTCCATGACCAAAGGTGTACCTCGCGTTCGCCGGTTTGGTGAACCGGCGTTCTGCGGCTATGTTGCGCCCCGCTTCACCGTGGAAGGGAGTTGAGCCGGACTCCTGAGGGCGCGGCCATGAGTGGTGGATTCGATCGCCGGGGTATGGCCTGACGTGGGGTTATGTGTTGTAGCTCGGGTCACGACGGCTGCGCAAGATATCTTCGATGTGATGCTTCTGGCTTTGCCGATGCTCGGGCTTTTTTGTCGACCGGCGTTTCGGGTCTACCGTTATATGCAAGCCGCGCAGAAGGTGTTCGCCGACAGCTGTCCGCTTTCTCTGGCGAATGCTGGACTTGTCCGGGGTGGTTGTGGCTGTCTTGGATTCGCCCGAGGCGGCGACCCAACCAGCCCTAGCCGCCTGCCTCTTGACCCGCCACAGCCCCGTCCATGAACGAAGCCCCCGGCAAGGCCGGGGGCTTCAACCGCAACCTCTCAACCGCCATCCCTAGCGATCAACCTGCGGAAACCGGGATTGCCGTCCCATATGGCCCGCAAGCAGAGGAGCTGATGCCCAGTATGACCGAACCCCAGCCGAAGACCCCGTCTCACCGTGACGCGACGCCACCGTGGCCTCCGGTCGCCGTACCCGGCCAGCCCGTCAACTCCACCGTGCCTCCCACGGACGAGGACCGCGACGACGAGCCTCCAGCGACGCCGCTGCCCGAAGGGGCACAGGTACTGGCCGATCTGCAGGCGCAGATCACGCGGTACGTGATCCTGCCTTCGGCGGAGGCTCTCACGGCGGTGACGTTGTGGGTGGCGGCGTCGCATCTGCAGCCGGCGTGGCAGCACGCGCCGCGTCTGGCGGTGGTCGCTCCGGAGAAGCGGTGCGGCAAGTCACGGCTGCTGGACGTGCTGACCGAGACGGTGCACAACTGCCTGATCACGGTCAACGCCAGCCCTGCCGCGATCTTCCGGTCGATCACCGACGACAATCCGCCCACGCTCCTGGTCGACGAGGCAGACACCCTCTTCGGCACCGCGAAGGCGGCGGAGCGCAACGAGGACCTCCGTGGTCTGCTGAACGCCGGGCATCAGCGAAACCGGCCCACGCTGCGGGTCTCGGGACCCGAGCACAAGCCGACCCCGTTCCCCACCTTCGCCATGGCAGCCCTTGCCGGAATCGACGACCTGCCGGACACGATCATGGACCGGTCGGTCGTCATCCGGATGCGCCGCCGCGCACCGGGAGAGAAGGTCGCGGCCTTCCGCACCCACCGCGACACCCCCGCGCTCCACGCCCTGCGCGACCGCCTCACTTCCTGGCTCCAGCCCCTCGGCACGCTGGCGGCGGACCGGGAACCGGTGATGCCGGTTGAGGACCGCGCGGCCGACACGTGGGAGCCGCTGGTGATCGTCGCCGACCTCGCCGGAGGTGACTGGCCCGCGCTGGTCCGCGTCGCCTGTCGGATCATGAGCGACTATGAGGCGGGGCAGGACGAGGAAGGCGGTCTGCGTACCCGCCTGCTGGTCGGTATCCGCCGGGCCTTCGGCGCCGAGTGCGACCCGGCGGTGTTGGCCACCAAGCGCCTGCTGGAGGCGCTGAACGCGGACAGGGAAGCGCCGTGGGCGGAGTACGGTGCCGGCGGTCTGACGCCGCGCGGCCTGCAACTGCTCCTGAAGCCCTACGGCATCAGCTCGGCCAACCGTCGCTTCCCCGACGGCACCCAGGCCAAAGGCTTCGCGCGCAACCAGTTCCTCGACGCCTGGGCCCGCTACTGCCCCGAACCGGCACCCCCGGCTCCGGTCACGGCGCAACGGCTGCCCGGGACCGCTCCCTGACCCGGAACGTCCCGTCGCACCCGTCCCCGCCCAGGTCAGCGCGGGGACGAGTGAAGGCCCCGCAACGAGTCGACTCGACATCACCACTCCACCCGTACCTGTCCTGACCAGGCACGCAACGAGTGGTACGAGTCCCGCCCCCATGGCGGCCGGGCCCCTCCCTCGGCTCACAACCGCCACCCCTAGCCCACCTGGAGTGTTCCCGCTTGCCTGACTCATCCGTTCACCCCCACCAGACCACCGGCGCGACGAACCATGGCCGGCGGGTGACGAAGCACGCTGCCGAGCGGTACGCCCTTGCCGCTGCGGGTGCCGTCATCGTGGCCCTGACCGTCGGGGCGTTCTGGCTGTCCTACGCGCACCTCGCGGAGGTGGCAGGGAAGCACGGGCTGGGCGGCTCGCCCACGCGTCAGTGGGCCTGGCCGGCGACCGTTGACGCGTTCATCGTCGCGGGCGAACTCCTCATGCTCCGCGCCGGCCTGCGCAGGGTCACCGACGGATGGGCCATCGCCCTGACCGCCACCGGATCGGTCGGCTCCATCGCCCTCAACGTCGCAGGCGTCAGCAGCACCGACAACACCAGCACCGTGCCGCTGCTCGACTACGTCGTCGCCGCAGTACCCCCGACCGCAGCCCTGCTCGCCTTCGGAGTCCTGATGCGGCAGATCCACCAAGGCGTCGACCAGCCAACAGCGCATCCGGGCACGATTCCCGAACAGCCCGCCGAGCCCCCGACGCTGGTGGAGAGCGAGTCGCGCTTGGGGCGTCCTGAACTCACCGAGATATCCAGCACTCCCGCCCGTAGTGGGCCGGAAGTGGTCGACACGGTTCCGGCACGGGGGGCGCCTTCGCCTCGGCGCACGGGGCGGCCTCCGAATGCCTCGCTTGACGAGCTGCTGGCCATCGCCCGCCCCGTGGTCGAACGGCTCGGTGGGATCGATCGCGACGAGATCACGGACGAGATCCGGAACGTTCAGGGGCGCAAAGCCTCCAACGAGCGCCTGCTGAAGGTCATCAAGGTGCTTGAGAAGGAGCGGGGCTCAGCGCGTCCCTCGGCCCAGCGGTCCAGGTGACCGCCTCACATCTCTCAATCACCGGAAGTCCGGAAGTAGATCCGGACTTCCGGTGACCGGACCCTCCCCGCCCCTTCCGCCCGCCACTCAGAGCCTCTGCTCCACCGACGCCCCCGGCTTCACAGCCCACCGGTTGACCCGCCAGCGCATGACACCCAGCCCGATCACTCACCGACCCCGGAGTTCCGCACCATGACTGACCAGCACCGCGAACAGCCCGCCCCTCAAGGGGAGATGACGACCGCACCGACCTCAACGCGAGCAAGGTATCCCGTTGGACCGTCCAAGGGCCGGTCCAACGGGGATCCCTCCGCCCCGGGGGTGGCGGAGGGGCCCGGGCACCAGGGGGCGCCCGAGCGGGACGATCCAACTGACGTCTCTACGTCTTCCGTTGTGTCGTTGCCGCGTGCTGCTGATCAAGCCGCGCTGCACCGTGTTGCCCGACGCCGCGAGCGCCAAGACGAGCAGCGTAAAGAGCGTGTCGACGTTCGTTACAGCGTCGGTGAGAAGACCGGCATCCTCGGCATGGCCACGTCGCTGAACATCGCCGCCGCCCATTACGTCGGCGCTGTCGTCATAGCCCATGTGAACGGTGACCTCGCCCTGCCCGGCCAGCGAACCTCGCTGGACGACTACATCGACGAACTCAACGCGCTGCGCGCCCAGGTCGCGCACATCGGCCGCAACGTCAACCAGATCGCGAAGAAACTCAACTCCGGCGGCCACCCACACCCTGGGGACAGCACCCTGCTCGCCCAGACCGAGCACACCCTGACCGCCGCAGGCGCGGCCGTGCGGGACATCGCGCAGGCCGCGAACCAGGCCGTGACAAGGAAGACGGCCCGTTGATCGCGAAGATCAGCAGCGGCAAGAGCACCGCCGGCCTGATCCGCTACCTCTTCGACACGGAGAAGGCGAAGGGCCACACCGACCCACACCTGGTGGGCTCCTTCGACGGCTTCGCCCCGGATCCCGGCCGCGCCGAGGACTCCGCCACCGCCAGGAAGCTCCTCGTCGCGGATCTCGACCTTCACGTCAAGCAGGCCGGACGGCTGGGCCGTGCCCCTGAGAAGCATGTGTGGCACTGCTCGGTCCGCGCCGCCGAGAGCGACCGCATCCTCACGGACGAGGAGTGGGCCAACGTCGCCCGCCGCGTCGTTCACGCCACCGGCATTGCCCCCGAGGGTGATCCGGACGGGTGCCGGTGGGTCGCCGTCCGGCACGCACCGGACCACATCCACATCGCCGCCACCACCGTCCGGGCGGACCTGCGGGGCGCCCGGCACTGGAACGACTACCTCACCGCCGACCGTGAACTCGCCGCCGTCGAGAAGCACTACGGCCTGCACCAGGTCGTACGCGGCGACCGCACCGCCGCCAAACGCCCCACCCGCGCCGAGCAGGAGAAAGCCAAGCGCGCCGGCCACAACACAACGGCCCGTGAGTTTCTGCGTGCGGCAGCACGCACGGCGGTGGCCGCCGCGACGAGCACGGAGGAGTTCCTCACCCTGCTGGAGCACACCGAGGGGGTGCTCGTCGACGTCAAGCGCTTCCCCTCCGGCGATGTCCGCGGCTACACGCTCGCCCTCGAAGGTGACATCAACAGCGGGGCGGAGCCGATCTGGTACTCCGGGTCGAAGCTCTCCCCTGACCTGTCGTGGCCCCGGGTCAGCGAACGGCTGACCGGCACAACTGCCACCGCGCGCCCGTGGCAGGACGCGATCACCGCCATCGAGGACATTCCCCGTGCGCTCGCGCACGACGGGGCGCCGGCCGCGCAGGCCCACATCACCGCGCTCGGCGAAACCCTCGACGTCCTGCCGCTGCTCGCTCCCGCCCCTTACCGGGAGGAACTCCGGCGGGCGGCAGCGGCCTTCGAACGCGCCTCCCGCTCCCGCGTCCAGGCCGGGAACCACCACGCCGCCCGCCTGCGAGCAGCCGTCAAGGCCATGCTCCGCACCCCACCACCAAGCAGCCCCGACGGCACGCTCCTGGCCCTGCTCCTCGACACGATCGTCCTCGCCACCGCCGCCACCCTCCGATGGCACGACCTGCACCACCACGACCAGCAGGTCACCGCCACCCGCGACGCCCTCACCCACCTCCACGTGGCCGCGGACCAGGCCGCCACCAGCGCCCTGGCCACCGTCAAAAGCGCAGCGCCCACCAGCCCGGCGGTCCGGCTCCGGTACGAACACACCGTCCGCATCGTGCTGCCCGAACACGCCGACACGATCCTCAACGCCCCCGACTGGGACGCGCTCGCCACAACCCTCGCCCGCGCCGCCACCCGTGGCCTCGACCCCGTCGAAACCCTCCGCGCCGTTGCCCAGCGCCCCCTCAACGACCCCCGCTACCCCGCACGCCTCCTCGCCTGGCGCATCCAACAAACCACCCACACCGCACAGACACCCCGCACCACACCGCCGGCACCACAGCCCACCCCAGGCCCGGCACCCCAGCCCGGCAGGCCCCGCACCCGCCACTGACCCCCGGACGCCAAGTCCACCGAGTCATGGAGGCATCTCATCCCCCGGGCACCACCCGAGTCATTTCGAACCGCTCACCAGCTCAGACCCCATCCGCACGACACCGCACAAGGAACCGCCCATGCCCCAGCCCACATCCGCCCCGACGTCGTCGCCCTCCTCGCCGACGTGGACTGGCACGGCCGCCGAGATGAACCCCCGTACCACCGCGACGGACGTCCCTTCACCCTCGCCGAGCAACGCCTGATCAGCACCATCACCCCCGAAGAAGGGGCCGCCGCACGCCAGCAGATACGGCGCGAGAACCAGTGGCTGGACGAAGTCGACGCGATGCGGGACGACTTCGTCGCCCTCGTCACGAAGTACCTCGACCAGCTCCCCAAGAACGCTGTGGTCGCCGACGCCATCAAGATCATGACCGACGAGGACTACGCCGAGTACGAACGCCTCGTCCCGATCGTCACCGCACAGGACACCCTCGAATACCGCGCCACCAACGGAAACTCAACCGAACACCTCACCCGCCACACGAAGGACTAACCGCACACGCCGACAGCCGCCGACTGCACGGCGGGCACTGACATAGCAGCCGATCAGGCCGCCAACCTTGCAGGCGATTGCCAGAGCCCCAACGGCCGCCGCGTGCCCGCCTGAACCACAACCGCGCACAGACACGCACCGCAGCCCCGCATGCCGAAACGGCATGCGGGGCTGCGCAGTTACCACTCCCCGGTGTGAACCCGGCCCACCATCGGCCGGTTCAGACCGAGGTAAACGGTCGGCGGGCTTGGCATCGGACCGGCGGAGAGCAGCCCCTGTCTCCCTGGGCGTGGACGACGACGTTGCCCGTCAGTCGGCCGGAGCGCGCAGGAGCCGGTCCTTGGTGCTCTCGGGCAGCACCCGGCGCAGGACCGGCGCCGACGAGGCAAGGGATGCTGCAAATGCCGCAACGAGATCCTGCGGCACACCGGCGGAGAACGAAGCCGCCCACAAGTACGGTGCGCCAAAGGTGGGTTCGGCCCACGCCTGCCACCCGGCCGGACCCGCCTCGTCGGCCGCCACGGTCAAGGCACGCGGGTCACCATCCTGGATAAGCGGCGGCACCTCACCGAGGCTCACGCACGTGATGAACATCGGGTCCACCGCCCCGGAACGGGGATGATCCACGTCGCGCAGCCAGCCGCGCGCGGTGAGCGCGTCGAGGACCAGCTCGGGACCGGCGGACGCGGCCGTGGGCTGCTCGCGGTTGCTCAGAGCGAGGAGGAAGTCGCCGAGCACCTCACCTGGGATGCCAGGGGTGAAGTAGGCGGACCACGCAGCGAGCGGGGTGCTGGCGTCCTCACGGGCGGAGACCTGCCAGGCGACCGGCAGCTCCCCGAGAAGGAACGGCTCGTCCGCCAGGACCCACTGGGCCCAACGCAGCGTGTCGGGGCTGACATGCAGGACGGTACTGCGCAGAACCTGCCGGTCCTCCGAAGCCTCATCCGGCTCGCGCCTGCCACGGACAACCGTGAGATTCGCCCAGCCCAGCCCGGTGAGGGCGTCGGCCACCATCTCGTAGAGACGTCCGTCGTCACCGGCCAGATACCGGGGAGCGGCCCAGAACGCCTGCGCTCCCGAGGGGACGGACGGGGTGGGCAGTTCAGGCGGGAACTCGGGATACAGAGGCGCCTCCAAGGCTGGGATTCGGAACGACATACCGCCGACCGGGGGCGGCATGGGGGGGGTGAGAATCAGGTCGTCCGCCCGGGATCCTCGCTGTAGGCGATTGCTCGACCTCTGAAGAGTTGTTGGTCTTAACCGCGTCCCCCCTCCCCCCGGGCTGTCGCGGAGTTCTACGGCGTTCGTGATGACGGCCATCACCAGGTCCGAGCGGGGTGTTGGCCTGGCTGATTCGCCCCAGGGACGTTCACGGGTCGTTCAGCAACTGATCTGGCCATGTGCCCAGTTCTGAACGTCGGTACGGTCTCCGTGTTCCGAAACGGAACGGCCCTTGACGGTGATCATCGCCGAATGCCCTTGGCCAGACTGTGTGCGGCGAATGATCACGGACAGCGCTCCGAGATTATTGGGCCTGGGTTTTCGCCTCGCTGACCTGAGCCTCCGGGCAAGGTCGTCTACGTTGACATGCCTCTGGGAATCATCGCCAGTCCTTGCGGGAGCTTTCCTGTCTGCCCCCGGCGAACTGTGTCCGCTGTCATTCAACCCAGTCGTTTGACAGCGAACGCAGACGTCTCGGCTGGCTGGTTGGGAACCTAATCGCGGGCGGTGAAAGTGCTGGTGGGCAGCCCTGCCCGAAGGCGCTCGCGGTCACAAACTCCATGCTCTGGTCGTCCTACAGGTGGTCGAGGGGTTCGGCTGCGTACGTGCCGTCGCCGAGCGGGGCATCGGTCAGCTCGAAGCGTTGGGGCAGGCTGCCGACCCGGCGGATGACGACGCTGCCGGGGGCCCGGGTGGTCTCGTAGTACAGAGGGGTGCCGTCGGCGCCGGTGGTGCCCAGCAGCCTGAAGCGACGCAGCACGCGGGGAGGTGTCGGGGTGGTCCGGCGACGCCGGTAGAGCCAGCCGGCTGCGGCGGCGAGACCGGTGACGACCAGACCGACTGCAGTCGGAATCAGGAACTTGTCGAAGAGCGCGGACACGGCGGCATCACTCCTGCGAGGCGGGTAGGGCCCACCACTGCGACGGGCCGCGCCGACTATGCGGCAGGCGGGGGTTAGCCGCGCAACCCCCGTTCATCTGGTTGCTCCGTCCGGGAAGTTGGGTGCGGTCGGCGATCGTCGTACAGCGCCCTCGGTGCGTCAGCGTCGGCCGCCCAGCCTGGATGCACGGCGAATGCGGACGGTGCCTCCTCGTCCCAAGGGGGCCGGGATGTGGTGGCGTCGTAGTGGGCGAGGGCGGCGCGGAAGACGGGCAGATCCTCACCGGACATCTCGTAGGCCGATGCCTGCCGCCATCCGTCCTGCGGGCCGCCGCCGTAGACCACGGTGACCGGCGCCTCGGTGCCTTCGGGCCACCAGCCGTGCTTGTAGCCGCGCTTGAGAGCGTAGGTCAGGGCCACGGTGGGGCCGCGCAGTCCGCCCGGGAATGCCTCGCGCAGCACGGCGGCCTCCAGATGGCCGTCGGACTCTACGACCAGGCGCACGAACAAGCGGGCGTCCTCATTGAGTGTGTTCAGGAAGACCATCGCCCTGTCGACGTCCCATGCGGTGTCGACGGAGACGGCCAGTTCTCGATGCTCGGCGAGCAGGTCGAGCAGTTTGCGCTCGAACTCCTCGCTCGCGCCTTCAATGGTGATCCGCACAAGAACCCTCCTTCAGCACTCTATGTGGTCTCTATCGATCGCTATAGATAGCGTTGCGGACTGGGGTCTGAGTTGTCGATAGCGATGACGTAGCGGTCTATAGATCGCCAGCTTTTTGCGGTCGGGGGCATGCCGGAATCAGTAGGGCTCGGTTCGATGGCAAAACGACTGGGTGCGATGTCAACGGACAGCTGCGCAACGTTGCGACATCTCAGCCATCACTGAGGGGCGGTTCGGACGGGGGGTTCCAAGGCTGGCCTGTCCGCGAAGCCGGAAACGCTGGGCATGATCCTGACTTCGATGCTCATTGATCAGGCATGCGTTCCATCCTTGACCCGGCGGGGATCACGCACGCGTTCAGGCGTGTCTTCGGGCGATATCGAGCGCCGCGTAGGCTCCTCGAGATGACTGACCTCGTCCAGGGGTCCACCGCCACCGAGACCCGTGAACAGGCCATCCAGCTCGCGCAGTCACTCGTGCGCGAGCGCCTGGCCCGGAGCGCAGATCATCGGCCCCGTCACATCCATGTTCTGGCACAACGGAGAGTTCGGCACCGGCGAAGAGTGGTAGCTCCTCATGAAGACCCGCTCCGACCGGTACCCAGCCCTCGAAGCACATCTGCCGACGCATCACCCCTGGGACAGTCCCGAGGTAAGTGCCGTCCCCATCGTGGCCGGCGCGGAATCGTGCCTCTGCTGGGTGGCCTCCAGCAACCAACCGGAATAGCCGCTCACCGGCTCGGCGCCCTTTGCCAGCCTCCGGGCCGGACAAGGGGCTTTCGTCACGCCCGGCGTGCCGCGCCGTCCGGCCACACGACGTCGACGGGCAGTCCCGCTGCGCGTGCCGCCTCGACGGTGTCAGCGGTGCCCCCGCCTTTGCCCGACGGCGGAGTTCCGTCCCAGACCGCGACGAGCCGGTCCGCGCGCGTCAGCAGTTCACTGTTCGCCGCCTCGTAGGCCGTCCGGTTCGCTTTCTGGTGAGGCATCGTCACCACGTCCACGGCTGCCTCAACGAGGTGGTCGAAGACCGCCGCATGCGCCGGTTTCACCTTCGTTTCCCGGTAGTCCCGGGAGGGGATCACGACGACAAGCCGGCCGCCGAGCGCGGTGACTTCCTCGGCGAACAGCGCGTCGGCCCCGGCGGCGATGCACGACACCCCGGTCAAGTCCTCGCGGTACGGCTCCAGAAGGTCACGTAGTGCGGACCGTACGAGCGGCACGCTCTCCTCGGTCAGGTCCATGTGTCCGGTCACGGCCAGCGTCGTCACGCCGTCCTCCTCAGCTCGACAGCAGGTCGCGGATACTATCCCGCGCCTCGCGAACTGACCGCGACGCCTGGTGGCCCACGGTGTACGGGTAGAGCTGCCCGAGTTGTGTACGGACCCGGCCGGACTGGGTGAGCCTTGCTGCGGCGACCGCGCGGCGGGTCTCCTCCGCGCCGCCGCCGACGTCACCGACGAGGAAACGGCATTCAGCGAGGCCAATCCGGTCGAGCGCGTGGGAGCGGCCTGCTTCCGAACCGCGCGAGGAGAGTGCCGTACGGATCTCATCAGCCGCCCGTTCCGCGTGCTGCCGGGGGTCCTGTCGTGCGAGGTCGAGCAGTCGGCCGCGGGTGACGGACGCGTCAGCCCGTGACTGCCTTCGCCGCGTCCAGCGCCGCAGCCCACGGATACTGCTTCTTCTCGCCAGGCTGGTTCGGCTCGAACCCTCCGGGGCCGTACAACACCCGTACCCCGGCGCCGCGGAGCGTCTCCAACGACCGGTGGAACGCCGGATGCTGCACATACGCCGCGTTGACGCACGGCATCGTCACCAGCGGAATGCCCTTCCCGATACCCTCGGCGACCACCCCGACGACGAAACTCGAAGTGATCCCCAGCGCCCACGAGTTGATCGTGTTGAAGGTGGCCGGCGCGACGAGGATCGCATCCGCTTTCGGCCAGACGTCCGGCTGGCCCGGCAGCTTGTACTCGGACCGGACCGGGCCGCCCGTCCGCTCCTCCAGCGCGGGCAACTGATCACCGAGCCAACGGGCCGCCGTCGGTGTCGACCCGAGACGCACGTCCCAACCACGCTCCTGCGCTTCAGTCACCACGTGTGCGATGTCGAACACCGGAGGCGCCGCGCTGCCGAACAGGTACAAAGTCCTCGTCATGCCGTCCAGTCGACCACATACGAAAGCCGGGAACCGGTCGGCTCAGGGGCCGGCGCGAGTACCGTTCCAAATGACGAGTCAGGAACGGAGACCCGTATGCCCAAGGATGAGCACACAGGCACCCGCATCGCCGACCAGAGGAAACTCGCCGAGCTGACACAAC
The DNA here is from genome assembly GCF_055639435.1 of Streptomyces sp. NPDC039430. Classification (NCBI taxonomy): domain Bacteria; kingdom Bacillati; phylum Actinomycetota; class Actinomycetes; order Kitasatosporales; family Streptomycetaceae; genus Streptomyces; species Streptomyces sp. NPDC039430. Next base: position 199,069 of record NZ_JBVKAK010000005.1, on the reverse strand, counting down.
GCGGCCTCGCCGGGCGCATTCCCTACTCATACAGCCTGCTCCATCAGGTCGAAGCGGGACACAAGAACGCGAGCCCAGACCTCGTGTCGGCCGTCGCCAGGGCACTTCGTATCGACGTCACCGCCCTGACAGGACAGCCCTACGTGACGGAACTCCAGCAGGACCGGCTCGCCGAACTCATCCGCCCCATCCGCGAATCCCTCGATCTCTACGACCTCGGCGCCGACCCCGACCTCCGCCCCCGAAGCGTTCAGGAGTTGATCACTGCGGCGGACGACCTCTGCCGCCAGGTCCGTGCCACCCAGCTCAACAAGGCGGCCACCGCACTGCCTGCGGTTATCGCGGAGCTCACGACCGTCGCGCACCGAAACCCCACGACGGAACTGTGGCGTTCCCTCGCGTCGACCTACCGCACCGCCCACGACATCACGGTCAAGCTCGGCTACTTCGACCTGTCGGGCATCGCCCTCGCTCGAATGGACTGGGCAGCGCAGCGCGCCTCCGATCCCCTCCTCGCCGCCGTGCGCCAGTACATGAGGGCCTTGGTCTACTTCCGCGAGGGCGAGCACACCATCGGACTCCGGCTTATTGCCGCCGGCCAGAGTCTCATCGGCGACGCCGACGAGACCGTGGAGTCTCTTGCCGTTTCCGGGCAGCTTCATCTCGGAGCCACCGTGATCGCCGCACGGGCCCAGGACAAGACAACAGTCATGACGCACTTGGCGGAAGCGCGGCGCCTGGCCGGCCACACGGGCGAGGCGGGTCACGTTCACTGGCTCAGCTTCGGCCCGACGAATGTGCAACTGCACGAAGTGTCGGCTGATGTAGAACTGCGCCACTATGGCAAAGCGGTCACCGACGCGGCGGCGGTGACGATGCCGAACTCGTGGCCCCTGTCCCGCCGGGCTCACTTCTACGTCGACAAGGCACGCGCGGAGATGGAGATCGGGCGTACCGAGTCGGCGCTGGAAGACCTGGTGACGGCGCGGAAGTTGGCCCCGCAGCAGACCCGCTATCACCCTGGGGCGCGCGAGACCATCAAGGGTCTGGTGCACAAGCGCCGCACAACCCCGGACACGTTGGACAGCATGGCCGCGTGGATCGGTCTCTGACGAGTGTCACGCCCGCCCCGGCGGGTGTCACTGAAGAGTGACAGTTAGCCCCTTCCCCGCGCCCCACGCTGGTGACACCTCATCACCGACGAGCCGGGGAGCACGCCATGGACGAGACCACTTTTCCGGCGACGCAGAGTACGTTCCCGCTCGACATCTCCACGATGACCAACACGGCAGCCGCCCTGCTCGACGATGTCGCCGAGCCTCCCGTCGGCGAAGCACTGGTCCTGCTCGCTCTTCAACTTCGCGGGCACCTCAACCTGCTTATCCCGGAGTTGGAACAGCGATGCGATGTAGCCACGCCACGGGATGTGGCATGCGCTCAAGCAGGAATAGGCGAAGCGCGACGTCGGCTGGCGGCCGACCCCAGCTCGCTCGGCCCTCTACGCCACGCCACACTCCTCGCCCGCTCCGTCATAGCGCTGTGCCACCACTTTCAACGCCTGACAGCACCCGGATGAAGACCGTGAGGCGCCTTGGTGCAGCGAACGGCCGCTTCGGCAATCCAGTTTCCGGGCTGACGGTGTTCGTCGTGCTTGTGGCCGTGGTGACCACTCGCCGATCCCAGCGTTGTGCTCGGAAGCCGACAGTGGCGGGTGTACGTCGCCTGACGACGACCGCGCCGCCCCGGTAACCGTGCGGGGACTGCTCGGCAAGCTGATCGAGCACGCGATGAGTCCAGGCCCGGCGGACTGGCCAGCCAGTGCCGAGGCGTGGAAGGCGCTCAGCTGAGGCAGCGAGCAACGAACAGCTCAGTGCTCCCGCACTGCATGGCTCTAGGTGGAACCGCCGCAGCGCTGCCGCAGCCAACAGCGGCACGAGAAGAACGCGAAGTCCCGTCTCGGTCAGGGCTTGCTCTTCCACGATCTTGGAGGGAATCCCCGTGCTCATTACGCCACTGGCACACCGCGCTCCGGCCCTCTCCTCCGGTCGCTTACCGGCTCCTGCCGACAACACCAGTCAGGCGGTTGACGAGACGGTGACTTGGAGTGGGCCGATGAGAGCTGCGCACGCCGTGATGTCGTTCGATGCCGACCCACGGCACGTGGAGAACGCGCGCCGCGTGACGAAGGCCGTGCTCGGCAAGGCCGGCATCAGGGATCGCGACACGGTCGGGACGGTGCAGCTGCTGGTCAGCGAGATCGTGACCAACGCGATCGTCCACGGCAACGCCAACACCGTCTCGTTCCAGCTCACCTGCGACGCCGACGGCAGAGTACTGATCGAGGTGGACGACCACTCCTCCGGCAGTCCGGAGGTGCGGGAGGCAGGTCCGGACGACGAGGGCGGACGCGGCATGCAGCTCGTCACCTTCCTCGCCGACGACTGGGGCCGCAAGGGCACCTGCACCTGGTGCACACTCCCCACCGGAACCCGCTGATGCACTCACCCGCCATCGCCGCCATACACCGCTCCGAAGCACACCTCGCCCAGGAGTGGACACCGGTCCTGGACGCCGAGGGTCTGGCCCGCATCGCCAAGCTGCTGCGTGACGTGAAGCCGCTGGACGAGATCCTCGACGACATCGGTGACGTCCTTGCCGACCAGGACCCGCCCGAGGCCGAGTTCGAAGAGATCGCCGAGCGTCTGCAGGAGGGCCTGGCGAGACTCGTCACGATCGCCGGCGCAGCAAGGAACGACGACGCCCAGGTGGTCTGGCTCATCGAGCGGGCCCACACCCTGAACTTCGAGCAGTTGCCAGCCAACCACCGCCAGGCTCTGGGCTACCTGCGGCGGACGGCCGTAGTCGCCAACGACCTCCTGGAACGTCTCGCAGTGACCAAGACCGTCAGACACGTCGCGTGACCGCAGCCCCCATCGCCTGTCGTAGACGGCCTCCTGCTGATCCGGCGGGGGCACCCCCATCACCGACTTCCCACCTCCCTTTCTCGAAAGGCATCTCGTGATCACCGATCAATCCGACCTCTCTTCGCTGGAGAGCGTCCTCGCCCAGGCGGTGCGCCGTGCCGGCGTCACGGGACGAGTCGAACTGCGTGAAACCAGCGACGGTGAGACCCTGCTGGAGCTGACGCCGCTCAGTAGGACGCGGGTGCCGTTCTCCCCGAACCCCGAGGAAGCCACGGCCTGGCTGCAGTCGGAGGATGTCGACGCGGCGGCCTGTTACGACGACGACGGGTATCTGGTGATCTCGCCGCGCTCGAAGGCCGGTGTCCACCGGCTGGTGGAGCGGTGGCTCGGGCCTTTCATCTACGCGGAGTCGGTGGGTGAGCAGCTACGCGGCGCTCTCGCGCAACACGAGTTGAACGGGGAAGTGGCGGTCCTGGACGCATGCTCGGTCGATCTGGTGATCCAAGACTCCGACAACCTCGCGACGGCCGTACAGCTGGGCACAGTCCTGGGCGCCGGCGACATCGCCAAAGGTCTCAAGCTGCACCGCCCGAGGGGCATGTCCAAACTGGCGGGCAGGATGCGGTTGCTGCTGACCGGGGTGGTGGGCCACGGAGTTGGCGTACTGGCCGAACCCGGCTGCGCGCACGCCGAGGACGAACTGCGCCTTCGCCTCACCGTCGACCAGACCCTGCGGCTCGCCGGACGGATCGCTGCGGAGCCCTCCGCAGACAGTCGAGAGACCTCGCCTCCCAACATGCCTCTGGCATAGCCCTCGCACAGGCGAATCTCAACCATTCTCCCGCCCCGTGAACAAGTGCTCGCAGGGTCGCGGCCCCTCACCGCTGTACTCCGGCCCGGCCGATCTCACCAACTGCGCCCAGGCCGTTGCCAGCCTGCTCTGAGTCCCCGGCTGCCTCCGCCTGGAGGAGCCGGCCGGGGGCAGCCGGGGCGAACTCAACCAAGAAGAAAGCCAACCACCCATGCCTGACTTGCCGTCCCCGAGCAGATCCCGCACCGGGAAGGACTACGAGCCGTACAGCCTCATTGACACCCTCCTCGACGCCGACGATGACGACGCCGTGGGCAGGCCCGTCAGCAGGGCGTCGGTGGAGATCTCCGTGATCGGCGTCCGAGCGCGGTCCGAGGGCAAGACAGGTCTGGCCGCACTCAAGACCATGCGCCGCCAGCACCCCGTCCTGGTCCACGGCCTCTACACCTACCTCAGCGTCATGGGGCTCCTCCTCGCCCTCACCGCCGCCACCGCGGTCCGGGGATGAGCGGCGTGCGCCGCCGCCTGTCGTGGACACGACGGCGGAAGGAACCTCTCAGCAACTACGAGCGCAACGTGCGACGCATCCTCAACCCGCCCCCACCCAACCTGGCCGACCGCCTCCACCTCCTCCTGAGCAGAGCGGAGAACGCCTGGTGCCGGCACATCACCCAGCGCGAACTCTTCCGGCAACTCGATGCCCTGCGAGACGCCATCAACCACGCCGCACCCCCCGAAACCCTCACTCCGGCGACCGAAACTGAAGTGCGGACGCGCCTCGCGCGCCTGGCCGCCGACCACCACGAGGCCACCGGCCGTCGCATAGATCCGCCCCGGGGTGGTGGTCGATGTGGAGTGTGACCCGGGCGTTCTCAAGCACGCGGTGGCCAGGGGGTTTCGCCCGGCTGGAGTGGTGCTGATGTCCCGGCCCTCAGCGGTCGCCGGCCATCGTGCCGGGGTGGACCAGGCGTTTTGCGGTGTGTTCCAGTTCGACGCTGTGGGAGCCCTTGACCAGGACGATGTCTCCGGGCTGGATCAGGTCGTTGGCCAGGGTCAGGGCGTGGTTTCGGTCGCGTGCGGCCACCACTTTCAGCTGTGGGCTGGCCTGCTGGGCGGCGGCGGCCATGGTCCGTGCGTCGTCGTCGCCGACCGCGATCAGTACGTGGATGCCTGCGGCGGCGGCGAGCTGGCCGACGTGGCGGTGTTCGTCGCCGGCGTCGGCGCCGAGTTCCTTCATCTCTCCCAGGACCGCGATGGTCCGGCGCCCGCCCGACATGGCCTGAAGGGCGGTGAACGCCGCTTTCATCGAGTCGGGGTTGGCGTTGAACGCGTCGTTGATGATCCGTACTCCGTCGGGCCGGTCGGTGACCTCCATGCGCCCCGAGGCCACCAGGACCGCGCGGGACAGCGCCGCTGCCGTCTTATCCACGCCAGCGCCCAGCCCGATCGCGACGGCGGCAGCGGCCAGGGCGTTCGCCACATGGTGCGCGCCGTGAAGGGACAGATCGACCCTCGCCCGGGTGCCGGCTGCGGTGAGGGTGAACGAGGCCCGGCCCGAGGTGTCGAGGGTGACGTCCACAGCGCGTACGTCGGCTTGGTTGTCGATACCGAACGTCAGCACCCTGGCGTGGGTCCGCGATGCCATGGCGGCGACCAGTGGGTCGTCGGCGTTGAGGATTGCCAGTCCGTCCGCCGGGAGGGCTTCGACGAGTTCGCCCTTGGCCTGGGCGATCTGCTCCCGGCCGCCGAACTCGCCGACGTGGGCGGTGCCGACGTTGAGGACCAGGCCGACCGTGGGCGGGGCGATACGTGTCAGGTGGGTGATGTGGCCGATGCCGCGGGCGCCCATCTCCAGCACGAGGTAGCGAACGCCCTGGTCGAGGTGAGTGACCGTCAGCGGCATCCCGATCTCGCCGTTGAACGACTTCACCGTGGCGATCGTCTCCCCGAGCTCGGGAAGCACCTGGGCGATCAGGTCCTTGGTGCTGGTCTTGCCCGCCGAGCCGGTCAGCCCGATCACGGTGACCTCCGGCACTGCGGCCAGCACCGTACGGGCCAGGGCCGCGAGCGCGTCCAGCACGTCCTCCACGACCACGGCCGGGACACCGACCGGACGGGTCGCGAGGACCGCCACCGCACCGGCTTTCACCGCGGTCGCCGCGAAGGCGTGCCCGTCCGTGTGTTCACCGGGCAGCGCCGCGAACAGACCGCCCGGTTCGACCGTGCGCGAGTCGACGACCGCGGGCGCCGTCATCAGCACGGAGGAATCCGGTACGTCGCACAGACGGCCGCCGACGGCGGTCGCGACGGCTTCGAGCGAAAGGGGGATCACGTAACGCACTCCGCATCAGCAGGGCTTGCCCGGCACGGGAGACAGCCGCTCGGCTCAGTCCTGCGACCGTAGCGCCTTCACCGGCCGGCACATCCGAGACCGGCCAGAACACCCAGAAAACAGAAACAGGAGCACCACCTGATGACGCAGTCCCTTGAAACCGGTACCCGTATCGCCGTCGTGTCCGGCGGGAGGTCCACCGAACGGGAGCGGTCCCTGATGTCCGGTCGCGCCGCCCAGGAATCCCTCACCCGGCAGGGCTACAGCACCGTGCTGCTCGACGCCGCCGACACCACCTTCGCCAACCAGATCCGCAGCGCCGACATCGCGTTCCTGGCCATCGCCGGGCAGTACGCCGAGGACGGCAAACTCCAGGGATTACTCGAATCCCTCAACATCCCCTACACCGGCTCGGGCGTGACAGCATCCGCCATCGGCATGCACAAGACCCTCGCCAAGACCGTCGCGAGCGCCGCCGGCGTCATGGTCCTGCCGTCCGTCGTCCTCCCGCCCCGCGACAGCAACGCCATCGCCGAGACCATCACCCGCAGGATCGCCTTCCCTCTGATCCTCAAGCCTCTCTCCGAGGGCGGCAGCATCGGCATGACGGTCTGTCATGACACCGCCGAACTCGCCGCAGCCCTGTCCGGGGTGAAGGCCACCGACGGCTGGTTCGCCGAGCCGTTCACCACCGGCACACCGGTGACTTGCGGGATCCTGGAGGTGGACGGCTCCGCAGTGGCCCTGCCGCCGCTGGAGACCCTGCCCACCGACGCCGAGTTCTACGACTACGCCACCAAACGTGACAAGGACAGATACCGCTACCGGTGCCCGGCCGAACTCCCCACCGCCACTCTCGACGCGATCACCGGCGCCGCGCTCACCGCGCACAGAGCCCTAGCCTGCACCGGATACTCCCGCTCCGACTTCATCGTCACCCCCGCCGGACCGGTCTGGCTGGAGATCAACACCCTGCCCGGCCTCTCCCGCACCGGGAACCTCGCCACCATGGCGGACGCGGCGGGCATCGACTACGACCAGCTCGTCCGCACGATCCTCGCCACCGCCACCATCCACGCGGGGTACCGGCCGTGACCGAACTGACGGCCCGCGACGTCGAAGAAGCCGCCGCCAACCTCGCACCGGTTGCCGCCCGTACTCCGGCCCTTTCCGCGCTCTCCCTCGACCAGGCCGCCGGCTGGCCGGTCGTCTGCAAGGCCGAAAGCCTCCAGCGCACCGGCAGCTTCAAGTTCCGCGGCGCCTACCACCACGCCTCATCCCTCACCCCGGCCGAACGCGCCGGGGGCCTGATCGGCGCCTCCTCCGGGAACCACGCCCAGGCCCTCGCCCTGGCCGGCCGGCTCCTCGAAGTACCGGCGACGGTCGTCATCCCCGCCGACGCCCCGACCCCGAAAGTCGAAGGCATCCGCGCGCTGGGCGGCAGAGTCGTCACCTACCGCCGGGACTCAGAGAACCGCGACGCCCTCGTGGCCGAGATCGCCGCCCGCGACGGCCTGGCCGTCGTCCCCTCCGCGAACTCCCGCCACATCATGGCCGGCGCCGGGACCGCCGCCCTCGAACTCCTCACCGACCACCCCGAGATCGAGACCCTCGTCGTCCCCGTTGGCGGCGGCGGCCTCGCCGCCGGCACCGCCACCATCGCCAAACACCTCCACCCCGGCATCAAAGTCATCGGCGTCGAACCGCAGGAAGGCGCCGACACCCTGCTGTCCCTGCGCTGCGGCCAGCGCATCGCCCTGCCCGACACCCCCGCCACCATCGCCGACGGCCTCGGACACAGCAGCCCCTCACCCCTGACCTGGGCCGTCAACTCCCAACTCCTCAACGCGGTCGTGACCGTGACCGACCACGACATCACCACCGCCATGGCGTTCGCCTTCCGGCACCTGAAAGTCGTAGCCGAACCGAGTGGCGCCTGCGCCCTGGCCGCCGTCCTTGCCGGCCTCGTCCCCCACGAGTCAGGAATGATCGGCGTGGTGATCTCCGGCGGCGGCGTGGACTGGCCCACCTTCCACCGCCTGATCAGCCAGAGCACCCGCCGGAAGGAACCCTCACATGCCCGATGACCACCCGTTCCCCACCATCACCCAGTACGCCAGCCCGGACCTCATCGCCGCCTTCGCCTACCAGGGCCGCGCCCACGACGCGGACCCCCGCTGGGCCGAATCCGGCGCCCCCGACCTCGACACCTACGGCCGGTGGTGCGGCCACATGTGCGGCATCGCCTGCCTGCGCATGGCACTCCTCGCCCGCACCGGCAACGCACCCACCCTCTTCGAACTCCTCGACGGCGCACGCAAATACGGCGCCTACACCGAAAACCCGGACACCGGAACCATCCACGGCCTCATCTACGCCCCCTTCGCCCAGTACGTCCAAGACACCCACCCCCTGAACGCACAGGTACACCCCACCGTGGCCGTCCCCGACCTGCTCACCCTGCTCGACGACGGGCGCCTCGTCATGGCCTCCGTCCACAAAGAGATCCGCCGCCCCGAGACCCCAGCCCCCGGCAAAGGCGGCCACCTCGTCCTCATCACCGGCCGCCAAGGCGACACCGTGCACTTCCGAAACCCCTCCGGCCACACCGACCAAACCCGGACAGCCAACCTGCCCGTGACAAAGTTCGCCGAATTCTTCGGCAACCGTGGAGTGTCCCTGACCTGACCAAGCGCCGACCCCGTCGACTAGTGGCCGGCATGGATGGGCGCCTTCTATGACTAGGCCGAACTCGGCTCCTTGGCCCTGTCGGCGGTCGGCGACCATTCGACCGCCAAGTTCGACACCTACCGCTGCGGCGGCACCACGGTACAGACTAGGGACGAGCACACTGCTCTCTTGAGAGCTTCCGCATGACCAATGCGCCCGCCATCGAATTTCGCATGTTCATCACCTTCGCCGCCGCGTTCGGCGAACACCTAACCGTAGCGGCACCGAACCGGGCTTCGTGGCCGTGATCGCGTACGCAGACAGATGCCCGATCGGCTACGCCTAGGCATCACCATCAAGTACGGCAACCGCTACTGGCAGCGCACCAGCCGCGCGCCAGCAGCAAGTTACACTAAGCGGTCGATCCTATAGGAAAGCCACACACCACGCAAATACAGAAAGCCGATAGATGAGTAGTTCACGGCAAAACCCTACCGCCGAACCCCTAAAAGGAGTTTACGCCTTTAACGCACCAGGACAGGCCGTCGTGCTACACGACGGTCCTGTACGCGGCATCACCGACAAAGAGGTCGTCGGCTGCGTGGAACTTCGTTGCTCGCCGAAGCCACGTATCGAATGGCACTTAAATCCAACTCCGGATGTTTTCTTCGGACTTCGCGATTCTCTGACGTTAAAGTTGCGCCGCCCCCATGGGGAGGTTTCCGTCCCCGTTGCAGTCCGCGGTCAGTTCGACGGCTGGGTCAACGGGACAACCCTCGGGGACCAATCAGCACCGCTGCAACGAATCATCGCCCACTGGTTTAATATTCCATCCTTCCCCGGCCAACACCACCTGGCCGAGTCAACAAGTTTGAGCGACAGAATTCATCCGGGCGCCCGGTGGGAACATGAAGTCGATGGATGGAAGATTATCATCGACGTGCGCCCTGACCACAAAGCAGTCTGGAAAGATCTCCAGAAATCCGATCTCTTCGTAATGACTCACATTATGGAGATCTCCAGGGAAAGCGGCGCCACCTTCACCGCAGGCGAAGCTGAGCCCGTCTTGACCGCTCTGCACACCGGCCTGTCTTTCGGACTTGGCCGATGGGTTGCGCCGTTCCTCCCCGTGGGACTCGATAAGCACGACAAGATCGCATGGGAGGAGTGGGGGCCACGCCACTGCGAGCCTGCCCGAAAGAACAGCAGTGGATGGTGGAGCGCCCTGGGCAACAGGGAGTTGCCAATGCTGCTCGATGCATTGGTCAGCGCCTTCACCGACCCCGAGAGAGTCGAGCCACTTCGACTTCAGCTCAATTACGCGATCTCCGCGACCCACGACGCAGGGTTCGTTGAACAGCGGGTAATGATCGGGGCTGCCGGCCTGGAACACGTTATGTGGGAGCGTCTCGTGCTGAGCGGGCGCATGAGCCGATCCCAGTACAAGGGGCGCCCTGCACATTCACTCCTGCGGGAAGTTCTGACAGACATCAGAGTTCCCCTGTCGATCGAAGAAGAGAGCCTTCCAGCCCTGGCGCAACTCGTCACAATGAGGCGCCAAAAGGAGGGAGTGCAGATGGACGGTCCGGATGCGGCGACCTGGGTCCGCAACAAACTGGTACATCCCAGCGGTTCACAAGACCTCGTATATCAAATCCCAGGATTGGTCACCGAAACTTGGCTACTCACCCGCCACTACCTGACTCTACTTATTCTGGAATCCATTGGTTACTGCGGCCCTTACTCTCACCTCGCAAAGCTTGACCGTTGGGTCGGTGAGGTCGAGGAAGTCCCCTGGGCATAAAGAATTCGTCACGAAGGATTATCGAGAATGCACCTATAGTCATTCCTCGATTCGTTGCAGTCTGGCTGCCCGGTGGTCACCTGCGGCTGCCAACCCATCGACGAGGCGTCGCCAACGTGTGATGTGTTCCGGCAGCATGTCATCGCGAGAGTGGACTGTCTCGAGCCATTCGGTGAGATACCAGCATTGGTTGGCAAGGCCGCTGTAGACACCGTCAGCCAGTTGCTCGGCCCAGATCAACCCCGTTTCGCGCTGCCATTCGAACGGAGCACATTTTCCAAGTTGTGCAAGCGCGTCGAGGGCCTTGGGTTCATGGCGGCTGATCGATATCCAGCGGGCCACGAGGGGGGCGATGGAGTCGGGATGGAGCCAGCCTTGTCGGGCACGGGCCAGGGTTGCGTCGATGTCGGCATCGCTAACGTCAATCGTAGGGGTTGGTAGTAGTGCCCCCAGGGCGTAGTCAGCCCAGTGGCGGTCGGCGTGCAGCTCATTCCCGTCACCGATAGCGTCCAAGCCGGCCTCCAAAGCGACGGCCCAAACGCTCAAAAGGGACGGGCGGATGGCATCGTCGTAGGTGAACAACACGGCAATGTCATCTAGGAGGTCACGCAAGGCGCGGCCGTTGGAGGCAAACCGTCGCACGTGCGCCGTCAGCGGTCCAGTGTCCCCGCTAACGGCTAGGTCGACGATCACGCGGGCGCCGTGTTTGCTGTGTCGGTTCTCGAAACCTTCTCTAGCCCAGTGGTCGGTAGCGCGGGCGTGGGCGTCGATCACCACCTCAGCGAGCCTGCTCGCCTGCTCTGCCACGCAGGTGTCGCTGCGGGACGCGGAAACGACGGCGATCAGTGGCGGAATGATGGAGGTGAGGTAGAGCCGCTCTGTCTCGACCTGGGGCAGGGTCTGCTCGTGGGGGCCGTCGAGCCGGGGGCAACCGCGTTTCCCGCTGACAGGCTCCCAGTCACCGAGGCGACAGTCCCGTAGCCCCGCTCGCACGGCGGTCAGTACCGCTTCGTGGTGGCACACACCGGACTCGAGGCCGGTGTCGCACGGTGCGGTCCAGATCCGTTCGGTACCGAGGGCGAAGGCGATGCGGACTTCGTCGAAGTGGTTGGTAGTGCAGCGTTCCAAGACACCGATAATCGCTTGGCGATCAAGCCCACTGATGTCTACCGCTGCGGCTAGGAGCGCTGGAAGACCAGTCGCTGCGGAACGATCGGCGCCGGTCGAGTAGAAGGAAGACTCGACGTACTCGGCACGACTCGGTTCGGAGATCGCCTCGATCAGGACATCCGTCGCCCAGCACAAATCATCAACGGGCACCCGTACACGCCCCTGAGCCTGGGCGACAGCAGCAGCCGCAGCAACGGCGGCGATCGGGTCAAATCGGTTAAGCGTAGCGTCAGGCAGATCGTCGCCGAAGGACTGGGCAACGCCTATGTCGGCCAACAGTGCGTCCACCGGGGCAGCGCGATCGGCGGATCTGGCGTAGGTGTTCTGCAGCCGCAACGCCTCGCTGGTGCGGGCGAGCATTTCCGCTTCGGGCCGCAGACGGGTCGCCAGTGGCTCCGGGTGCTCATACTGCACGGTCAGGTTGCCAGACTCATCAGTTTGTTGGCGGTAATTCTCTGGCATGAACGTGGCCGCCCACCCCCGAACCGAAGTGACGAAGCGATCAGCCTCCTCGCCTCCTTGGGAGTCAGCGACAAGCTCCTCAGCATGACGAACAAGTTCCTCGCCGATATCGGCAAGTTCGTCGAGCCTGGTCTGGTCATTGGCGACGGCCGCGCGAATGGTGAGTTCAGCGGCTACATCACGAAGAGTGCTGCGGCGCCGTTCGCGCCCGACAAGATCGGGGGCGTCCGGGCCTTGAACGTGAAGCGCTCCTTCACCGGTGGCTCGTGCGAACTCCAGCTGCCACACCGCAGGGTTACGCAGCCAGTCGTCCAGCAGATGACCACCCTGCTCTAGATGACGTACAAGAAAGCCGACCACCAGACTGGGCATGGCCAGGTTGTTACAGTCACGCAAAAGCAGTTGGACGACCCGGTCCAACGGAGCGTCAACAATCTCGACAAGCTGATCCGCGAGGCGCTCGACCGCCATCAGCGCGCTCATGCACGGATAGGGACCAACACTGGATCCCCGATACCAGGCCCACACGTGTCCGTCTCCGATGCAATGCCGGGCGCCGACTCCCGGCAGATCCAGATCTACACCGGGAAGCTCCTCTCCAGGCACCCGCGTGAAGTCGTCGTGGTCTCCGACGCGGACGGACGCGGCGTGGTCAAGCATCCGGTTGATCATCGCCAGCGTCGGAACTAGCCGGACTGTCAGCAGCTGCCAGAAGGGGCCGTAACGCCAGCCCGCCATACGCCCAAGGAGGCCAACCCCGCCGCGGTGACGCCGGATACCATCCGCAAAAGGGTGCGACCCAGGCCAGCCGTAACTGTCCTCTTCAACGTCGTATCGTTCTTTGTAATAGGACTCCGTCAAGGTCAAGAGCAGGTCCGGCTGATGCTTGGCCATCATCACCGCGGGCCAGAAATGCTCCACCGCAGGGTCGAGATGCGCGCCTCCGTCGTCGGCGATCCTTCTCAGGAACGCCTCAGCTCGCTCATCGAAATCGAGACCGAGCATCGCCAGGGCTTCCACCGCGAACTCGTCCCAAGGCTCCGGCTCAGCGGCGAGGATGCGATCCCGCACCGACTGGCGAAGTGAGACATGTTCGCCATTGTCGGTACTGACTAGTCCACGCAGCCAGGCCAGTACGATTTCGCGGACGGAACGGCCAACGTCACTCTCAGTGCGTGATCTGTCGCCGGAGTCAGCGTTGCGGTCAGCGCAGAAGGTCAACTCGACCAGAGGTCCCAGTACTACAGGGTCGCCGACGTCATGTGTGGCATAGCGCTGCATGGCCAGTCTGATCACTGTGCGCAACCCTGCTTGTCGGTCGGCCTGCAACTCAGGCCATGTCCGGCCAAGAATTTCCCGGGCGCCACCAAGCGTAAGCACTGCCTCCCACGGCACATCCGACCACCGCTCACCATGATCCGTCGCAATCTGTTCGAAGACGGCTCGAAGGCGGCTGAACGATCGCCTGAGGTCGTCGCTATCAAGCAGGTGAGCCTGGCAGGCGACACGTGCAGCACGCAGTGCCCACCGTGGTGCTCCGGCTGCTGATAGGAGGTCGAAGCCATCCGTGATGAACACGCGCACAATGGCCATGTCTCGTACGAGATCAGTGGCGAACCGATTTGACGAGTTCCAGGCGCTGGTCGGGCTGAGTGGAGCCAGCAGTCCGTCGGAACGCAGGGAAGGCAGCGCGGCCACGTCCGGTGTCGCCGAATTCCCGCCAGGCAGCAGCTCGCGCCGTGCCAGTGCTCGAAGAGTCTGATCGCGAGCGTCAGGAGATGGCGCTCCTTGCGGCATCATCCCGCCGCGGCACACCAGGTAGTACCAGACAGCGGCGAAGAGGTCCGCCTCCGACGCCGCTCCTTCAGGCACTGCCACGTCCGGGCCCGCACGCAACAGCATGTCAACCAGGCCCAGCCGGCCCAGCAGCCACGTGGCCCGCTCGTCGCTAGCCCATGGCCTTAGCTGGGGGAAGATCTCGATCAACTGCTTGATCTCCGCAGAGGTCAGTGGGAGCACCTCATGCTCGCGGACAAGGTCCTCAAGAGCCTGGCCGTCCCGCTCCTGGTTCTGTGCCGCCTGTCTGAGCACGTCACGAACAGCTCCCGAGCCGTCGGTGCGGGTCACTGCCACCACACCAAGTCCGGCGGTCATGGCCGCTCGGGCGAGGTCGGACAGCATGGGAGCCCGGCCTTCCAGCACCGACTCCGCGCCGTCCACGAGCAGCAGGCGACCGGTGCCCACGGCGGAGGCACCCAGCACCGCAGCCATCCTGGCACCGAGCAGCGCATTCAATTCCACCAGCGTCGCAGGCATCTCTCGCAGGTTCAGGACGGTGACCGCTGCACCATCAGCTCGCAGTCGCCGGGCAGTCCTCAAGGCCAGAGACGACTTGCCAGTATCCGGCTCACCGGCGACGACCAACGCCGTCGCTTGAGATGCGGCCGCCTTCATTTCGACAGCCAAGGCATCCCAGGCTTGGGCCCGTTCCAATTCGAAACTGTTGCCAACGTCTGTCAACGAGAACCGCACGCGCGTCTCGGCGGTTTCCGACAACGTGTCGAGGATATGCCACGCTGCGGCGTAGGAGGGGGACCGGCCGATCGACGTCCCAGAGAGCTGTCGGCGCAGCATGCTTTCGGTGACGAACGCTCCCGCAGGGGCGAAACGTCGCGACAGCCTCTCCAGTGCCTCGAACAAGTCGTCGGCACCTACCACCGAGAAATTGGGCACGATACTTCGTAGGCGCCCCGCAACCGCAGTACGGTCGGACTCGTCGACCCCCTCCAGCCTCAACTCCCACAACCGCAGTATGTGTAAAATTCGCCAGGTTAGCTCTGAGGCAGATTCCGCTGTGGTCACCTTCTGGCTGCTCGCCGCTTGAGCGACCAACGCGTCCAGATGGGACAACCGCGTCCGAACAGCCTCGTTCGTGCGTCCCGCCTGTTCCACGGCAACTCGGAACGACTCGTCGCTAGGGTGTCCCTGGGCGATCACAGCCAGCTCGCGCACCTGCTGTACGGCCGGATTCGGGCTGACCACTGCTAGCGCTAGCCGCCAACGGCCGGCGCTTACCTGATCCCAGTGATCGGTTACAACCCGTACGTAGGACACAAGCAGATCCGCCGTGGAGTCGTCGCTGGTCGTGAACCTTGGGGCTCGGCGTACACCGATCGATAGCCGCCGCTGTGCGCCATCAGCCGTATCGCCAACCACAATCAGGTCGTCCACAGGGCTGAACCCACTGTCCTGAAAGCGCACTGCCACAGGCGTCGCGTCGTCACCGAGCGCCGGCACCGGATCGCTTAGGAGCAGATAAGCCAACAGGACTGCGCCGAAGCGATGTTCCAGTACGGTGCCACCACCACCCGTGGAGTAAGGACTGGCCACTTGCTCTGCTTCATCCCGCCCTGCCATCCATGGAGCATACGGCGAGACACCTACACAGCGGCTGGGTATCGCAATATCTAGCCCACAGGCGGGCGCCGCAATCTCGCGCGGATCCGGCCAAGGTGCGGCGAGACGCCATCGGGTAGCAGACGGCGGCGATCGGCAACACCGTCCACGGACGCACCTTCCCGGCCGCATTCTGACCATCGCCACTCCTGTATCCATAACGGAGGCGTGGTGTGACTGGACGCGGCACTTTGATCTCCACAGGGACCGCACAGTGGCGCCGCGTCTGGAGTAGCCCTCGACTGCTGCTGACTTCACCGCAGCGGTACGGAATGTCGCCGCGGTTCAACCGTTCCTGATAAGAGCTCTGCTGCATGGCAAACCCACCTCTGGCTACCTGCTCATGGCGCAGGTTATGGCAGAGATCGCAGATTCGCTGCGGTACCAGCAATGAGTTCACTCGCCACTGCAAACACCTCGTCGCACTGGCCGCGCACAGACTCCATGGCCCGAGTGTGCCGTTTCGCACTAGAGCCGCTGGGGTCCTCATAATCCATGTCATGCACGATGTCATTGCGTGCGGTGAAAAAGGGGGCGAGCAGCGCGAGCCGCTGCTTGGACACCCTGGCGTTGGATATCCCCAAAGTGTCACGCACTCGTTTGCGCAGGTCCTCGCTCCCCTGCATGCTGGCCTTCGTCCGTGCCGCTACATACAGCTTGATCAACTCGTCGCGGGGCGTCTTGCTGCGGATCGCAGTCGCGACCGGATCGGACGGGCCGACGGCTAGTTCGTGGGCCAGATACTCGTCAAACTTTCGCGCCGCGTCGACATTACCCTCGATCAGCAATGGGGCAGCATCCCGGACAAGGCGCTTGCAACAAGCATCTAGCCCGCTGGAGGTGAACACCAGCGCGGCACGCAGCAGGTTCTGTTCATCGGTGCCCAAGCGCCCACGAAATTCTTCACGCGCTTCGGCCCTGGCCCGACGCACCACGGATAGGCCATCGAAGATGCCTTGGACGCTGGAGTGGGCCGCCCTGAGGTACTGCCATGCCGAAGTGACCTGCTGACTCCTCGGCTTGGAGCCCAGGTCCTTCAGCGAGATCTCAGTGAAACCCTCGCCGTTGCCCATGCCCACCCCGTAGTTCCTGTCACCTATGATCTGCCCACGCCTTCGGGGCGGGGCCACCATCTTAGTTTCTCCCCCACCTTCCGTATCCCGCTTGGGCCACGAGTCCGCAGTCTCGGACCGGCGCCACGGTTCATGGAAATGCGGCAGCCACAGAGGCTGCTCTCCTCAACGTGGGTCCGCAGCGGGGAGACCAGGGCAGGCCAGAGCGTGGCGCATGCAACATACCGCGAGACCCCGCAGTTCATGAGTCCTCGTCGATTCGCTGACGGAGGCTCGGCTCTTGTTGGAATGATGGTTTCCGCGTGCGGCAGGTTGAGGGTCGCGACGGGTGGGCGCCGGTTCCAGCTCTTCGCGCTCGCCATGTGACCGCCGAGACAGTCCACGTCTACGGCGCCCCGCCCCCGCCGGGAAGCACAGCAAGAGTGTCGCGAACGAGAGCAACGCGGGCAGCAGCCCCATTCTGCCCGTAAGTGAACAATAGGGCCGAGGCAAACACGGCAGCGAAGACAGCGAATCCGAACCATGCAGGCAAGAACGAACCGATAAGGCGCACCGTGACTGCGGTAACTGCGGCGGCGACGGAGAGGCTGCCAAGGACGACCAGAGCAAGACGACGGCCGTCGACGCGGTCTCGCCCGGGGTCCTCGCCTAGTTGGCCATCGGGTAACAACGCCAGGTAGCGACCGTGAGCGCATGCCTGGACGATGTGCAACGCTGCGGCGGCCAGGTCCTTCGGCGCATCCGGCTTTCCTCTGGTGATTTGTTCTACTAAATCGAACAACGCGTCAGCCACTCGACGCGTGTGCGGCTCCATCACGCCCCGCAGGCGGACACGCGTGGCGCGGTCGAAGCCACGGTTGGTCGCGAATCCGAGGGCAAACGAGCCAGTGTCGGTATTCATCACCGCGTTCACCTGTCGGCTGTGGGGCGCCATGCCAGCCGCACAGCGGCCAGTTACGACGACTGCCGCGGCAAGTGCTGCGCCCATGCGGTGCACGTCCCTCAATAAGCGCGTGCGTTCAGCGCCGGCTTCGGCATCAGCAAAGGACGATGCGACGAAGAGGAGCCCAACGCCAAGGGTTATTGGGGCGTCCGCTCCCGAGTACCTGAACGCATGCCAGCGCGCCGCCCATCGGCGGTAAAGCCACCACACCGCAAGGATGCCGTGGAAGCCGACGGCTAGCCCAGCAGCGCCCGCCCTGTCGAACGCAGTGGTAGATGCTGGCGACGAGTTGAACCAGTGCGGAGCCGCAGGGCCGGTGGCATACCACGCCAACAGCCCAGACGAGACCAGGAAGAGGATGGCGCCCACCGCGTCGCGGACGTAGTTCCGCAGAGCTGGGGGAGGCAACTGCGCGGTAGCTATCGCCTGCCAGTCGACGGCCGCCGTATCGAAACCGAAGCGCGTGCAAGCGTGGCGCGCGGCGTAGAGCATATGGCCAACTGCGGAGTCACGACGGTTTAGCGCGCGACGACGCAGTTCGACCGGGCTGGACGGTATGTGGCCCACAACGCGTTGGCACAGATCCCGGTGAGAGCAGTCGTAGTAGGCGCATAGATTCCGTACGTACACTCGATTGGCCTCACGGACCCGCCTGTTTCGGAGCCCAAGGGTCCAGGCCCACGGTGTGCCAGCGCGTACGGGCTCGTCTGTAGCTATGGAAGCCGTTCGGGCACGCAGATAGCGCACCGTGAGGACCGGGATCCATAAACTGACGACGACCATCGGAAGGGACACCAGCCCCCGTAAGAATGCGACGATCACGATTCCCCTCAACAGTCGCGTGCGGCAAGGTAGAGAGATCGAACGCCTACGAAACAATGCCTTTCGGGGTCATGGCACCTCCGCCCGCTGGCTCCCCAACCGCTGCAACGAGCTGCCCGACCGCGTCAGGGTGTCACCTCGGCGTAGTCCCAATTGGATAGCGCGGAGCGGCGCCTAGAACTTGCGGCACCGCCGCGCTGTCGGTCTTGCACTCGAGTTAGCCTCAACCTCTCGCGGAGCCCGGCAGTCTACCGACACTTTCGACTGCTGCGAGCGCAGTGGTTCTCAACCTCTGAGCGCGAGTTCGATTCTCATCAAGCGATCTACGCAGAAGCCCCAGGCCAGTGACACGGGGCCACCTTGGCAACCTGGCGCGTGTCCACAGTGACATCCGTATCCCACAGGGCGACGAGATTCTGCACCGACACGGCCCCGCCGACGGGGCAGGGCACTGGAACGGATCGTACGAGGATCCCCTGTGACTCCCCCTGCGTCTTGCCCGTCGACTACCGGACGGGGACGAAGGCAGAATGCAGTGGCACCGGGGGTTCGCCGGTTCGTCCTACCGACCGGCCACCGCACTCCAGCTGCCACCCATCGACTGCGACCTGTCAGCCTTTTCCGAGCCTGCCATCTCGCCTCGGTCGAGGGGCCTCTAGTCCATCCCGCACGACTCAAGAGGTTGCGTTATGACGTTGCGCCTGACCCATAGAAGCTGAGGAGCGACGCTGACAGACAGTTCACTTGGAACACGGCGTCGTCGGTAGCCCGGCCGCACGTGGTTGCTGGACGCATCGACTCGATGGGCTCTGTCGCCGCCTACACCTACGCTCGCTGGGGCAACCCTGTCTACGCGCGAGAGAGGCTGCCGGAGATGAGTGACGAGGATGGCCTGTCCCCTGGGGCGCGACGCATGATCGAAGAAGCTCAAGCCGTGATGACGGAGGAGCTCTTGGAGGAAACGCTCCGTGCCAAGGCCAATGTCGAGCCCGACGATCTGGGCACGTTGCTGGACCTCGTCGCGATCGGCATCACCAACAGCACGTGGCGCAACAGCTGCGTCGAGAACTGGCATGCCGAAGGGCGGCTGTCCGACGGCGACATGATGCGGATCAACAGCCACACCACGGATGCCATCCGCCGGCGGCTGGCCAGGTGGACCACCGAGATCGGGATCACCTCAGCCAGTGGCATCGCACTGGCTGAGGTCGACATCGAAGAAGTGGACACCTTCGCCATCCGCCTCTTCCGGTGGACAACAAACCCCAAGCGCAAGCTCACCACTGGCATCACGCTCGGTGCACTGGCACGTACTGCGGAAGACCTCAAAGAGTATGAGGACCACGCAGATCTGAGTGTTGGCGGATTCGCCGGTCAAATGGAAGACCAGGGAGTCCGATTCGGCCTGCTCCGCACAGCGTGCCATGGCGCTCTCGCCTGCTCGAGTTGGTGGAAACACCCTGCCTGGCCAGCTCTTGTTGAGCGTTACGTTTCCGTCCTCGACAACCCGACTGACCCTCACTGGGGCCCCGGCGGCGAATGGCGCACAAAGCTTGGCGCCGAGCCACATTCCGTACAGGACCGCGCCGGACTGCGAGCCACGTTGTTGAAGGCCCCGTGGAAGCTGGATGACAGCGCTGCCACGTGGGTCACGGACTCCGGGATCGGGTACCTGTCCCACTCGTGAGCACCGTGTTCGACAACATCCGACCAGCGACCGCGCACATACAACTAACGGCGAGCTGAGAACTCGAGCTCTTCCGACCCCATGAGAGGTGCCGGTTGAGCCCGACACGAGGCGAAGGCCGTCCACGAATGAAGCAGACCGGACAATCCGAGGACGCGATGCGCACGACGATCGCCAAGAGACCCGCTCCTCCAGGCGATTCGAGGAGAGCCTGGAACAAGGATGCGCCCCTTCGCGCGAGCACACCGCTCCGTGGCCCTGAACGCGACGCCCCTCGTCGTGCCGACCCAGGCCGCCCGAGCCGTCTCCGTCTCCGTCCATTCACAAGCCAGCCCCATCCCAGCCCTTCAGGGCGGTACGCCAAGGTCAGAAGCGGTCAGTCCAACGGGATCCAGCGCAGCTCGTAGACCCAAGTAACACCTGGCCAGAGCCCCATGGTGCTCCGGAGCGCCGTGGATTCCCAAGCTCAGAGCGCGAGTTCGATTCTCGTCACCCGCTCCATGACGAAGGCCCAAGTCAGCGACTTGGGCCTCCTTTGTTGCCCAGACCATTTTTCCGACCGCGTGCCATGGACGTGACATAACGGAGCGACTGGTGTTGGCCACGGTGCTGTCCTTCGTCGTGGCCAGGGGCTCGCCCGGCGAACGAGTGGACGGAGAGCCTGCGGGAGCAGGTCATCCTCGACGATCTCGGCTCCCAGGCTTGTTCGCCTACCCGGAAGCCAAGCAGAGCTACTGCACGGTCGAGTCGGTGGTCTTCAGCCATCCCTTCGCTTCCATGCCCCCGCGTCTTCGGGTGGCTCCGCCGCCGCGCTGCGGGCGATCACGGCGGAAGGTGATCGCGTCGTTCAGCATCCGGGGCCGACGTACGTGCTCCCGGTGATGACCCGCCCGCCTAGGCCGGCGTCGTACCGGCTGGTGGGGTCAGGGTTTGCGGGCCCGTGCCTGGACGAGGAGGCTTTCGCGGACGGTGGTGTGGCGTTGGCCGAGGTGATCGTGGAGTGTGCTGGTGAGGGAGTCGAATTCCTCGATGGTGAGCGAGGTGTGGTGCAGGAGGCGGTCGCGGAAGAGGTGGGCGAAGGAGAGGAGCAGGGTCTGGTAGCGGTCGCCCGGATGCCAGTAGTAGGTGTGGGCGGTGGCCTGGACATCGGTGAGGCCGGCTTCGCGCAGGAGACCGGGCAGCCGGGCGCCGATGTGGACGTCGCCTCCGAAGACCCCGGCGAGCAGGCCCTTGAGGCGGTTCCACGCCGGGTGGGGCGGGTCGCACTGCCACGTCGCCCAGTCGAACTCCTGAACCGCGACCCATCCGCCGGGCCTGACGACGGCAGCCATCGAGCCCAGAATCTCGTGGGGGCCGATCGTATTGATCAGCAGCAGCCGGCAGTGGGCCAGGTCGTACCGGGCGTGCGCGTCGGCGGCGGGCAGCAGGGCTTCGTGGCGGATCTCCACGTTGCCGAGGCCGAGTTGGCCGACGGACTCGCGGGCCCAGCCAGTCATCCGGTGGTCGGTGTCGAGGCCGGTGACCGATCCGGTGGGGCCGACTCGTTCGCTGAGAAGGTCGAGGATGCCCAGGGGGCCGCAGCCCAGGTCCAGGGCGTCCGCGTCCGGCGGCAGGGGAATCGTGTCCATAAAGGCGGCGGCGGCCGGTCGCAGGAGTGCGCACTGGGCGAGGAGACGTTCACGCTCGGCACAGGAGGACCCGAGCAGATACTCGGCAGCCGCCGGAGGATCTACGTCGCGTACGGCGGCCGGTGCTCTGCTCATGTGGTTCCTCGATTCGCCTCGCACGGCCATCGCGCACCCAACACATGGTGACTGATCCGTCACGGATAGCAGTATCCTGGCGGTGAGCGCTCTGGCAAACGCGCCTGTGGGAAGGGGCCCGCGCCCCCTTCTGTCGCAGGCACTTCCGAGTGGGCGCGGACCGGGCCGTCGGCATTCCCGGCGACTCCGACCACTCCGCTCCCCGCCAGGGCAAGCCCAGTTCGGTGACGATCCGACCCGCCAGGCCGGCGCCCGCGATCGTCGCCGTCCGCGTCAGTACCGCCGATCACCGTTGTCGACCAGACCGAGGATGTTCGTGTCTTCCCCCAGTCTCCAGCCTGGAACCGAGTCGGCGCCGCGCGGCCTGAATCCTGCCGCGATGGTCTTCTCCTCTGCGGCAACACGCATGCTGCTGAGCGGTGACGGCATGACCACCCCTCTTCTGCAGGTTCTGCAGGCGCTCGTTCACGGCCCCCTGCGGGCGCGAGCCGACGGCGTACGGACCGTCCGGCCGACCGTTCTCCCGCCCGGCATCGGCGAAGCCCTGCGCCCCGACATCCGCGACAACTGCCTTCTGCGCCGCTCCCGCCTTCTGACGGTCACGGGACAGACCGTGTCGGAGAACACGGTCGCGGCCCGCTCGGGAGTGGACCCGCGCGTCGACAAGGCGGTCACCGACCCCTCGCAACCGGTCGGATTCGCGCTCGCCGAAGCGGAAGTGGTCCTGCGCAGGCGCATCGTGCACGTCGGCCGGGCCACCTGGCCGGACGGCACCCCGTGTGCGGTCAAGACCTACACCCTCGACAGTGACGGCCGACCGCTTCTGTGTATCCGGGAACTGTTCAACCCCTTCATCGTCGACGCGGCCGTACGCGTGAAGGAACTGACGGAGGTGGGGCCCGTTCGCGCGGCCGGCGCCCGCAGCGGGCCAACGGCGGTGTCGGCACCCACCGGCTCGTAACCCAGGGTTTACCTGCATCTGCCGGACCTGTGGATCACTCCCCTGAACGACGCTGTGACAGCAGCGGGCCGCGGCGTTCGTGCGGGCGCGAACGCGCCACGAAGGACCTCGACGTACTGACCGACCGGCACAACCATCGGCAACATCCCCGTCACCGATTCGATGTCGAGCATGACCTCCTCGGTGTACACGCGGCCAGCCAGTTCACCGGACGGTGATCTCCGCGCGGCCACGTTCCCGGTCAGTGCTGTGGCCGCCTTCGCTGACGGGCCAATGCTGACCGCCGGTCACTCACTCGCGACGGCAGGCGACGCGAGACGGACGGTTGTAAGGCTCTACGACGACACGAGGTGCTACGCGAGCTCTCGGCCCGCCGCACGGGACGGATGCGATGAGCGGCCGACGTAGGTGCTCATGCCTGGTTACGGGTTTACAGGTGCGAGTACCCCCGAACCGATCCAGGCGCGGCCCCATCCCAGCCCTTCAGGGCGGTACACCAAGGTCAGAAGCGGTCAGCACGCGGGCCGTTCGCGGAATTCCGCCGGATGTGCGCGGCGCTCAGGACGAATTGTGTTGCAGCCTCGGGTAGCCGATCTCCCCGATTTCCTCAGCCACGTCCGACAGGCTGGTCGCCGCATTCAGCGACGAGACGAGTGCGGGGGTCAGCGGTCGCAGCGCGTACACGTGCGAGTCTCAGCCGTCTCGCGCCAGATGCAGGCCGTCACGACCGGCACGTGGTCTTCGTCGGTGAAGACGGGTTCGTCCACACACGGGCGGAAGGCCGAGGGAACACTGCCGAGCACGCCCGGCCAGACTTCACCGTCGTTGGCGTACGGGCTCATCGGCGACGCGATGATCGAGTACGGTCGGCATCCGGTCGCGGGCACGGGCTGACATCGGGTTCCAGGTGCCTTGTGCCCGTTGTGCCCCTTGCGCCCCAGGGTCACACGTTGGATGGCGAGCACTCGATGTCGGCGACCGCTGTGACCATGGAAGGCGCCTGGCCCGGTGCGGAGCCCGCGGACTCGTCGAGCCTGCGGGCGGTGTGGATCCGCAGCAGTCCTTCGATGCCGCGCAGCAGGGTCTCGCCTGCCAGGACGGGGTCGCCGAGGTAGCCGGCGCTCATCGCGCCGTCGCGGAGCATGACAAAGTGTCGCCCGGCGTGCTCGGCCTGTTCGGCCTTGATCGTGGCGAACAGTGTGGTGACCGTCTGCAGGAACCATTCGCGGTGCTGCACGACGGCTCGGTGGACCGGGTTGCCGGGGTCGGGGAATTCCGCCGCCGCGTTGAGGAAGGCACATCCGCGGTAGCCGGGTGAGCGGATCTGCTCGACCAGGGACGTACCGATGCCTCGGAGGATGGCGTCGGCCGGCGCGTCCGTGGACATCAGAGAGCCGATCTGACTGCGGATCGCCTGGTCGACGCTTCCGATGTAGGCGAGGGCGAGGTCGTCCTTGCTTCGGAAGTGGCGGTAGAAGGTGGCGTTGGTGACCTTCGCCTCGGCGACGAGGCGGTCGACGCCCACCGTGTGGATGCCCTCCGCGTAGAAGAGCTGCCCGGCGGTCCTCAGAAGCCGCTCCCGGGCCGCCGAGACCCGCCCGCCAGTGCCTGTGCCGGCGTCCGTCCGTGTCATGCCCCCATGGTAGCGGGTAGAACGCTCTCTCTTGTTTTCGCCGAAGGGGTGTGCCAGGCTGCGCCCAAGGGAGAACGTTCTCTCTACTTGTACTCACTGGAGAATCCCATGGCATCCACCGCCTCCGCCGAGCCCGTCACCGCCACACCCGCCCTGCGCCGGCTATACGTCATCCGCTTCGCCTTCGCCGCCGCGTGGGCCGTGCTTCTGATGGTGTCCGGCTCGGACCTCACCCTCGGAGCCCAACTGCTGCTGGTTCTCTATCCGGCCTTCGACGTGGCCGCGGCTGTCGTCGATGCCCGGTCCGCGCGCGCCGGCGGACCGGTCAGGGGCCTGTACGTCAACATCGGCGTCAGCTCGCTCGCCGCCGTCGGTATCGCGGTCGCCGGCGCCTCGGGTGTCGCCGATGTGCTGCGCGTCTGGGGCGCCTGGGCAGTGCTCTCCGGGCTGGTCCAGCTCCTCGTGGGCGTCGCGCGCCGGCCGATGGGCGGACAGTGGGCCATGATCATCAGTGGCGGTATCTCGGTGCTGGCCGGCGCGAGCTTCTTCCGAAGCGCCTCCCAGGACGACCCCTCGCTGACCACCCTCGCCGGCTATGCCGCGCTCGGAGGGATCTTCTTCCTCGTCTCGGCGTTCCGCCTGTCCCGCCGGACATCGATGCCGTCCCGGTGACCATCTTCGAGAGCACCACAGCAGGCGGCCGACGTCGAACAACCCGCACCAGCAGATGATCGAACTGCCGGCGAGGGACGGTCCTTGCCTCGTCGAGATGTCCGTACAGCGTGAACCGGGCCGGGACGCGATGAACTCGGCGGTCTGCTGCGCGGTCCTCTCCCGCTCGCCGCAGAGCCGTTGGGATTGGGACAGGACCGCCTGGTCATAGGTGGGCCCAGGGTGGCGTCCGGTTGCTCGGCCGCCGGCCCCTGGTTACAACGAGCCCCATGGACGACGTCGTGCCCAGTGAGGACGAGATCGACCAGCCGCTTCGCGGACCCGGGGATGCACCTGTGATTCCCGGGCTCAGAGCGCGAGTTTGATTCTCGTCACCCGCTCCACGCCGAAGGCCCCCATGCCAGTGGCCCCCGTCGCCGGGCATGTGGGCCCACTTCCGTCGCCCCGGCGGTTCGAACTGGGGCAGTACACCGAGCCATCAACACGTACCGATTACGCGCGGGGTGGAGACCAGGTGTGCAGTTCCCCCAGGGCGTGCAGGGCGTTCGTACAGTGGCGCGCTCCGCTTGGACGACCTGGCCTCTCCTCGCTCCTCTGCGTGCGGGCCGAAGGCAGACGGGATGGGAGCCGGGGAAGGTGGGGGCGGAAAAGTGAGGGTAACGCGCACACGTTGACAGCGAAATCACCGCCTGGGAGCGTTTTCGGGATGAGGTCTGTCATCGTGTCGATCGACGTATCGCAGGCGCCCGGACCGGTCTATGACTTCCTCGATGTCATGGCCAATCATGAGCTGTTCACCAACCACTACCTGACCAACTGGCGTTACGGTGGGCCGGACCGCGGTGTGGGATCGCGTGTCAAGGTCACGGCCGCGCTGGGCGGCGCGAAGGCGGATGTAGGCATCGAGGTGACCGAAGCCGAGCGGCCGTGGCGCATCGTCGAGCGGAGCACCAGCGCGGGTGGTCGCCGACGGGCCCGCGGGACCTACCGCATCGAGCCGTTGCCTGCCGGCGGGAGCCGGGTCTCGTTCGAGTACGCCTGGCTGCAGGCCCCGCTCACGGAGCGCCTGCTGGCCCCGCTCGTGAGGGCCACGATCCGCAGGGCCAACCGCGTCGGCATGCGGCGCATGGCCGCCGAACTCACCCGCGGTGAGTCCGCGGCCGCTGAGTAAACGGCGTCCGTTCCAGTCCACGAGGGCGGTGCCGGCCTCGGAGGCGGCGGCCGGTCGAGGGGAAGCCGTGCAGGTTCATGCTGCCCGCGCCGGAGCAAGACGCTCCTGGCGTTGGGCGGCCAGGCGGCGGCTCATGAGGGTGGTCATCGACCACAGGATGACGGTCCCGCTGGTGTCGGTGCGTCGCTCGTAGGCAGGGAGGCCCATGGACGCCACCCGGGCGGCCGAGTTCGACCGCGAGATCGAGTACGTTCGCGCCGCCGAGCTTCCCGTCGCGCTCGTACGCTGGGCCCTCGCCGGCACGGAGGACGAGGCCCTCTTCGAGCGTCCGTCCCGCGGTGA
Source organism: Streptomyces sp. NPDC039430 (assembly GCF_055639435.1). NCBI lineage: Bacteria > Bacillati > Actinomycetota > Actinomycetes > Kitasatosporales > Streptomycetaceae > Streptomyces > Streptomyces sp. NPDC039430. The sequence continues at coordinate 172,373 of NZ_JBVKAK010000005.1, read as the reverse complement.
GGACACGGCGCCAACCTCCGGTACGCGCCCCCGGGCGACAAAGCCCGCGCCGCCACGGACACCGCGCCGCCTACCCGCATCGACGCCGGTATGCGCGGCATCGTCGCCGCCTCGTACGGGGCGGGTTCCTCGTCGATCGGCAAGTCCGACAACGCCTGACGCGCGGCGGCCCCTTGCGCGGGGCCGCCACGTATTCGTGGCGGCCCCGCGCGATCCCCCGGTTCCAGGCGCCCGTCGGCAGTTGTCCCGTTCGCGTCCGGTGGTCGGCTGCTCGACCACGGAGCCGCACCGCAGGCATAGCCGGTTACCGCGCTCGTCTTCGGTCGGGGTCGGGGTCGGCGTCTTTCGTTCGGATCAGGCCGGATCAGGGAGCCACGCGCCGGCAGGAGGACGGATACGTGCCAGGCTTACCACCAGCGCCATACCTGGTTCGCGCGGTTCCATTCCGTGCCCGTGGTGATGCAGTTCCACACCTGCAGAACCGACTGTTCGCCGGGCTGGCCGGAGGGGGAGTTGACTTCCATGCATCGTCCGCTCAAACGGTTCCTGATGATCATGTAAGTAATGGGGAAGCACATGCACGGCTCCTGCGGCGGACGGATCTCCTGCGTGTACCACTCATTCGACCGGCCGCCCGCGTCGCAGTACGGTTCCTGAATGATCGGCAGACCATTCGCGGGGTTGCCGCCGGGGACGGTCAGGCACTGGCCGGAGTGACGTGCCTTGAGGCGGAAGAATCCATTTCCGCTGTCGAGCCGTTCGAACTCCTGCGACCAGCTGAAATTGTCAGGCCAGAGGAAGACCCCGGTGCCCGTGTTGGGGGAGGCCCACATGACGTCCGCGTGGAGGCCGGTCCACTGATTCACGATCTCCACGAACGGGGGATCTGCGGCCGCCGCGGATTCCCGGGCAGTGGCTGACGGGATGGCCACGAGGCCCGCCAGTGTGATCATCGCTGCTACCAGCGTCGTCTGCCTCAGTCTTCTTTTCCGTAAGAAACGCATGCAGCCCATTCCATTTCCCTGGCATCTCACCGGTGAGATGCGGTGAGACGCGGTGACGAGTGGATGAAATCGGAGTGTTTCCGGTTATCGAAGCTGGGTGCGCATCAATCCTGACCGGAATCCCGCGCACGAACAATCGCTCTGTTACGCGACTGCCGCGTGGGCAGGATCGAGCATGCCCGCTACGTCAGTGACGCGTCGTTACTCGCCCCCGGATGCCGGACATTTCTCGCGCCCACGTCCATCGTGGAGGGTGTGGCTTGCGGGCGACAGGTGCCTGTTCCGCCACCTTGACCCCTCGCGTGGCCTGTGCATGACACGTTCCTCGGCTTATCCTCGCCGCGGAGAGCCGACGGGGGGCCCGCTGTGAACGAGGCAAGTCTGTTACGGCACGCGTTGCGCGCTGCCCACCGCATCGTCAACAACGAGCCCTATGTGGAGGACTTGGCTGAAGGGCTGCTCCGCGTCGTTGGCGCGGACTGTGTATGTATCGACATTTGCCCAGCCTGGCGGACGCGGACGCCATCGGTGACGATGGCCGGAGAGCCCAACGGCCTGTCCGCGGGCGAGATCGACCAGTGGATGGCCCTGTCGGCTGACGACCCGTACATCGGGAACCTTCTCGCCACCAGCGACCCGCGCCCGTACCGCATAAGTGACTTCATGCCCTTCAGCCGTTTCCGGCAGACGCTCGTCTACCAGGAAGTATTCGCCCAGTACGGCATGCGCCACCTGCTGGTGATGGCGCCACACATCACCGACGAGAACCTGGTACTCATCGGCTTGACGCGCAGGCTCCACGACTTCTCCGACCGTGAGGCTCAGGCTCTCCACCCCATTCGCGATCTCATCGCCACAGCGCTGGACTACCAGGCCCAGATCACTGCGATCCAAGCCAAGATCGATGCCAGCCCGCCGGGCGCCCCACCACACCGGCGCACCCTCACCGAACGCGAAACCCAGGTGCTCGCGCTTATCGCCACCGGTCACACCAACGACCAAGCCGCCCGCAAACTCGGTATCAGCCCACGGACCATCCGCAAACACCTCGAAGGCGTCTTCACCAAAGCCAACGTCCCCAGCCGCGCCGCCGCCGTCGCCTGGTGGCTCCGCCAACCCGAAAATCCCTCCCGGCGATGACCCTGGCACTCGCGCGGTCTCACCGGCTGGTCTCTGTCTGTTCCTCTGTCCGTTGTCTGTCAGTCCGGCCGTTGTCTGTCAGTCCGGCCGTTGTCTGTCAGTCCGGCCGTTGTCTAGTCAGTCCGGGTGCTCGGTGGGGTCCGCGGCACGTCGCCCGGGTACCCCCGCCTCGCTCCCGCCGGGGCAGATGTGTCCGTAGGTCCGGGCGAGCGCGCACACCGCGTCGGCCATGACCCGCCGCAGTTCTTCCGGCGCGACGACCTCGACATCGGTGCCGAGCCGTAGCAGCTCGCCACACGCGTGCTCGGTGCTCTCGGTCGGGATGACGGCCTCGCTCCAGCCGTCATCGCCGACCACGGTCGCGGTGGCCTCGAATGCCCGTACCACCTCAGGGGGGACGTTGGCGGCCAGCCGCTCGCGCCCCCTCGGCGACAGCCGGATGGTGGCGGTGCCCGTATAGCGACGCGCCTCGAAGCCGTCCAGATAGGACGACCAGTACTCGCCCAGGACGAAGTCCTCCGGCCGTTCGAAGCGCTCATCGCTCAAGACCGCGTCGAGGACCTGGGTGACCCGGTAGGTGGCGGTCCGGCCCCTGGCCGCTGCCACGAGGTACCAGGTACCGGACTTGAGCACCAGGCCATAGGGGTACAGCCTGCGGTCCACCTCCTGCGGTTCGCGCCAGCGCCGGTACCGCACGTCCACTGCTCGCCGGCTGAACAGCGCGTCCACGAGCAGGGGCAGATACGGGGTCGCCTCGGCTTCCCGGTACCAGCCCGGAGCATCCAGGTGGAACACCGCGTCGGTCCGCGCCGCCTCTTCGCGCATGGCCGCAGGCAGAGCGGCCAGCAGCTTCAGCCGCGTCGCGGCCGCTTCCTCGGCGAGCCCCAGATCGGCGGCGGGCGTGGGCAGTCCCGCGAGGAACAGCGCCCTGGCCTCGCGCTCGCTCAGCCCGGTGAGGCGGGTGCGGTAACCGTCGAGCAGCTGATAGCCGCCGGCGCGGCCCTGCTCGGCGTAGACCGGGACCCCGGTGGCCCGCAGACGGTCCAGGTCGCGGTAGGCGGTACGCACGGAGACCCCCAGCTCGTCGGCCAGCCGTCGTGCCGACATGCGGCCACGGGTCTGGAGCAACAGGAGCATCGACAGCAACCGGTCGGCGGACATACGAGGATTCTGCTCCGAAACACTGACAGGTACTGGCACACCCGGGTCCTACCGTCGGCCCGGGTCGGTCCACCCGGCTCGAAGTGTGTGTGTGAGAGAGAGAGAACGGAGTCCGCTGTGCCCGGAACCGACCGCGCCGTCCGCCCTGCCGTGATCGAGCTGCGCCAGTACACCCTGCGCCCCGGCCGACGGGACGAGCTCATCGAGCTGTTCGACCGGGAGTTCGTCGAGACGCAGGAGGAGAGCGGAATGATCGTCCTCGGCCAGTTCCGCGACCTCGACGATCCGGACCGTTTCGTCTGGCTGCGCGGTTTCACGGACATGGAGGCCCGGCGGGAGGCCCTGTCAGCCTTCTACGGCGGGCCGGTCTGGGCCGCGCACGGCCCCCGGGCCAACGCCACCATGGTCGATTCCGACAATGTCCTGCTGCTGCGGCCCTCGCCGGCCTGGCGCGGCTTCGGGGTGACCCCATCCGAACGACGGCAGCCGGGCGCCGCGGCGCCGGACCGGTTCGTGGCCGCCGCACTGTGGCACTTCCCTCCGAACACCCACGACGGCATCGAACTGATCCGGGACAGCCTCGTCCCGCTGCTGCGGCGGACGGGGCCCGCGCCATTCGCCGTACTCACCACGGAGACGGCGGCCAACACCTTTCCCGGGCTCCCGGTCCGCACCGGGGAGAACACAGTCGCGGTCTTCACCTCGTACCCGGACGAGAACGCTCACCGCCGCCACCTCGCCGATGCGATGGCCCATCCCCTCGTACGGAACGAGATTCTTCCGGACATCGAGCGGGCGCACACCGCGGCCCCCCAGGTCCTGCGGCTGGCGCCCACAGCCCGCTCGCTCATCCGTTGAGGGAACGGGGCGCTCTCTCACGCCCATGTCGCGTGCCAGCAGTGCCCTGGCGAGGGTCGGGTCAGCCGCCGGGCGGCACCTGGGAAGATGCTGGTGGATCAGCTGCGCCCGCTCGGAGAACTGCGCGCGCGAACCACCGGTTCACGTTGGTGCCGGACGGACGTCGGACCCGACGTGGCAGCGAGGCGTGCGGGTCGCGCCTGTACCTCGTCGGCGCTGAACGCCGACGCGTGGAGGGCCGAGCGGGCATGCCGGGAACAGTCGGTCCGGCCGGCACGGTTGCAACCGAGGGACCGGCGCGTACCGGCGGGGAGCACGGAGACCATGAGGTCGTCCGCCCCACCAGGATCCGGGCCCCGGGATCGCGGTGCGCCCGCCGCGTACTCGGACCAGGACATCACTTCCAGGAGGACTGTTTCGCATGACTGACCGGCCTTTGACGCTCATGGCAGTACACGCCCACCCCGACGACGAGGCCACCGGAACCGGCGGGGTCCTCGCGCGGTACGCGGCGGAAGGCATCCGCACGGTTCTCGTGACGTGTACCGACGGCGGTTGCGGTGACGGGCCGGGGGGTGTCAAACCGGGCGATCCCGATCACGATCCGGCGGCCGTCGCCTCGATGCGCCGTCGAGAACTTGAGGCGAGCTGTGACGTCCTGAAGATCAGCGAGCTGGAGATGCTGGACTATGCCGACTCCGGGATGGTGGGCTGGCCGAGCAACGACGCCCCCGGGTCCTTCTGGCGGACCCCTGTGGAGGAAGGCGCCGCCCGGCTCGCGGAACTCATACAGCGCTACCGGCCCGATGTGGTCGTCACCTACGACGAGAACGGCTTCTACGGCCACCCCGACCACATCCAGGCGCACCGCATCACGATGGCGGCGCTGGAGATGACCGCGCTGACACCGAAGGTGTACTGGACGACGATGCCCCGCTCGATGATGCAGCGGTTCGGGGAGACCATGCGCGAGTTCCAGGAGGACATGCCGGAGCCGGATCCCGCCGAGGCCGCCGCGATGGCCGAGATCGGCCTCCCCGACGATGAGATCACCACGTGGGTGGACACCACCGCGTTCAGCGGTCAGAAGTTCGACGCGCTGGCCGCGCACGCCAGTCAGGGCGAGAACATCTTCTTCCTCAAGATGGGCAGGGAGAGGTTCGGCGAGTTGATGGGCACGGAGACCTTCGTACGCGTCAAGGACGCCACCGGTGCGACCGTGCCCGAGAACGATCTCTTCGCCGGACTGCGCTGATCCGCCCGTCCGACCGGGGCCCGGGAAGGCTCATCGGCCTCGACGGGCCCGCCCTCCCCGTCCCCCTCCGACAAGGCGGGGGGGCGGAAGCGGTACGTGCCTCTCCACCTAAGTGCTGCCGTTCGGCGGACGCGCTGGACCTACCTCGGGGGAATCGCGTGATCGTTCACACCCGCGCACGCCGAGGGCAACGCCCGCCCCATCCCCTTCAGATGCAGGACGTCCAGGTCATGGCCGTACGCCGACCAGGCGGCCGCGCCGTACAGCCGCAGCTCGCATGACGGCGAGGAGCGCACGCCCTCCGTCGTCACCAGCGTGTTGAGCAGTTCCGCGGTGATGCGGTCGAGTGCCGGCCTGACCTCCTTGTCGAGGTCAGGCCGCTGAGTGGGCCGCTCTTCGGGATGCGCGTCCCAGCGTGTGCAGAGCCCGCGCTGCACCAGCTTGTTCGCCTCGATCTGGTCCCCGAAGACGGCGACCACCGCGTCAGGATCCAGCCCGAGCCCGACGGCGCGGGCGGCGGCGTCATCGAGGATCTTCTCCTCCCGCGCGGGGTCGTCGATCGGCCGGTCGGTGCCGTACTTGGCGGCGGCCACCTTGTCGGCGATCAGCAGTCGCTCGGCGAACAGGTCCGTCAGCGGGGTGAGTCCATAAGCGCCGGAAGGCGGGGGCGCCGCGTGCTGCGGCTGGGCGGCGGCGGGCATGGCAGCGGCACCGGAGAGCAGCAGCGTGGCGGATGCGGCGACCACCACGGATCGCGTGCGTCGGATTCGCACAGGCGTGTCCTTTCCATAAGGGGCTGGGATCAACTCCATAAGGGGATGGGATCAAGAAATACGGGCGCACGTGATCGACACGAGTCGACACAGCGAACTTCTGCTGGGCCCGCGTGAGTTGACTTCGCGGTGAGACGTCGCCTCGGTGGAGGGGCGCCTCAGTACAGGATGCGCCGGGCCGCGTACACCGTCAGGGCGGCGGTCAGCGCGAGCAGGGCGCGCAGTGCGCCGGCCGCGACCTGGACTGCGGCGGCGAGGCCGGTTTCGCCGCCACCCGGGTTCCCCTGCTCCGGGACTGCGGCCCGACGAACTGCCCCGGTCCCCGCCGGCCTGCGGGAGGGGCCGCGTCGTCGCACTCATGCCGCCACCGCCGAACCAGTGCTGTGCGCCACGACCCGGCCTCCGCGTGGTTCGACGCCGCGACCGCGGCGAAGCGGCGGAAAGGGAGCGGCACACGGAAAGCGAGAACACTGTTCTTGACTTGGGTCGGGGAATGGGGCATCGTTTCTCTCGACAGAGAACAGTGTTCTCGTTTCCCGCTCCTCACCGGTTTCCCGCTCCTCACCGAAGGATGTCCGTCGTGACCACAGCAACCATCACCGTCCGCAACACCCCGTCCCCGCGCTGGGACCGCGTCGGCCGCGGCCTGATGGCCCTCAACTCCGCCGTCACCTTCGCGGTGTTCATCAACGGGTTCTTCCTGATGGCGGAAGCGAGCGACGACCGCATGATGGTGGAGGGCTGGCGGACCTTCGGATACCTCGTGTTCAGCGCGATGTGGGCGATGCTCGCCTACCGGCCGCGCCAGGTCCCGGCGATCTGGGAAATGGTGATCTTCCACAAGGTCGCGGCAACGGTGCTCGCCTTCACCATTCTCGACACCACCGAGGGCATGCGGTCCTCGTTCACCGACACCTCGGTCGCGGCACTCACGATCTTCGCCTACATCGTCTGCCGCGGATGGCAGTCATGGCGGGTCATCAAGCGTGACGACGCCCCGGCGAACACACTGTGAGCTGTCGCGTCCGCAGGGCCGGCCAGGACGCCCCGGCCGGCCAGGACACCCCGGCCGGCCCGCGCCGCGGCCCCGCCCCCGCTTCCGGGCGGGGAGCACTGCCGGCCCAAGACGGCACACCGTTGACTTATAGGGTGGACGCATGGTCACTGCACGGCAAGCAGCACGCGAGCGGATGATGCGTGACATCGTGCGTGTGGGACGCGAACACCTGGCAACGGTACGTCCGGCCGACCTGTCCCTGCGGGCCGTGGCCCGGGACATCGGAGTCGTCCCCTCGGCGCTCTACCGCTACGTCCACGACCGCGAAGCGCTCATCACCCTGCTGATCATCGACGCGTACAACGAACTCGCCGACGAGGTCGACGCGGCCCTCGCGGCGGCGTCGAGCCTGTCGTACCGCGAGCGGCTGGAGGTGGCGGTACTCGCGGCGCGCGCCTGGGCCGTGCGTGAACCGTCCAGGTTCGCCATGCTCTACGGCACTCCGGTGCCCGGCTACGCCGCTCCCGGCGACCAGACCGTGGGGCCCGGCACACGTTTCGCCCTCGCTCTCGCCGGACTGGTCGAGGACGCCTGGCGAGCAGGCGAGTTGAGAACGGTGGAGGCACCGCTCAACCCAACCGTCCGCGCGGATATGGAGCGACTGCGCGGAGCGTTCGGTTTCGAGATGCCCGTCGGCAACGTCACCCGGGCCTACGGGCTGTGGTCCGCGGTCATCGGCGCCATTCTCTTCGACACCTTCGGCCAGTACGCGGCGGATACACTCAGCGACCCCGAAGAGTTCCTCCGCGCCCACACCGATGGCCTCGCGGACACCGTAGGTCTCTGACCGGGCCGGCCGAGCGGCACGACCGGGGAACGCGCGTCCGGGCCGCGTCCCGTCCGCCCCCATCCCGGACTCCGGGCCAGGAATTGTGTGCGGCCAGGCCGTGCTGGGGCCAGGACCTGGTCGTACGCGTATCGGCGCCGCTGGTCGGGATGACCGGGTCCCCGATGCCACCGCGCCGGTGGGCTGATATCCGTGGACGCCGCATCCTCGCGAGATCCTTGATCGTTCTACCGTCATGAAGAAGATCATGCTCGCGGTGCTTCCCGCTCTCGCCCTGTCCCTCGCGTCTCCTGTGGCCCACGCCGACAACGACTCCAACTTCGGCGGCGGAGTGAACGCGGCGAACAACTGGAACTTCACGGCCGCCGCCGTCTGCCTCCAGGAAGTCGCTGTCGTCCCGGTCCTCGGCGATTACGTCTCCGACCACGTGAACAACTGCTCGAACGGCAATGTGATCGACCACTCCGGCAGGTGACGGACGTACCGCGCAAGACGCGGGCGTGACTCCCGGTGCCCGCTCCAGCGGATTGACGGCACCGGATGCCCCATTGCCGCACGCGCCGATGACATGGGGGCGGGACCTGCCGGCGGCGTCCCGCCCCACGTGCGCCGTCGGCGCGGTAGCTCCTCCTACGGGGCCTGCCCGGTGCCGCCCGTGGCCCTGCGGTCCTCGATGTCCTCGACGTGTGTCAGCAGACAGCGGGTCCCGTCCACCGCGTCCGCGACCACGGAGTTGCGCATGGACACCCAGACGTACGTGCCGTCGCGCCGCAGCAGCCGCAGTTCGGCGCGGCCGCCCTCGGCCGGGGCGCGTAGCAGGCTCCCGATGTCCTCGGGGTGCGCGAGATGCTCACCACCAGCGAGATCAGGTCGATCACGTCGCCCTGGGCTCCCGCCCGGGGCGGCCGTGCCGTGCCGAGTACGGGGCGCGCGTGGCGACGGGCCGCGGGCTCCGCGAGCAGCCAGGTGTGCAGTGACCGCAGCTCGCCCTCCGCCGTGTCCCCGTCCTCCAAGCCGACGTTCAGCCTCACCCGCGACCCCTTCGTTTCCGGCCCGCCCACGACGGCGGGCCGGACAGCTTGGGGCCCTTGGCGCGGAGCATGACATTCCGGCACGGGCGGCCTCGCTCACCGTACGGGGAAGCCGAAGGAGTACCCCTGTTCCCGCAGCCAGGGCAGCACCTCGCGCAGAGCGGCCAGGGTCTGGGAGCGGTCCCCTCCCGCGTCGTGGAAGAGGACGGTCGGCCCGTTGGTGATCTCCCGCTTGACGGTGGCGACCATGGTGTCCGCGCCGGGGCGCTCGAAGTCCTTGGAGTCGACGTTCCAGCCCAGCGGTCGCATCCCCCGGGACGCGGCGAGCTGCCGGCTGTACGGGGTGAAGGCACCGCCAGGGGCCCGGTAGTACGTCGGCCGGACGCCTCCGGACGCCTTGGTGATCATGCGTTCCGCGTCCAGGATCTGCTGGGACTGGTAGGCCTCGGACTTGGTGTCCATGGCGGTGTCGTGCGAGACCGTGTGGTTGCACAGCTGGTGGCCGGCCGCCACGACCTCCTTGACCAGGTCCGGGTACGCCTCGGCCTGCGTGCCCACCATGCAGAACGTGGCCTTCGTACCGCTGTCCTTCAGCAGTTGCAGCACCTGCGGCGTCCAGACCGGGTCCGGTCCGTCGTCGATGGTGATGTTGACGCCCTGGGGGCCGCGGTCCGAGGCGTGCGCGATGTCCGCCGCCACCTTGGCCACCGTCCGGTCCTGGGGCCGGTCGTCCGGCGCCGAGACGCGCGCTTGCGGCTGCCGTCCGCCGGCGGGGTCGGCCTGCGCGGTCCACACCGAGGCGCCGGCGGCCAGCGTGGTCACCCCGAGCGCCGCCGCGAGAAGCCGGCCGTGCCATCCCTTTCCTTTGCGCCTTGCCATGTCCGCCCGCCCCTTTGCTGTCTCCGCCGATGCCGTGCACCCATGGAGACATACGAACGCGCGGACAAGATCCCCCTGTTACCGATCACGGACGAATCCGCCGAGGACCGACGACATACGCGGGAGTTCCGCGACAGACGCCGCCGGGACGGGGCGGGACTTTCGCAATGCGCCCTAGACCTTGTCGAGCCAGATCACGATCCCGGTCAGGTCGTTGAGTACGGCCGCGACGCCGGCCCTGATGGCGGCCGCGCAGCGCCCGGCGGTGAACGAGTCGGGGTCGTACGTCGAGGACGCGCCGAGCCCTTCGCCGCGGAACGACGCGCCGGACCAGTCGACCGCCGTCACGTTGCCGGTGGGCTCGGCCAGTTCCGCCCCCACGACGAGGAACCGCTGCGACAGGTGGTTGGGGGTGACCGTCGCGAGGGGGTCGATGAGGTCGTTGCCCGCGCTGACGATGAGGTCGGGGCGCATCTCCATGGCCTCGCTGATGCTCGGTATGAAGTCGTGAGAGGTGTCGGCGACCACCGTTCTGAGGTCGACGTGCTCCTCCTCGGCCCACCCCTTGACCGCCGTCACAAGGGCCTTGGCCGGACGGTCGTCGCCCGTGGTGAGCAGCACCACGCGGTAGCCCTCGGACGGGTGGACCCCGGTCCAGGAGCCGGGCCGCGGCCTCGCGGTCGCCTCCGGGGCGAGCGAGACGGAGGGGTCGACGAAGCCCTGGCCGAGCGTGCCGACGGGGGTGGGTGCAGGGTGCGGCCGTGACCAGTCGTCGCCGGAGCTGCATCCGGTGACCAGCGCGGCGGCCGCGGCCAGCGTGGCGACGGCCCGAAGCGGGGAGCGCAAGGCGATCTTCCTCCGAGTGGTGGTGGATAGTGCGCCTACATCCTCCTATCCCGGCTTCTGCCTCCTTCCTTCTCGGGTGTCGTCTTCGCACTTGTTTTTCCGCTCTTCGTCACTTGGCCGGAAAGTGTTCACCCGTGACCTGCACCGTGCACAGGCAACCTGAAGGAGCCAGCCACATGTCACGACACGTCCGCCGCGCCCTCGCCGGGGTCATCGCAGCGGTGATCGCTCTCCTGAGCGCCGGCCCGTCGGCGCAGGCCCACGGATTCACCTCGACCGTGTACGCCGACGTCACCTCGGGTGAAGGAGGGCATATACGGACGAAACTCGGGCTTGAATACGATCTGTTCGTCGTGTCCGCCGCCGACTCCGAGGACGACGATCCTCTCTTCCGTGCAGGGAACGCCGCGTTCGAGGACGGCGACACCGCCGCACAGGCCGCGGCGCTCAACGCCCACGCCAAGTCCGCCGTCGCGTATGTCACCCAGCGCTTTTCGGTCACTTCGGACGGCACGGCCTGTGCGCCGACCCGGGCCGGCGACTTCACGATGAGCCGGCGGGAGGGCGTGCCGTACGCCGATCTGCTGCTCGACTGGTCCTGCCCCGAAGGGGGCGAGAACCACGAAGTGCGCAGCGGTCTGTTCCCCGACGCCGAAACCTATGTCACCGGCACCAAGACGATCGTCACCTACGAGCTGGACGGCCGCTCCGGCAGCGCCGCGCTCGACGCGGCCCATCCGTCGTTCTCGACGGCGCAGTCCTGGTACGAGCGGTTCTGGGAGTTCTTCCGCCTGGGCGCCGAGCACCTGCTGGGCGGGATCGACCACATCCTGTTCCTGCTGGCGCTCATCGCCGGGTCACGGCGTCCGCGCGAAATCGTGCTCGCGGCCACCAGTTTCACCCTGGCGCACTCGGTGACGTTCATGCTCGCCGCCCTCGGCCTGGTCGATGTGCCGTCGAGCGTCGTGGAGCCCGTCATCGCGCTGTCGATCGCCGTGGTGGCCGGCTGGCACCTCTGGCGGATCCGGCGGCGCGGCGGCCACGCCACCGATCTCGGCCTCGGCCTCGGCCTCGACGGGACGGCGGGGCGCGGTCACTTCGACCTGGACCGCGCGGGCTGGACGCGGCTCGTGGTCGTGTTCTGCTTCGGCCTCGTGCACGGCCTGGGCTTCGCGGGCGCGCTGGGGATCGACGAGGCGTTCTCGTGGACCCTGCTGTGGTCTCTCCTGGTGTTCAACGTCGGTATCGAGGCCGTGCAGTTGGCGATCATCGCCCTCGTCTTCCCGCTGCTGGCCGTACTGCGGCGCCGTGCGCCGACGGCGGGCCTCTGGGCGACCGCTGCGATCTCCGCGGGGGTGTGCGCCATGGGGCTCGTGTGGTTCACGCAACGGCTGTTCGGGGTGTGAGACCGGCGCACACCTCCGAGAAAGTCCAATGTTCAACCTAGGCGGGGACCGCATTCGCGTCCGGTTCACCAACGGCCTGGAACTTATGGATTCCGAACACATCCACCAATGTGGGTAAAAGGAACGTAAAATAATGATACTCAGACCTTCCGTGCAGGCTTCCGGGCCTGCACGACGCCGCGTAGCCACAGGGGCCGCGGCTGCATTCCTGGGCCTGGCCGTGGCCTTCGGCGGCGGCATGACGTCCCCCGCCGGCGCTGCCGAGCCCGCCACGCTCACCGGCGTCATCCTCGGTGTGGGCGCCAACGAGTCCCAGCGCACGGTGACCTGGTACTCCTCGGCCGACACCGCGCAGAAGCTCCAGGTCGCCCCGACCGCGGACCTCGTCAACGGCGAGTTCCCGGCCGGCGCCGCCACGTTCGACGCCCTCGGCGGGGCGAACATCGCCACCAGCGGCGGCTTCAACCGTCACGCCACGATCACCGGCCTGAGGGAGCACACGCAGTACTCCTACCGCGTCGGCACCGAGGGCAGCTGGTCGTCGGCGTACTCCTTCAAGACGCAGGACTTCGAGGGCGACTACGACTTCCTGTTCTACGGCGACCCGCAGATCGGCTCCTCCGGCGATCTGGCGAAGGACCAGGCCGGCTGGCAGGACACCGTGGACATCTCGCTCGCGGCCAACCCCAACGCCGAACTCCTCGTGTCGGGCGGCGACCAGGTCGAGACCGCCAACAACGAGTCCCAGTGGAACTCCTTCCTGGCGCCCGACAAGCTCCGCCAGTACCCCTGGGCCGCCACCATCGGCAACCACGACGTCGGCGGCAAGGCCTACGAGCAGCACTTCTCCACCCCGAACACGGACCGCTCGGCCCCGTACTACTCCAACGGCAACCCGGCGTCCAACACGTCCGGCGGTGACTACTGGTACATCTACAAGGATGTGCTGTTCATCGACCTCAACAGCAACAGCTACGCCACCTCCCAGGGCGGCGGCGGTGACGCGGCGCACCTCGCCTACGTCACCGACGTCATCAACAAGCACGGCGCCGAGGCCAAGTGGAAGGTGCTCACCTACCACCACGCGATCTACTCGCCGGCCGACCACGCCCAGGACTCCGACAACAAGACCCGCCGCGTCGACTTCCCGACCACCTTCTCCAAGCTCGGCGTCGACCTGGTGCTGCAGGGGCACGACCACAGCTACTCCCGCAGCTACCTGATCAAGAACGGCGAGAAGGCGAACCCGGCCGAGCAGCCCGGCGCCTCCGACGTGTACGCCGGTCCCGGCGGTGTCCTCTACGTGACGGGGAACTCCGCCTCGGGCTCGAAGTACTACGACATCACCAAGCCGGACAACAGCGGCACGAGCGGCGCCGGCAACGGTGCGGACCCGCTGAACCCGGACAGCTACTGGTACAATTCGGTCCAGAACCAGGAGCACGTCCGCACCTACGTCAAGGTCCAGGTGCGCAACGACAAGCTCGTCGTCGAGAACGTCCGCAGTGGCACCTGCGCCGCCCCGAACGCCGCGGTGGAGAAGGGCAACTGGTGCAACAACACCGCTGAGGGCCAGCCGGTCGGCTCGCTCGTCGACAAGGTCACGGTGCACCCGTACCACGGCGACGGTCAGGACCTCCAGGTCAACGTGCCGAACGCCGCTCCGGGCGAGTTCGGCTGGACGATCGACGGCTACAACGGCCTGGTGGACCTCGGCACCGCCAAGGAGACCAGCGGCACCCACTTCGAGGCGAACGGCAAGATCAACCCGATCGCCGTCTCGGACAGCCGCCGCTCGCTCGCTCCCTGGTCCATCTCGGCCAACGTGAGCGACTTCAAGGACGCCGGCAAGAAGTTCTCCGGCTCCTACCTCGGCTGGACGCCGCGCGTGCTCGTGAACGGCGCGGGGTCGAAGGCGGGCACGAAGGTTGCCTCCGGCTACGACGACCAGGGCCAGGGCCTGTCCGTCTCGCGCGGCCTCGGTTCGGCCGAGCAGGGCCACGCACGGGGTACGGCCAAGCTCGGCGCCGACCTGGCGCTGAAGATCCCGGACAGCGTCGAGAAGGGTGGCTACCGCGCCACCCTCACGATCACCGCTCTCAGCAGCTGATCTGACCCGTTCCACGGGCGGGGCAGGCGCCTTCGGGTGATCTGCCCCGCCTCCCGTTCCAGGAGAACCCCGACATGCTCACGCCCGTAACGCGCCGGAAGACCGGCGTCATCGCCCTCGTCCGTACCGTCGCCCTGCCCCTGCTCATGGCCTTCGCGGTCGCCGGCCTGTGCGCCGGTCCCGCTCAGGCGGCTGACGGCGACGTCACCTGGACGGTCAGGACGGCCGCGAACGGGTACGGCGACGACCGCTCCAGCTACAGCTACACCGTCAACCCCGGTGGCCAGGTCAAGGACGCCATGGTCGTCGCCAACCGCAGCAAGTCCCCGCTGGAACTCACGGTCTACGCCGCCGACGGCTTCACGACCGACACGGGCCAGCTCGACCTGCTCACCAAGGACAAGAAGTCCACGGGCGTCGGCGCCTGGGCCCACGCGGGCCGCGACAGCGTCGTCATCAAGCCCGGCAAGTCCGCCGAAGTCCCCTTCACGGTCAGCGTTCCGGACAATGCCACGCCCGGTGACTATGTGGGCGGCGTCCTCACCTCCCTCAAGCAGGCCGACGAGGCCGAGGGCATCAACGTCGACCGGCGCCTCGGTATCCGGGTCAAGCTGCGGGTCAGTGGCGAGCTCAAGCCGAAGCTCGCGATCGAGGACCTCCATGTGGACTACGCCGGCTCGGCCAACCCGTTCGCCAAGGGCGACGCCACCGTCACCTACACGATCCACAACACGGGCAACGCCCTTCTGTCGGCCCGGCAGACGGTGTCGGTCTCGGGCCCGTTCGGCTGGCTGCGTGCCGAGGCGGGCGACATCGCCGCGCCGCCGGAGCTGCTTCCGGGGGAGAGCTGGCGGACGAAGGTGCCGGTGCGCGGTGTGGCGCCCGGCGTCAGCGTGGCCGCCACCGCGACCCTCACGCCCCTGCTCACCGACGCGTCGGGCTCCACGACCTCGCTCAAGCCGGTCGAGGCCACCGCGCACGGCTGGGCCGTCCCATGGACGCTGTTGCTGCTGATCGTCGTACTGCTCGCGGCCGTCGTCGGCGCGTTCCTCCTCACCCGCCGCGCCCGCGCACGCCGCAAGGTGCGGGAGGACGCCCGCGTACAGAACGCCGTCGAACAGGCGCTCCGCGACAAGGAGCGCGGCGGGCAGGACTGACGGCGCGCCGCCCGACCGATCGGGGGTGGCCCGACCGATCGGGGGTGGGGCCCCAACCACCTCTGAGACAGGAGCGGTTGGGGCCCCTTCCGGGCTATTGCGACACTGAGGCGCGCACCGGCTTGTCGTACGGCATGCACACGGCGCTCGCTACTGTGGCGCTCCCGGCAAGCAGAACCGTCGACAGCGCGAATCCGCCCAGAACGACCCTCATACGTATCACTCAGCTACTCCCAGTGCATGATCGAAAGGCCCTGAATCGCGGACAGTACTGAGCCGAGTGCGGCGATACAAACTGACGGACCGTCAATTCCCTTGCCCCTGCGGGAACGACACCGACCAGGCTGCGATTCCGGCCGCGTACGCGCCCCTGACCAGCTCAGAATCCACCCGGGCAGCACCACCGGCCGTCCGCACGATCAAACGGTCCCGGGCCGGCGAGAAGGTAGACCTTTCCGGCTCGGTCCTGGCCCGCGCGGTGAGAAAGGGCGCCCCCGGGGAAGGGGGCGGCCCTTTCTTCACCGCGCGGCTGGACGCGGCCGCGTCAGGAGGTCCTCACGGGTCGTCAGGAGGCGGAGTCCGCCCTCTGGCGGCGGGCGACGAAGACCGCGACGGCGCCGAGGACCACGGCCGCGCCGGCCGCCGCGGCGAACCGCGGGAGGGCCGAGGGGGAGCCGGTGCTGGCGAGGGAGCCGGTGGCGGCGGGGGTGCCGGAGTCCACCGGGGTGGTGGACGTGGCGCCCTGCGGCTTGGTGTCCGGGGTCTGCGGCGTGGTCTTGCCGGGCTTGGCGTCGTCGACGTCGTCGGCCACGCTGCCGGCCGCGAGAAGCTCGAAGCCGTACTCGGTGGGGAGGTTGCCGCCACAGGACTCGTCGTCGTTGACGTAGTCACCGGCGACGAGGGCGAGGCCGTCCCCGGCCGGGGCCTTGGCGTCGACCTTCAGACGCAGCTTCACCTCGGCGTGGGCGCCGGCCTTCAGCGGACTGATGGAGCCGGCGGCACTGCCCTCGACGTTCTTCCAGGCCGGGGAGGCGGCGCTCGACCACTGCAGGTGGAAGGCGTCGTCGATGACGTTGTAGCCGGTCTTGTCCGTCGCGTGGAAGTAGACGCGCGGGGAGACCTCGTCCAGCGTCTTGCCCGTGCCGTTGGTGACGCGGACCGCGAAGTCGGTCGTCGAGCCCGCGACGATCTTGGACGGCAGGCCGCTGACGGCCGTGCGGAGCCCGCTCTCGAAGACACACTCCGGCTCGTCCGGCCCCGACTCCTCCTTCCTGGCGTCGGCGAGCGCCTTGTCGGCGGCCTTCTTCGCCTTCAGGGCCTTCTTCGAGGCGTCCTGGACCTTGGAATACTCCTGAACCGCGGCCACGCGGGCATCCTGGGCGACCTGGCCGGCCGTCGCGGCCTTGGCGTCGGCGGCGGCCTTGGCGTCCGCCGCGGACACGGCGGCGGTCCCGGCGTCGGTGACGGCCTTGTCCGCGGCCGCGATCTCGTCGGCGCCGGCGGTCTCGGGCAGGGCGGCACGTGCGCCCCGGGCATCCGTGAGCGCCTTGTCGGCGTTCGCCTTGGCGGTGGCGGCGTCGGCCGCCTCCTTCGTCGCGGCCTTCGCGGCGACGGTGAGGGGCGCGTCATCGGAGAGCGCGACCTTCAGGACGGCCCGTGCGGCCTTGAGCGCGGCGACGGCGTCGTCGTACGCCTGCTCCGCCTTCTCGGCGGCCTTCTCCAGTTCCTCGATGGAGGGCTTGCCCTGCTCGCCCCGCTGCTGCGCCCGCGAGGCGGCGGACGGCTTGGCGTCGGCGAGCGCGGGGGTGACGGAGAGCAGGACGACGGGGGTGGTCACGGCGGCGGCGACGGCCGTGGCGAGAATGCGGCGAATCTTCAACGAAGTCCTTCGCGGGTCCGAAAAACGGGTGGCACAAGCGGGTGGGAAAAGCGTGGGGACGACCGCTGCGGCAGCACTCACGCAGGGCTTGGTCGGTGATCGTATGACCGGAAACACCGTTGTCGGAAGCGCGTTAAGAAGGAGACGAGCGCCGCGCACGACGCCCACAGGGCGGGTAATTGCCGCATATAGGGATAGTTGCTTTCCCTTTATGGGTCACTTTAGTGATCCATGTCATTTCGTGGCACACGCGAAACGCCCGGCTGGGAGACCCCAGCCGGGCGTCTGGCCGACCTGCCCTCGGGTCAGATCGTCGGTGTCTCGTCGACGATCTCCTTGTGCGGCTCGACGATGAACCGCCAGCCGTCGCTGGGCTCCATGAACCGCACGCGGGTCGGGTAGATGTCCAGGGCGCGGCGGTCGCGGTTCTGGCTGCTCGTGTTCTTCCGCCCCCGGGTCGGCTCCTCGAACAGGTCGACCTTGACGTCCGGCACCGAAACGACTTCCTCGCTCCACCGCTGGACGATCCCGGCGCCGAACGCGTCCCGCGCGGCGGAGTAGAGCGACTCCAGCGATTCCTTGTTCCCGTTGGGCACGAAGAGCGCGAGATTCAGGAGGACGCCGGCGCTCTGCAGAACCTCGATTTCCTCCCCCGCCTTGTCGGCGACCCAGATCCCGCGCTCTTCCGCGTTGTCCGGGAGAACGTGGATTTCCTCACCGAAGATTGTCCGCGCGGTGAAGGATCCTCCCTCAAAATTCTTACCCGGCTCCGTGAGGAAAGCCGGGGCATAGCAGTCGAGAGGAAGGTCATCCGTCTCTGCCGAGACGAAGATTCCGTCCTGGTGGCCCAACTCCGAAACCTCTCCGGCCGTAAGACGTCGAGCCGTAACCTTCTCGGTATTCACGCCATTCCCCTTTTTTCGTGGCGTCCTGTGAATTCATTGAGACTCTATCACGAAAACGACCGGCCAGTTCCCGTACGCACTCCTTACCGGTCATGCCTTACCGGTCACGAAAGTATTGGTCGACTCTCCGAGTTATTTCTTCCGGTAGCTGAGTAATTTCGCTCGGCAACCAATAGGTCCGCGGCGGGAGTGGCGCCTCGAATCCACGCGCCCGGTCCGCCCCGGGCTCCGCGCCGTACGGGACGTACGGGTCGTAGTCGTACGCAGGCTCGCTTCCTCGACCCGGCAGGCCCGGTGGGCCGAGCGCTGCCGGTAGCGGGTATGGGCGGCCGTTGTGCCGCTGTGTTCTTCTACGTGTGTACGTGTGTACGGGGGAATCGTGAAAAGCGGGGGGAAATATGGGGTCGGCCGGGCACAGGGCGATACGGACCGTGGCATGGCTGCTCATCGCCGCCGTGTCTCTCGTTCTGGGGGTGGTGATGGCCTTCGAAATCGGCGACGCGCTGAAGCGGGAACGGGAGTTCCGTTCCGCGCCGACGTGCGCCTCCGTTCCGGTGCAGGCATCGGGGTGCCTGTGGGAACAGGAATTCACCGTGCGGAGAGCCGACGCGCACCGCGGCGAGAGGAATGAACCGGCGGCAGCGGAATTGTCGCTGCCATCCGGCGAGCCATGGGAGGTGACGTTCCGGCAAACCGATCCGGTGATGTCGGACCTGGAGCCGGGCGACAATGTCGTCGGCCTGATCTGGCACGGGCAGGTCGTCGAGATACGGCTCGCCGACGGACGGCGGCAGCAGACGTCCGACGGGCCGCTGGGGTGGCCGGAGGATCGCCTCGGCGGCGCGCTCGCCTGCGTCTCCGTCGGCCTGACCGCCTTCGTCCGGGGCCTGTGGCCGCTCTTCGCGCCCGGCAACCCGCGTCACGCGAAGGCGGCGAGGGTGGTGCGGTGGCACGGCGTCGGCATCGGCGCCGCGGCCATCCTGGCGCTCTGGGTGCAGGGGACCAACGACTGGCCGATGTGGGCGATCCCGGCGCTCTGGGGGCCGCTGGCGCTGTTCATCCTGGCCTCCATGGTGGCCTTCGCCCTCGCCGCCCTGCGTGGCGAGCTGGAGGACGCCCCCACCCCAGCCACCATGTGAGCGCCAACGTCACCATCGCCGCCACCACCGGCCACCACCGGCCACCACCACCGTCGCCGCCACCACCGGGCCGCGGGGCCCGGGTCCTGGGCCCGGGGAACTGTCCTCGATGGAGCACGCGGTCTCAGCCCTGAGCGGCTCGGTCGCGCCCCGCGACGAGCGCGCGATGGTCCGCGGGCGACTCGCGGCTACCCGGACGGCTTCCGGTCGCGGGAACCGCCGCGGTCACCCTGGCGGGCGGCGCCCACCGCCGTCAGCAGCCACAGCGTCACGGCGATCCACAGCAGGACCCGGCCGAGGGTCTCGACCGCCGGCAGTCCGGCGGTCGCCGCGACCACGAGGCAGGTGACCGCGGTCGTGCCGAGCGGAAACACGGTGGCCCAGCGCCGGATGTCGTACCGCGCCCGTGGCCACCGTGCCTCCGCGTACACCAGGACGGGCAACCAGGCGAGGCTGCCGACGAGCAGGACGAGCGTGACCGTGCGCAGCGGCCCGTGAAGCACCGGGACCCACCCCAGGGGCCCGCGCGGATCACAGGCGTCCGTCAGCTTGGCCCCTGCCAGCGTGGAGATCGACAGCGCCCCGCCCGCCACCCAGTGGTCGCCCGCGCCCGTACGCACCTCGCGCCGGTCGAAGTGGGCCAGTGCCAGCCCGTACAGCGCCACCCCCAGGCCGAAGAGCACCAGACTCGCCCAGCACAGCCACCGCGCGCCCTGCAACAGGGCGAGCGTGCACGCGCCGACGGCCAGGCTCTGCGTGGCCGCGCAGACCAGGAACACCACCCCCGGCAGCCGCCGGCCCCAGCCGTGGACCACCGGCACCAGCAGCACGGGCCACAGTGCCGCCGACAACGCCAGCGCCACCGCCGCCAGGACACGCCACCCCTCCAGCGACAGACAGGTGCTCAGCACACACGTCGACGCGACCGCCGTCAGCGCTGCCGGGGTCATCGCGTCGTGTCGCCACTGCTCCGTGCCGCACACCAGCCGTACGGCGAACGTCGCGGCGAATGCCGCCCACAGCGCCCCGGCGAACAGGAGCGCGACCCCGGCCAGTGCCCGGTAGCCCGTCAGGTCCAGCCCCGCGGAGAGGATGCCGGTCGCCATCACGGCCGTCCCGGCCGCAGGCGTCAGCGCCTTCACCCCTCCACGGTGGAGCGGTGAAGGCGGGCACATCGTCCGTACACGCCGCAGCAGGGCCAACCGATCCGGGCGGTCGCGGCGGCCGCCGGGCCCGTCGCGACCGCTACGACCCGTTCCGCCGCGACTCCTTCTCGTGCTTCTCGCCCTTCTCGTTCTTCGCGCCCCTCTCGTTCTTCTCGTTCTTCTCGTCTTTCTCGTTCTTCTCGGACAGCGGTTCGTACACCGGCTGCCACATGGCGTCCTGCACCGCCTGGACCAGATCGGCCGGCTGACGGGTGGCGACCTTGTCCGCGACGGCCGCTCGTACCACCGCCACCGCGACCGTCGCCGACGAAGCCCGCAGGTTCCCCACCGGTGGCAGCAGTGGCGCGCCGGGGGCGCGGGCGTCGACCTGCCCCGCCACCGCCTCCGCCGCGGCGAGCAGCATCCCGGCCGTGAGCCGTGCGGCCCCTGCGACGATGGTGCCCAGCCCCAGACCGGGGTAGAGCAGCGCGTTGTTGGCCTGCCCGATGACGTGGCGCACTCCGCCGTACTCGACAGGGTCGACGGGGATACCCGTCGCCGTCAGAACCCTGCCGTCGGTCCAGGCGAGCAGGTCGGCCGGCATGGCCTCGATCTTCTCTGTGGGGTTGGACAGCGGGAAGATGACCGGCCGGTCGACGTGCTCGGCCATCGCGGTCACCACCGCCTTGTCGAAGGCACCCGGCGAGGTCGAGGTGCCGATCAGCATGGTGGGACGGACGTGCCGGACGGTGGTCAGCAGGTCGATCCTCCCGTCCGCCCAGTCCCGCACCTCCGAGGCCGGCCGCGCGTAGGGGGCCTGGTAGTCGCGCAGGTCCGTCATGCCCTCGACCAGCAGTCCCTGCTGGTCGACCAGCCACACCCGACGGGTCGCCTCCTTGGGGTCGAGGCCGTCGCGGACCATCGCGTCACGCAGCTGGTCGGCATTGCCCACCCCTGCCGTACCGGCGCCGAAGATCACGACGCGCTGGTCCCGGAAGGGCTGCCCGGTGATCTTCAAGGCCGACACCACGGCGGCGAGCGTGATGGCGCCGGTGCCCTGCATGTCGTCGTTGAACATGCGGTAGCGATCACCGTAGGTCTCCAGGACGCGGCGGGCATTGCCCGGCCCGAAGTCCTCGAAGTGCAGCAGCGCGTTGGGATACAGCTCCGAGACCGTCTCCAGGTAGTGCTCGATGAACGCGTCGTACCGCTTCCCGCGGACCCGGCTGTGGCGCACGCCCAGGTACAGGGGATCGTTCAGCAGGTTCTCGTTGTCGGTACCGACGTCCATGACCACGGGCAGACAGCGGCCGGGATGCAGCCCGGCGGCGGCGGTGTAGACGGCGAGCTTGCCCACCGAGATCTGGACGCCCTGGACCCCCCAGTCGCCGATACCAAGGATCTCCTCGGCGTCGGAGACCACCAGCAGATCGACCTCGTCCCGGTGGAGCCGGAGTGCCTCGAAGGAGCGGCGCACGTCCTGCGGCCGCTCGATCGACAGGAACACCCCGCGCGGGCGCCGGTACTCGTGGCTGTACCGCTTGATCGCCTCGCCCACCGTCGGGTCGTAGACGATCGGCAGCAACTCGGCGAGGTGATCCTGGAGCAGCCGGTAGTACAGCACTTCGTTGCGATCGCGCAGTTGCTCAAGGTTGATGAACTTCGCCAGATCGGTCGGCTCCTGGCGCACTTGCTCGTAGGCACGAGTCGCCTGCTGGTCGAGGGTGAGTACGGCGTCCGGCAGCCGGCCCGTCAGCCCGAGGCGGTCCCGCTCCTCGGCCGTGTAAGCGGTCCCCCGGTCGGTCAGCGGATCCAGCAGGACAGAAGGCAGGTGTATCGGCATGAGAACCCCTCTGCAGAGATGATTCCAGCGGTCCGGCCGCCCTTTGATTCCGGTCCATCCCCTTGATTCCGGTCTTGCTTCCGGTCCGTCCCCCTTGTTTTCCCGTCTTGCTTCCGGTCCGTCCCTTGTTTCCATGCTCGACCTGTTCTCCGGGCGGCGCTACCGGGCTGGGAGCGTGTCCCGGAGGGCGATCCGCGCGTCGGTTCTCTGCCCTCGGGGCGGACATCAGGTCGCCGGGCAGCGAGAACGGCCGCCGGCGATGTGCCGGCGGCCGTTCAGGTTTCCATGGCCCGGGGCCCTACGGGGCTGTCCGGGGCGGTACTTTCGGCTGTACGTCGCTGTTCCGCGGCGGCGCCGGTGAGCGCCGCGGCCGGTCAGCGTCCGAAGATCTTCTTGCTGGAGCCGAGACGCAGGAAGACCGTCTCCCCGGTGGAGTTGTCCAGGGCGTCGTTGTCGGTCACGGCGTAGACCTCACCGTCACCGCCCACGGTCAGCCCTTCCAGCTTCTCCTGGGTCCAGCCGTTCGTCGCGCGCAGGTCGGGCAGCACGTCGTGGGCGAGCTTCTTCGGCAGCACGGGCAGCGTGCCCGACGGGGCCGCGGACTTCGGCAGGTCGACCGTGTACACCCGCTTGACCTTGGCGGACGGGCCGTTCAGCTTGTCCCGCTCGATGACGGCGAGCTTGTCGCCGACCACGGTGATCTCGGAGAGGCCGATCCAGTCACCCGGGGTGGTGGTGGTGCCGACGCGGTAGCCGTACCAGCTCCATGTGCCGGCCTCGACGTCATAGCGGCCGAGCCGGACGATCCCGGCCGGGTCGGTCTTGACCTCGCGCTGCAGCGTGGCCCAGACCACCTCGTGACCGCGGCGGTCGGTGGTCGCGGTGACCCCCTCGAAGCCCTGTCCCCCGAGGCCCGCGGCGACGTCCGCCGGCAGGGCGACCGTCTGCCGGGTACGTCCCGCGCTGTCGAGCCGGACCAGCTTGTTGCCCGCGCCGGTCGCGCCCTCCACGCCGAGCCAGAAACCGCCCTGCGGCCGGGCGTAGATGCCCTCCGCGTCATAACCGACCGGCCGGCCGTCGGTTCCCTTGACGGTCAACGACCGGGTGATGACGGCCGGTCGCCGCGCCGCGTCTATGGTCAGGATCTTGGTGGTGGAGTACGCGGCGTCGGTGACGCTGTAGAGCTGGTGCCGCTTGCCGGGTACGGCGGAGAGCGCGCCGAGCGCGCCCCAGCCGATCGGCGCGCCGGTGGAGTCCGGGCCCGAGACGATGCCCGGGAACGCGGAGGTGCCCTTGCCCGAGGCGCCCTTGCCCAGGCGGAAGACGCTCACCGAGGACCGCACGTTGGCCGAGGCGTCGTCCTCCTCGCTGGAGACCGTGAGCAGGCCGCGCGACGGGATCGGCAGCAGCCCCTCGGGGCCGTTGGTCGTGGCCAGTATCTGACGGAAGACCGGGGCGGTCGGCCGGCTCAGGTCGTAGACGGCGACGAAGTTGCTCCGCTCCGAGCCGACGAACGCGTAGCGCACGCCGTCGAACTCGGCGATGGCCAGGCCCTCCGGCTCGGTGCCCTTCTTCTCGGCCCGGCCTTCGTTGTGCAGACCGTAGCGCGCGGCGATCGCCTCGAAGCTGTTGCCCGCGTCCCAGACGACCTTGCCGGTCCGGCTGTCGAAGATGGACCAGCCCCGGGTGCCGCCGCGCCAGTCGCCCTCGTTGGCGGTCGCCAGGTAGCGGTCGTCGATCCAGCCGACCGAGTCGGGCTCGCGCGGTACGTCGGTGATCGAGCCGGTCAGGTCGATCTCGCCGTCCTCGACGGTGTCGATGCCCCTGACCGACGCCGTACCGGCGCTGAAGGCCTTGGTGATCCTGCCCGTCGGCAGGTCGAGGACGACGACGCCGTTGTTCTCCTGGAGGGTCACCACGAGCTGGCCGCGGCGGTTGATGGAGACGTACTCCGGCTCCGGGTCGGTCGGCTCGGTGATCCCGGCGGCGACGAGGGCGGGCAGCGCCTTGCCGTTCGACTGGGTCAGCGGCACCGCGCGGGTACGCCACCGGTCGGGCTTGTCACCCTTGAGGTCGACGATCCGCACGAAGCCGGCCGGAGCCTGGGGCAGGTCGCCCTCCTCGCGGCCGGGCGGGGTCGCCTCCTCGTCACGCTCGTTCTCGATCGCGATGGCGGCGTACCGCTTGTCCTTGCTGACCGCGATGGAGTCGGGCTGCCCGCCGAGGTCGTGGCTCGCCACCCGCTTGCGGTCGCGCAGGGAGATGACGTCGAGCCGGCCGGACGGGTCGGTGTAGCTCGCGCTGGTGTTCACCACTACCAGGACGTACTGGCCGACCACCGCCACCGAGGTCGGCTCGTCCTCGGCGTTGCCCAGCTCCGCCAGCGACAGCGTGCCGAGCCCCCGCGGGCTGTCGGGGTTGCTGATGTCGAGGAAGCCGATCCGCCGGGCCACCGCGTCGGTGTAGACGAGAGTCCGGCCGTCCTCACTGGCCGCCGAGATCTCGGCGACGGTCGGGGAGGACGGGTCCTCGCCGGCCGGCCGGTTCTGGAAGACCGGGTAGGTCGCGGTGCGGTCGAAGGCGACCGGTCGCCGCGACTCCTGATGCGCGCTCGCCGCGCCTGTGCCGGCCAGCACGCCGGCGGCGGCAGCCACGGCTACGAGCGCGGCGCAGGTTCTCTTCGGGAACATCGATTCTCCGTTGCACGACAGTGAAGGGCAGTGAAGGCAGTGAAGGCAGTGGGGGAGCGAGATCGTCCCACCTGTGAGCAAGCATGAGACGGCGTCCGGGTGAACAGCCGACGAGCGGCCACCGCCGCCGCCGGGCCGCGCGAGGCCGCCGCACGGGGTCAGTGTCGTCCGTGGCCGCCCCGCCCTCCAAGGGCGCGTAGGGCCTTCCCGGCTGCGTACGGGCCGGCCGTCGGCGAACAATCTTCGCGAGAGCAACACACGGGCTACGCACGGCCTCCCGCAGGTGCCGTTACGTTGTTCCCGCTCGATCATGAGTGCGAACTTGAACAGGTCGCCGGAGTTTCTGGTGGCACAGTCAGCACAGAAAGATCGCGGATGGACTACTGCTCCTCGTGCCGTCGGACCCTCAACGGGGCGCTGGTGTGCCCCGGGTGTGGCGCGTACGCACCGGACATCGCCCCTCCTGGCCACCGCCCGCACGACGCGGCGCCGACGACCGGGGCGGCGGCAGAGGTGTGGGGGACGCGGGAGTTCCCGGCATCGGCGGACTACTACGGCGCGCCGCACCCCGATCCCGAGCCGGCCGCTCTCGGCGCTTTCCACACCCCCGACGCTCCCGAGGACACGGCGGCGGACGGGGTGGCGGGCGCGGCGGACACCGGGATGCCGGGCGACTCCGGGATGCCTGGCGACTCCGGGATGCCCGGCGACTCCGGGATGCCCGGCGACTCCGGGATGCCCGGCGACTCCGGGATGCCCGGCGACTCCGGGATGCCCGGCGACTCCGGGGAGACCGCGCCGGTGGCACAGGGCCGCGCCGCCCGGCGCCGCCAGCTGGCGCGCTGGAAGAAGCAGCGGCGCAGGGCCGTGGTCGCGTCGACCGTCGCGCTCGTCGGGGGCGGTCTGACGCTCGCCGTGCTGCCGTCCCGGCCGTCCACCGGCCAGGACACGCAGGCATCCGCGACACCGGAGCCGAAGGCCACGGCCACGACAGGCGCGGACGCCACCGACACCGACTCGTCGTCCGTACGGCCGCGCGCCGACGGTGCGCGGGATGCCGGCAGCGGCGCTCAGCCGCCCGCGATCACCAGCCCGCCGCGGAAGTCCACCACCGTGGTGGCCAGGGTCGCCACGAAGAACCCGCGGCAGGCCACGATCGCCACCCGCCCCACCGCGACGACCAGCCCGCGGCCGGGGACCACTCCGCCCGCGGCGGCCGACGAATCGCCCACCACCCATCCCCCGGCCGCACAGCCGACCACGCCCCCGCCCCCTCCTCCGCCGCCGCCCGCCGACGACTCCGCACCGGACACTCCGCCCCCCAGCTCCACACCCGCAACGCCGGCAACACCGCCACCGGAGCGGCTCTGCGTGCTGGTTCTGTGCATCGGCTGATCGCGCGCCCTGGGGGCCGCACCCCCAAGGGGGTGGTCCTTGCCCCACCCTCCTTCCGGGAGCAGGCAGCATTCCGGTGGCCTGCCTGACACGGACAAGCTGAGGACAGGCCGGCGCACACGCGTCCGGCCCGTCCGGTCAGTCCTGAAGGAGCTCCCGCATGTCCGACAACGCCCCCACCCCCGCTCGCGTTTCCGGTGCCTCCACCCGCCGGAAGGGCTCTCGACGGAGGGTGGCGACGCTGGTCGCCCTCACGCTGGTGGCCGGGCTGGGTCTGCCCGCCGCCTACAGCGCGGCCTACGCCGACGAGAGCACGCGGACCGGCGAGAGCACGCCGACCGGCGAGGCGAGCGGGCACAAGGGCGCGCGGACGGACCTGCGGAAGATAGTCGACGGGCTCGTGAGCGACGGCAAGCGTCCCGCCGCGCTCGTCAGTACGCGGGAGCGGGACGGCCGTACGCGTACGTACACCGCGGGCGTCGGCGACCTGGCGACGGGCGCCCCGGTCCCGGCCGACGGACAGGTGCGGATCGGCAGCAACACCAAGACCTTCACCGCGGTCGTGGTGCTGCAACTCGTCGGCGAGGGAAAGATCGACCTCGACGCGCCGATCGAGACCTACCTGCCGGACCTCATCCGCGGTGAGGGCGTCGACGGCCGCCGGATCACCGTACGGCAGCTGCTCCAGCAGACCAGCGGGCTGCCCGAGTACACCCAGGCCGTGGCCGAGAACTTCACGGAGTTCCAGCACCGCTACGCCGAACCGCGGGAGCTGCTCGACCGCGCGCTGAAGGGCAAGGCGTCCTTCCCGCCGGGCACCAAGTGGGAGTACAGCAACACCAATTACATCGTCGCGGGGCTGCTCGTCCAGAAGATCACCGGCCGCCCCCTCGCCGAGGAGATCAACAAGCGGGTCGTCGAACGGATCGGGCTCCGGCACACGTACTTCCCGCAGGCCGGTGACATGACGATCCGCGCGAAGCACCCCAAGGGCTACTTCGCCGAGCGGCCCGGTGCCCCGCTGCGCGACGTCACGGTGCAGGACCCCTCCTGGGGCTGGGCGGCCGGGGCCATGATCTCCACCAACAGCGATGTCAACCGCTTCTTCACCGCGCTGCTCGACGGCCGCCTGCTCAAGTCGGCCCAGCTCAAGGAGATGCGCACCACGGTCCCGGCCGAGGACCCGGTCGCCGGCTCCCGTTACGGACTCGGGCTGATGAGCAGGCCGCTGTCGTGCGGCGGTGTGGCGTGGGGCCATGGCGGCGACATCCCCGGCTACGAGACCCGGGGCGGCGCCACGGAGTCCGGCCGCTCCGTCAACGTCGCGGTCACCGTCCTGCCGAACGCTCTGGACGAGGTGATGGAGGTGGAGAAGGCGGTGGACGCGGCGCTGTGCCGCTGACGCGCGCTGGTGCCGCGACCGGCACGAGCGGTTGACGGGCGTCGCGTCACAGGCGCACAGGCGTCACAAGCGTCGCGGGCGTCACAGGCGCACAGGCGTCGCGGGCGTCGCGTCACGAGGCACGCCGTCGCGCGCGGGCGCGGGCCCGTAGCGCGTACGTGACCAGGGTGCGGACCGGCGCGGGCGGGCGGCGTACGGTCAGGGCCTCGCGGAGCGGCTGATCCAGGAGCGAGGCGGCGAACGCCGGGGCCAGAGGGGCCAGTGGGGCGGGCAGCCGGGCCGCCAGCAGGCCCTTGCTGGTGGCGGCCCAGAGCGCGCGGCCCGCCTCCGTGGGGGCGAAGTGGCGCGTCTCGTAGTCGCGCATCCAGCGCTCCACCCCGGCCAGGCCACCAGCCCCCCGGCCGGCCGATCCGCCCTCCGGGACCGGGAGTTCAGGCATGCCGAGGGCGTCCGCGAGGGACAGATGGAAGACGTACGCCGCGTCCCGCTCCGCTTCGGTGACGCGCCGGTGGCCGTGGGCGTCGATGAACCGCAGGGGACACACGGTGAAGCAGGCCAGTACGTAGTGCATCAGCTCCGGCGTGATGCCGGGCCGGTCGTGGACCCGGCGCAGACCGTCGACGACCCGACGGCCGTCCTCGCTGTCCAGGCCCATGCCGATCAGGGTGAACATGGCCACCCCGGTCGCCTTGGCCCGGCCGCGCGGCTCGTTGGTCATCCGGCCGGTGGCGGCCAGTACGCGCGCGATGTCCGGGATGCCGAAGGTACGGACGAAGCCGAGGGTGAGTCCGACCCGGGACTCCTCCGGCATCGTCTCCAGGACGAGGCGCGCGTAGGCGCGGTACGCGCCGCGCGTTCCGGCGGTCATTCGGCCGCGGTGGCGACGGCCAGCGCCTCGCCGGTCAGGGGGGCGTACAGAGAGCGGGCGACCCGTACCAGGTGTGCGCGCTCCTCGGCCGGTTCCGCGTCCAGGCCCGGCAGCGGAGCCTGGTCCTCGCGCGGGCGCGGCGGGGTCCCGGCGTTCAGCGCCTCGCCCGCGGCCCGCAGCGCGGCGGCGACGATCAGGGCCGCCCGGTCACGGTCGTCCAGGCCGGTCCGTTCGGCGACGGCGGTGGCCGCGGCGACCACCGCGGGATCGACCCACGGCCGCAGTGTCAACTGACCGTCACGGATCTCCAGTCCGCGCCTGGCGGTACGCCACTCCAGGTCCCGGAACGCCAGCCGCTCGGTCCAGGGCGACGGGGGCGCCTCCAGGGCCAGCCTGCGGTCCGCGCGGTACACCAGGTCCCACAGCGGGCGAAGGGCCTGGTAGTCGCGGCGGCGGAGCGTCCAGGCGGCGATGGCCGGTCCGGCGAACCCCGAGGTGATGAGTACGGCTCCGAGCGCGGCGAACGCGGGACCCGCGGCGGTGCTCAGCCACTCCACCCCGTCGACCTCCGCGAAGGCCGCGCCGATCGCGATGAGCTTGCACCCGACATAGCCGCAGGCGACGAGCCCGCCGACGGCGATCAGCCGGATACCGCGGCGCAGCCACCCGTACGGCAGCCCGGCGGCGTGCCCGGAGCACACCCGGCTGATGTCGATCAGCGCGAAGCCGAACAGCACCTGGTAGATGACGAGGAACACCGCGATCCGCGGACTGGTCGCGAAGGTGGTGTCGAACGTGAGAGGGGTCTCCGGGCTGTCCGCTCCCCCGGTGAGGAACAGGACGATCATCGTCGGCACCAGGACCGCGAACACCGCCAGCCGACGCCGCGCCTGCCGCCAGGTGTCGCCCGTCACCCCTTCCCACACGCGTGAGTTGGTGCGCTTCTTCGGCGGGGTCCACATCCGCGCCAGGACCACGACGGAGGCGGAGAAACCCGTGATGCCGAGGTAGACGAACAGCGTCGCCAGGTTGCCGCGGCCCGTGAGGCCGTCGATCAGCCGGTACAGCACCGGCGCCGCCACGACGAACGCGGTCGCGGGGCCCACGATCGTCAGGGCGACGACGAGCAGACCGGGAGACGGTTCCCGGCGCCACGCCAGGAACTTCAGTACGGCCACGACCCAGGCGACCGTACCGATGCCGAGGTAGACCACGTTGAACGGCGCCTCGGGTATGCCGGACGTACCGACCTCAGACATGCTGTCCCTTGCGATGCTCCAGCGCGGGCGCCAGCTGGGATGTCGTCCCGGCCCCGGGCGCCAGCACGAGAATGCGCGTCAACTCGGCCCCCAGGATCTCCGCTTCCTCTTCCGCGGCACCATCGTAGTGCGAACGGCCGAGCACCAGCCGGATCATGTCGGCGTCGATCGTGGGCAGTTCCACATAGGCCGTGTCCTCGTCGACGGCCGGGGCCTCGGCGAGGTGCCCGCAGAGGAGATGCGCGAGTTCATGGCAGATGATGTGGGCCTGGTGGAGGTCCGAGGTCTCCTGCTCGAAGTAGATCACGTCGGATTCCGCGCGGCGTTCGACGAATCCCGACGGCTCGTCCACCCGCATCCGGCGCGGAACCAGCTCCACGGGGCGCCCCGACCGGTCGGCGACCGCGGCGCACAGCTCTTCGACCGTGCTCAGCTGCGGCAGATCCAGCTCTCTGACCATGGCCCGCATCCGGCGGCGGGTACGTCCAAGATCTCGCACGTTCTCCCCATCAGCATCGGCCGGCCGCCAGTGCCCCAACGGCGTCTGCCGGTAGTCGGTCACGCCTCGGAGGAGCCGTCGGGCCGACTGTCGGAGCGACTGTCGGACCGGCCGTCAGGCAGTCCGACAGCCCTCCTCAGTTGTTCCACAACAGTGAGGGCGGCGTCCTGCATTTCGGGGGGAAGGCCGGCTGCCCGCATGGCGATACGTTCCACCCGGGCGTCCCGCAGCGCCTCGATCTTCCGCAGGTCCCGCTCGACGGCCTGGGCGGTGGCGGAGTCGCTGAAGTAGTCCAGCGGGATGCCGAAGAACTTGGCGATCTTCACCGCGTTCTCCAGGCTGGGCTTCTGCGTGCCCTTGCGGAGGTTGCCGATGTAGGTGCCGCTCAGACCGGTCCCCTCGGCGATCTCCGAGTCGCGCCAGGGGCGGCCCAGATCCTTCGGATAGATCACCGAGATCACACGCCGGAAGCGAGCCGCGAAGTCCAGAGGCTCCGACGGCTCTCCACGGTTCCCACGGTTCCCACTGTTCCCGCCGTCGCCGGTGTCGCCAGCGTCGCCAGCGTCGCCAGATGTAAGAGCCGACGCTTCTGAGCGTGGAGAATCCGTGGCCATGTGCCGGATCATAGAACTCTTCGGCACTCGGCGGGGATCACGCTGCCGTACCGATTTACACGATCGTTGCGAATAAGCGGGCCAAAAGACGCACCGCGCACGCAATCGGCGTCGACCACCCACCTTGCAATCAACAATAGTTGACTTCTGCTCGGCGCAAGTAGCAGGATCGACGACGCTGGCGCGTGCACGTCATGAGAGCCCCCCAGTCCCCGGCAGCGGGGCCTGGCTCTGTGGGCGCCGGGCGCCGCTGCCCCACGGGGGTGGGCAACAGCGCCCGGCGTCACGGCCTGTCCGGCGGACAGGCCGAGGCCCTCATGACGCGCTCGCCACGGCTGTGCCGGGCGGGGGCGGACCATGAGGGCCTCGGTGTCTTTACGGGCCCGCGGGCTTCCGGTCCTGCGGGCCCACGGGCTTGCCGGTCTACGGGGTGTTGACGAGCCCGGGGGCCGGATCGTACGTGTCAGGCCACCGCGCCGGTCCTGCGCCTGCGTGCGACGACCACCAGCGCGCCGCCCGCCGCGAGTACGGTCGCGCTCGCCCAGGCGATCGCCGGTGTACCGCCGCTGCCGGTCTGGGCCAGGGCGCCGGTGCCGCCGCCCGCCGTGCCGTTCGGCGGTGCGATGGTCTGGGTCTGCGGCTGGTTGCCGCCCGATCCGCCCGCCGAACCACCCGTCGCACCGCCGGTCGAACCGCCCGTCGCACCGCCCGTGCCGGCCGCGTCCGTCACATGCACCGTGAAGAACGCCTTGTTGTTCGCCTTGTTGGTGTCGAACTCCAACTCCGCGCCCCACTCGGACATATGACGTACGACACCGCGGGTCGTCGCGGGCGCGTCCGCGCCGACCTTCAACACGAACGGCACTGTCGCGACCTTGCCCACGGGGAACGGCGAGCCGATCCAGCAGAGGTAGGCGGGGGCATCGGGATCGGGTTCGGTCGTACCGTCACCGTTCCAGAGGCGGCAGCGCTCGGGCACCTTCACCGCCGTCGTGCCCTTGGGGATGTCGACCAGCAGCGAGATCTGGCCGTCGGTGGTGATGAGGTCGACGGAGCCGGGGCCGTCGTTGCGGATCTTCGCCGCCAGAGTGACGGTGTCGCCGGGGTCGGCGGTGACGGTGTCCCCGGTGACATCGAGGTCGGCGGTGTTGACCGCGTTGACGATCCATCGCCAGCGGTCCGTCGAGTTCCCGCTGGGCGGAGCGCTGCCGTCCGGAACGAGCGCGAGCACAGGCCGGGAGCCGTTGCCGCTCTTCGCGCCCGTCGGCACGGTGGCCGCGAGAGGCGTCACCTCGAAGTCCACGAACTCGAAGAGCGCCGTCTCCTTGACGTCGAAACCCACGGGCGTGGACAGCCGGTACCGCTTGCCCGGTTCGACGGGCGTGCTGATCCGGCACACCGCCTCGGGCAGCGGCCGCCCGCCGCCGGACGGCGGGTCGGTGGTGCCGTACACGCAGTTCGAGAACCGCTGGGCGAAGCCGAGTTCGTGAGAGGTGCCGAACCGCAGTTCCACGCCCTGAGCCGTCAGCGATCCGGTGTTGGCGACGGTGATCGGGGCGTCGAGCGTGCTGCCCGGCTCGGCGGTCTCCGTATCGGCGAGCCGGCTCACGACCAGCGCCACCGCGCCAACGGTGACCTTCACGGTCGTATCGACGACGGTCGCGTTGGTGGACGTGGCGTAGACCCGGGCCGTGCCCGTCGTACCGAGCGCCACACCCGGCTTGGCGCTCATTTCGAGGAGCCCGCCCGCGTAACCGTCCGGAGCGATGTCCGTGACGGGCCACGCGCACACGTCGTCCGGGCAGCTGTCGGGGCCGCGGACCTCGGCGAAGGCGGAGATACCGGATACGTCGATCTTGACGACCACGTCCTTGGCGGTGCCGCCGTCGGGGTCGCCCGGGACGCCCCAGTTGATCAGCGGCGGATCGCTCTCGGCGGGCTGTGGCAGGCCGACCTCGTTCTTGACGACGTGGAACTTCAGGACGGGACCGGCGGCCTTGTCCGGTTTCGAACCGGCCGCCTTGGCGTCCTGCCCGTCGCTCGCCTGGGCGGGCCGCGGACTGTCCGCCTGGGCGGGCTGCGACGGACGCGCCGGGTCCGCCTGGGCCGGGGCACCGACGAGCACGGTGCCGAGGAGAACGACCGCGACAGCGGCCGGGGCGGCCGGCCATCGGCGTTGGCTGAGGCGTCGGCTGAGGAGTGACATCGCGGATACCTTCCCGTTTACCGGACGTTGGCTTCCAGATGTCCTGTGCGACAGATGGGCCTGGTGAATGGTTGTGCGGAGGTGAACACTCCGTTCAACAGGGCTCCACGCGGCGGGGCTCCGCTCAGCCGGGCACGGCTCAGCGGGACTCGGCTCAGCGGGCCCCGCTCGGCCGGGCTCCGGGGCCCGGGGCCTCAGGCTCCGGGGCCCGGGGCTCCGAAGTACGCCCGCCTCAGATCGTCATCGCCTCCTGTATCCAGCGGTTGACGCGGTACGGCAGCCACCACTCCAGTCCGCCGACCGCGAGGACGAGACGCTCCTCGCGGAAGTCGGCGAGCGCGTCCGCCGGCACCGACGCCGCCGAGGCCCCGTACGCCAGGCGTTCGATCGCCTCCTGGTAGTGCGGCTCGTCCACCGTGAACCGGCGGAGATCCCCCCAGCGGCGGTCCCGGATCTGGACGAAGCCCGGCCCCTGCCGCCAGAGACACTTGCCGAGGTAGTGGCCATTGCGCCAGGTCCGCAACGCGTCCTCCGCGGTCGCCGGGTCCACCCCCTCCCCCTCGATCCGCTGCGGCGGCTGGAGGTGGCTCAGGAGCCGGCTGATGTCCTCGGCGGCCGTCGGGCCACGGGCGGGATCCGGGCGCAGGTCCCACTCGACGAGTACCGCGCGGGCCGTCAGGTCTCTGACCAGGCTGAGGGTACGTACGGCACGGGCCGCCGCGTCCGGCGTTCCCGTGTCCGCGAGATCCACGACACCGGACAGCCGGACGCGCCGCGCGCCCAGTTCCCACAGCCGGTCGCACTCCTCGGGGACGGAACCGGTCAGCGCGATCTCGCCGAGGAACATCCCCGGCAGGGCGCAGGCGACGGGATCGTAGTCACGCCAGACGGAGACGGCGGCGGGCGGCGTGAGGGTGGAACGGGAGCTGGAGCTCATCGGGCTGGCCTCCTGGTGCGCCTGAACGGTCGGACGAGGGCTGGTGGAAGGAAGATCGGGAGACGGGTCAGACTCCGGTCATGTGCGGTTCGGCCGACGCGGAGGCCGGTACGGGCGCGGGGGCCGTTTCGGCGTCCGGTACGGGCGCCTCCACCCGAGGCGCGTGCCGGTGCCGCATGAAGTCCAGCCGCAGCAGGTCCTCGTTCACCGCCGAGGGCGCGATATGCACGTACTGCCCGTTGTCGGTGAAGACCAGCCCGAGCGCCACCCAGCGGTCGAGCAGGTCCTGCACCTCCTCCTCCGGGAGCGCCCCGCCCGGCACCCGGCCCGCGGCCTTGCGGGCGAGGGCCGACGGCGTGTGCGGCTGGTCGAGCAGCCGGAACGCGGCGATCTCGTACGGGTCGGTCAGCTCCATGGCCCGCCACTCGAACGCCCGGCGCTTGCTGACCAGGACGATCCGGTCGCCCAGATCGGCCTGTGTGAGGCGCGCGTCGGCGTGGTGCTTGCGCCAGGCGGCGAGGGCGGCGTTGAGCGCGGTGACCGTCGGTTTGCCGATGCCGCGCTCCGGCGCCTCGAAGACATAGGCGAGGCCGTACAGCTCCTCTTCCGGCAGGTCGTAGGTGAAGCGGTAGTGCGCCTCGGGACGCAGCCCGGAGAAGCCCAGTTCGGGCCGGTTGAAGTAGGGGCTGAACCGTTCGATGGCGATACGGGCGGAGAGGTCGACGGGCGGATTGAGGTGTTCCAGCGCCGGTATCTGCGCGATGACCGGGTCGTAGTCCTCCGCGCTCTCCCCGGGGAAGCCGTGCAGATAGTTCCAGGACACCGACAGGCCGGTCTCGGCGCCGTCCCGGAGCATGCGTACGTTCTGGCAGCCGCTGACGCCCTTGTCCATCAGATCCAGTACGCGGCTGTTCAGGCTCTCGATACCCGGCTGTACGTAGATGAGGCCCGCGTCGGAGAGCGTACGGAGGTGGGCGCGGCGCATATTGGCCTTGATCTCGATGTGCAGCCGCAGGTCGTAGCCGCTCTCGATGATCCGCGGCAGGACGGTGGAGAGGTAGCCCATGTCGAGGATGTTGTCGACCACGTACATGTCCAGCACGCGGTGGCGTCGGGCCAGATCCATGATCTCGTCGTAGAAGGTGTCCGGGCTCTTGCTGCGGAACTGCATGAAGGAACCGTTGAGCCCGCAGAACGTGCAGTGGTGCTTCTCGCCCCACCAGCAGCCTCTGGCGCCCTCGACGACGAGCTTGGGCTCGACCCAGTTGCGGGCCACGGACGCGCCGAGGCGTTCGAAGTAGCCGCTGTAGTCGGGCGGCAGGATGGTGGCGGGCGGCAGCGGGCTGGTGGCCATCGCGTTGGCCGTGCTCACGCCGTCAGGACCGCGGTGGCACAGCCCGGTGACGGTGGACAGGTCCGGCAGTTCCTCGCCGAGCGCGGCCAGCAGCCGCGGAAACGCGGCCTCGCCCTCGCCCCGGATCACGTAGTCCACGAACGGGAAGTTGCGGTGGACCGTGGCGCCCTGCTCACCGTCACAGTTGGCGCCGCCGATGACGGTCACGATGTGCGGCGCGAGCAGCTTGACCTGGCGGGCGGCGGCGAGCGCGGCGGTGTTCTGCTGGAAGGTGGAGGTGAACCCGACGACATCGGGTGCCTCGTCGACGATCCGCCGGGCGATCTCCGACACGAACTCCGGCACCAGCCGGTGCAGTTCGCGGGTCATCCGCATCCGGGAGGCGCCGAGCTTCCCCTTCATCGCGGCGGCGAACTCGTCGTCCCGCCAGGCGGGGTCGTCGTAGAGCGCGGAGGAGAAGACCCAGTCGCCGCAGCCCATGAAGTAGGAGGCCAGGGCGTAGTACTCGTAGTCCTCGGCGGTGAATTCCATCCGCCGGGTGATCCAGTCGGTGAATTCGAGGTTGGCGTGCAGGACTTCGGCACTGCCGCCCGGCACGTGCTCGTCCACACTCCGCTTGAGGATTCCCAGGGCCAGCGACGGAAGGTCGATGGGCGACCAGGGCATGTTGACCAGCAGTACGCGCATGTCAGCTCCTCGGGGGACGGCCGGATGACGGGGTGGGACAGGGCAAGGCGTGAGGGGATTCGGGAGACGGGGAGACAGGGAGACGGGGAGACAGGGAGGTAGGCGGAGGGGCGGAGGTAGGCGGAGGGGCGGAGGTAGGCGGAGGGGCGGAGGTAGGCGGAGGGGCGGAGGTAGGCGGAGGGGCGGAGGCACAGCGGTACGGAGGTACGGAGGTACGGAGGTAGGACAACCGACCGCGAGTCGTGGGCGGATCGACCGGCCGGCCCGGAATTCGGTGGCCGCCGGGCCGGCCGGCGAGGATCAGATCAGTCCTCTTCCGCGTCTTCCGCGTTGCGGAACGGGATGGTGACCGTGACGCCGACGCTCGGCTTCCGGTTCTCCTCGTCACCCTCAAGCGGGTCGTTGTGGATGATGTCCTTCTGCATGGGTGGTTCTCCTCTCGGTGTGTTCGGCGGTACCTGTCCCGGCCGCCGCCGTGGTACGGACGCGGCCGGAATCCCCCCTCCGGTCGGCGGGGGGCGTCTTGGGGTCGCGCTGCGGGCCGTACGCGCCGTACGTACCGGGCCCGTTCTGCGTACCGCGCTCGCTCCGCGTGCCGCGCCCGCCCCGCGTGCCGCGCAGCTCGCGGTCGAGGAAGACGACGGCGCGGCGCAGTACGGCGACGTGGTCGCCGCCCTCGTAGCCGTCGTGCCCGCTGTCGAGCCACATCGACTCGTGGCGGGCTCCGGCGGCGCGGAGCGCGGCGAGGTAGCCGCGTACCTGGCCGGGCGGGCACTTGGCGTCCCGGGTGGCGGCGACGACCAGCAGCGGCGCGCGGACGTGCGAGGCGTAGTGGATGGGCGAGCTGCGGGCGTACGCCTCGGGCACGTCGTCGGGTGTGCCCCCGTACAGGCGCTCGTCCAGGGCGCGCAGCGCGGAGGTGGTGGTGCGGTAGGCGGCGACGCCGTCGGCGACGGGCTTGACGGCGACGCCCGCCTGCCACAGCCCGGGGCGGGTGCCGAGGGCCAGCAGGGCGAGGTAGCCGCCCCACGAGGTGCCCCACAGTCCGACGGCGTCGGGGCGTACCAGCCCGCGGCCGATCAGATCGGCGCGGACCGCCACCAGGTCCTCGACCTGCGTGAGCCCCACGCCCGCCCCGAAGGCCCGGCGCCAGCGCGGGCCGTAGCCGGTGGAGCCGCGGTAGTTGACGCGCGCGACGGCGAAGCCCGAGGCCACGAGCGAGTGCACCACGCCGTCGTAGGCGTCGCGGTCGTGGTCGGCGGGGCCGCCGTGCACGAGGAAGACGACGGGCGGCGGCGCGCCCCGGCCCTCGGGGGCTGGGCTCTCGGAGGCCCGGTTCTCCGGGGCTTGGGCGTCCGGGGCTTGGGCGTCCGGGGCCTGGACGTCTGGGGCTTGGCCCTCCGAGGCTTGGCCCTCCGGAAGACCATGGCCCTCCGGAAAACCGGTGCCCTCCGGGAGGCTGAGCCAGGTGTGCACGGGGCCGTCCGGGGTCGGCGTCCACAGATCGCGGTGGTCGCCCGGTACGCGCCCCGGCACGGTGCCGAGGGCCGGCAGCGCGGTACCGGCGGTGGAGTGCATACGCGGCGGATGGGCCGTGTCCGTCCACAGGTAGTGCACATCACCACCGGCGCGCGGCGCCGCGTCCAGCAGGCTGCCGGGCGGCGTCGGCACGCGCGTGAGGGTGCCGGTGTCCAAACGTGCCCGGTGCAGGGTGCTGCGGCCGTGCCGGTCCTCCCGGATCAGGACGGTGCGCCCCTTGTCCTCACCCTCGCCCCCGACCTCGCCTTCGCCCCCGCCCCCGCCCTCGCCCTCGCCCCCGTCCGGATACCAGCGGGCGGTGATCTCACTGTCGAACGCGCACCACGGATACGTACGGATCCCGGTCTCGGGACGCCAACTGGCGAGCAGATAGCGGTCGTCGTCCTCGCGCACCAGCAGCAGTTCGTCGCGTGCCGCGGTGGGTGCGAAGCCGAGCGACCAGAGTCGGCCGTGGTCCCCGGCGCCGGAGAGCACGGCGCGCGGTGTGCCGTCCGCGGCCAGGACGGTCACGGCGTGCGCGGAACCGGCGGGGCCGCTGATCGCCAGCAGGCCGGCCGCGGCGGTGATCCCGGACAGCGTGGCGTGCCGGTCGACGCGCGTCACCTCGTGTGCGGAACCGCCGCGTCGTCCCAGGTGGACGGTTGTCGTACGGCCGTCCCCCAGCCCCATGGCGACGGTCCCGTCGTCACTCACGGCCAGGCCACGCGGGGTCCCCGGGGGCACGCCGGTCAACCCGGGGAGGTCGGGACCGCCGCGGAAGGGCTGGAACCGCCAGCGGCCCGCGCCGTGCGCGTCCTCGTCGAACCACCACACGTTCGCGTCCCGGTCGATCGTGCCGTGCAGGGTGCCGCGCGGCCGATCGGTGACCTGGCGGGCGCGGCCGGTCGTGGCGTCCCAGGCGAACACCTCGCACCGGCCGTCCGCGTCGGCGGTGAACGCCATGAGCGCGGGATCGGCGGCGCAGACCTCGGGCAGGGCGGCGAGGTAGACCTGATAGCGGGAGCCGGTCACGCGCCTCGCCCCCTCGCCGGTACGTCCTTCGTCAGTACGCGTGTGGCCCCGAAGGTCGTGTGCAGAGCGAGCAGGACCAGCACCCCGGCGCACGCGAGCGCGGGCACGGCGGCCCCCGCGTGAGCCGTCAGCAACCCGGACAGCGCGGGCGCCATGGCGGCGGCGCCGCCCGCGGCGGTGGCGAGCACGGAGCCCGCGCGGGCCTGGAGTGCGGGCGGTGTCCCCTGGATGGCGCGGGCCTGGAGGATCACGGTGGCGAGCGGCATGATCAGGCAGAACCCGCCGAACAGCGCTCCGTACGTCCACGGTCCCCCGGCCGTCGCGAGCGCGGCGGCGAGCGGGATCATGAGCCATGACACCGCCACGACCGCCCGTGCGGGGCTGAGCCGGCGCACGAGCCGGGGCGCGGCGAGCGAACCGGCGAGTCCCGCGGCGCCGGAGAGTGCCAGGACCAGACCCATGGGTGTGCCGCCGTGGCCGCGCTCCTGCAAGGTGAAGACGGCGTCGTAGTACAGGGCGGCCAGTACGCCGTTGACGGTGGTGGTCCACACAAGGACCAGCCGCAGCAGGGGCGTTGCCCGGACGAGCCGGAATCCGGCGCTCGCCTCGGCGGCCAGTGCGGACCAGGTGCCGCGCGCGGAGCGCGGCGCGGGCGGTGACACGGGCGATGAGGCGGGCTCGGGCGCACCGTCCGCAGAGTCCGCACCATCCGCAGGGTCCGTGGCGTCCGCAGCACGGTCCGCAGGGTCCGCACGGTCCGCAGGGTCCGTGGCGTCCGCGCGCAGGTCCGAGCGCATGGCCCGGACGCATACGGCCGTGACGACGTACGAGACGGCGTCCAGCACGAAGGGCAGCGCGCGCGAAGCCTGGTACAGCATGCCGCCCAGGGCGGGTCCGGCGACGAGGGCGCCCCGGTCACCCGCCTCCAGCCCGGCCACCACGCGGGGAAGGTTCCCGGGCGTGGAGATCAGGGCCACCGTGCCGCGGGCCGCCGCCTCGTAGCAGGCGGTGGCGGTACGTTCCACGAGCACGGCGGTGAGCAGGTGGACCAGCGACGGCCGTCCCTCCACGACGGCCAGGGCCACGGCCACGGAGCCCATCGCGAGCGCCGAGACCACCGCCGACCAGAACATCACCCGCTTCCGCGCGCCGCGGTCGGCGGGTACGGCGACCAGCGGGCCGAGTACGAGCCCGGTCGCCGTGGACACCCCCGCGACCAGCCCCACCACCGCGGGCGAGTAACCGAGCCCGAGCAGCAACAGCGGCAGGACGACCCCGGACGCCTGACTGCCGAGGGAGTCGGCGGCGTTCGCGCACCAGAAGAGCCGGATGTCGCGGCTGGGCCGCTCGTTGTGCTTGGTGTGCGCGGTGGCGTTGGTCCGGCCCGGAGGTACGGCCTGGACGCGCGTAGCTCCCGATTCGGGAAGAGAAGATCCCATGCGCAGCCCTCCCCGTTTCCGCCGTCGTCAGACTCGAAATCACATGCGAGATCGCATGCGAAGTAGCGCCGCGCTCATCAAAGATGCGTAGAAAACGTGCAGGAATTGAAACGCTCGGGAGCTTAACCAGGCCCTGTTGTGGAGGACAAGGACGCCCGGACGAGAGCGACTTCGTTTGCGCACGGACGCCACGGGGCGCGCCGGAGCCTCCGTACAGCAGCATCGGCACGGTCGGTTCTTACCGCGCCCACCGCCCGCGATCACCGCGCCAGGGTTGACCGATTGGAGTGGCGACGGCGCGGCACCCGGGATTCCCGATTCGCTTTGGCATTCGCGGCGCAGAATGAATCATCCGGGCGGGCGAAGACCCTGGAAGATCGTCGCCGACGTGACCGGACATAGGCCGGAATTCGCCACTCCGCGTGAGGTACGCCATCTGAACAGCACGGGAAACGAAGCGGAACGCCCCCGCCCGGACCACACCACCCCCGCACCGCGACGCCCCGCACCGGCCGCAGGACACCGCCGTATACGACCGCCACCCCGGCCGCCGACGGCGTACGGATCTTTCCCGGTGGTGAACACACCCCCCGCCGCCAACGCGCCGTACGCCACGCGCCTCGACGGAGGAAAGAGTCCCACCGGAGACGCGGAGGCCCGCGCGATATCCGGAATCGCACTCCCCGGATATCGCCCGGCCGACGGTGCCCGCTCAACTTATTGGCCGGAAACATACGAGAGACAAGCGAAAAGAAGACACCCGGAAAAAGAAATCCGGAGGACGGCGCACGGTGTGGCCACGGCATGACGAACATGACGCCGAGCCGCCGGACGGCTCGCGGACGTGCACGTCGGCTCATGGGCTGCCGACGAGGACCTCGGTTTCGACGTGCCGGAGGACTGCAGGTCATGGTTGATCGTGGGGCACTTCCCCTGTGCGGCTGCGGCGCTGAATCCCGCGGATGATCACATCTACGCCTTCTCCTACGACGGTGACGGAAAGCCCGTTCTGATGCATCGTGACCTTGAGTCGCTCGTTCGATCCCTCATCACACTCAAATACTTCTGCGAGGAGCGGGAGGAGAACGAGGACCTGCCACCGGAGGAATCGCGCACGAGGATCGATTCCTTCGACCGGCTTCCCTTCTCGGAAGAGGCATCGGAGTGGAACCGCAGGTACGAGGAGATCGTGGACGGAATCTTCTGACGAGGGACCTGGAGTACGACGGCGACGCTCGATCTCTGGCGAGGTCGGAGGGCTCCAGCAGCGCCATCTCGATCTCCGGGAGAACTCCCTGTCCGACGTCCCGGAGCCGTTGGCCGGTCTGTCCCTGCTCCGTCAGCCGGACCTGCGCTGGAACGACGCGCCGGTTACTGGCGGTGTCCCGTGGCGTCGTGTCCTGTGGCGTCGTGTCCTGTGGCGTCGTGTTCCGCGGCGATGGCGGCGAACTCGTGGATCAGCGGGCTGCGTCGGCTGCTCGCCCAGGCCAGGCAGACCTGGCTGGGGGCGATGTCGGAGATCTCGACGTGGGTGACGTCGGGGCGTGTGTAGTACGACGCGGTCGACAGGGGCAGGATGACCACACCGCGTCCGGCCGCGACGTTCTCCAGTTTCTCCTCGACCGTCAGGGTCGGTGGTGGCGTCCTCTGCCGGTCCGCGGGGGCCTCGGCGGAGAGTTCCGTGGCGATGTCGCGCCACTCGGGTACGGCGTCCGGGTCCTGCAGCAGGTGTTCGTCCGCGAGGTCGTTGACGCTCAGGACGCCCTTGTGCGCGTAGGGGTGGTCCGCGGGGAGCACCGCCACCCGGGGCTCCGTCAGCAGGTTCCGCGTGCGCAGGCCGTGCCGGTCCAGGGGCATGCGTACGTAGCCGACGTCGACCCGGCCGTCGTGGATCACCTCGGTCTGATCGCTCCAGCCGGTCCTGACCACCTCGACCGAGAGGTGGGGATAGCGGCGGGAGAGTTCCCGTACGGCGCCGGTGACGATCAGGCCGGGCATGAACCCGATGGCGAACGTCTCCGTCCCCCCGGCCGCGCGGGCCAGGCGTCGGCGGGTGGCCTCCGCCGACGCCAGCAGCGGCACGGCGTCGGAGAGGAGTTGCCGGCCGGCGGAGGTCAGCTCGGTGGCACGCTTGTCACGCGCGAAGAGCTGGACCTTCAGTTCGCTCTCCAGTGCCTTGATCTGCCGGGAAAGCACCGGCTGGGCGATGTGCAGCCGCTCGGCGGCCCGTCCGAAGTGCAGCTCTTCGGCCACCGCGACGAAGTACCGCAGCTTACGGAGATCGAGATCGAGGGCCACGGCTGCTCCTTCCGCGTCGCGCCGGCCGCTCCACCGTCCGAGCGTAGCTAGAGGTACGCGACGGTGCTCGGGGCGGCGGGCGGTAGTCCGGGCCGCGGGCGTTAGTCCGGCCGCAGGCGGTAGTCCGGGCGGCGGTCCGGCGCTCCGGGCGGTGGTCCGGCCCACGCCCCGTTCCGTCAGGAGTTGGCCAGCTCCGTCAGCGCGTCCAGCCGTACGGGCTTCCAGCCCAGCTCCCGGCGCGCGCGGGCGCCCGTGAGCCGCTGGTCCAGCGCGAAGGCCTCGGCGACCGGCCCCATCTCCTCCGTCGCCTCGTCGATGCTCAGATGCCGGACCGCTCCCGGCCGCCCGATAGCCCGGCTGACCGCCTCGGAGACCTGAAGCGCCGTGGGCCACTGGTCGCTGACGCCCGCGTAGATGGATCCGGCGGGGGCCGCCAGCGCCAGCACGTACAGCTCGGCCAGGTCCTCGACATGCACCAGCGACCAGTGGTTGGACCCGTCCCCCACACACGGGACAGCGCCCTTCTCCCGCCCGGGAGCCGCGTAGAACATCTCGATCAGCCCGCCCGACCGGCCGTACACCAGCCCCGGCATCACCACCACGGGCCGCTCGCCCGTGGCCGCCCGCGCGAGGACGCGCTTCTCGTTGTCCACGCGCCACGCCGTCAGCCTCGGCGGGCTCAGCGGCGCGTCCTCGTCGACGGTCCCGGCGGTGTCGCCGTACACCCACACGCCACCGGTGTGCACGTACGGACGGGGCCCCGCGCCGTCCTGCATCGCCTCGGCCGCGGCGCGGTCGACCTCGGCGGAGTCCGCCCCGGCGTGCTGGCCCAGGTGCAGGACACCGTCGGCGGCACGCGCCGCCTCACGGAGTACGGACACGTCGGTCAGCGCGCCACGGACCGGGCTCGCGCCCAGACCGGTCACGACCCGCTCGGAAGCATCACTGCGGACGAGCGCCGCGACCTCGTTTCCCCGCCGGACCAGCGCCTCGATGGTCGCCCGGCCGATGTAGCCGGAACCTCCCGTCACGAAGACCTTCATGATCGTTCCCTTCCTGGGTGGTGAACTTCCTCGGTGGTGAACTCGGCACTACCGACTCTGCTCGCGAAGGGGACCGACGGTCCAAGACCTGGTCCGCCGCCTGTCATGCCCGTCGGGTATCAGACCAGGTCAGGGGGTTCCGGCGGGTTCGGCCAAGCGAGTGATCGGGGGTCGGGTGATCGGCTGACCGACCGGTGACCGATCACGTGACCGACTGATCGTCCAGCTCCGTGACCGGCCGGTCGCTGACGGCGGCCGTCATGATCATCGGTGCGTCTCCGTCGCTCTGGTTGACGGAGACCGCGATCCACCGGCGGCCGGCCGAGAGCGGTCCCCATACGGTCAGATCGCCGAAGCAGTCCGCGTCGCACAGCGCCTGGAACAGCGCGGGCATGGGCGCGCCCGCCTGCTTCCGGAACAGCGGCACCCGCATGGACACCCGTCGATGAGCGCCCCACCGCCGGTCCAATTCCGCGACGAGGCACGCCAGATGCTCTTCGGCCGCCTCCTCCGCCTCGTCCCACCCGGGCCCGTACACCCCGACGAGGTCCCCGCTCTCCCAGAGCGGAACGATCCGAAACCCGGCCCCGCTGGTCGCGGTCCACTCGCCCGTGGCCGGATCCCCCTCGACCTCCGTCGCGTCGGGCGTCGGCCCGGCGGTCGGTACGGGCGCGACGAGCAGTGCCTCGACGTCGGACACGGCACGGCCCGTCTCGAACGCCTCCCCGGCCCGTGCGGTCACAGTGCGGCCCGGTCCATGGGGCGGGGCAGCGGTCGCAGCGCCCCGGCTTCGCGCAGCCACAGGTTGGCGCGGAGCACGTCCTCGGTGTCGCCGCGCGCCGCGAGGACGAGCAGCGCGCCTCCGCCGCGCACGTCCGTACGGGCCACCGCCGCCAGGTCCTCGGGCAGCAGGGCGGCGCGCCCCGGGGAGAGATAGCCGATCCAGCCGACCGAAGGCTCGTCGGGGGCGAAGCCGGCGTCGTCCTCCAGGGCGTCGAGCACGTCGTCATCGGTGACGCCGCCGAAGTCGGGCTCCCACAACTCCGCCACGATGCAGAGGAGTTCGGCGTCAGGGAACTCGGCTTCGGGGATCCCGGGCTCGGGGGTGCCGGCCTCGTCCGGGGAGCTGACACCGATCACCATCGACTGGAGCAGGAACTCGGGCGTGCCACCCGCCAGGCCGCT
This sequence comes from Streptomyces sp. NPDC039430, assembly GCF_055639435.1. Classification (NCBI taxonomy): domain Bacteria; kingdom Bacillati; phylum Actinomycetota; class Actinomycetes; order Kitasatosporales; family Streptomycetaceae; genus Streptomyces; species Streptomyces sp. NPDC039430. The sequence goes on along the minus strand of NZ_JBVKAK010000005.1, from coordinate 127,572 downwards.
GACCTCGATCTTCCAGCCCGGCCCGCCCTCGACGACGAGGCGCAGCGCGCAGCCGGTACGGTCCGACCAGCCGTCGGCCGCCTGCGCCGCGCGCAGGGCCGCGAGCAGCGACGCCTCGTCCGGCCGGAGTTCGGTGACGGGCCCGGAGGCGGTGACGTTACGCCACGTCCACGGGGACGTCAGCGGTGCGTCCGCGCCGGAGCCGGAGACAGAGCCGGAGCCGGAGTCGGAGTCGGAGCCAGGGTCGCGGAAGCCAGAAGGACGGGAGCCAGCGGCGCCGGAGCCAAGGGCGGAGTCGGAGCCCACGACCGTGAGCAGTCCGGCGAGCCGGTCCAGGGTCAGCTTCCACCGTCCGGCCAGCGCCTCCGCCGACTCCTCCCGGGGCCCCCAGAAGCCCCGCACCACACGTCGCATGTCCTGCCCTCCGCAGCTCGCTTCTCGTTCGCCGGTCCGGCCACCCGCCCGGTCACACCCGGTCTCGCCCGGCCAAGCTAGCCGAACGCCTCGGGTTTTCTGGGCCCGCCGGCCGGCTTCTGTCCCGTGTGGACGACCTTGATCGGCAGCCCTTCCTCCCGGAACGCCTTGCGGGCGGCCTTGGCGACATCCGGATCCGAGAAGTGCCACTCGACGGGCCGGCCGCCGGACGCCTCGACCTGTCCCCGCGCCTCGGTCAGGAACTTCTGCTTGCCGGACTCGGTGAGCGTGCCCTTGTCGGTTTTGGAGAGGTAGCTGTCGTAGCCGTTCTTGGCCTCCAGGAAGGTCTGCCTGCCGGAGTCCCAACCGTCGTACTCCACCGCCGGCTTGCCCTCCTTGGGGTGGGGGACGACGTATTCCTTCCCGCGTGCGGTGCCGGTGATCTGCTCCTGGTAGCGCAGCCAGGACTCGTTCTTCCAGTTGGGCTTGGGGTTACGGTCACGGCTCGCCCAGAAGCCGTCGCCCTTGTCGGCCGAGCCGAGCTCCGGGGACTTCAGATTCCCGGCCCAGTCCGGCGGGTTGTAGTTGCGCGGGTCGGACGTGTCCCCGTGCGCGGGCTCGGGCCACTTCTTCTTCTCCAGCTCGGCCTTGGCCGCGCGCTCGGGCTCCTCGGCACGCTTCTGGGCCAGATGGGCGGACCGTTCCTGCTCGCGGGCCTCTTTCGCCTTGGCCTTGGCCTCCTCGTCGCAGCCGGCTTCGGCGAGGATCACGCGGTGCGGGCCGCTCCAGGCGAGCACCCCGGTGCCCGATCCGGCCACTCCGTCGAACCCGTACGGCGGCCCCACTCCGTCGAACCCGTACGGCGGCCCTGGGGACCAACGTCCCGAGGCGATGACACAGCCGGTTTTCCGTGCCTGCTCCTCGGCCGCGTCCGCCGCCTCGTCGGCCTCCTTCGCCGCCTTACGGGCGCCCTCGACGTCCCCCGCCTCCGCGGCCTTACGGGCACGGCGGGCCGCGTCGCCCGCGTCCGAGGCGGCCTTGGCCACGTCCTCGGCGATCTTGCCCAGCTTGCCCAGTTTGCCGACCTTGCCGACGACCTTCGCCACGTCGTAACCGGGGATGAAGAGGGAACCGACGTTCCAGATGACGTCCGTGACGGCGCGTGTCTTCTCTCCGTTGTTCCAGCGCTCGCGCACCTCGTCACCGACGAAGATGTCGTCGCCGACCGTCAATCCGGTGTTGAGCGAGGCGCCGCCCCAGTCGCCCAGCGCGCCGAGGTAGTCACCGTCGTTCCACTTGTCGGTGGCGTCCGCGGAGTCCTGGAGCCACTGATCACCCAGCTGACGGCCGTAGTCGGCCATGCCGGACCAAGTTTCGGCTTTGAAGAGGTCGCCGATGCCGGTGAGGTCGCCCCAGACGCCGTCGACGAAGACGCCCTTGACGACCTGGGTACCGCGGTCCCAGGCGCAGCCGAAGAAGCCCCAGCCGCCGCAGTCCTCCTCCTCGCCGCCGTCTCCTCCGCTCGCGTCGGTGGCGTCGGGGTCGGTGGTGTCGGGGTCCTTGGCGATGGCGGGGACGTCGTACTCGGCCTCGGGCTCGACGCCGGTCTCGGGGTAGGTGTCACCCGAGCGGCCGGGCCCGTCGGTCGCGGGGTACCAGGACCCGCCGGTGGACCCGCCGGTGGACCCGCCGGTGGATCCACCGGTCGAGCCGTCGCCGCTGCCGCCGGAGCCGTCAGTACCTTCGCCGGTGCCGCCGGTCGCACCGCCCGTACTCCCCGGACCGCCCGTGGCGGCGTCGACGCTTTCACCGGCGCCGGCGGCGTCACCGGGCGACGGACACGCCGTCCCGGTGATGGAGCAGACGGCGGACTGGAGGCCACCCACGATGCGCCCGCTGATGCCGCTGAGCACCAGCGTCAGGATGATCGCCGCGACGAGCGTGATGAGCCCCGCGTACTCCAGGGCCGACTGCCCCCGGTCGCGCCGCCAGGTGATCAAGCGGGAAAGCGAGAACGTGGGCCTGTCCGGCCGCTGTTGATCCCGTTCCCGATCCGGCAGCCGGAACCACTCGCGGCTCTCCGGCCGCGTGAGGAACCACAGGATCAGCACCGGCAGCAGCAACTGGGTGAAGCCGTGCCCCGACCCGTCACCGATGTTGGTCAGCCCGCCGAGGATCAGCCACAGCTGTACGGCGACGAGACCGCCCCACACCCTGACGCCGCCGCTCCTGACACGCCGTGCGAGCAGCCAGCCCACGACCCCGGGCGCGGCGGCGTACAGCGCGAGGCCGAGGAGTTCCCCGCCCAGCGCGTCGACGGCGAGGGCAGACCCGAAGAGCCCGAGCCCGCCCAGCACCGTGGCCCCGAGGAGGACATACACGAGCGACCGCGCCGCACCGAGCGACCGCGGCAACTCCCGCCGTCCCCCGCCGGGCGCCGAAGCCGGTCCCCCGTACGCGGGCACGCCACCGAACCCAGACACGCGTCCCCCAACCGGCGTTGCCCATAAGCGCGATGAAAGGCACTCACTTTACGGCAGGGCGTACTCACCGTCATGGGGCCGTGAGTCCAAAAGCTCGCGGGCGGTTCCCATGTTTTCCCCCCGCGTATCCGCGTATCCGCTCAGTCCGCGCAGTACGTGTCCCGCGCCGGGCGACGACCCGTGGTGAGGTACTCGGTGACCGTACGGTCGCCGCAGGCGTTGCCGTTGCCCAGGTAGACGCTGTGCCCGCCGTGGTCGACCGTCACGAGCCTGGCGCGGTCGCCGAGGGCCTCGCGCATCTTCAGGGCGCCGGAGTACGGGGTCGACGGGTCACGGAGGTTCTGGATCATCAGGATGTTGGACGGGCCCTCGGCGGTGATCCGGGTGGGCTTCTCCGCCGGCGCGTCCTTCCAGAAGGAGCAGGCGAAGGCGTTCGCCGGCATCCCGGCCGTGAGCGGGTGCCGGACGCGGTTGGTGGCCACGGCGCGCTCGTACGCGGGGCCGGAACCCGGCCAGCGCACGTCGTTGCAGATGACCGCGGCCGTCACCGCCGCGTCCTCGTCCCGCAGCGGCTGCGCCAGGTCGGCGGGCAGGACCGGCTTTCCGGCCGGGTCCATCGCCGCCCGGATGATCCGCGCCAGCTGGGGAAAGGAGGCGTCGCTGTAGAGGGCGTTCTGGAGCGCCTGCCGCAGTCGGTTGCCGGTCAGCGGGGTGCCCGGCGTGGTCGACTCCTTCGGTTCGCGGTCCAGCCTCGCCGCGAGCGCGAGGAACAACGGCCGTACGTCCTGAGCCCGTTCGGCCAGCCGGAGCCCCGGGTCTTCTTCCTCGCGGGCCGGATCCGCCGCCCAGGCCGCGAAGTCGGGGAACCGGTCGTCGGCGCCCACCGCCATGTTCGCCGCCCAGCCCCGCGCGACCCGGGCCGGGTCCGGGTCGCCGCTGCTGTCCAGCACCCAACGGTCCGTGTGCCGCGGGTACTTCTGCGCGTACACGGCCCCGACGTACGTCCCGTACGAGACACCCCAGGCGGACAGCTTCTCCTCGCCCAGCGCCTGTCGGAAACGGTCGATGTCGCGCGCCTCGTTCGCCGTGGTGAGGCTGCGCAGCACGGGTCCGCCGTTACGGGCACAGGCGTCGGCGATACGGCGGGACCGGGTGACGCTCTCGGTGATATCGCCGCCCGGCCCCGGCCAGGGTCGGAGGTTCACCAGGTCCCGGTCCGCCGCGTCGAGGCCGCAGCTCGCGGTCGTACTGCCGCCCACCCCGCGGGGGTCGAAGCTGACGAGGTCGTACGCGCCGGCCATCGCCTTCCGCAGCGCGGCCCCCTTCTGCGCGAGCTGCCGCACCCCGGACCCGCCGAGCCCGCCGGGGATGAACAGCAGCGTCCCGCGCCGCGCCTCGGGCCGCTCGCTGCGGAGGCGGGACACGGCGAGGGTGAGCTGAGGGCCGTACGGGTCTTGGTAGTCGAGCGGTACGGGCAGCTGGGCGCACTCCTGAGCGGGCGCGGACGCGGGCGCGGACGCGGGCGCGGGCGCGGACAGGGCGGAGGCAGCAGAGGAAGCGGCGGCGGAACCGGCGGCGGGTTCGAGGGTCCTGGCCTGTTCGGCGCAAGGGCGCCAGTCGAGAGCGGGTACGGCCCCGGCTCCGGCATGGGCGGCCTGCGGCGTGACCACGGCGGTCAGGGTCGCGGCGACACTTGCGGCCGAGAGGGCGAGAACCAGGGCTCTGCGGGAGTAAGTCATCATGACACAAGGGTTGTTGAGCCGGGGCGCGCTGCCCATGCGGCAGGCATGACAACACTGCTGGGGGTAGCCCCCGGACGGACCGTATGGCCACACACACGCCCCGCAACGGGTCAGCTGTCCGGCACGCCCCTGCTACCGGGCGCCGGCTGGTGCGGGGGCGGCTGATGCGGCGCCGGCTCGGCCTGTGTGGCGGTCCAACTGCTGAGGAGCTGGAGGGACTGCTCAGTGGGTGAACCCGGTTCGACGTTGTAGACGCACAGGGTCTGGTCGCCGTCACCGGGAGGCTGCAGCGATTCGTAGGCGAAGTGGAGGTCCCCGACCAGGGGATGGCGGTAGTGCTTGCTGCCGTGCGTACGGCGCAGCACCCGGTGGTCGTTCCACCAGGCGGTGAACTCCGGTGCGTGCAAGGTGAGTTCGCCGACGAGATCGGCGAGCTGACGGTCGTGCGGATAGCGGCCGGCTTCGAGGCGGAGGGTCGCGACGGTTTCCGCGGCGATGCGCTCCCAGTCTCCGGTGCGCTCGCGGGCCACCGGGTCCAGAAGGAAGTAGCGGGCGAGGTTGCGCTGCCGGACCGGCAGGGCGTCGAAGTCGGTGAGGACCGCGCGGGCCAGCCGGTTCGCGGCCAGGACATCGGTACGCCGGCCGAGCACGAAGGCGGGCACGTGCTCCAGGGTCCGGAGCATCAGGTGGAGGCCGGGCCGGACCCGCTGCGGGCGTGCGGGGGTATGCCGGGCGGCCGTGGGGCGGGCGAGGAGGTCCGTGAGGTGTTCACGTTCCGACGCGTCGAGCCGGAGGGCCTCGCAGAGCGCCTCGACGACCTCGGGAGAGGGGTGGGTGGCACGGCCCTGCTCCAGGCGGGTGTAGTACTCGGTGCTCACGCCGGCCAGGCGGGCGGCCTCCTCGCGGCGCAGACCCGGCACGCGCCGCCCACGGGGGTCGCTGGGCAGCCCGGCCTGGGCGGGGGTGACCCGGGCGCGCCGGCCGCGCAGGAAGTCGGCGATCTCGCGGCTTCGGTCCATGAACCCAGTGTGACGAGTCGGCGGGGCCAGCAGGCGGCTGTGGGTGGTCCTGCCGGTACCTGCCTTCGCAGGGCCCGCTACCGGGCTGCCGGATGGCCGGTGCGGTGGTGTCCTGGAAGAGGAGCGGGCAGCCCTTGGCCTTCGGTCTCCGGCTTTCCGGCCCCCGGGTCTTCCGGTCCTGGACCTCTCGGGCCCCGGGTCTTCCGGTCCCCGACCTCGCGGCCCCGGGCCTACCGGCCCCCGACCTCGCGGCCCCGGGCCTACCGGCCCCCGACCTCGCGGCCCCGGTCTTCCGGTCTCCGGTCCGCCGGTCTCCGGTCCGGCCGGTCCGCCGGTCTCCTCGGTCTCCGGCCGCTCCGCCCCGTTTGATCCTGTTCCTTTCCGTTTACTCCTGGAAGGTGTGCCTCATGTCCACCGCAACCTCCGCCAAGCCCCTGACCGGCCGCGTCGCGGTCATCACCGGCGCCTCCAGCGGCATCGGCGAGGCCTCCGCCGAGCACCTCGCCGCCCTGGGCGCCACCGTCGCGGTCCTGGCGCGCCGCGCCGAGCGCTTGGACGACCTCGTCGCCCGGATCGACAAGGACGGCGGCACGGCGGTGGCGATCGCCGCCGACGTGACCGACCCCGCCGCGGTCCAGGCGGCCGCCGACCGGGTCGACGCCGAGCTGGGCGGCGCCGACCTGCTGTTCAACAACGCCGGCGTGATGCTCCCCGCCCCGATCGAGGAACGGCGCACCGACCAATGGCGCCAGCAGATCGACCTCAACATCAGCGGTCTGATGAACGTCATCGGCGCGTTCGTCCCCCAGCTGGTGAAGTCGGCCGGCGAACGCGGGGTGGCCGACCTGATCAACACCGCCTCCATCGCGGCGCAGAACATCTTCCCCAACTTCGCCGTCTACTCCGGCACCAAGGCGTACGTCACCCACCTGTCCCGGCACCTGCGCGTCGAACTCGGCCCGAAAAACGTCCGCGTCTCCGCCATCGAGCCCGGCATCGTCGGGACCGAGCTGCAGGATCACGTCACCGACGACGGCGCTTTGAACTGGCTGGAGGGCTCCAAGGAGGCCATGGAGTGGCTCACCCCGCAGGACATCGCGCAGACCATCGGTTTCATCGCGACGCTCCCGCCCCGGGCCAACCTCCAGCAGGTCACCATCATGCCCACCGGCCAGACCAGCTGACCGGCCGACCGGGACCACCGCACCGGCGGACCGCACCGGCGGACACCCGGCGGCCTCAGCGGACGGCGCGGACACCCCGCACACCCCCGACGCCCGGGACACCCTCGACACCCCCGCCGCCCCGGACACCGCGGACGATCACCAGCGCACGGGGAGCGTACGCAGCCCGCGCAGCAGGCTCGGCCGCCACTCGGGGGCGGCGGACGCGTCGGCGAGTGCGAGGTCCGGGAAGCGCTCCAGCAGCGCCGGCAGCGCGATGGAGGCTTCGAGCCGGGCGAGCGGCGCGCCGAGGCAGTGGTGGATGCCGTGGCTGAAGGCGAGCTGGGCGCGGTTCGCGACGGGGTCACGGCGGATGTCGAAGCGCTCGGGGTCCGCGAAGCGCGCCGGGTCGCGGTTGGCGGCGGCGAGGGAGAGCACGACGCGCTCGCCTCGCGGTATCCGCGTACCGGCCAGCGTCATGGGCTCTGCGGTGTAGCGGTACGCGGCGATCTGCCCCGACGGCTCGTAGCGCAGCGTCTCCTCGATGGCGCCCTCCAGCAGCCCGGGATCGGCGCGTAGGGCGGCCAGTTGGTCCGGGTGACGGAGCAGCAGATGGACGGCGCTGGAGATGAGGTTGACGGTCGTCTCATGTCCGGCGACGAGCAGCAGGAAGGCCATGCCGAGGAGTTCGTCGGGCGCGAGCTGGTCGCCGCCATCAGCGCCGTCACCACCGTCGCCGTCGTCCCCACCACCCGAGTCGTGCGTACGGACGAGGGCGTGCAGGAGGTCGGCGTCCTCGCCTGGGGCGAGGTGACGCTTCTCCTCGATGAGCCCGGTGAGGTATTCGGTCATCGCGGTCGCGCCGGCCATCGCCGCCTCGGCGTCGGTGACGGCGACGATCGCGCTCGACCAGCGGTGGAACGCGTCGCGGTCGGCGGCCGGGACGCCGAGGAGTTCGCAGATGACGGTGATCGGCAGCGGGAACGCGTACGCGTCGACGAGGTCGCCGCCGCCGGCCGGGGCCATGGCGTCGAGAAGCTCGGCGGCGATATGCCGGACGCGCGGTTCCAGCCCGGCGATGCGGCGAGTGGTGAACTGCCGTGAGACGAGGGAGCGGAGCCGGGTGTGGTCGGGCGGGTCGACCTGGAGCATGTTGCGGCCGATCGCGTAACCGCCGTCGCTGTCGAACTCCGCCGAATGCCGGATGTCGTTGCGCAGCCGCGCGTCCCCGAGCGCGGCGCGGACGGCGTCGTACCCGAGGACCAGCCAGACCGCCTCGCCCCCGGGCATCCGTATGCGGCGGACGTGGCCTTCGGCGCGGAGCGCCTGATAGGCGGGGTAGGGGTCGGCGAAGAAGTCCGGGGCGGCGGAGGTGAGTTCGGTGAGGTGGTCTGCGCGCATGGTGACTCCCTGGATAATCGGGGATAGCTCCCCGTTTCCTCTCCCGCCGAGCCTACCAAGAACCGGGGACAGGTCCACGCTTTGACCCCGGGATGGTCCGCGACGACCGTGGCTCTGGGCGGCCCGACCGGTACTCGCCACCGTGACCATCGCAGTGGCGGCGGTCGGCCCGGTGCGCGCGCGAGCACGCGGAACGCCCCGGCTCCATGGAGTCGAGGCGTGCGGCCGGGAGCCGACCGGGCGTACCGTTCTGGGTGTCCAGGTCAGAACGGAGTTCAGCATGCCGCAGGGCAATGAAGAGCACACCGGCACGCGGATCGCGGACTATCGGAAGCTCCGCCAGATGACTCAAACGGCCCTCGCCCAGCGGGCGTTCCTGTCGCGCGGCACCCTGGCCAAGGTCGAGGCCGGTCTCTCGCCGGCCACGCCGACCGTAGTCGCCGCGTTCGCCCGAGCGCTCCACGTCGAAGTAGCGGTCCTCTACGGCCAGCCGTACATCTCAGAGATGCGACAGGATCATCTGGACCAGCTGATCAGCCCGTTGTCCGAGGCTCTGGACCTGTACGACCTCGGGCCCGACCCCGCCATCACGCCAAGGCCCATGGCCAGGATCAAGGCAGACGTTGACGCGCTGTGCGCGGGAGCCTGCGCCACGGAGTACAAGGATGTCGGCACCAAACTGCCAGGGCTGGTCGGCGAACTGACCACGGCCATAGCTCTGCTGCCTACCGGCGAGGAACGGCGGCGCGCGAGCGAATCCCTGGCATGGGCCTACTGGGTGAGCTACGAATTCGCTTACCGGCTCGGGTATCAGCACCTTGCCTCGATCGCGCTGGAACGCATGGGATGGATGGCCGAGCAGGCACAGGACCCGCTGCTCCTCGCGGTCCGCCTGGCCAAGCGGTCCAGCATGCTCCTCCGCCGAGGCGACAACCGCATGTCCCTGCGGATCATCGAGCGCGGCCACGGCTTGGTCGAGCAAGCCGATGACAGGCGGTCGGTGAACGCGCTCGCTGTCTCCGGAAGCCTCCATCTGGCCGCCGCCATCGCGGCTTCGCAGGCCAAGAACGAGGACAGCGTCATGGGCCACCTGGAACTGGCCAACCGAGTCGCGGACGAGATCGGCCATGATGTCCCCAAGGCGTACTGGACGTCATTCGGCAAGACCAACGTGAAGCACTACGAGGTCGCGTCACGGGTCGAACTGGGCAAACTCGGCGACGCCATGAAAGAAGCCAAGACGCTCCACTTCCCGGCGGGCCATCCAAAGATGCGCATGGGCCGCTACTACATGGAGATGGGTCGGGCCTACGCGCAGATGGGCCGCACAGACGCGGCACACCAGGCGCTGCGAACGGCACGCAAGGTAGCCCCGCAACAGGCCAGGTATCACCCGCTGATGCGCGAGACCATCGGCACACTCGTCCGGCGCCAGCGCCGTGCCTCCGACTCGCTGTCATCGATGGCCGCGTGGGTGGGCATATAGCACAGCGCACCCCGCCGAGTGTTCCCGAGAAGGGAACACTACGCGCCTCCCTGGTCGGGACGATGTGACGAGAGCCTGACTCGCCGTCACATGGAGCCGACCATGGCCACCGCACCCCCACCGCTCGTCCTCGTCTACGACCGGCACGCCACCAAGCACCACGCACCCCTCGGCTTACGCCTCGATGGATGCCGGAACTGGGCCGCGCTGCACGGCTGGGAGATCGCGGGCATCTGGCTCGACCTCGGCGATATCGCACTGACCGATGAGCACCGACCACAGTTCGACGGTCTGTGCGGCGCGATGGCGCCGTACGCGGACCGCCGTGAGGTCCTCCTCGTCCACACCTGGCAGCGTCTCACCCGCACCGACGCCTGCCCCGAGTATCAGCGCAAGGACGCCACGGCCGGCGGCTACACGGCCACCTGCCTCGGCGAGGACGACCGATGGGCCGTCGACACGGAGCGCTCGTCCGCGCACACGGGATCCCGCACACGAGATCCAAGGAGGGCGTCTCATGACCCACGATTTCCCCGAGGAAGACGAGACGAGCGCGTACTGCCACGAGCACGGCATCACGCTGCTCTGGCACGGGGAGCCCATCACCAACGACGACCTCGCACGACCCTGCTCGTGCGGCTGCCAGGACGACGACGAGCGCGACACGGACCCGCCGTGAACGTGCGCCTGCACGTCGGCGGCCCCCTCTCGATCCCTGTCGGCGCAGGCAGGGCGAGGGGCTCGGGGCCCCTCGCACCGCCCGGTTGCTCCCGCCGCTACTCCCACTCCACCGTCAGCGTCGCCCCCGCCCCGGGCTTCAGGAACACATACGCCGTGCCGGCGGGCGCCGAGGCGAGGCGGAGGCGGGCCTGGGTGATGCCGGCCGGGTTGACCGCGGTGAAGGCGGTGGAGCTCTTCGTGCCCGAGGTGAAGGCGCCGATCTCCGCCGCCTCGGCGGTCGAGGCCGGGGCCGACCAGTCGTCGGGGGCCGTCGCGCAGGTCGCCCCGAAGCAGCCGGTCCTGATGTCGACGACCAGCCGGTTGCCCGCCGCCCAGAGGTCGCCCGCGCCGCTCGCGCGCGTCACCGTCACGTACGCCCGCTTCACGCGCGCGCCGTCCGGGAGGGACGAGGTGTCGAACGAGAACAGGGCCCGGTTGTGCAGCCCGTCCGTACCCCGGCCGACCGCGACCCCGAGGCTTCCCTCCAGCGTGCCGACGGCCGGGCCGGCCCCGGTCGCGGACGCCTTCACGTAGCCGTCGTCCGCGGCCAGGCTCGGCAGTACGGCGCTCCCCGGGCCGGGTTCGGGATCCGGTCCGGGGCCGGGTCCGGGGGATCCGGCGCCGTCCAGGTCCCAGAACAGGCCGATCCGGTACGAGGCGCACAGCCCGACGTCGAGGATGTACGCGCCCGCGGTGCCGCACTGCTCAGGTCCGGTGCCCGGGTCGACCGGCTGGCCGTGTCCCATGCCGGTCAGCGAGTAGGTCTCCACCACATCCCGCCCCGCGCCGTCGCGGTACACAGCGTGTGGATAACCGGCCACGGTGCCGGTGGCGTCGGCCGTCGCGTCCGTACCGTGGACGGCCGTCCACTGCTCCACCGTCTCCGTCAGATTGGCCGGGACGACCGTCGCGTCCGTCGTCCCCTGCCAGACGGAGACCGTGGGCCAGGGTCCGCCGTAACCGGGGTACGCGGCACGCACCTTGTCGGCCCAGGCCGACGGCGACAGGTTCGTTCCCGGGTTCATGCAGGTGTACGCGGCGAGCACGCTCGTCGCGCACGCGTACGGCAGCCCGGCCACCGGCGCTCCGGCGGCGAAGACGTCCGGGTAGGAGGCCAGCATGACGTTGGTCATCGCGGCCCCTGCCGACAGCCCCGTCGCGTAGACCCGGGCGGAGTCACTGCCGAGGTCGCTCTTCATCCGGTCGGTCATCTGCTTGACCGACAGCGCCTCGCCCGCGCCCCGCCGGATGTCACCGGATTCGAACCAGTTGAAGCAGGAGTTGAGGTTGTTGCCCGACTGCTGCTGGGGCAGCAGCAGCGCGAAGCCCCACTGGTCCGCCCACTTCGTCCAGCCGGTCTCCGCGTCGTACGCCGCCGCCGACTGCGTGCAGCCGTGCATCGCCACGACGAGGGGCCGTCCCGCGGGCAGGCCGTCCGGGACGTAGCGGAACATCCGCAGATTGCCGGGGTTCGTACCGAAGCCGGTCACTTCGGTGAGTGTCGCGGCCCGCGCCTCGGGGACGAACCCGGGGCCGCCCGCGCCGAGCAGGGCGACCAGCAGGGCGAGCAGCATCCCCGCCGTGGTCAGCCGTCGCGCCGGGCTCCGCGGCGGCGTGGCTCGTTTCGCCCTGTCTCGCAGGGTGGTTCGCTTCGTCCGGACGCTGTCCCACATCGCGGCTCCCCTCGTGTCCGTCTCCCTTGACGATGTACGGACACTAGGGGGGCGTACGGGCCGCGCAGGACGGCCCGGACCGCCATCAATCCCGTGGAGACGTGGGCTCCGGCCACATGGACAACGCCTGGGCGGCACCCGGGCCCAGCTCCGGACGCCCCCGGATCCCGAACTCGCGGCGCAGCGCCGAGAGAGCGGCGAGATAGCCGGACATGCCGTGGACGCTGGGCCCCGGCGGAGTCGACGCCGAGCAGAGATAGACCCCGGGCAGCGGGGTCCGGTACGGGTCGAGCCGCGGGGTGGGGCGCAGCAGCGACTGCTTGAGGGTCATGGCCCCGCCGCCGATGTCCCCGCCCACGTAATTCGGGTTGTACGCCTCGTACGCGGCGGCCGACATGCCACGCTGGGCGATGATCGTGTCGGTGAAACCGGGCGCGTACCGCTCGATGCGCGCGCGCACCATCTCCAGCGGATCGGTGTCGTCGCCGTTCGGTACGTGCGCGTACGCCCAGACCGGCCGCTTGCCGGGCCTGGCGCGCCCCGGGTCGGTGGCCGCCGGATCGACCAGCAGGACGAACGGTTCGGACGTGGCGATGCCCCGGGCCGTCAGGGTCTCCTGGCGGAACATCTCCGCCTGGGTGCCCGCGAGATGGACCGTTCCGGCCTTGCCGACCTCCGGGTTGGTCCAGGGGATCGGTTCCGACACCAGGAAGTCGGCCTTCGCCGCCCCCGGGCCGTAGCGGAACGCGTCGAGCCCGCGCCGGTAGCGCGCGGGCAGCCGGTCACCGGCGATCGCGGTGAAACCCTTGGGGCTGGTGTCCAGGAACACCGCCTTCGCGTCGCCGAGTTCCCGCAGATCCCCGATGGGGCGGCCGGTGTGGAACGTACCGCCGTGCGCGGTGATGTCGGCGGCCAGCGCCTCCGCGATCCGGGCGCTCCCGCCGCGCGGCAGCGGCCAGCCGGTGCCGTGCGCGAGATGCCCGAGCAGCAGGGCGACCCCGGCCGAGGCGAGGGTCGGCAGTCTGCCGATGGAGTGCGCGGCGACGCCGGCGAGCAGGGATTTAGCCCGCTCGCCGGCGAAGCGTCCGGTGGCGAGCGGGGTCCCGTGCGCCAGCGCCCTGGTGGGGAGGAGCAGCGGGCCGAGCGGATCGCGCGGCAGCCCGCGCCCCCCGGAGAGGATCAGATCGACGACGCTCTCGCTGTGGTTCAGCAGCGGCGCCATGAGCCGGCGCCAGCGCCGCCCGTCGGGGCCGAGGTGTTCGCAGGTGGCGTCGAGATCGCGGTAGGCGAGTCCGGCGTCACCCGCGTCGAGGGGGTGCGCGTAACTGATCTCGGGGTGGAGCAGGTCGACCCCGCGCGCGCCGAGGTCGAACTCGCGGAAGAAGCGCGAGGCCGCGGCCATCGGATGCACGGCGGAGCAGATGTCGTGGACGACGTCGTCGTCGAAGAGGGGCTCGGTGCGCAGCCCTCCGCCGATGGTGTCCCTGGCCTCGTAGAGCTCGACGGTGAGGCCGGCCCTGGCGAGCGTGACGGCGGCGGCCAGACCGTTGGGCCCGGTCCCGACGACGGCGGCGTCCGCGGTCATGCGACAACCTCCCGAAGTATCCCCGCGCCCCAGACTGTCACGCCGCGACCTCCTGGTGCCGGGAGAGCCGCTGGTACAGATCATCCGTCGTGGTCAGTTCCGTATGGGTGCCGGTCGCCCGGACACCGCCCCGGTCGAGCACGATGATCTGGTCCGCCTGCGTGATGGTCGAGATGCGGTGGGCGATCGCGATCACCGCGCAGGTCCCGGAGATGGCGGTGATGGTGTCCCGCAGCGCGTCCTCCGCCTCGCTGTCCAGATTGGCGGTGGCCTCGTCGAGCAGCACGATCTCCGGCCGTTGCAGCAGCGTCCGCGCGATGGCCAGGCGCTGCTTCTGTCCGCCGGACAATCCGGCCCCGCGTTCGCCGAGTTCGGTCTCCAGGCCGTCGGGCAGGGCTCTGATCACCTCGCCCAGATGCGCCATGCGCAGCGCGTCCGCGATCTCCTTCTCGCTCGCGTCGGGCGCGGCGTAGGTGAGGTTCTCGCGGATGGTGCCCCGCATCAGGCTGTGGTCCTGCTCGACGTAGCCGATCTGGCCGCGTATCTGCTCCAGCGGCATGGTCGCCGTATCGGTCCCGCCCATCAGGACGGTGCCGGAATCGGGCCCGTAGAAGCGCTCGATGAGCTGGAAGACCGTGGTCTTGCCCGCCCCCGAGGGGCCGACGATCGCGGTGAGGCCCTTGTCCGGGACGGTGAAGGACACCTGGTCGAGGACGGCCTCCTCGGTGCCGGGGTACGTGAACGAGACGCGGTCGAAGGCGATCGCGTGGCCCCGGGTGGCGACGTGCGCGGCCTCCGGGTCGAGTTCCTCCTGCTCGATGCCGGCCAGTTCACCGATCCGGTCCAGGGCCGCGCGGCCCTGCTGGAACTGGGCGATCGACATGAACAGCATCACCAGCGGCGACACCAGATAGAAGAGGTACATCATGAACGAGGTCAGGTCGGCGGGCGGCATCGCGCCGGTCGCCACCCGGGCCATCCCCCAGGCGATGACGACCGTCAGGGCGACCTGCGTACCGACGTTCATGGCGGGCGTGAGCATCGCGGACAGCGCCGAGACCCGGACGCCGGAGCGGCGCGCCTTCCGCGCGAAGCCGGTGATGCGCTCGGTCTCGCGGTCCTCGGCGCGCGACGCCTTGACGGTGCTCATCGCGCCGAGCACACGCATCAGCGCGGAGCCGAAGTCGCTGGTGTCCTCGCGGTTGATGACCGCCACCTTCCGCACCCGGCGGGCCAGCAGCAGCGACACGACGCTGGCGAGCCCCAGGCACAGCAGGGTCACGGCGAGGAGCAGCGGATCGATCCACGCCATCAGCGCGATGCCGCCGAGGACCATGAAGCCGCTGGTGACGATCTGGGCCAGCGCCTGCGCCATGCAGATACGCGCGAGCGAGGTGTCGGTGACCATCCGTGTGAAGACGTCGCCCTGTTCCCAGCGCGCGAAGGCGGCGGTACGGGAGCGCAGCAGCCGCGCGGTCAGGACATGGCGGATGTCGAAGACGATGTTCTCGCCGGCCCGGCCGATCGCGTAGGCGTGGGCGGCGGCCAGTGCCGCGTCCGTCACGAACAGCGCCGCCGCGAGCAGGATCGGGACGAGCAGTGAGCGGTCCCCGGCGACCGCCTTGATCATCTCGCCGATGGCCAGCGGCTGCGCCAGGGTGGCCGCGGCTCCCAGGATCCCCAGGAGGGTGCCCGCCAGCAGGAGCACGCGGTGCCCGCGGGCTATCCCCCAGACGTTCACGCGTCGGCCTTGACGTAGACCGTGACGAACATCGGCGACTGCTCGCTGTAGGGCGCCTCGTCCCAGCCGGCGAACCGCTGTTCGGGTTCGAGACCGGCGTCGCGCGCGTACGCGTCGACCTCGTCCGGGGTGGTGAGGCGGGACGCCTCGGAGCCGACGCGGGTGGTGCCGTCCGACTCGTACCAGATGTGCGAGCAGAGCCAGAGGTTGCCCTCGGGCAGCAGGGTGGAGTGGGTCTGGAGTCCGGTGCCCGGTTCGGGATATGGCGTGAAATAGGTGTCGCGGCTGCGGCCTTCGTGGAGCGCGAGAATGGCGGGCTTGTTGTGTGTCTCGATGACGAGCCGGCCGCCGGGGCGCAGCAGATCCGCGGCCCGCTGTACGGCCAGCCGCTGGTCCTCGGGGGTGAGGAGCATGGAGAGCGTTCCGCAGACGCAGTACACGAGGCCGTACCGCTCGTCGGAGGTGTACGTGCGGATGTCTCCGTGGACGGGTTCGACCTCGGCGGCGCCGGGCTCGGCGCGCAGCGTGGCCAGCATCTCCTCGGAGGAGTCCACTCCGGTGACCCGTCCGACATGCGCCGACAGGGGGACGGCGATACGGCCGGTGCCGACGCCGAACTCCAGGGTGCCGGTGGCGTGATCGGGGTGGAGGTCGGCGATCTTCTTGGCGACCCCGGCCGCGGCGCCGTCCTTCGGGAACAGCCGGTCGTACCAGCCGTCGAACTGGCGGCCGTACCCTATGTCGGCTATCTCGTTCACTGGTGACTCCTCTTCCTGTTCCTGTGCAGTTCCAGGCCGGCGGCGAGGACGAGAGCCGTGCCGATCCCGGCGGCGAACGGATAATTGATGACGTCGCCGATCGCCAGGAACACCAGCACGGCGACGGCGGCGAGGGCGCAGAGAATGACCGGGGTCTTGTTCATCAGGGACTCCTCAGTGACTCCCCGGGGACTCCAGAGGGACTCCTCGGGTACCGCTGGTGCCGCCCCTCATGGGGGGGGAGGGGCGGCAGTCGATGGCGGTCGGGCCCTGCCGGGGCCTACCGCTTGAGGACGCCGATCGCGATGGCCGCGGCGATTCCGGCACCGATCGCGAGGATGACGTACGCACCAACACTCATGCCTTGACCACTTTCTTGTTGTCCGATTTCACTGGCGTGTCCGTGTGGGGGTCCAACGGGGTGTACGGCGACACGAACACGACCTCGGGGTCGTGACTCGCGTCGTACCCGGTGGCACGGGCCAGCGCGAACTGGAATCCCGTGATCCGCCGGACGTCCTCCTCTTCATGGATCGTGGCCCGCAGATACTCGGTGAGCGTCCGGTAGGCGGAGGTCCGCACGATGACGGAGAACCCCTTGTCGATCACATGGAGGATCTCACTGCAGATGTCGAAGATCGCCTTTTCCGGCCGCCGCGTGGGGAACCAGACGATCTGCCGCATCTTGCGGCCCGCGATCACGTCGACCCCCTTCCAGGCGGAGGTCTCCCCGTCCGTGCCGCGCGTGCGGTAGAGGAAGTGGTAGTCGTGCATCGCCGGAGTCGGCGCGAAGAAACGCCAGTTGGGCAGCAGCGAGAAGGTGTCCTTCAGCTGGAGCCGGTTGAACAGCTGGTTGGGGTGCTGGGTGGCGATCGTGCTGACCAGCATCACGGCACCGGCGACGCGCCAGCCGGCGCCCGGCCCGGTGAACAGGTTCTTGCCGATCTCCCGCGGTGTTCTGGTCACTTGGCCGCCCCCTCGTGCTCGTCCGTGGTCGCGCCGGCCGGCAGACCGGCGTCGCAGAACGCGACGATGCGCTCCGTCACCTGGTGCGCGAACCGGCTGTTCGTCAGCACGGTGTCGTGGTCGGCACCCTCGATCACCACGACCTCCGTGCGCCGGCCCGCACCGCTGTGCGCCCCGGCCAGCTCGTTGTGCATCAGCAGCTGGTCGGCATCGCGGTCGACGGTCTGCTGCGCGGAGACCACCAGCGCGTGCGTGTCCACCGGCTCCAGCTCGCCCTCGAAGGCACGGAAGTCCGCCTCCACCGCCGCCCATTCGCGGCGCCCGGCCTCCCACATCCGTACGTCCGTGTACTGCGCGAACGCCTTCTTGCGGTACGCCTCGGGCAGTGCGTCCACCCAGATCGGACGGGACATCAGGATCCCGGTGCCGGCCCGCAGGAACCACACCATCTGGGTGAGGGACTCACTCAGCCGCTTCGCCGTGTCGCTCTGCTGCTTGGAGCGGTTCAGCTCGTCGGGGTGGGAGGAGTCGAGGTAGACGACGCCGTGCACCCGGTCCCCGAGCAGGAGCGCGGCGCGACGGGCGAGTTCACCGCCGAGCGAGTGGCCGACGAGTATGACCCGGCGCCGCGGCGAGACGGTCCCCACGAGGTCGACCAGGTCGTCGACGGACTCGGCCAGCGTGTAGGGCGCGCCCGCCTCGCGGCGGCTGCCCGCGTATCCGGCGCGGGCGTACGTCACGACGCCGTAGCCGGTCTCCTTGGCAAGCTTCTCCGTCACCCAGGAGAAGTGCTCGGAGGTGGCGACCATCCCGGCGGCGAACACCATGACGGGCTTGTCGGCATCGCCCTGCGACATGATCTCGTACTGGAGTTCGTTGCCGTTGCGCGTGGTCAGGGTCCGAGTGGTGTGCCAGCCCTCCAGCGTACGGAGACGGCGCTGTACGGCGACCACACCGGACACCGCGACGGCGCCGGCCAGCAGGCTCGCGGCGGTCAGCGGCGCGCGGTTGTCCCGGCCCGCGACGGCGGGGTGGCCGCGGTGCGTCGCGGTGTACGCCACCATCGGGTGCATGGCCACGAACGACGACACGAACCTGCCCAGGCCCATCAGGAACCCGTTGGTGACATGGAAGGCCGCGGCGCTGGTGATCAGCGGGCGCGCCAGCCGGCCGCCGGCGAGATAGACGACGGGGAAGAGGCACTCCAGCGCCAGCACACTGTGCGTCAGATAGCGCGAGAGCCGCGGGTGGTTCTCCGTCCAGCGGAACATCGGCTCGTGGCCGTAGGTCCTGGTCCGCATGATCCCGCCGAGCGCGGACGCGTCCCGCCAGGGCTCGCCGAGCAGCTTCACCCAGCCGGACACCGCGTACGACAGGCTGGACTGGAGCGCGACGTACCAGATCAGGGCGTCCTGGGCCGCCGGCGACTTCACCAGCCGAGCGGCGCCGGTGGCGGTCTGCACGAGGATGGCCACCTGGTCGGACCCGTCGGTGCCGTAGCGGTGGCGCGGGTAGAGCAGCGCGGAGGTCGTGCCGAGGAAGAGACTTCCGGCGCCGCGCCAGCGCGAGGAGCCGGGAAGCAGCATGCCCGCGCTGACAGCGGCGCGGGCAACATGGAGGGCGGTCGTCGTCCGGCGTCCGCTGACGGCGTGCAGCGCCTTCCGTACGAGGGGCGTCGAAGCCGCCTGGACGTCCTTGACGATGTCCCAGTCGTTGAGCCCGCCCTTGCGCAATTCCTTGCGCTGGGAGAGATATTCGATCGACGAGGTCAGTGTGGTGACGGCGGCCAGCCGTTCCGACAGGCCCAACGCACCGTCCCGGGACACCGGCACAGGACCGAAGACTGCCGAAGCGATCCTTCGTGCGAATCTCACAGGGTTCCTTTCAAAACCGCCCTGGGGACGGCTCCCGTAGAGTGGATAGGGTTCTGCCGGGCCAGAACGCATCTCTGGCCCGGCAGAATTGCATTCAGGTACTGCCTGTGACTAGAGCTGCGTGGCCGGGGCCGAACCGCCGCCGCGACCGAGTTCAAAGGCGCCGATGACGGCGGAAGAGACCGCCACGCCGCCCAGGAACGCACCCGGGGTGGCCAGCACCGGGGTGGCGTCGGGGAATACCTTCCCCTCCGCCGGAATGTCCATCTCGTTCACTGCCTCGATGATGTTGTTCATGCTTTTCCTCCTACCAACAGTTCGATTTGGTGAATGAATGTGCGTTCCGCGCAGGTGGTGTGAAAAACCACTGCGGGGAGTTTTAGCCGACAGCCTTGCCGAGGGCGTAAGCGCCACCGACGAGGGTCGCGCCGCCGACGAACGCGCCGACGACCTTGGCGCCACCGATGGCGGCGAGGGCGGCGGCCGGGGTCGCCAGGACCGGGGCCTGCTCCGAGTTGGACTCGCCCTGGTCAATGGTGCCGAGGTCCAGCTTCTCGTTGAAGTACGAGACGATCTCCACCATGGGATGCTCCGCTTTCTGCTATGTGTTGGCTGCACGCATTCCACGTGCTGGATGCACGCGCCGGATGCACGCACTGAAATCCAGCCAATAAGCAGACCGATACCGGTCATATTGGTGACTCTCGGTGCGTTATACGCGGGTAAACCTCCGCGACTGTCGCAGCGATCCCCCCGGCGTGCGGTTGGATGAAAGCACCCGCGCCAACAAGGCCAGTATGACGTAGGTCACAGTGGCATTCGGAATGGGATCATCCGTCTCCTGACATGTGTCACAAGTCGATATGACGTCCGTCATCACAGGCCATGACAGTTCTCATCGGGGTGGGCGTCATTCATCGGGGACGATTTCGCCCATGGATGCCAATGGAGCAGAAAATGTGATCGAGGTCACAGACCTTTGGCGGCGATACGGGCCCGATGACAAGCGTGGCTTCGCCGCCGTTCGAGGCGTCAACTTTTCTGTCCCGAAGGGCGAAATATTCGCTCTGCTCGGGACAAACGGCGCAGGAAAGACCTCTACGGTCGAACTCCTCGAAGGTCTCGCCCGGCCCACCGGTGGCAGCATTCGCCTTTTCGGCGCGCACGATCCCTTTACCGACCGGAAGCACACCCGGCCGCGGACGGGCGTCATGCTCCAGCACGGCGGTTTCGCCACCGACCTCACGGTCGACGAGACGGTCCGTATGTGGGCGTCCGTGACCACCAACCCCCGCCCCGTCGCGGAGGCCACCGAGATGGTGGGGCTCGGACACCGCGGCGACGTCACCGTCAAAAACCTGTCGGGCGGCGAGAAAAGACGTCTCGACCTCGCCATGGCCACACTCGGCCGGCCCGATCTGCTCTTCCTGGACGAGCCGACGACCGGAATGGACCCCGAGGGCCGCCACGACACCTGGCGGATCATCGAGCGGCTCAACGACGACGGCGCCACCATCGTCCTGACCACGCACTACCTGGAAGAGGCCGAAGGGCTCGCCGACCACCTGGCCATCATGCACCAGGGCGAGATCGCGGCATCCGGAACGGTGCACGAGATCGTCGCCGCGCACCCCTCGACCCTCAGCTTCCGCCTCCCGCCGGGGCTCGGCACCGACGACCTCCCCTCGACGGACGACCTGCGGGCCACCGTCACCGCCGGCAAGGAAGGCCGGATGGAGCTGTCCACCGACGACCTCCAGCACACCACGACCGAAGTCCTGTTCTGGGCCCGCCACAAGGGCATCGACCTGAAGGAACTCGACGCCAGCTCCGCCTCCTTGGAGGAGGCGTTCCTGCGCGTCGCCCGGACCGCCGCGAGGGACACCGCATGAGTACTGCCGTCGCCCATCTCACCGCGCTCAGCCGGGTCGAGCTGAGCCTCTTCGCCCGGAGCAAGACCAACCTCTTCAACGTGCTGGTCATCCCCGTACTGATCACCATGGGCACGACCACGTTCATGGACCAGTACGACCTGGCGGGCGCGGGCCTCGCCATGGGGCAGGTGATGATCTCCACCTCCGCGGGCATCGTGCTGGTGATGGCCCTGTACGCGCCCCTCACCGGCGTCTACGTACTGCGCCGCGAGGACCATCTCCTCAAGCGGCTGCGCACGGGCGAGGTCCACGACACCGTCATCCTGGCCAGTCCCGCCGTCCCCATGATCGTGGTCGCCGTCCTCCAGTTCGCCCTGATCGCCGGGGCCGTGACGGTCATCGCCGGTCTCGGCGCGCCCGCCGCCCCGCATCTGGCGCTCCTCGGCATCGTCTTCGGCGCTCTCCTGACCACCGCCGTGGCCGCGCTCACCACCGCCGTGGCGCGCACCGCGGAAAGCGCCCAGGGAGTCAGCACGATGGGCTTCCTCTTCCTCCTGCTGACCTCAGGAACCCTGATCCCCATGGGTGTTCTGCCGGACATCTTCGGAGACGTCCTCGGATACTTCCCGCTCACCCCCGCCATCAGCCTGGTTCAGTCGGGCTGGACCGGAGAGGATGCGGGCCTGGGCTCCACACTCATCAGGGTCGCGACGATCGCCGCCTGGACCGCCCTGGCAGCCTGGGGCGTACGTCGCTGGTTCCGGTGGGAGCCCAGAGACTGACAGCATGACCAACGGGGAAGAGGAAGCGAAATGGGGACCTCGCTGCACCAGACCAACGTGCACAAGGCCACGGTCTACACACGTTGGATGCTCTGTTCCATGCCCTGGCTCCTGCTCGCTTCCCTCCTCTGGCCGTTACTGGCACAACTGCAGCGCGGCGGTGCGCCGACCTCGGCCGTGGGGCTGGCGGCCGCGTTCACGACCATCCAGGGAATCGGCGCGACCACGGCCGTGGCCTACGGCATCGGGCGGCACTACCTCCCGATACCGCTGGTGATCGGGATCGGAGCGCTCACCGCCCTCCAACTCGCGCTGATGCCCTACCTGTACGACGCGGAATGGCTGACCGGCACGCAGTCGATCGCCACCTTGTCGGTCGTCCTCGCGCTGCCGCTCGCCTTCGCTCTGTCGCCCACGGCCAATCTGCGCCTGTACGCGAGCGCCGCGCTCGCCGAGACCGCCGCCGCCGCCGCGACCGTGAGCCTCTATCTCGACCCGCGGATGCTCCTGCCCGTCCTGACCGGCACCGCGACGGGATGGGCCGTCATCGGCCTTCTCATGCACTCCTCCCTCTGGTTCCTGGCCGTCATGTGGCAGCTGGACGCGGCCCGGGAATCACAGGCCCGGCTGGTCGTCGCGGAGGAGCGGCTCCGGTTCGCCCGCGATCTCCACGATGTGATCGGGCGGAACCTGTCCGTCATCGCGCTCAAGGGCGAACTGGCCGGCCGGCTCACCCAGCACCCCAAGGCACAGGCGGAGATGGTCGAAGTGCAGCGCCTCGCGCGCGAACTGCACAAAGAGATCAGGGACGTCGTACGGAACTACCGCACCACCGACCTGGAAGCCGAACTCGACGGCGCCCGCGCGGTCCTGGAAGCGGCCGGCACGACCTGCGTCATCCATCACGCCCCGCCTGCGGGCGGCTTCGGCGAGAAGACCCAGATCGCGCTGGGATGGGCCGTCAGGGAGGCCGTCACCAACGTACTGCGGCACTCCCACGCCACCCACTGCACCATCACCGTGGACCGCCGCGACGAAGAGGGAACGCGGCTCCAGATCACCAACGACGGTGCCCTGCCCGTCGGCGATCCCGGTTACGGGACCGGTCTGGACGGGCTGACACAGCGGCTCGCGCCCCTCGGCGGCGACCTCTGCCACGGCTATGGGCCGAAGAACACCTATCGCCTCACTGTGCGCATACCGAACGGGGAATCGTAATGATCCGGATCCTCCTCGCCGATGACGAACACCTCATCCGCGGCGCGCTGGCCGCACTGCTGACCTTCGAACGCGACCTGGAGGTCGTCGCCGAAGCCTCGACCGGCCCCGAAGCCGTGGCCATGGCCCGCCATCACAAACCCGATGTCGCCGTTCTCGACCTCCAGATGCCCGGCAAGGACGGCATCACCGTCGCGGAGGATCTCAGCCGCAGCCTGCCCGCCTGTCAGACGCTGATCGTCACCAGCCACGGTCTGCCCGGCCATCTCAAGCGCGCGCTGGCCTCCGGGGTCCAGGGTTTCGTCTCCAAGACCGTCTCCGCGCAGGAACTCGCCTCGATCATCCGCAGCGTCCACGGCGGCAGCCGCTACATCGACTCCACCCTGGCCGCCGACGCCATCAGCGCCGGCGACTCGCCGCTGACCTCGCGGGAGGCCGATCTGCTCACGCTGGCGGCGGACGGCGCGCCGATCGAGGACATAGCGGAACGGGCGGCGCTGGCGCAGGGGACCGTACGCAACTACCTGTCGGCGGTGACCACCAAGCTGGGAGTGGAGAACCGGCACGCGGCGGCGTATCTGGCGCAGCGGCGCGGCTGGATCTGAGCGAGCGGTACGGGCCGCCCTCGCGGGGCTGCCGCCTCGCGGTAGGGGCCTGCTGACGGACCCGTCCGCCTCCGTACGCCGGGGTATCCGATCCGGCGTACGGAGGCGGACGCGCGCCGCTCGGGCGCACGACCGCCGGGAGCACCGGCCGCCGGGAGCACCGGGCGGCGGGAGCACCGGGCGGCGGGGGCGGCGAGGCGGCGAGGGGGCGCGGGGGCGGCGGGGGCGGCGGGGGGCGCGTCAGTTGGCGCCCATGACCGCCCCGATCGCCGTCGAGGTGACGATCACCGTCAGCGCGGTCTCCGCCGCGTCGATGATGCCGCGTACGGCGGGCGACGCCCACTGGCCCTGGGCGATCTCCGTCATCCGCGCCTCGACCGCGCGCGCGTCGCCGTCCGGGAACGCCAGCTTGTGCAGCTTCGCGCCGTGCAGCAGGGCCACCAGCCCGGCCGTACGGTCGTCGGGGGTCCCGCCCCGGCGGACCACCTCGTCGAGCCGGTCCCGTACCGACGCCTCGGCCGAGCCGTCCGCCTCCGGATAGCGGCGCACGGGGAAGAGCCCCAGCACCTTCTTGGTCTCCTTGCGGACCAGGCCCTTCTCCACGAGACCGTCCGTCGCGCCGGCCACCGCGGGCTTCTTCAGGTGGTGCAGCCAGTCCTTGACCTTGCCCGGCTTCTCGTACCCGACGATGTCGGCGAGCGCGGCGTCGAGGCTGGGCACGCCGAGCGGCGCGGGATCGCGGACGGCGACCACCTCGTCGGTCACCTCGATCCGCCCGGCCAGCGCGAGATCCACGAGGGACGCCGCCGCGATCGCCCAGGCGACCTTTTCCGGCTCCTTCTCGTAGCCCCACTTGTCGTCCAACGAAAGCAGTAACAGCTCTTCGCCCAGCGTGGTTTCCATATCAGTTGCCTCTCCGGGTGCCGTGGGGGGTAAACGCGTTCAGCGTACGGGCCGCCCCACCCGACGACGCGGCCCGGCGGGCTCCGCCGACGGGACGCCCGCCGTCGGGGTGTTGGTCGCCTTCACGAGATAGTGCGGGCGCCGCTTCACCTCGTAATAGATGCGCCCGATGTATTCGCCGACGATCCCCATCATCGATATCTGCGCCCCGGCCAGTGCGGTGATGACCACCAGGAGCGTCGCGTATCCGGGAGTGTCCACGCCGCTCGTCAGCACTCCCCCCACGATCCACACGGCGTACACGGCGGCGATCGCCATAAGAGTGACACCGAAGTGGAACGCGGCGCGCAGGGGTTTGTTGTTGAAGGAGAGCAGGCCGTCCAGACCGTAGTTGAGGAGTTTCCCGAAGCTCCATTTGCTCTGCCCGCCCTCGCGTGCGGCGTTCTCGTACGAGAACGTCGTGCTGGGATAGCCCACCCACGCGAAGAGGCCCTTGGAGAACCGGTTGTACTCGGTGAGGGCCGTGACGGAGTCCGCCGCCCGGCGCGAGAGCAGCCGGAAATCCCCCGCTCCGTCCACGATCTCCACATCCATGAAGCGGTTGATGAGCCAGTAGTAGGCCCGCGCGGTGAGGGTGCGGGTGACGCGGTCCCCTTTCCGGGTGCGCCGGGCGATGACCTGGTCGAATCCCTCCCGGTGCAGTTCCACCATGCGTGGAATGAGTTCCGGGGGATGCTGGAGGTCCGCGTCCATGATGACGAGCGCGTCACCGGCGGCGTGTTCGAGACCGGCGAGCATCGCGGCTTCCTTGCCGAAGTTACGGCTGAAGGAGATATAGCGGATACGGGGGTCCTCGGCGGCGAGCGCGCTGAGACGGAGGAGTGTCCCGTCGTCGCTGCCGTCGTCCACGTAGACGAATTCGAGCGAGGAACCGGGGTCGGATCCAAGGCCGGAGCCGAGGCCGGAGCCGAGGCCGGAGCCGAGGCCGAGCGCGGAGGTCTCCTTGGTGAGGCGCTCGTGGAAGCGCTCGATGACCGCTTCCTCGTTGAAGCACGGAACGACGACGGAGATCAGCATGGTGCTCCCTGACGGGTCTTTCGCCGCGACGAGCGTGCGCGCAGGCCGCTGTGGGCGAGGAGGACGAGAACGATGAGGAGGGAGGCTCCGCCCACCAGCGCGCCGACGCGCAGGCCCGGGGGCCTGAAGTCGCAGCGGACGGTGGTCGGGGCCGTGGATCCGGCGAGCGGTACGGAGACGAGGCCGAGGTACGAGCCGGCGGGCCGCGGCGCCGCGGAGCCCGCGGCGCACCGCCAGCCGGCGATTCGCGGAACGGCGAGCACCGTGGTCCTCCGGGCTCCCGGGGGGAGTTCGGCGGTCACGGTGTGGCCCGAGACGCGCACCTCGGTGGCTCCGGTGGCCTGGAGACGGTGCACGGCCTCGCTCAGGCGGCCGGTGTCCAGGCAGCCGAGAGCACCGTCGGGGATGATGCCGCCGTCTTCGGGGGTGAGTTCGACCGTGACGCGCCCGGAGGGCGGGACGGTGCCGAGCGGCTGCATCGAGGCGATCTTGGTGACGGGGTAGTCGGCCCGGAACCGTGCCACGGGGGTACGGGACCCGGCGCCGGAAGCGGTCGCGGAGGCGGGTGCGGGGCCGGTCGCGAGATCGCTCGCGGAGGCAGGCGCGGAGTCGGGGGCGAACAGGGGCGCGGGGCCGGTCGCGGAGGCGGGCGCGGAGGCGGGCGCGGAGGCCGCGTCCGTGAGGCGCGCCGTGCCCGAATAGTGCGGTGCCCACAGCTGCGCCTCGCTGCCCGCCGGACAGGACGCGGTGATCCGCGCGGTGACAACGGGGTTCGCCGCCAAGGGCCGGACCGTGAGGGGCCGGACCCTGACGGGCCGGATCCGGGGCACCGTATAGACCCGCGCGCCGAGCAGCTTCTCCTGGTTGCGGAAGGGCGAGGCCCCGAACTCCGGTACGGGGCCGGCGGGCCGGACGGTGACCAGCGGCGGCACCTCCCGCCGCGTGACCACCGGAACGCCACCCTCCGGGGGATTCCATCTCTGATACGGGTCGGGAGGTGACCGCACCCGCGCGCCCACGGAGAAGAGGACGTCCGTGACCTGGTTGTCCAGGCTCTGCACCGACCGTCCCCGCGAGGTCCAGCCGCCGCCGAGCGCCGTGAGCGTACGGCTGAGCACATCGGAGGTCAGGCTGCTGTAGTACTGGGCGCCCTGGCCGCCGACGAGCAACGGGTCGTTCCCGACGGTCTGTTCACGGCCCGGTTCGGTCCGGTAGCGCGGCCAGTCGTCCGCCCGCGCGACGGCGTCGCGCTGGTCGCTCTGCCGCGCGCCCCACGGCGCGTAGTCGTCCGAGTGCGCCAGCCGCAGCCGGTCGGAGAGGGCCGCGGTCCCCGCGGACTGGCCCAGTTGGACGGTGATCAGCAGGGCCGCGCAGCAGGCGACAACCCGTCGACGGGGCCGGCCGGCGGCCATGACGGTCAGCACGACGACCCCGGAGGCGGCGCCTACCAGCGCGATCGGGACCGACCACACGTACACCAGCGGGCTGAAGCTCGCACCGGCCGCGACGAGCGCGAGCAGTCCGCTCGCGGCCAGCACCGGACGCGGTCCGGGAACCCCGTGGGCGAACGACCACCACGCGGCGATCACCAGCAGTCCGCACAGGACGAACGCCTGTCGGTAGGAACTCCCGTTGGGGGTGCTGAACGCGTTCCAGACCAGATGCGTCGGCCCCCACTGGAACGACAGCACCACCCCGGCCACGAGCCCCGTCAGCACCAGACGCGCCCGGCGCGGCACCGCCGAGTTGAACGGCAAGGTGAGAGCGAGCAGCAGCGCCGCGGTGTTCACGTAGATGCCCGGGGTCCCGAAGCTGTACGTGGTGGGCAGCAGCCGGGCGAGCACATCCGTCCAGGGGACCGCGGAGAAGACCGTGTTCCGGCCCGGGTACGCGTGCCGCGTCCCGTAGTAGACGACCACCACCACGGGGGCGGCGAGGCCCATCCCCAGCACGGTGGTCAGGGCGGCCCGCCGCAGCGCGACCAGACGCTCCCGGACGGTGTGCGAGCCGGCCAACAGCCGTGCGAGGAGCAGCAGTCCGGCTCCGAGCGTGGCCATGTACGCGCTGTAGAAGTTGGCGATCCAGACGACCGCGACCACCAGCGCTCCGAGCACCGGGCGACGGCCGGCCGTCGCCCACTCACCCACCAGGCAGAGCAGCGGGAAGGCGATCAGGCCGTCCAGCCACATCGGGTTGTGCGCGCCGTCCGCCACGGCCCACCCGCAGAGGGCGTACGAGCCGCCCAGTGCCCCCGCGACCCACCAGCGTCCGGGGCGCAGCCGCAGCAGGAGCCAGGCCATCGCGGCACCGGCCGCGGCCAGTTTCACGACGGTGATCACATAGACGGCGAGATCGATCTCGTCCCGTGGGAAGAGCGCGACCAGCGGGGCGAAGGGACTGGTGAGGTACGTACCGAGATCGGGCAGCAGGCTGGAGCCGAAGCCGGACCGCCAGTTGACGAACAGATCGCCGTCGGCCCTGCCGTGCAGCAGGTCCCACAGATAGGCGTGGTACGGGACGTACTGGTTACCCAGATCGTTGACGCTGCGCGTCCGCGGGCCGAACGGAAAGACACGCGCGATCGCGCCACCGGCGCACAGCGCGGAGGCGGTGATCAGAGCGGCCAGACACGCGGCGCGGCTGATTGGTTTCACACTGAGAGCTGTCCTCGGAGCCCGCCGCGTTGCGGTGATGTAGAGCACATCCGACGTCAACACCGCGCCCGCGCCGCCACGCGTCCGGGAGCTACGCGGCCGATCCGCTGTCGGAATTCCCTGACGAGGGGTCATAATGGGACGCGTAGCCCTTCGCGCATCCCCCGTCGCGAAGGGCTACGCCTCTTGGCCACAGCCGGATTCCCCGCCCGCGAGCAGCACGAGCAGGGGACTCCCCTCGTGGCCCCCTGCCCGTGTTTTTTCGAGTTAACAGTGACGTAGAGTATTTGCGCAAGCCAGTTCCGGCTCTCGGACGTCCTGATCGGGGGCCGGTACCGTACAAGCCCGTTGACCGAAATGGGGGGCCAGCATGGACAACGGTGTCAACCCCGCCGCGATCGGCGACGGCGATGATGACGGCAATGGCAACGGCAATGGCGAGCAGGACCACGGCCTTGACCAGGGGCGCGAGCGCGAAGAGCGTGCGCCGGAGCTGCGGACGCTGCGGCAGAAGGTCGAGTACATGGTGGAGAAGACCTTCCCGGGCCGGAAGATCTCGGGACGGGTCTTCGCGGATCTGGTCAAGGAGCGCGGCGGCTCCCTCTCCCACAGCTACTTCTCCAACATCCTCGCCGGGAAGGTCACCCATCCGTCGGAGGAGATCCTCCGGGCCCTCGGGCTGGGGTTCGGTGTGGACTGGCGCTTCTTCAAGGAGGAGTCCGAGGTCGTCGACGATGTCGTGGCCGGACTCCAGTTCCTCGCGAAGCGCCGCACGGGAGAGATCAGCGGAATCGCGGCGCGTGGTCTGGACGACGACGGTCTGCCGCCGGAGCTGCTGCAATTCGCGCTTTCCCTGCTGGAGGACACCAAGGCCAGGCAGAGCGGTGGTGGTGCGGGTGGTGACGGTGACGGTGGGGGCGCGGGTGACGGTAGGGGCGCGGGCTCGGGGTCGGGGTCGGGGTCGGGGTCGGACGCTGACGCTGACGCGAAACCGGGCACGGAGCCGGATTCGGAGCCAGATTCGGAGCTGTAGTAGCGGCGCTCGCCTGGCTGTTGGCTAGAATCCGACCGCACGTCACACGCATGTGCGATGACGATCAAGAGGCCCCCATGTCCATGCGCGAGTTGCGGAGAGAGTGCGAAGCCGGACTGGCCGATCTCCCCATCCCCACGCCCTTCGGCGTCGCGACGCTGGTGGCGAACATGGAAGCGGCCCGGGGCCGGACGATCGTTCTCCACGAACTGCCCGACCGGCTGGCCCGGCTCAACGCCGCGTGCGGACTTCGCCTCAAGTCGGGCGACACCAGTTTCGTCCTCTACCGCCGGCGCCCGACCGCGTACCAGACCCAGCACGTGATCCTGCACGAGCTGTGCCATGAGTGGTTCGACCACGGCACCACGCTCGACGAGGCCCAGCTGCGGCAGTTGCTGCCCGTCTTCGACGCCTCGCTGATCAGCCGGGTCCTCGCCGCGGACGATCCGCCGGAGTTCCCTCCCGCGATCACCGACGCCTTCGAGTCGGGCGGCCCCATCCAGGCCCGCGCGCAGTACGACACCCATGACGAGCGGGTGGCCGAGTTCGGCGCCTCGCTCATCCCCCGCATGGCCAGGGACGTCACGAGCGACGACATGGTGGGCCGGCTGGCCAACTCGCTCTCGCGTCCGGTCGCCCACCGCCGCCGCGGCGGCGGCTTCTTCCGCCGTACGTGACCGGGCAACCGCCGGAAGTCCGGAAATCCCCCCACCCGCAAGGACTCACCCCATGAGAAGCGCCCCGTGACCCCGCTCGACCTCGCCGGATACCTCATAGCCGGCCTGATGACCGCCGTCGCCCTGTGGCGGATGCCGGCCGCGCTGTGGGGAGATGAGGAGGACAAACGGCGACGGGCTCTGTGGGGGTGCTACGCCGGATTCGCCATCGCCCTGTGGACCAAGACCGAGATCGTACGCATCGGGCTCAACAACAGCCCCGTCACCGATCTCTCCGTACTGATCAAGCACTACACGGCGACCATCGCGATCCTGGCGATTCTCAGCTACATCGTCGCGATCTACGGGCGGTACCCGGACGACGGGGAAATCCCCCGGCACGTACGGTTCGCCCGGCTGATCCAGCATGTGGCGGCCAAGGCGTCCGTCGCCACGCTGATCCTGCTGACCGTGCTCTTCTTCACCGTGGTCGACCGCTCCGTACCCTCGGACCGCTTCGTCTCCGACCACGCCGGCCAGTGGGGCGCGACGCTCTATATGAGCGTGTTCTATCTCTACTTGGGCACGGCGTCCGCCGTCTGCGCCTACCAGTGGGCGCTGGCGACCCTCGACACGCGGCTCCGTCATCTGCGCGTGGGGCTGGGCATGATGACGTTCGCCATGTTCATCGGCGTCGGATACACCGTCAGCCGGACGCTGTTCATGTGGGTCAGCGTCGTCGACCAGCCCAGTGAGACGTTCGCGCGGACCTTCGACGAGGTCACCGAGGCCGCGCAGCTCGTACTGTTCGCCTTCTTCGCGCTGGGCGCGTCCCTGCCCGCGTTCAGCAAGGGCTGGCGCCGCGCGAAGCTGTGGCGGGCGCAGACGCGGCTGCACCCGCTGTGGCGCGAACTGATGACGGCCTTCCCCGACCAGCCCTTCGCCCCGCCGGCCTCACTGCCGCGCGAACTGACGCGGTTCGACACCCCCGCGGATCTCCGGATCGACCGATGGGCCGCCGACATCGCGGACGCGGTCGAGAAGCTGCGGCATTACGTACCGGACAGCCTGCACCCGGCCGCGAAGCGGGCCTCGGCGGACGACTCCGCCGGTGACTCCGGCGGGCGTTCCGTCGGGGACTCCGGCGGCTCCGGTGGAGACTCCGGCGAGGAGCGGCGGGCAGGGCCGCTCGCCGACGCCCTCTGGATCAAGGCGGCCCTCACCGCGAAGGCCGACGGCGCGCCCGCCGGCCGGGCCGCGGCCATCGAGCCGAACCACGCCGTCGACCAGGACGGCGAGGTGGCCCGACTGGTGCGCGTGGCCGCCGCGTTCAAGACGATCACCCCCGAACGGACCCGGCGCGTCCTGAACATCATGGACGACATGGAGGGCACGGACGGCACGAACGGCAGGGAGGGCACGGACGGCACGAACGGTGCGGAAGCCACGGACGGCGCGGGGTCCCCTCGGTCCAAGCAGACCAGCACATCGACAGAAAGAACCGCATGACCACCACCGCCCCGGCGGACGGCACCGTCACCACGGCCCGCACCGTCACCGACATCTTCCAGCCCCGCAACGTCCTGCTGGTGGGCATGCTCGCCATCGGCCTCGCCGCCGCGCGGGACTGGACCGGCCTGCCCTGGGGCCTGCTCGCCGCCCTGTGCGCCGGGCTGATACCCGCCGGCTACATCGAGTGGGAACGCAAGCGGGGCACCTGGGGCGACCGCCATGTCGTCGACCGTACGAAGCGCGCGCCGATCTTCTTCGTCATCCTCGGCTCCATCGGCACCGGTTCCGTCATCATGCTGCTCGGCAACGCCCCGGCGGGCATCCTCGTCTCGATGCTCGGCCTCTGGGCGATGACGGTCCTGCTCCTGGCCATCAACACCGTCTGGAAGATCTCGGTGGACGCGGCGGTGGCTTCGGGGGTCGTGGCACTGCTCGCCGCGGTCCACTCCCCCTGGTGGCTGCTCGGGTACGCCATGACCATCGCGGTGTGCTGGTCCCGCGTAGCCCTGAAGTACCACACCCTCGCCCAGACGATCGCCGGAGCGACCCTGGGCGCGGCGACGGCGTCGGCATTCCTGTTCGTGTGAATGGAACGCCCGCGATTCCCTGGGTTCGTGGACAGGGTCTGTTCGCGGCCTGCGGGTGGATGGGCTCTGCGGGGCTGCGCGGGGGTGGAGTGGGGCGGCGGGGCTCCGGCTCGGCGTCTGGCCGTGGGGGGTGGTTGGGCTTCATGCCCCGCTGGTGGGGGTGGGCTTTTCGACTGCGGGTGAGGACCGAGGGGTAGTCGGGGTGGGCCGGGGGGTTTGATGGCGGGTTGGGGCCGCCCCTGAGGCTTCAGTGTCGCGGCTCCGGGTCGGGCGTCAAGGGCGCTCCTTTGTCGCGTCGGCTGCGCCGATTCCGCTTCGCTCCACCCTTGACACCCAACCCTGCACCGCAAGTGCAGCTTTGAGGGGGGCGGCCCGGGGGAGGGGTCCCCGGAGGGGATCCGTGGGTGGGGGCCGGTCCGTTGCCGACCGCTGCTCGGTGGGTGGGGGCGCAGGAGTGGAGTGGGGCGGCCCGGCACCGGCTCAGCGAGCTGATGTGGGTGGGTAGTTGGGCTGCATGCCTCGCTGGTGAGGGCCCGTTGTCGGCTGCTTCTGCAGCCCGAGGCAGATGAGAGGGCCACCCGCCCCCTATGCCCCAGTTTGGCGGGCCTTTTGGAGGGTCCTCGGACCGGTGATGCGTCCCGTGTCCACTTAACCTGGCCCCACGGCACATCACGGTCTCCCAGGGGCCCACTCATCGCCCCCTGAGTCACACCCACCCCACCACCCACACACCCTCACCAGCGGGGCATGAATCCCAGCCACCCACCGGGGGCAACCCGCTGAGCCGGGGCCGGGCCGCCCCACACCACTGCTGCGCAGCCCCGCAGGGCCCACCGACCGGCAGTCGGCAACCGGACCCCCGCAACAAGGGAGCTTCCCCGGGGACCCCTCCCCCAGTAGGTCCAACACTCTGGGACTTGCTCGGGTAGCGGACCGTTTCCGCTGGTCACAAGGGGTGTCCCATGGCGACAGTCACACCGGTCAAGGCACGCGGGAACTCGCTGGTCCCCACAGGGACCATGAAGAAGACCATCGAACGGGGAACAGCCCCTGTCCCCGCCGCATGCGACAACCGCCCCGAAGTGGACCTGTTGCTCAGAAAGTCCAAGGTCGTGCGCGAGGGTGAGAGGGCACTCAGCATCCGCGCGCAGGAAGAGCGGGGCCGTGCGTGGGCCGAGGAGAACGGCTACCGCGTCCGCAAGGTGTGGAAGGAAAACCTCTCCGCCTGGTCGGACGTGAAGCGCCCGAAGTACGACGCGGCCATGGACGCCGTACTCAACGGTGAAGTGACCTGTCTGTGGGTGTACGCGCTCGACAGATTCAGCCGCAAAGGCGCCGAAGCGGTCGTACCGATCCTCGGCAAGGCCCGCGTCATCTTCGACTACGAACGTCTTGACTCCATGGACGAGCGCGACCGCCGTTGGATCATCGACCGTGCGGAGAACGCGCGTGAGTACTCGC
Source organism: Streptomyces sp. NPDC039430 (assembly GCF_055639435.1). NCBI lineage: Bacteria > Bacillati > Actinomycetota > Actinomycetes > Kitasatosporales > Streptomycetaceae > Streptomyces > Streptomyces sp. NPDC039430. The sequence goes on along the minus strand of NZ_JBVKAK010000005.1, from coordinate 94,185 downwards.
AGCGTCTGTCACACAACGTCCGCAGCACCAAGGCCAAGCAGCGCAACGAAGGGCGCTGGCTTGCGAGGGCCCCGTTCGGCCTGGTCGCCGACCCCGCCACGCGCAAGCTGTCCCCGGACCACACCCCCTATATCTGCCTGGTCAAGGGGAAGCGGGAAATCACGCCGTGGCAAGTCGTCGTGCGCATCTACAACGGGATCGCCGAGGGCATATCGGCGCGCGCTCTCTCCCGCGCGTTCAACGCCGAAGGGATCGTGTCCGCCACCGGTAAGGCATGGACCGGTGCCACCATCCGGGCCATCCTCGTGCACCCCGTCTACGAAGGGTGGCTCACCCTCACGAACGCGGGGAAGGTCCCTGCCCACTACCTCAACCCGGACGGTGAGCGGGTCCGCTGTGTCACAGACGATGTCCTGCCGCAGATGATCCCCGCCGATCTCGCCGCACGGGCCCGCCGGCTCGTCTCCGGACATCAACTGTTCAACACCGCCGAGCCCCAGACAGGGCGCCGGGTCCACCCGCTCACCGGGCTGTTGCGGTGCGCGGACTGCGGGCACGCGATGTCCTACGGCGGCGGGTCATACGAGTGCCAGTACTACTCAGGCGGCGGAGCCTGCACCAGGCCCGCGTCCGCTTCCCGCCCCCCGCTGGAGCGGTACATCGTCGAGGCATGGGCCGCACGGCTCCACGGCGCGGACGATGACGACGACCTGATGATCGCAGTGGCCGAACGCTGGCAGGCGCTCACCCGCCCGGACGAGACGCAGGAGATCAGGGATGCGCGGGCGGAACTCAAGGCAGCGCAAGCCAAGCTGGACGCCTTCCACGCGGACGACGCCGCCGACTTCTACACCGGCCGCTCGGCGCGGTACCGCATCCCTCACAAGGTCGCTGCGGAAAAGCGCCTCGATGCCGCCGAGGCACGCATCCGCGAACTCACCGGAGACAGCCGCGTTGACGTCTCGTTCGTCGTCAACGGTCACGCGCTGAAGGTGTGGGAGGACGCCGACCCCGGCATGAGACAAGACCTCCTGGCCCTCGCCATCGACCGCGTGACCGTGACCAAGTCCCCCAAGCAGGGAGGCAAGTTCGACGGTGACGAGCGCGTGACCATCGTGTGGGCAACCCCGGAAGGCGCCGAGCCCGACGCAGACGAGTTCGAGCAAGCCGCATAACAGCCCTGTCGGCCCGAGACAGCCCCGGGAGGTCCCGTGACCGCCCGGGGCTTTCGCATGTCCGCAGACGGACGTACGCGGTTCCGCCGACCAGCGGGTGAGCCATGACGGAATGACGTTTCTACCTACTTTTTTGAATGCACATAGAAAACTTAAGGAAAAACCAAACCGGCATCCGAACCGTCATTCCGTCATGGTCCGGCCCTCGGGAATCTGATGGTCCCCACACCACAGTGAGGGACCGAGCGAACCGAGTTCACCGTACGACGGGAACGGGAATTCGCTGGTCCCCACAACACAGTGAGAGCGGGTTACCGCGCACCCCACCAGCCCGGAAACGGCGGACTGAGTGCCCGACTCTCACCAGCTCTGCCCGTGCACCACGCACCCGCTCGGGGTGGCCGCTGGGGTCGTGTGGCAGAGCGCGGGGACCACACCACCCGCAGGCAACCGGCTCGTCCGCGAGTCGCAGAACGGGGTTGCAAGCCCGTGTGGTCCCCACCGTGTCCGGACCGACCCGACCCGGCGAGAACAACGAACATGCCCACCTGACCCAATCGGTAGAGGTGCGCGGTACCGGCCCCTCGGGGATGTCGGCCGCGGAGTTCCGAGGTGGGCACGTAACGACGACCACCACCAGGGGGACGCACATGCGCTGTATCGACTGCACTGAGCCCGCCACCCATCGGGGCCGCTGCAAGACGCATCACGGGGCGTACGAGGGGCGACCGAACGTCCGTTCCCGACGAGCGCGGGGCAGGCGACGGGCGAACCGCCGGGACGCTGCTGCGAGGCTCCGCCGGCGAGTGCAGGAACGGGGTTCGGCCTGGTGCGACTGGTGCTTGGGCGACTTCCCCGCAGACGGAGTGGACGTGGACCATGTGCGGCCCTTCGCCCTCGGCGGTGAAGACGTGGACAGCAACGTGCAAGTGCTGTGCCACCTGTGCCACCAGCTCAAGACCGATACCGAGTTCGGGGGTGCCCATGGGGTGGCTCAGTGAGGCGTACGACCACGGGCCCGAGGACGTTGAACGGCTCCGGGCGGTGTGTGCTGCTCTCGCTGCTGCCCCGCCCCGCAACGTGCTGGTCGTGAGTACCGCCCCCGTGGTCGAGGACACCCCCCATGCCCCGTAAGCCCCGCCCCCCGTGCTCTGTCCCCGGGTGCCCCGAGCTGACCACTGGTGGCCGTTGTGCGGCTCACGAGAGGGAAGCGACCGCGCAGCGTGTGACACCGGGGACGAGCGCGTACGGGCGCCTTTGGCCGCGTATCCGCCGCGCGTACCTGTACGCGAACCCGTGGTGTGTGCTGTGCGGTCGTGGCGCGTCGGTGGCAGACCATTTCCCACTGTCGCGACGGCTGTTGCTTGTACAGGGTGCCGCGAATCCGGATGCTGCGAAGCATCTGCGTCCGCTGTGCACGTCGTGCCATAACCGCGAGACCGCACGCAAACAGCCTGGTGGATTTGCTGCGGAAGCTCGTTCCCGTCGTGAATCCGGCGAGCGTCCGCCTTTCTGACCAGGGCGGGTGCCCCCTTCCCCTCCTGAGATTGCACGGCAGGGAGGAGAAAAACTCTTGCCGGAGCTGTAGGCGTTTTTGGGCGGCCTTTTGAACCAGCAGGAAGGTGAGAATTCGTGGCTGACCGATACCGGCCCACATCTGCTGTCCAGCGGGTGCGGGAGGGAAACCCGTCAAAGACACCGATCAAAGAGGGAGTGGTAATCCCTCGCGCGATCCTTGCCGAACCGGACTGGTCCGGAGTGTTCGCGCCCTCGCCGTTTGCCGAAGTGGAAACGGCCAACGCACGATGCCGGGAAGTCGCATCGCAAGAATGGCGGCGCGTTGTGCCGGTGTTGGAAGTGGCTGCCGGTATAGGCGAAGTGGACCACGCGAGCGTGAAAGACCTGTGCGTGTGCGTGGCTCGTATCGACCAGGCGGAGCGGGACCTTTCGGAACGCGGGCTCATGGTGACCGCAGAGCGCGGAACGGTGAAGAACGGTGCGGCCACCATCGCAGCGCAGTACCGGACGCAGCTTGCCCGGTACATCCGCGAATTAGGTCTTTCGCCGAGTGCGCGAGCCGCTATTACAGCGCCGGAATCCGATGATGAGGATTCGGATATCTGGGATTGATCGCCGACTCGTCAACCACACTGAAGACAACTAGGAGAAACGACTATGGCTCTTACGCTCGCTGAATCAGCCAAGCTCACTCAGGACATGCTCAAGCTTGGCGTCATCGAAATGTTCATTCAGGAATCGCCGATCCTTGATCGGCTGCCGCTTATCGACGTTCAGGGGAGCGCGTACAAGTACAACGAAGAATCCAAGCTGCCGGGTGTTGCCTTCCGGGCCGTGAACGAGGCATACCCGGAGAGTGTTGGTGCGGTTAATCAACGCATTGAAACCCTTGCCATCCTCGGCGGTGATGCGGATGCCGACAAATTCATTGTCCAGACGCGAAGCAATCTCAATGAACAGCGCGCCATTCACACGCACATGAAAATCAAGGCTGCGTCAATTCATTTCTCCGATCAGTTCTTCAATGGTGACGTCATGGTCAACCCGAAAGGTTTCGACGGTCTCCGGAAGAGACTGATTGGATCACAGGTGGTCGATGCCGGGGGGACTTCCCCTGTGGCGGATGGATACGCGTTCTTTGATGCGTTGGATTCCCTGGTTGGTCGGGTTCGCGGACTCAGCGGAGCGAACGGAGCCATCTATACCAACAGTGAGATAATCGCCAAGATCAAGTCTGGATTCCGGCGACTGGGCGGCAATGAACTTCTCATGAGCGAGATCGGGGGAAAACTTGCTCCCACATGGAACGGGATTCCCCTCCTGGATGCCGGCCAGAATCTCGACGGTACGGACGTGATCCCGCTTACGGCTGGTGAAGATGGTAAGGAGACCAGCGACATGTACGCCGTCCGTTTCGGTGCTTCCGAGGCGGACACCGGGGTAACCGGTCTCACCAACGGCGGGATTCAGGCAACCGATTTGGGTGAGGCTCACGAAAAGCCGGTGTACCGAACCCGGATTGATTTCTATTGTGGACTCGCCATGTTCGGCGGTAAGGCTGCCGCTCGCCTTACCGGAGTCCTGAACGGCTGATCGCCTCACAGAGCCCCCGTGCTCGTCTCCCCCAGGGGGACGTGTGCGGGGGCTTTTCGCGTATGCGGGAATGGCAACTAGAAGCCCCGCCGCTCCGGGGTGAAGTGGCGGGGCTCTGGTTAGAAGTGCACGGGGTACCGCATCACACGGCGTCGAACTCTCCGTCCTTGATGCCCTCCACGAAGGAGGCGAACGCACCAGCGGGAACGTTCAGGGTGGGACCGCTCGGGCTCTTGGAGTCGCGGACGGGGACAACACCCCGTGAGGCGACGAGGTTAACGGCAACTTCTACACACTGGCCACCGTTGCCACTGTACGAGGATTTGTACCAACGGGGGGAGTCGGTTGTCACGGGGTGCCGCCCTTTCGTAACTGTTCGATCATGGCTACGGATTCCGCCTGCGACAGCGCTTCGGCCTGTAGTTGATGGTAGGCCGTCAGTATCGGCACCACCGCCGTACTTTCCCGCTCAAGATGGCCCTGCTGCGTCGACTCGGCGTACGACAAGAGCGAGCGGTCCGGCAACGTCAGCACCGTGATGGGCAGGCTGAACGGCCGACGCGCCCCCATGCTGAACGGGGCGACTTGAAGCACGGTGTTGGGTAGCTCAGCAAACTCCAGCAACCGGGCGAACTGGGCATCCATGATCGCTGGATCACCCATCGGCCGAAGGATGCACCCCTCATCCAGCACCGTGAAGATTTGGGGTGACGGGGAACGAGTAAGTGTGGCTTGTCGTTCCGCCACCAACGCAACTCGCTCGCTGGCTTGCTCGGGGGTGATTGCCTCCCGGCGCACGGCGTCCGCCTCCAACGTCGCCGCATACTCCGGCGTTTGGAGCAGACCAGGTATGACGCCGACTTCATAGAGCCGGATCTCCACGGCCCGCGCCTCATGTCCCACGTACTCCGGGAATCCCTCCAACAAGCTCCCATGCCGGATCTCGCGCCACTCGCGTTCGAACGAATCGGCTGTTCCAGCAGTACCGAAGGCAAGATCGAGCTTGCGCACGAAGGGAAGAGTCGGAGGCTTGCGGGCAGTTTCAATGGCGGAAATATGCACACTGGAATATTCCACACGCCCGGCTAGCTCCTCCTGACTCCAGCCACGATCCTCCCTCAACTGCCGCACTCGGGCCCCAAAAGCCGCTCGCGGGCTGCTCTCGGGGTTCAGTTCCTTGCGGTTGACCACGCGATCCCCTAACTCTTCCTTCGTGCCTGGCCAGTTGAAGACATCCCGACTCTAGGCCAGTCTGACCCACCCCGGTAGTGGAACCGCTACGGAGAGGAGCGGACGTGACCCGGAAGCGCGCGTCCCCCATGCCCAGTGACGCGGACCAGCTGCACGCGCTGATAGCAGCCGGCGGAGTCTGGGGACTGGCACCCCGCTGGGTCCCCCGTGGCGGGTACACGCTGCCTACTCGCCTTCTCCTGCGGCGTGTTGAAACCGGGCTCCTGATCGCATCCGTTCCGAGGATCGGTGAGGAGTGGTGAGCCTGAGCCTCTGGGAGTACCTGCGCGGGCTCAGGCAGAGGCGGGCCCTCCGGCGGTGCCGGAAGGCAGCACTGAAGGAGCTGGGTCGTACATTGGCTCAGCTCCAGATCCTCGAAGCGCATGCAATCCAATGCCAGTTGGCCCGACTGGATAATCCGGAGGATTTTGACCGGATCTTCAGGGGGCCCTCACCCGGCGAAGGAGTAAGCGAATGACCACCCAGGCTGACGACGGGATTCCGGGCACTCTGCCGGGCGACGTGAGGACCGTTCACCGAATGCGCGGCGGGACCCGCATCAAACCGGGGTCGCACATTTGGCAGGGCGGAGCGCCCGACTGTGGCGCCGTTCCGGGCGCGGAGCTGGATAGATGGTCACTCGCCAAGGCGAAGTTGGGTGAGTGGGACGAGTGGCACCGCGCCGTCAACTGCCCCGGATGCCTGGAGTGTTCATGAGATCCCTCATCATGCGCGGCACCCTGAAATACGGGCCGCAATGCGTGGGCGCACTGGCCGCCATTATGGTCGCAGCAGCGAGCATCTTTATCGTCGTCGCGGGCGTCAACGGCCACCTATAGACCCCCCTCCCCTTCCGATGGAAGTCCCGGATTCCCCCGAGTATGGGTCGATCCGGAAGGGGAGGGGACTCAACCCCAAATCTCCGCCCCTGCCGAACAACTATTTATGCTTCCCCAGCGTTCGATAGAACCTCCGGCAGGGGCGGGCATGACCATCCCTCATCACGTCACTCTGACAACAAACGGAGCACTCCAGCCGATGCAGGACCGGAACCCCAAGATCGCAAAACTTTGGCAGAAGAGAAAGCGGCTCAATCCTCAGGAGCGGGAAGAGGCGGCCCAACTGCTGAAGAAGTGGTACCTGAAAGATCGTCTTTCCATCCGGGCGATATGCGATGAGACCGGAAGGTCTTACGGCTTCGTGCACCGGATGCTGGAAGGGGCGGGGGTGGATTTCCGCTCCCGTGGTGGCAATCCCCGTTGGACTCGGCGTGTGAAATCCGAAGCTAAGAAATAGACAAGGAAGCGACGAATGACCAATCCCCCTCCTCCTTCCGACAGCGACGACATTCCTGATGAGGAACTGGGCGACGTCGTGAAGCGGTTGGCCTCTGGCACGTCTTCCAACGCGGAGATGCAGCGAGTCCGGAACACCATCAAAAACGAAAGCGCACGGCGTAAATAACCAGCACGAACGCGCCCCGTCGCAACCCGGCGGCGGGAACGCGCCCCACCCCTTGTAGCTCAGTGGCAGAGCCCTGGGACACCGGCCACGGTGTCGCGTATCCAGGCCCCCGGTTCGATTCCGGGCAAGGAGACTCCCGTCCGGCCATGAAGTGCATGGGGTGCCCAGTGGTCGGACAGGGCAAACGGACCCACCCTATCTGTGTCCCTCCCCCGTCTGACGGATAGGGCGGGGCTCTCAACAGGCCCCGTGCTAACGTCCGTTGAAACAACTAAACAAGGAACCCCGGCGAGTGCTACCAACACTCCCGGGGCCGTGGACGACATCACTTTGAGGAGCTGTCGCCGTGCGCCACTCTATCGCGCGCGCCATCCTGGCGTGCCTTCGCATCATCCTTGCCGTACTGCTGCCCGCATCGGGCAGTCGCCGTGCAACCTCCGGGAAGTCCTCAGCGCCTGTAGAGCCCATTCAGGCTCCGGCACCTGCACGCAACCCATGGGACCGCCCGTGGCCCACAACAACCCCCCGGCACGTGACCGAGCGCGCAACGCTGGTCATTGAGGATGACGGGCCCGTGATCCGCGCTTACTACGAAGATCTGATCCAGATCAGGCAGCAACAGGCAGTTCGGCGCGGGACGCTTGCGTTCGCCCTGGACGGCTTTGACTACGGACCGGAAGTGATCCACGGGAAACGCTTGCCGACCACCGCGTAGCCGAATACCTGGCAGCCCCGTCCGAACCACCAACCGGGCGGGGCTTCCTGCTGCCCCGAACGCCAACGCGTACCGTCTGACCTGCTGATTTCCCAGCTCCCAGGGTGTACGGTCTACCCCCGGGCCGCCCCCCTCAAAGCAGCACTTGCGGTGCAGGGGCGGGAGTCAAGGGTGGAGCGAAGCGGAATCGGCGCAGCCGACGCGACGAAGGAGCGCCCTTGACGCCCGACCCGGAGCCGCGACACTGAAACCCAAGGGGCGGCCCCCACCCGCCATCAAGCGCACCGGGTCACCCCGACTACCCCTCGGCCCTCACCCCCAGCCGAAGCCCCGAACCTCATAGGAATCCGGGCGTCCCGCCCACACCAGCACCCCCGAGTCGGAGCCGCGTCGCCCCAGCCGATGTCGAACTCCCCGGTTCGCCATGGACTACCGCACCCCCGCGCGAACCGGGGAGCATCCCCCGTTTAACGATTCCACGGTAGCATCTGAATCGGGGAGCGCTCCACGCTTTCTTGGGAAGGGTGGTCATGGGAGTCAGCGAGCGGAAACCGGCGGCGAAGTCGGCGCCTCTGCGGCGCGACGCCCAGCGCAATCGGGAGTTGCTGGTCGCCTCCGCCCGGGATGTGTTCGCCGAGCAGGGGCTCGATGCGTCGCTGGACGAGATCGCACGTCGCGCCGGCGTCGGCAACGCCACTCTGTACCGGCACTTCCCCGACCGGGCCGCGCTCATCGAGGCCGTCTTCCGCGAGTCCCTCGGTGACACCCAGCGCGCCGGTGAGGAGGCGCGGCTGAGTGACGACGCGTGGGCCGGGCTCACGACGTATCTTTCGTCGATCTTCGCGGGGCTGGCCGCCGATCGCGGGGCCAACGACCTGATGACCACCGGCGTACGGGGCGTGCCCTCGCTCGAAGCCCTCCATGCCGAGAACCGGGAGACCATCGGCCTCCTCCTCGCGCGCGCCCAGCGGCAGGGGACGATGCGACGCGACGTCACCACCGAGGACCTGCTCTTCAGCCTGGCCGCGCTCGGCCGCGCCGTGCCCGCCCTGACCACCACGGCCCCGGACGCCTGGCGCCGCTATCTCGCCCTCCTCCTCGACGGCCTGCGCGCGGCCCCCGCCGCCGTACCACTTCCCGCACCACCTCTCACCCTCGATGAACTCGGCAGCGTCCTGCACGACTTGGGCCCGCACCGCGCCCGCTAGTCCGGGATCTGGGACGGGACGGACGAGGCCGCCGGGGTGTCGGCCGCGTACTGTGCCGCCTGGATCCGGTACAGACCGCGGAACACCTTCGGGCCCTCGGCCTCGTCCGACAGCAGCTCCGCGAACGTGCCGCTCTCCACGACCCGTCCCTTGTCCAGGACATGGATCAGGTCGGCCGCCCGCACCGAGCCGAGCCGGTGTGTGATGAGGATGATCGTCTGGCCGGAGTCGGCCAGGCTGCGGATCTGCTCGAAGAGCTGCTGCTCGGCCTTGGCGTCGAGCGCCGAGGTCGGTTCGTCGACGATGAGGATCTGGCCGGCGCGGTAGTGCGCGCGGCCGAGGCCGATCCGCTGCCACTGCCCGCCGGACAGCTGATGCCCGCCCTTGTACCCCCTGGCCAGCAGCGTCTTCCAGCCGCGCGGCAGCTCGGCGATCAGCTCTTCGGCCCCCGCGTACCGTACGGCCTCGTCCAGCCGCTCCCGGCTCAACGGCACGTCGGGCCGTCCGATGCTGACGTTCACCGTGGCGGTGAAGGGCCACCGGTAGAAGTCCTGGCCCACCACCGCGACCCGCGAGACCAGCTCCCGCCGGTCGGCCTCCGCCGCGTCGACCCCGTCCCACAGGATGCGGCCGGAGTCCGGCTGGTAGAGCCCGCACAACAGCTTGACCAGCGTGGACTTGCCGCTGCCGTTCTCCCCCACCAGCGCGACGATCCGGCCGGCGGGGATGGTCAGGCTGGCGCCGTCGAGCGCGCGTTTGTTGTCCTTGCCCCGGTAGGTGAAGACGACGTCCTCGAAGGTGATCTCCTCCGGCTTCTCGGGCAGCGGAAGCCCGCCGACCGGTATCGCGCGCTCGACGGCCTCCTCGCACAGCCGGTGCAGATCCCCGACGAACAGGCTCTCCTCGTGCAGGGAGTTCACCTGGAGCACGAGGTTCTCCAGGCTGGAGGAGCCGGTACGGATGGCGAGTACGGCGGTGCCGCCGACGGAGAGCGCCATCGCGCCGGTCCACAGCAGCCCGCCGAGCGTGCCGTACGCGGCGGCCGCCGCCAGCCCGGTCCATCCGGCGGCGATCAGCCCCGTACGGGCTTCGAGTCGGGCGAGCCTGCGCTGTTCCGCCTCCTGCGACCGCGACATCTCGCGGAAGTGATGCAGCAGGAACGGTCCGACGTTGTGCACCCGTATCTCCGGCGCCGCGTCGGTGGAGATCAGCAGATGACTGATCAGACTCCCCGCCCGTGAGTGCTGCACCCACGCCTGGAAGGAGATGTACCGGCGCCGCGCCATCGACAGGGCCGCCCAGGCACTGGGCAGCGTCATCGCGATGAGCAGCGGAAGCAGGAGGGGGTGCAGCACGGCGAGAACGCCGGCCGCGGCGATCAGCGACATCAGCGCGTTGAGTACGTTCTGGCAGTACCGCACCATCCGCCGGGCCGAACTGGCGCCGTACTGGGCGCTGTCGAGGAGCTTGTGGAATTCGTCGTCCTCGACCGCTTCCAGCTCGACGTTGGCGGTATGTGACAAGTACCGCTCGGTGGCGACCCGTTCGACCTTCGGCTCCAGCTGCCCCGTACCGGCCGTGGACAGGGCCCGCAGCACCGCGCCGGCGAGCGCCGTCCCACCGGCGACGGCGAGCGCCGGACCGGCGTGCGTGAGCCGCTCGGCGGTGGTGCCGTCGCCCAGGAGATGTCCGAGGACGCGGTTCACCGCGATCAGCCCGACCGCCTGGCTGACCCCCCGGCCGATCTCCGCGCAGGTCACCAGGCGCAGGGCGGTCCTGTCCGCCTCCCACGCCAAGCGGGCCGTCGTACCGATCAGCCGAGGCAGCCGCGTGACCATGGATCGTAAGCTGAGCTGGAGGAGGGCGTCGTCATGCTTGTTCCAGCCCATGTCGTACCGCAGCGGCCCGCCGAACAGCATCTCCTCGGACTCGGACGACTCCACCCGCCCCTCGGGCTCTGCGCGCACCGTGCTCTCCGCGCCCGCCGTGTTCTCGTCGCGCGCCGTGTTCTCGGTGCCCGCCGTGCTCGCCGTCCCTCTGGTGGTCTCACTGGTAGTACGGGGTCTCCGTCGCAATGCCATGGCTGTTCGATGCCCAAGCCGCAGGGCGCTCACGGCAGCGAACTCGACGTGAACGGGGCACACCCGGCGCACAACCACACCTCGCGCGCCGTACTCACCCGGAGGGAGCGGTGGTTTCGTCAATCCTCGGTGAACTCGCCCCGCACCACGACCACCGGGCACTTCGCGTGCTGCGTGACATGCAGGCTGACCGAGCCGAGCAGGGCGGCCTTGAAGCCGCTGTACCCTCGGTCGCCGACGACCAGGAGGGAGGCGCCCTCCGAGCTGTCCAGCAGGACCTGCGCGGCGGGACCGCTGACGACGCGGCGTTCGACCACGGCCGCGACATCCGCCTCCAGCGTCCGGTCCAGCGCCTCGTCCAGGATCTGCCAGGCCAGCTGCTCCGGTTCGAACTCCGGCGGCATTCCCGGCAGCATGCCCGCCCAGCCGGTGGCCGGGTACTCCCAGCCGATCACCGCGCCCACCTCGTCACCGGTCAGCTTCGCCTGCCGTACGGCCCAGCGCAGCGCCTTCAGTGAGGGCTCCGAACCGTCGACGCCGACCACGATGGTGCCGCTCATGGCGTTCCTCCTGCTGATTGATTTTTCGCTGTTGTCCTGCTTTTCCCGTGGGGCAAATCTACTTAAGGTTCGCGAGGAGGCGCTCGAAGGGCACCACGTCGTCCGCGTCGTCCACCTCATCCACGTCGTTTACCTCGTCCACCTCGTCCATCTCGTCGACGTCGTCCACGTCACCGTTCGTCGCGGGTGTCAGCCCCCGCAGCAGCCGGGCGAACTCGCCACCGGCCCGGTCGATCCGGGCCGGCAGCCCGCCCGCGTACACGTCGGCACCCGCGCCCCAGTCGTCGGTCGCCGCGAAGACGGCCGTCGGGAGGGTGAGCGCGTGCAGGTACGAGAAGAGCGGACGCATCGCGTGCTCCACCATGAGCGAGTGACGCGCGGTACCGCCGGTCGCGGCGAGCAGTACGGGCGTTCCTGCGAGCGCGTCCGGCTCGATCAGGTCGAAGAACGACTTGAACAGTCCGCTGTACGAGCCGGCGAAGACCGGGCTCACGACAATGAGCCCGTCCGCCCCGGTCACCGCCTCAAGAGCCGCGCTCAGCGCGGGCGCCGGGAAGCCGGTGACCAGGTGGTTCGCGATCTCGACAGCCAGATCACGCAGTTCGACGACCTCGGTCTCGGCCTTCCGGTCCCGGTCGGCCAGTTCACGGCTGGTCGCCTCCGTCAGCCGGTCGGCCAGCAGCCTGGTCGAGGACGGCTTGCTCAGCCCCGCCGATACGGCGACGAGCCGCAACGGCCGGGAACCGCTCGTACGCGTCACGCTGCTCGTACGCGTCACCGCGCTCGCAGGCGCCACCGTGCTCGCCGACGCCACCGTGCTCGCACGCGTGATGCCGCTCGTACGCTCCATCGTCAGACCTCCTCCTTCACCGACGTGACGGCGGCCGGGTGGACAGGACCGTCCGGGACCCCGGCCGGCCGCAGGGCCGCGAACTCCTTGCGCAGTACGGGTACGACCTCCTCGCCCAGCAGGTCGAGCTGTTCGAGCACGGTCTTCAGCGGCAGCCCCGCGTGGTCCATCAGGAACAGCTGGCGCTGGTAGTCGCCGAAGTAGTCACGGAAGGCCAGCGTCTTCTCGATGACCTCCTGCGGGCTGCCCACGACCAGCGGCGTCTGCTCCGTGAAGTCCTCCAGGGAGGGGCCGTGCCCATAGACCGGCGCGTTGTCGAAGTACGGACGGAATTCCCGTACCGCGTCCTGCGAGTTCTTCCGGATGAACGCCTGGCCGCCCAGACCGACGATGGCCTGCTCCGGGGTGCCGTGCCCGTAGTGCGCGTACCGCTTCCGGTAGAGACGGATCAGCTTCTGGAAGTGCTCCTTGGGCCAGAAGATGTTGTTCGCGAAGAAGCCGTCTCCGTAGTAAGCGGCCTGTTCGGCGATCTCGGGGGAGCGGATCGAGCCGTGCCAGACGAACGGCGGAGTGCCGTCCAGCGGCCGGGGCGTCGAGGTGAAGCCCTGGAGCGGCGTACGGAACTTGCCTTCCCAGTCGACGATGTCCTCGCGCCACAGCTTGTGGAGCAGGGCGTACTTCTCGATGGCCAGCGGGATGCCCTGACGGATGTCCTCACCGAACCACGGATAGACCGGCCCTGTGTTGCCGCGCCCCATCATCAGATCGACGCGCCCGTCGGCCAGGTGCTGGAGCATCGCGAAGTCCTCCGCGATCTTCACCGGGTCGTTGGTGGTGATCAGTGTGGTGGACGTCGACAGGATGAGCCGCTCGGTGGTGGCCGCGATGTAGCCGAGCATGGTGGTGGGCGACGAGGGGACGAAGGGCGGGTTGTGGTGCTCGCCGGTAGCGAACACGTCCAGTCCGACCTCCTCGGCCTTCCGCGCGATGGCGACCATCGCCTTGATCCGCTCGTGCTCGGTCGGCGTACGTCCGGTGGTCGGGTCGGACGTGACATCGCCGACGGAGAAGATCCCGAACTGCATCGCGCTCACCTCTCGCTCTCTCGAAGGGGTATTAGTTGAAGCTTCAACTGAAGCCTACAACGGCACACCCCCGGCCTCTATTCCGCCCCCACCCCCACACAGCCGTGCGCCGCGCGCCGGAAGTGGTCTCCGCGGGCGCGCGGCACACTCTGAACAGGTTCAACTACCTGAAGTCACCAACCTTGGAGTGGGACCTCAGGGGGGACCTCAGAGCAAGGTGAAAGAGGGACGGATACAGCCCCGGTTCCCGCACCGGGGCTGTAGGGAGCAGCGGGAGCGGCGGGACGTCAGGCGTCCGCCGGGTCGGTCAGTCGGCTGCTTTTCTACGTCGGCGATCACGCCCCGAAATGAGTCCGCTCAGCCGCTGAAGGCCGTGGCTCCGCTGGCTCCTGGCCGCTTCCGTGTCCGTGTCGGCGACGTGCGCGCCCGAGGCGGCGGATTCGGTGGGGCCGGCGGATTCGGGCCGGGTCGCGTTCGGGGGCTCCCACAGGGAGCGGCCGAAACTGTATGTGGCGATGCGATTCCTGTGCTGCCCGTTCACCAGGTGGATCACCAGCACGCCCACGACGATCAGGCCCAGGATCACGACCACGCTGATCCAGTTGTTCATGAGGCCCCGGCCTCCTCTCTCTCACTCTCCGTCTCGCTCACTCTCCGCCTCGATCACGCCCCGCCTCGATCACGCTCCGCCTCGATCAGCGCACTCGCGGACAGCGGACTGTCCGGACCGGCGGCCCGCGCCATGAGCCGGGCCGCCATGGCCGGCGACGTCTCCGGCGGGATCACCAGCAGATCCCAGCGCCCCGTGGAGTAGGAGCGAAGAATCAGCTTGTGCGGATCCTGCTCCGCGAACCAGCCCACATGGAGCATGCGGTCGGGCAGTCGGACCTTGCGCGGCACGGCCGTCCAATGAGTGGGATTCACCAGGACGTTCGTGATCCGGCCCCACGGCACGTCCATGGCGACCGCCAGCGCGGGAAGTTCCCTCGTGAGGTCACGGGACCGGGGCCACCAGGCCCCGTCGAACGCCCCCGCGCCGTGAGCACCCGGGGCCAGAGTCAGCCGGGCGGGCTGTACGCGGTCTCCCGGTTGGGCCGGGAACTCTGTTGTCCCCGAGGTCGCGAAATCAGTGGTCGTCTTCATGACGTGGACCCGCCTCCGGGTGCGTTGCCGTCAGCCCGGTGCTGTGGATCTCCGGGAACGGCACCGTCTCAAGGAACGGGTGCGCGGAATGCCCTCGGCGCTCCCAGCGTACTCCGGAGGAGGTGGAGGGCGCCCGTGAAGCAGCGGGAGTGCTGGGGCGGAGCGCCTCACGACCGGGTATTCCCGTGGTGGTCCTCCCCCTGCGACGATGGACACCGACATTCCGGCCGGGGGGAGTGCGTGTGGCAGAGGTGTTCATTCGGCGCCTGAGCCGGTGGCAGGCCGAACAGCAGCGGGAAGCCGTCGCCGATGTGTACGTCGAGGCGTACCGCCGTGCCCACGGCGAGGAGTCGCCCGACCGGCAGGAGTTTCTGGAGACCTTCGCCGAGGATGTGCAGCGGCCCGGGTTCGACATGGTCGTGGCCAGTGGGGGGAACAAGCCGGCGGCGTACGCGTACGGGTTCGTCCTGGACCGGGCCGGGGAGTGGTGGCGCGCGCTGAGCGGCGAGGTGCCGTGGGACTGGGACATCGAGGAACTGACCGTGTCGGGACAGGTCTTCGCCCTCGCCGGGCTGATGGTCCTGCCCGCGCACCGACGGGACGGGGTGGCCACGCGGCTGGTCGAGCAGTTGCTGATCCGGACGGACGCGGCGCTGGTGGCCGCGCGGGTCGACCCGGCGAACGAGGCCGCCGTGGGAGCGCTCCGGTCCTGGGGCTGGGCGAAGGTCGGCGCGGTCGCGCCGCCGGTCGGCTCGTCGGACGGGGCGGCCCCGGCCGTACCGTTCACCGCCGTACCCGTCGTCGGTTCCGTTACGGCCACGGACATCTGGAGCCGCATGCTCACCGCGTGACCGGGCCGGATTGTCCATGACCGAGCCGGATTGTCATCGAGGTTTAACGTGGGACACATTCTGGACACAGCCGGGCTTTCTAGCCTCACGCCATGTCCCGCCACGTGTCCCGCCACCGATCCCCCCGCGAAGCCCGCGGTTCCATAAGGAACCGGAGGGCCACGTTCCCCGTGCTCGCGGCCGCAGCCGTCGCCGTGCTGCTCCTGGTCGTCTGGGTGGCCATGGACTTCCCTCCGCTGTCCAGCGGCGGCGCGGATTCCAAGGCCCGGTCCGGTGATCCGGGGTGGTCGGCGACACCGGGCGCCCCGGCCGCTCCGTCTCCCTCCTCATCTCCCGCCGCCTCGCCTCCCTCCTCCTCGTCTCCCCCCGCCGCTTCGCCTGCCGCCGATCCTGATCAGTTGCTCTCCGAGCAGCTCGCCCCGATCCTGGCGGCCACGACGGCCTCCCTCTCCGTGGCGGTGCTCGACATGGAGGACGGGGACGGCGCGGACTACGGCGTACAGGCCGGGAAGAAGACGTACGACACGGCCAGCATCGTGAAAGTCGACATCCTGGCGGCCCTGCTGCTCAAGGCCCAGGACCAGGGCCGGGTCCTCACCGCGCAGGAGAAGTCGTATGCGACCTCGATGATCAAGGTGAGCGACAACGCCTCGGCCGACGCCCTGTGGCAGGCGATCGGCGGGGCGGACGGTCTGGACGCGGCGAATGAGCGGCTCGGTCTGACCTCGACGACCGGCGGCAGCGGCCCCCTGTGGGGGCTGACGCAATCGACGGCGGCGGACCAGATCGCCCTTCTCTCCGCCGTGTTCGGCGCCGACTCCGGTTCCCCGCTGGGCGCGGGCTCGCAGACGTACATCCAGGGCCTGATGGGCGGGATAGCGGCGGGCCAGGACTGGGGGGTGTCGGCCGCCGGGGTGGTGACGGGGCTGAAGAACGGGTGGCTGGCGCGGAGCGCGACCGGGCTGTGGGACATCAACAGCATCGGCCGGATCGTGGCGGACGGGCACGGCTATCTGGTGGCGGTGCTGTCGAGCGGCAGTGTCAGCAAGGAGGCCGGGATCTCGCTGGTGGAGAAGGCGGCGAAGACGGCGGTGGCGGTATCGGCATCCGGGGACGATGGGGACACCGAGGACGCCGGGGGAGCCGGGGGAGCCGGGGGGCGCTGAGGGTGCCGGGCGAGCCGGGGGGCGCTGAGCGTACCGGGGCGCAGGGGACGCCATGTAACGGGCGTCGAAGCCAACGTGCACACCCACAGGAAGCCATTAGGTTAGGCTCACCTAAGTCTATCTTCGCCTTTGCCGGATCTGTCGTCGTGCTCGACAGTTCAGTCCGATCTGGGGGGACCATGCCGTCAGCGAACGACGACGACAACGGGGCCATGCTCTCCATCCGCGCCGCATACGTCATATACGTCATATACGGGATGATCGTGCGCCCGCTCGGCGCCGTCTGACGGCCTGTCCGGCATCCCGGAGCCGCCGCGTTTCCCGTACGCCGCAAGCTGGTTGGCATGTGCCCCGACCACTTCCGTCCCGCACCACCGTCCCCGCACCATCCCCCACCCCCCATCCCGAGGTAGAGCAGGCCGTGCCCGCACAGTTAGCCCCCTCCCCCGAGGACACACTTCCGCGCGATGTCCCGATCGACCGGGTACGCGAGGGCGACTTGATCGTTTTCTCTTACACGGGCTCCTACGGAGGGGAGTTCGCCATGCACTCCTTCCTCGGCGCCCCGTCGCCGAGCGCCCTCTGCTCTGAGCACTCCGAACTCTGTGCACTCCGACTCTGTCTTTCATTCCCATACTCCGGAGCCGTGTCATGACCGTGCCCCCCATCACCCTGCCCACGAGCGGGCGGCCCGCCACCACCGCCAACGCCAACGCAGGTGCCGCCAACGCAGGTGCCGCCACCGCCGATGCCGCCGCCACCGAGGGCATCCTGCGGCGTCAGCGCGCCAGGGAGTCCTCGGCCCGCACCTACGCCCGTTCGTTCCCGATCGTCCCGGCCCGTGCCAAGGGCATGACGATCGAGGGGACGGACGGCCGCCGTTATCTCGACTGCCTGTCCGGCGCGGGGACCCTCGCACTCGGCCACAACCACCCCGTCGTACTGGAGGCCATCCAACGCACGGTGGAGAGCGGGGCGCCGCTGCACGTCCTCGATCTGGCGACCCCGGAGAAGGACGACTTCACCGACGCGCTCTTCGCCACCCTGCCGAAGTCCTTCGCGGACCGCGCCAGGATCCACTTCTGCGGGCCCGCCGGTACGGACGCCGTCGAGGCGGCGCTGAAGCTGATGCAGACCGCGACCGGTCGGCGCGGGGTGCTCGCGTTCACCGGCGCGTACCACGGCATGACCGCGGGCGCGCTGTCGGCGACCGGCAGTGTCGCGATCAGGGAGCGGGTCGCGGGCGGCGGGGCTGAGGTGACCCGGCTGCCCTATCCGTACCCGTACCGCTGCCCGTTCGGGGTCGGCGGCGAGCGCGGCGCCGAGCTGGCCGCCACGTTCACGGAACGGCTGCTGGACGATCCGTCCGGCGGTGTCGTACCACCCGCCGCGATGATCCTCGAAGCGGTGCAGGGCGAGGGCGGCGCGGTGCCGGCGCCGGACGGCTGGCTGCGGGAGATGCGGCGGATCACCGACGAGCGGCGGATCCCGCTGATCGTGGACGAGGTGCAGACGGGGGTCGGGCGTACGGGCGCGTTCTGGGCGGTCGAGCACAGCGGGATCGTCCCGGACGCGATGGTCATGTCGAAGGCGATCGGCGGGAGTCTGCCGCTGGCCGTCATCGTGTACGACCAGGACTACGACGGCTGGCTGCCCGGCGCGCACACCGGGACGTTCCGTGGCAACACCCTGGCCATGGCCACGGGTGCGGCGACACTCCGGTACGTGGCCGCCGAGGGGCTGAGCGAGCGCGCGGCGGTCGTCGGTGCCCGGATGTCCGCGCGGCTGGAGGGGCTGCGCTCAGAACTGCCGGTGATCGGTGACGTCCGGGGCCGTGGGCTGATGATCGGGGTCGAGATCGTGGACCCCGAGGGGGAGTTGGACTCGTGCGGCGCTCATCCGGTCGCTCCGGAAACGGCGGAGCGGGTGCGTTCGGCCTGCCTGGAGCGCGGGCTGATCGTGGAACTGGGCGGGCGCCACAGCTCCACCGTCCGGCTTCTCCCGCCGCTCGTCATCACGGACGAACAGACGGAGGCGGTCCTGCAGCGGCTGACGGACGCGATCGCCGACGTGTCGGCGCGGCGACCTGGGCAGCAGCGGGGACAGCGGCCGGGACGGCGCTCATGAGGACGCGAACGGAAGCGGAGACGGAGATGGGCACAGGGACCGGGACGGAGACCGGGATGGAAGCGGGAGCGGGAGCGGTGACGGAAGCGGGGGCGGTGGCGGGAGCGGGAGCGGTGACGGAAGCGGGGGCGAGGGCGAGTGCGGTCGTCGTGCCGGAGGCAGGCGCGGGCCTGGTCGCTAAGGCGCCACCGAGGCGGTCCCCGGACCCGGGTACGGCCCCGGGTACGGCCCCGGGTACGGAACCGGGTACGGCCCCGGACCCGGAACCGGCCCAGGAGCCGGACCAGGAGCCGGCCCCCGAGCCCGCCCCGCATCCGGACAGCGCCCACGCCACCGCGCTGTCCGGCGGGACCGGCGGCGCCGACGCGCTGGCGCCTCTCGTGGACACGGTCATGGACGCCCTCGCCCGGGGTGCCCGGCGGCGCGGCGGGCCCATCGCGCCCGGCCGGCCGGGGGAGGTCGCGGCCACCGTCAGCGAGGTGTTCGGCGGTCCCACCGCCGTCACCGGCGCCGAGGCGCTCGACCGGCTCACCGAACTCCTCGCACACGGCAGCGCCGACCCGGCGGACGCCTCCTGCGCCGCCCATCTGCACTGCCCGCCCCTCGCCGTCGCCGTCGCCGCCGATCTCGCGGTCTCGGCCCTCAACCCGTCCCAGGACTCCTGGGACCAGGCGCCCGCCGCCACCGCTCTGGAAACCCTGCTGCTCCAGGAGCTGGCCGGGCTGGTCGGGTACGAGCCCGAGCACGCCGCCGGGGTGCTCACCTCCGGTGGTACGGAGTCCAATCTGATGGGTCTGATGCTGGCCAGGGACCGCGTCCTCGGCGCGGCCTCAGGCCGGCAGATCGAGCTGACGGGGGTGCCGGGCACCGGCACGGACCACGCACCCGGCCCCCGGCCGCAGCCCCGGTCCCGGCTCCGGCCCCGTATCCTCGCCTCCGCGGCCGCGCACTTCTCCGTACAGCGCGCCGCCGCCCTGCTCGGGCTCGGCGAGGACGCGGTGCTGCCCGTCCCCGTCGACCATCAACTCCGTATGGATACGGAGGCGTTGGCGGCCGTACTGGACGGCTGCGCCGAGCGCGGGGAGCTGCCGGTCGCGGTCGTCGCCACCGCCGGTACCACCGACACCGGCGCCATCGACCCGCTGCGGGCCTGCGCGGCGCTCGCCGCCGAGCACGGTGCCTGGCTGCACGTGGACGCCGCGTACGGGGGTGGCGCCCTGCTCTCCGACCGGCTCGCGCCGCTCCTGGACGGCCTCGCCCTCGCCGACTCCGTCTCGCTCGACTGGCACAAGCTGGGCTGGCAGCCGGCCGCGGCGGGCGTCTTCCTGGTGCGGCGGTCGGAGACGTACGCCTCGCTCGCGCGCAGGGCCGTCTATCTCAACCCGGCCGACGACGAGGAGGCCGGTTACCCGAGCCTGCTCGGGCTCTCGCTGCGTACGACACGCCGCGCCGACGCCTTCAAGATCGCGGTCACCCTGCGGACGCTGGGCAGGGCGGGGCTGGGCCGGCTCGTCGACGCGTGCCGCGATCTGGCGGTAGCGGGAGCGCGGGCGGTCGCGGACCATCCACGGCTGGAACTGCACTCCGAACCGGTGCTGACGGCCTTCCTGTTCCGCTATCTGCCGAAGCCGGAGCCGGAGCGTCAGGCGGACACGGCGAACGCTCCGGCGGATACGGCGGAGGCCCAGCGGGAGTACGGCGCACGCTGCGACGCGGTCAACGCCGCCCTGCGGCGCAGGCTCCTGCGCGAGGGCAGCGCCGTCGTCGGCCGTACCGAACTCCCCGGCGAGGGGCCCGGACGCGTACGGCTCAAGCTCACGCTGCTCAACCCGCACACCACCGCCGCCGAGGTGGAGCGGCTGCTGCACGCCGTCGTGACGGCCGGGCGCGCGGAGGAGGGGGCGCGATGACCGTGAGGACGGCCGCCCCGTCCCGCATCCGCACGGCCCGCTGTCCGACGCGCGTGGACGGGTTCGACAGACTCGTCGGCGACGTACACAGCCCCACCCGCACCCAGTCCGGCTGTATCGACCTTCCCCATCCCCTCGCGGAGGCCCAGCGGTGACGACCGAACCCACGCACGCGGACGAGTACGAGCACGGCCACGAACACGGACCCGAGTACGGCCACGAACACGGACCCGGACCCGGACCCGGACCCGGACCCGAGTACGAGATATACGACCTGGTCGGCGTCGGCATCGGGCCGTTCAATCTCTCGCTCGCCGCTCTCTCCGACGGCACTCCCGGCCTCCGTACGCTCTTCCTCGACGCGAAGCCCGCCTTCTCCTGGCACCCGGGGCTGCTGATGGAGGGAACGGTTCTCCAAGTGCCGTTCCTCGCCGACCTGGTGACCATGGCGGATCCGACCAGCCCCTGGTCGTACCTCAACTACCTGCGAGAACACGACCGGATGTTCCCGTTCTTCTTCTCCGAGCGCTTCCACATACCCCGCCGCGAGTACGACCACTACTGCCGCTGGGTCGCCGAACACCTGCCGTCCTGCCGCTTCGACGCGCGCGTCACGGAGGTGGAGTGGGACGAGCGCCGCGAGGTGTTCGCCGTCACGCACCGCTCGGCCGGCGGCGTGGTCTCGCACGTACGGGCCCGGCAGCTGGTGCTGGGAGTCGGTACGAACCCGGTCGTCCCCGAGCCGCTGCACCCGTTGCTCACGCCCGCGCACGCGGGGCGCGTGCTGCACAGCGCCGACTACCGCACCCACCGGGCGCTGCTGGCCGGGCTCGACGATGTCACGGTCGTCGGAGCGGGCCAGTCCGGCGCCGAGGTCGCCCTCGATCTCCTGCGCCACCAGGACGGTTCGGGCGCGGGCGGCCCGTACGTCCGCTGGCTGGCTCGTACCCCCGCCTTCGCGCCGATGGAGTACTCCAAGATCGGGCTTGAGCACTTCACGCCCGACTACATCCGGTACTTCCGCGCCCTGCCCGAGGAGCGGCGCGAGGAACTGGTGCGGGAGCAGTGGCAGTTGTACAAGGGCGTCAGCGAGGAGACCCTCGCCGAGATCCACGACGAGCTGTACGAGCGGTCCATCGGCGGTACGGAGCCGCGCGCGGCGCTGCACCCGGGCGTCGTGCTCGTCGCGGCGGAGCCCGAGCGCGCCGGCACGGACGCCGGCACCGGCACCGGCACCGGCACCGACGACAGCGGCGGCGGCTATCTGCTGACCTGCCGGCATACGGAACAGGACGCGCTGTTCGAGGTGCGTACGTCGGCGATCGTGGCGGCCACGGGATACGCGGCCACGCGCCCGGCCTTCCTGGACACCATGGCGAAGCTGGTGGACTGGGACGACCAGGGCCGCTACCGGATCGACGGGGACTACCGGGTCGCGCTCGACGCGAGCGTGTCCGGCGCGCTGTACGTGCAGAACGCGGAGCTGCACACGCACGGCATAGGGGCCCCTGACCTCACGCTCGGCGCGTGGCGGGCGGCGACGATACTCAACGCGGTCGCGGGGAGGACCGTGCTGCGGGTGCCGGAGCGCGCGGCCTGGACGACGTTCGGGGCGCCCGCGGCACGGGGGCCGGAGTCCGGGGCTCCGGTCGTGTGGCCATCGTGAGCGGTGCCGGTCGGCCGCCATGGACCGCGTCGCCTCGTTCGGCCGACAGCGGTCGCTGGTGGTCATCAGTCGCGATGTCATGACAGTGCGACCCGCGCTCGGAGCGGATGTGAGGCGGCGTTTCCGGTTCCCGACCCTCCTCACGGAAATCGAGCCCGCGTCAGACCCGGGTAGTGACACGGAGCGGCGCCCCGCAGGTGAGACAGGAGGAGGAGACAATATGCCGCAAAAGTGATGGAACCGATCGGAGTGGGTAGATGGCGCGTCCCTGGCTGACGGTGCTGGCACAGGTGGTGCCTGTTCCTCTCGGGTTACTGCTCAGCGGTGCTCTGGTCTGGGGTGCCACCAACGCCGACTGGAGTGGGACCAGCAGCAACAGCGGCAACACCTGGACCGCCAGCTCGGCGGGGCTGGCCAACGACAGCAAGGCGCCCATGTTCGACATCGAGAAGATGCGGCCCGGCGACACAGGCTCCAACTGCATCGAGATCAAGTCGAACGCCGACGTGCCCACCGCGCTCAAGTTGTACAGCAACTCCCAGAACTGGCCCAACAACTACCAATCCTTCATCGACCTCAAAATCGATGTGGGCAGCGGTGGCACCTTCGGGGACTGCGACGGCTTCACCCGCCACAGGACCGCGTTCGATGGCACCCTGGACCAGTTCGTCGCCCTGCACACCGACTTCCGCACCGGCGTGGGTCCCTGGCCCCTGTCCGGCAAGCCGCGCAACTCGCTGAGCTTCCGCTTCTCGTGGAAGTTCAGCCCGAGCGCACCCAACAGCGCGCAGGCCGGGAACACCAACGAAGTGATCTTCACCTGGGAAGCACGGGAACACGCGTGACTCTCCCGCGTGACCTGGCCGCCGACGCGCTCCTCCAGCCCACCGCCAAGAGCGCCCCGCACCCGATCCGCGTGATCACCTCGGTCATCTCACGTACCGTGCTCGGCTCGATGATGGGGCTGCTGGTGTGGGCGCACTTCCCCGTGGTGGCGCTGGGCTGGACAGCGGGCGTGGTGCAGTCCGGCTCCATGCGTCCCGCCCTCGCGCCGGGTGACGTCGTTCTCTACCAGCCACCGCGGCGCGACCGCACACCGGCGGTGGGCCAGATCGTGCTGGCCCAGGACCCCACCCGGCCCAGCCGTCTGCTCACCCATCGGGTCCACCGGGTACTTCCCGACGGGGATCTGATCACCAAAGGCGACGCCAACTCCACCCCGGACAGCACCCCGATCCGGCCCAGGGCACTCCAGGGCGTCGCACGATTGCGGGTGCCCGGGATCGGGCTGCCGGTCCAGCTCTGGCGCGCCGAGCGGCCCGTGCCCGCGACGATGATGATGCTCGGGCTCGCCATTGTGCTCGCGCTCGCCGCGCTGCCACTGCACAGCCGCAGCCGCAGCCGCAGCCCATACACGTAGCCCCGGCGGCTAGGACGCGGCGGCGGCGAAACTCTTCTCCATCGCGTCCAGCACCTGGCCCGCACCGGTGTAACCGATGCCGAGCATCCACAGGTTGTCGTCGACCTTGAAGGCCGTGCCCTTCTTCACCGCGTCCAGGCTCTTCCAGAGGGGGCCGCCGACGGTGTCGGTCTCCTTGGCCTTCTTCGCGTCGCCGTAGGTGGAGTAGAAGATGACGTCGGCGTTGGCCTTGTCGATCTGCTCGGGGCTGACATCGGCCGAGAATCCGGTGGTGTCCTGGTTGGCGGGGCGGCCGACCTGGAGGTCCTTGAAGAGGGAGCCGACGAAGGTGTCGTTCAGGTAGAGCCGGGTGTCCGCGCCCTCTACGAACCGTACGAAACCGACCTTCGTCCGCTTCGCCTTCGCGGCCCCGCCCAGCGCGTCGGTCAGCCGCTTGACGTGCGCGTCGTAGTCGGCGACGACCTTCTTCGCCTCGTTCTTCCTGCCGAGGGCGTCCGCGTGCAGGTCGAAGTTCTTGCGCCAGGCCGGCCCGGTGGTGTCGGAGAAGACGGTGGGGGCGATCGCCGAGAGGGACGCGTAGTTCTTCTCGTCGCGGACCTTGCTGCTCAGGATCAGGTCCGGCTTGAGCGCGGCGATGGCTTCGAGGTTCGGTTCGGCGATCAGACCGACGGGCTGGATGCCCTTGAGCTTCTCCTCGGGGAGGTACGTGGAGAAGGGGGCCTTGTCGACGACGGTGGTGGCGCCGACCGGTGTGACGCCGAGCGTGACGGCCGAGTCGAGCGCGTCCGTGTCCAGTACGACGACCCGCTTCGGCGCGTCGCCGACGGTCACGTCGCCCATGACCGTCGTGACGGTGTGCGTACCGGCACCGCCGTCGGCGGCCTCTCCGCCCTTGTCCGCGGCCTTGTCGTCGCCGCCGCATCCGGCGAGCGTGACGGCGAGCGCGGTGGCCGCGGCGGCCACGGTGATACGGCGGCGGATGAACGTACTGGACACGGTGGGGCCCCCTGACGACAGGCCGGACTCTTCCGGACCTGGATAAGGCGAACCTAACCTTCGCCCCCTCCAGGCAACAAGTCACCCGTCCGTTCGAGGTGCGACGCGTCAGGAAAAGAGCGACCGTACAGAGAGAGTGTCCGCACGGCGAGAGCGTCCGCCAGCGAGAAGTGTCCGCACAGCGGGAGTGTCCGCACAGCGGGAGTGTCCGTATGAGAGACGGAGAGGAAGCATCATGAGCACCTCGGCATCTGTCTCTCTCGGCCACCGCGACCCCGCCCTGCTCGGGCAGACCGTTGTCATCATCGGCGGGAGCGCGGGCATCGGGCTCTCGACGGCCATGCACGCCCGCGCCGAAGGCGCCGACGTGATCCTGACCGGCCGGGACCCCGAGCGGCTACGGCGCGCGGCGGCGGACGCCGACGCGCTCAGCACCGCGGCGTTCGACGCGAATGACCCGGCGCAGCTGAAGCGGTTCTTCCAGGGGCTGCCGGAGTGGATCGACCATGTGATGGTCACTGCCGGACGCCCGTCCTACGGACGGCTCCTCGACCTGGACCCCGATCAGGCCCGCCGGGCGGCGAGCGAGCACATGCTGCTGCCGCTCGAAGTCGCGCGCCTCGCCGTCGGAAGGGTGCGGCCCGGTGGCTCGCTGCTGCACATGGGCGGCACCGGCGCCCGACGGATAGGTCCCGGCCTCGGGTTCGCGCCCGCGGTCACCGCCGCGCTGCCTGTGTTCACCGCGAGCCTCGCGCTGGAGCTCGCGCCGGTCCGCGTCAATCTCATCGCGGCCGGCTTCGTCGACACCCCGTTGTCGGCGGGGCTCCTGGGCGAGGGACTCGACGCCCGTCGCGAGGAGTTGCGGAACACCCTCCCGATCGGCCGCGTGGTCGGACCGGCCGATGTCGCGGCGCTCGCCGTCCATATCATGACCAACACGGCGCTTACGGGCGCGACATACGACATCGATGGTGGGCAGCAGCTTGTTGGCTGAGACTGGCGGGGAGCAGAAGCCCCAACCCTGTCTTTCGATGCCAGTGAGGTGGAGCCCTCTATGACCACAGCCCGGGACTTGATAATCACCGCCATGGACGTGGCACCCGGTCCGCCCGCGGCGGGTGAGCTGTCGCTCGCGCTGGCGGGAGCCGAGCTGATCGACCTTTTGGCGGCCGAGGCCATCAGGCTGGACGACGACCGGATCGTGCCCGGCCACCGGCCGGCCCTCACCGATCCCCTGCTGGACCAGGCCACGGAGTCACTCACCCGAGAAGCGCCGTACGAGACGGTCGCCGACTGGCTGTGGCGCAGGGGGCTGGGTCTGGCCCCGGCCTATCTGTCCGCGCTTGAGACGGACGGACAGCTCACGCGCCGACGTCGCGGGCTGCTGCCCTTCAGGACCGGCCGGACGGCACTGGTCGATTCGCCCGATCGCCGCCTGGCGGGGGAGCGGTGGGCGGCGCAGGAGCCGGTCCTCGTGGCCCTCGCGGCGGCCGTGGGAATCCGCGACGGGGAAACGGACGAGGCGGACGAGGCGGACGAGGCACCGGACAGCGCGGCGGACACGACGGCGGCGGACGAGGCGGCGGACACCGAGACGCCGAACACGAAAACGTCGGCCGCCGAGGCGCCGGACACCGCCGTGCCGGATACCGAGGCGCCGGACACCGCCGACGACGCGGTCGAGACCGTACTCGTCGCCGTCAATGAGGCGTTGCTGGAGCTGGAGGCCGTACGGCAGCGGCGCTCCATCGAGCAGGACGCTTTCGACAACGTCTGGCGAGGCTACTGAGGCTACGGACCGGGTCGGCACACGGTGGAGGGGACGGCGGGAGGACGGCGGGAGAACCCTCCGGTCGTCCCCTCCGGGGTGTCACGGTCCGCCCCCGGATCACCACTTGTAATCGAGGAACTTTCCGTCGAACGTGACGACGACACGGTCCCCGTCGGGGTCGGGACGGCGGGCGATGTCGACGCGGAAGTTGATCGCGCTCATGATGCCGTCGCCGAACTCCTCGTGGATCAGCTCCTTGAGCGCGGGACCGTAGACCGAAAGCGCCTCGACGAAGCGGTAGATGGTGGGGTCGGCCAGCACCGCCTGGTCGGTGCCGCGGTACGGCTGGGTCTGGAGGCTCTCCGCGACCGGCTCGGACAGCCCCAGCAACTGACAGACCCGCACGGCCTGTTCCCGCGCCATCGGATGCTGGCCCAGCAGGGCGGCGGTCGTCCATACGAGCGGCGCGCCGAGCTCGTCGGCGATGTCGGACCAGGACAGTCCACGTCGGATCCGGGCGGCGACCACCAGATCCGCGGCGTCCGACTTGCTCATGATCGGCGTCATTCCGGCTCCTCTGAAAGGGGTCTGGTGAAGGGGGTCTGGTGAAAGGGGTCTTGACCACTCTTCGATCGCTCAGGCCGTACCGGTGACGCGCGCTCCGTTCCGGTGTCCTCCTCAGAGTACGTAGGCGAGCGCGATCGCCACCACCAGGACATGGTCCGTCCGGGCAGACCTCGAAGCCCCGCGACAGGAGGGAGTGGCGTGTGGCGTAGGTCACGGGAAGGCGATGTGTAGTGCCGGACAGCTTCCTGAGGTGAGCACTCAATTGCGCACCCGGATCAGAGCCGGGGATTCGAGCGCGTACGCCGAGCTGTTCGACAGCTATGCGCGCGCGATCTACAACCACGCGTTCCGGCTGACCGCCGACTGGTCGACCGCCGAGGACGTCATGGCCGCCACGTTCATGGAGGCATGGAAGCTGCGGGACAGAGTGGATCCCGAGGGGGGTTCGCTGCGGCCCTGGCTCCTGGGGATCGCCACCAACACCGCGCGGAATCAGTTCCGGTCCAACCGCCGGTACCGGGCCGCCGCCAACGCCGCCGCCGCGGCCGAGCTGTCGGTGCGCGACCACGCCGAAGAGGTGGCCGGCCGGGTCGACGACCGCCGGCGGCTCGCGACCGTCCTCACCCTCCTCGCCACGCTGCGCCGGACCGAGCGGGAAGTCATCGCGCTCTGTCTGGGCGAGGGCCTGGACTACGAGGCCGCGGCCGAGGCGCTCGGCATCCCCGTCGGTACGGTCGCCTCCCGGCTGTCCCGGGCCCGCAAGAAGCTGCGCACGCTGGCGGAGGCCGAACTCGCCCGCCCGCTGGGCGCCACGCCACGGACGACCCAGCTGTCGCGCCCCGAACGGGAGAGGGTCCGGAAAAAGGTTCGCGGGAAACGGGAAGCCGTCCTCCCCATCCGACAGGTAAGAGGCGATCGCGACCACGTGATCCGGCCCGCACAGGAAGGAAACCGATGAACGCGAACCCGTCCCGGCAGCATCCGGCCTACATGGATGAGAGCACCCAGCTCATGTCCCGGACAGCGCGCGACCTGCCGCCGGGCCGTCACCAGTTCCACAAGGAGCGTCTGATGGCCCAGATCCACGACATCCAGCAGAACGAAGCCCGTACGGCGCCCCCCGCCGCCGCCAAGAGCACCCGGCGGCTGCCGCGCCTGGCGTTCGCGCTGCCCGCGATGGCCGCGGTCCTGGCGGGCGTGATCGTGACCGCCTCGGTGCTCGACAACGGCGGTGACGGAAGCGATCTCGCCGCCGGACCGGCCCTGACCACCGACCTCGGCACCGCCAGCTCCGACGGCGCGCCTCAGCTGCTCAACCAGATCTCGCTCGCCGCCGGCTCCGGCACGGCCCACCCGCGCGTCGGACCCGGCCAGTTCATCTACATCGAGTCCAGGACGGCCACCACCTTCGTCCAGACCAAGGACGGCAAGAGCAGCCTCGCCAGCCACCCCCTGAACACCCGCCAGAGCTGGATGTCGGCCGACGGCACCAAGGGCTGGCTGATCGACCCCGCGGTCAACGATGACCCCAAGGGCGAGACCTTGAGCCTGCCGGACGAGCAGGGCAACCCCCGGAAGGCAGACCTGAACGGTCCGTCGTACGACTACCTGACCAAGCTCACCACCAACCCGGACCAGCTGCTGGCGAAGATCTACAAGGAGACCGCGGGCCAGGGCAACTCCCCCGACCAGCAGGCGTTCAGCACGATCGGGGACCTGCTCGCCGAGAGCTACCCGCCCGCGGAGCTGTACTCGGCGCTGTTCAAGACCGCCGCGAAGATCCCCGGGGTGGTCGTCGTGAACGACGCCGTCGACGCGGCGGGCCGGCCCGGCGTAGCTGTCGCCCGGATGGACGAGACCAGCGGCGCGCGCGAGGAGTGGATCTTCGACAAGAAGACCCATGCCTTCCTCGGCGAGCGCAGCGTCCAGGTGAAGGAGAGGAAGGAAGAGGGCGTCGTGCTCAAGCCCGGCACCGTCAACTACACCAGCGCCATCATCACGCGGGCCGTCGTCGACGAGATGAAGCAGACCCCGTCGTCGTCTTCGTGATCCTCGTGAGTCCTCCGGCCGGCTGACGCTCTGGAGTGCGTGCAGGCGCTCGCGCTCGCGCTCGCGACATGGCGGGACGCTGGGGAAAGTGCAGTCGGTTTCGTTCGGGGACCGGTCACCGTGACCGATCCCCGCACGCGCATACCGCACCCGACACCGCCTCGCCCGATCAGGTGATGGAACGCCAGGGGTCAGCGTGCCTGTGGAGACCGGTCGCCTTCTCCGGCTCAGGGTTGGCCGTCGACCAGCGACTGGAAGGGACCACGCATATGGTTTTCGTTCGCGTGCACGCAATGAAGGGCCATCTGAGCGCCGCGCAGAAGGAGGAGCTCGGCGCACGACTTATCCAGGCCGTGGCCGACGTCGAGGATCTGGTCAACAACCAGACCCACAAGGAGACCTCTTGGGTGCAGTTCTTCGATTTTGAGCCCGAGAACTGGTACGCACCGGGGAATGTCGACGGTGCCGATCCCCACTCCCGAGTCCAGCTCGACGTCATCGCGCCGCAGAAACTCCTTCCCACGCCCGAAGACACCCGCGCCATGCTGATCAAGACCAGCGAGGCCGTCCGATCGGTGTTCGGTTCTGCTCCCCTACCGGCGCACGGGCCGTGGGTGCACGTCTACACGATCCCGAACGATCAGTGGGGACTGGACGGCCGCGTTCCCGACTGGGACGCCTTCCGGGCCCTCCTGCGCACTGGCAGCCCGGAAAAGGCCGATGAGGCACTGGCCCAGATCTACGGACCCGGGCGCCACGCGGCAACGACATGGCGCGCCACGTAGCTCAAGAGCCCCCGGGAAAGCTCTTTCGTCCCTGCGGTCCGTTGCGGACCGCAGGACGGTGGGTGGTCCACGCGGGAGTGGAGTGGGGCGGCCGGGCCCCGGCTCGGCGACTGACCCTCATGAGCGGCTGAGATTCATGCCCCGCTGGTGGGGGAGGGTTTGTCGGCTGGGGGTGAGGACCGAGGGGTAGTCGGGGTGGGCCGGGGGGTGTGGTGTCGGGTGGGGGCCGCCCCTGAGGCTTCAGTGTCGCGGCTCCGGGCCGGGCGTCAAGGGCGCTCCTTCGTCGCGTCGGCAAGCCGATTCCGCTTCGCTCCACCCTTGACCCCCGCCCCTGCGCCGCAAGTGCTGCTTTGAGGGGGGCGGCCCCGGGGGGAGGGGTCCCCGGGGAAGCACCCATGTTGCGGGGGTCCGGTTGCCGACTGCCGGTCGGTGGGCCCTGCGGGGCTGCGCGATAGTGGTGTGGGGCGGCCCGGCACCGGCTCAGCGGGCTGGTGTGGGTGGGTGGTTGGGGCGCATGCCCCGCTGGTGAGGGCCCGTTGTCGGCTGCACCTGTAGCCCAAGGCGGACGAGACCCGCAGCTTGCCCCTCTATGCCCCAGTTTGGCGGGCCTTTTGGGGGGTCCTCGGACCGGTGATGCGTCCTGCGACCACTTCACCTGGCGCCACGGCACATCACGGCCCCTCAGAGGCCCACACGGGGCCTCCCCCGTCACACCCGCCCCACCACCCACACATCGTCACCAACGGAGCATGAATCCCCGCCACCCACCGGGGGCAACCCGCTAAGCCGGTGCCGGGCCACCCCACACCACTCCCGCGCCCCAGCAGACGACAGTGGGCCGGCCGGAGGCCGTGGGGCTCCCTGAGGCCCGGTTAGGGTCTGTCCGGCGGATCAGGGTCGGGGCCGTGACGTGAGGCGAAACGGGCATTCAACATCGCGGCGGGGCGGTGCGATCAGGTCAGGTCAGGGCCTTGCGGACGGCGGATTCGACGAGGGTGGCGGTGTTGGCGTGGCCGGCGGCGTTGGGGTGGACGAGCGTGGCCCGGTTGCCGTTGGAGCACGTCAGGGCGATCAGGCCGAGGGTGAGGTCGGTGGGCCAGTACGGGCCGGCCTGGCCGCAGATTCCCTCGACCCATTTCGTGGCGCGGGGCTGGCAGGCGTCGTGGCCGACGCTGGAGGCCGCGACGTCGACGTAGGTGTATCCGTAATCGACAAGGTCCGTGACGTCTTCGATGATCGCGTTGAGCTCGGTGTTCACCTCGCCCAGCCAGGCGATGTCCCCGTGGGTGGCCGAGAGTCGGGTCTCGGCGTCCTTGATGCCGGCCGCCAGCTCGGTGGTGTCCTGGCGGTCACAGGTGGTGGCGTCCGACGGGACGATCGTGGGGTAGCCGACCGTGATGACCTTGGCGTTGGGCGCCTTGTCGTGCACGGCCTCCAGCATGGCGGCGTACTCCCGGAAGACCCGCTGGAACTTGTCGCGGATCGACTCGGGGTCGAGGAAGAAGTCGCCCCTCTCGTAGGCGTCCCTGCAGGGGGTGGCGTCATCCTCCTGCCCGGTGCCAAGAATCAGGCAGGACGTGAGGATCTTGCCGAAGGGCAGGCTGTTGCCGCCGACGCCGATCGTGACCACGTCGGTGCTTGCGCTCAGCTGGGCGCGGTCGATCTGCGGGGCCACGGAGGGCCAGCCGCCCTCGGGGGGCTGCACCGGGCTGATGGGGGTCTGCCGGGCGGTGGCGATCTCCTCGGTGACGGCGCCGCCGCAGCTGAAGTCGGTCAGCCGCACCGGCCGGCCCGCCGGCGGCTCGGCCGAGAGCCTGCGCTCGACGAGGTTCGGGTAAGCGCCCGTCGTGCGATCGCAGCCGTCCCGGTCCGCGCTGCCGAGCGTCGGCCTTGGGTCGCCGACGAACACGCCGGCCGTGTACGAGTCGCCGAGCGCCGCCCACTGCACCGGCTCCGGCGCCGCCGCGACCGCGCCGCGCGGGACAGCGGCCGCGAGGGTCAACGCGGTGAGCGCGCCCAGCGCGACCCTTCGTGCGAACGATGTCTTGAGATGGAACACGTAACCTCCTGAGCAGGAAACGAACCACACGGCTCGTATCGTTCTGTACTCAATCAGTCACGCTTCGAGGTGGTCCACGGTCCTGATGATCATTCACCCCACCGTGTCCGGAGCCGCCCCCTCAGCCGATCTCGCCCCTGGGCTCTGCCCTGCAGATCACGGTCGGATCCATAAGTGGATCGCCGCGACCGTGACGGTGCCGTGAAAGACGTAGGCCCTCTTGTCGTATCGGGTGGCGACGGCCCGGGAGTTCTTGAGCCGGTTGATCGTCCGCTCGACCTCGTTGCGGCGTTTGTAGATCTTGCTGTCGAAGCCGGTGGGCCGGCCGCCCTTGCTGCCGCGTCGTTTGCGGTTGACCCGCTGGTCCTTCGGTTCGGGGATGGTGTGCTTGATCTGGCGTCTTCGCAGGTAACGGCGGTTGCGCCGTGAGCTGTATGCATTGTCGCCGCCGAGGTGGTCTGGGCGGGGAACACGGATGCGTTCGAGGACCTCGATCATCTGCGGTGCATCGCCCCACTGGCCGGGCGTGACCAGGAAGGCCATCGGCCGGGACCCACCCTCGGCGAGGTGGATCTTGCAGGTCAGGCCGCCCCGGGACCGGCCGAGTCCTTCGTCGGTTCGGTGGTGCCGGGGCGTTGTCCTTTTTTCGGGACGCGCGGCTTCTTCTTTCGGGCCCCGGCCGCGTGCTGATGGGCTCGGCATGACGTCGAGTCGATGCTGACCATGCTCCAGTCGATCCGGCCCGCGAGGTCGGCATCGGCCTGGACGGCGCGCAGGATCCGGGCCCACGTGCCGTTCGTAGACGGTCTTCCAGCTGCCGAAACGCTCGGGAAGGTCCCGCCAGGGCATGCCCGTTCGGACCCGGAACAGGATGCCATTGATCACCTTGCGGTGATCGTTCCACCGTCCGCCACGCCGTCCCAGCACCGGCAAGTGCGGCTCCAGCCGGACGCCGAGCCGGTGCCGGGCCACCCCACACCACTCCCGCGCTCCAGCAGACGACAGTGGGCCGATCGGAGGCCGTGGGGTGCTCCGAGGCCCGGTTAGCTGGCACCAGGACGCATAACCGACCCGACGACCCCCAAAAGGCCCGCCAAACTGGGGCATTAGGGGCGACTAGCCACTTCCATCCGCCCCGGCCTACAGAAGCAGCCAACAACGGGCCCTCACCAGCGGGGCATGCGCCCCAACCACCCACCCACACCAGCCCGCTGAGCCGGGGCCGGGCCACCCCACACCACTCCCGCGCAGCCCCGCAGGGCCCACCAACCTGCGGTCGGCAACGGACCGGGCCCCCGCACGGATCCCCTCCGGGGACCCCTCCCCCGGGCCGCCCCCCTCAAAGCAGCACTTGCGGTGCAGGGGCGGGAGTCAAGGGTGGAGCGCAGCGCAATCGGCGCAGCCGACGCGACAAAGGAGCGCCCTTGACGCCCGACCCGGAGCCGCGACACTGAAACCCAAGGGGCGGCCCCCACCCGCCACCACACACCCCGGCCCACCACGACTACCCCTCGGCCCTCACCCGCAGGCGACCACCAGCCGCACGCCCCACCAAGTGCGCCTGCGGCGCACGGATCGTGACCCGCACCGGGTCGGGGCAGCAGTAGCAGGTGTACGTGTACCCCTCCTCCGCACCCAGCGGCACCGACGGGACAGCAGCGCTGTCCACCGACGGCACCACCGCACACAACAGCCACACCCCCAGCACGACCACGCTCATCGCGATCGACACAACACCCCACAACGCCGGATCCGTTACGGGTTCCATCGACCGGCCACCTCGTTCCTGGCCTCGGACAACGTGAACCACACCGTCTTGTGGCTGGGCGAGGATCCCCCGTAGATGGTCGACCCCCATGCAAGAGCCAGGCTCTCCACGAGGACGAGCCCACGCCCCGAATCCTGTTCGCCACGCGCACGGGTCGCGCCCGGCGCGGTACGTGCGGCGGTGTGGGCAGCGCCCACGATTTGTCGTCCGCGACGGAGACGGTGACCTGTTTTTGCGGTTGACCGTCACACGGACGCGAATCAGGGGCGTACGGGTGTGCCGGTGCGCGTTGGTGACCACCTCGGTCACGCAGAGGCGCGCGTCGTCGACGAGGTTGCGGTGCCGGCTGAGCCCGAGGAGCGACGTGACGAAGTCACGCGCGATCCTCGGCGCGGTCGCCGTGCTGGGCAAGGCCAGCCGGTAGGTCTCGGCGCCCTGGGGCGGCGGGGGTACGGGGGTTGCGGTGGCGGTCACGGTGGTCATGTCGTTCTCCCAACGCGGTGCGGTCTGAACTGACGCGTGGCCCGCCATCCGTGGCGATGACCGCGCGAGCGCGCCTCAAGGCGCGCCAAAGCGGCTGCACTTCGGTCTTACTGACGTGCGACGCGATGTCGAGATGACGGTAGGGTAAATACATTCACCGGTCCGCTCATGTAACTCGATCCAGGGACAGCCGGTGGACCCGTGACCCGGTTACGCGCAACACTGTGAGCAGACAGGGGAAGGTGACATGCCACCAAGGGACAACCCGACCGCCCGCCAGGCCCGCCTCGGTGCGGAGTTGAAGAAGCTACGCATTCGCGCAGGCAAAACAGCCCGCGAAACGGCCGGCCTCTTCTCGACGGATCAGGCCAGGATCAGCAACATCGAATCCGGGCGCCTCGGCATCAGCGAGGAGAGGATCCGCAAGCTGGCAGTCTTCTACGACTGCGTTGACACCGCTCTGATCGATGCCTTGTGCACCATTGCGAGCGAGCATCGCGGTCAGTACTGGTGGGACGAGTATCGCGGGATCCTGGCGCCCAGCTTCTTGGACGTCGCCGAAGTGGAGCACCACGCGAAGCACCTGCGCTATCTGCAACCAGTAACCTTCCCTGGGGTGTTCCAGATAGAGGACTACGCACGGGCGCTCTTCGAGAGCGTGCTTCCAAAACTTCCCGCCAACGAGGTACAGGCGCGGGTGGACCACCGCATGAGACGGCAGTCCATCCTCGACCGTGAGAACCCTCCAGACCTTGAGGCAATCGTGCACGAGGCCGCACTCCGGATGCGCATCGGTGGGCGAAAGATCGCACGCAAGCAGCTTGAGCACCTCATCGAGGTCTCCGAGCGGCCGGACGTCATGCTTCGGATCATCCCGTTCGCCAATGAGAATTTCATAAACCTGACCCAAACCTTGCTCTACGCGGGCGGCGTCGTGCCACAGCTCGACAGCGCTCATCTCGACAACAGCTTCGAAGGCCGTTTCCTCCATGCTGCTGCCGAGTTGGAGAAATACCGAACCCTGCTCGACTTTGCCGAGCAGGCTTCTCTGGAACCTGCTGAGTCGCGCAGCTTCATCCATCACATCGCACGAGAATTGTGAGACAGGCATGAGCACAAACATCAAGTGGCAGAAGTCGTCGTTCTCCGAAGGAGGAGCGCAATGCGTCGAGATCGCCGAGCACAACGGCGCCATCCTCATGCGCGAGAGTGACGACCCGAACGCAGTTACCGCTACCAGCCGGACCAAGTTCGCCGCGTTCATCGCAGGCGTGAAGGCAGGCGAGTTCGACCACTTCACCGGCTGAGCCCTCCCACCTGCAACGAGAGCCCCTCACCCTCGAAGGTGAGGGGCTCTCTGCATGTACCGGTCAGCATAAATGCTCCGGTACACACTTGCGTACCCTCTCTCCGTAACGCTACCGTCGCTGTGCGTCGCCAGTCCGGGTCGAATCCTTGGCAGGACATCGCCCTGCCCGGCGCAACTCTCCCCGTCCCGCGCCTCATTGGGGAGAGTCCCGAAGGGTTGTCCCCCTCCCGCCGCTCGTCATGCCGGCGCGCGGGCGGGGGACAACTCTGCCCCCGCATCGCGCGCCGAGGAGAAGGGCACCCAGGCCATGGCTCCACCGAGCTGTTCCAGCGGATCTTCGGGGACTTGCCACCGCGGTGACCGTTCACGCCCACACCCGCGCCCCCACCCACATCCCGCACCCGCACCCGCACCCGACCGCACCGCACTCGCACCCGCACTGCCCCGCCCCGCCCCGTTCGAAGGGACTGCCATGCCGCCCCCGCCCAAGCTCACGCCCACGCCGCCCCAACCCGACGCCCTCGCCGACGCGTTGATCCGCGTACCCC
This sequence comes from Streptomyces sp. NPDC039430, assembly GCF_055639435.1. Taxonomy (NCBI): domain Bacteria; kingdom Bacillati; phylum Actinomycetota; class Actinomycetes; order Kitasatosporales; family Streptomycetaceae; genus Streptomyces; species Streptomyces sp. NPDC039430. Next base: position 58,088 of record NZ_JBVKAK010000005.1, on the reverse strand, counting down.
GGCACGAGTTCATTCCGGCACAGGCCTGGGCCGTTCCCCAAGGCGTCGGTACGCCTCCCGCCGCGTCCGGTTACTGGATCGATCAGCACCGTGACCCGGACCGCTGGTGGCGGGCCGTGTATTCCGACAGCGTGATCGTCACTCAGCTCGACGGCGGCCGGACCCAGCTCACCCCGGCCAACGCGGCGGCGCCGTCGACCGCGCCGAGTTGCGCCGCCTCCAGTCCCCTCCTCGTCACCGCCGGGTTACGGCACCTCGGCGTACGCCCCGGTGACCGGGTGCTCGATATCGGGGCCGGCACCGGCTGGACCTCCGGACTGTGCGCGTACCTCACCGGGGACGATGCCCTGGTCACCGCCGTCGAGATCGACCGCGATCTGGCCAGGACCGCCGCCGAGAACCTCGCCCGCTGCGGCCTTCGCCCGAGCGTCGTCATCGGCGACGCGGCCACCGAACTGCAAACCCCGCAGAGCCACTCCGACGGACTGTTCGACCGCGTGCATGTCACCTGTGGCGTCACACACGTCCCGTACGTATGGGTGGAGCGCACCAGTCCTGGCGGGCACATCGTTCTCCCGTACAACCCGCCCATCGGCAGGCTCCTGCGTCTCACCGTCCTCGACGACGGCTCGGCCACCGGCCGGTTCGGGGAGGAGTGCTCGTATATGCCCTTGCGTTCGCAGCGACTGCCCCAGTCCCAGCGAGAGCACCAGCACGAGCACCGGCACCAGCCCACGGACAAGATCACAACCGGCGCCGACGCCCCACCACCCCGCGTCCGCTCCCTGAACTGCGGCCTCGACAGCGAGTCCCTGCTCCACCCCGCCCCCGGCCTTCAGGTCCTGCTCGCCTCCCTCGTCGGGGATGAGCCCTGGGTGAGCGGTTCCGGGAGCGTGCTGCTGACCGACGGGGTCTCCCGCGCCACCGTCGACAAAGACGGCCGGCTGACGCAGACCGGGCCGCGTGACCTGTGGGACGAGGCCGAGTCCGTGCATCACGCCTGGACCCGGCAGGGGCGCCCGGGGCTGGACCGTATCGGCTTCACCGTCACACCGGAGCGCCAGTACGTGTGGGTGGACGACCCGGCCGTACCCGCCGTCCACTCCCTCGACACAGCGGCGGGCAACGCGACGACGACCGTGGGGGCTTCCCTTGGCTGAGTGCGGCACCTGTCATGGCAAGGGGTGGGTCTACGAGCACCAGGACGGCGCGCGCAAGAAAGTGAGCTGCCCCGTCTGCAAGTAGGCGGGGACACCTCACGCCTCCGGTCCGCCCAGGCGAGGGGCGTGCGCGCCCCCCGTGCACCATGGTGGGGACGCGTGACACTCGTACGTGGCGTGACATACGTAGGTCGCGTGACATCCGTGGACCAAAAGACCAGGCAGGGGCAGGCGTGACAGGGAACGGCATACCCGACGAGTTTCTGGACGGGTACGCCCGCATTCTGGAGGCGGCTGCCTCGACGGGCCGCCGGCTCACCCGGGACGAGTTGCTGGCCCGCCGGGAGCTGGGGGAACGGGCCGCCGAGGCCGGTTTCGGGCTGCGTGCCCTGGTCGGCGCGCATCTCGCCGCGGCCCGTGCTCACTGGCCCGTCAGCGCCTCCCCCCGTACCGCCTCCCCCGGCAACAGCGGCAGCACCGGTAGCACCGGCGGCAGCACCGGCAGCGGCACCGGCACCTGCACCGGCAACAGCGGCGGCTCCACCTCCGCCCCCGTCCCCGCCTCCGCCTCCGCCTCCGCCTCCGCCTCCGCCTCCGTCGACAGCGTGCTCGCCGCCATCGAGCAGGTCGTGGACGCGTTCGCCGAGGGGTACGAACGGGCCCAGCGGCTCGCCATACGGCAAGAGGTCGCCGCGCGCCGGGAGTTCATCGACGACCTGCTGTACGGGCGCAGCGACCCGGGCCGGCTGGCGGAGGGTGCCGAGCGGTTCGGGCTGCGGCTCTCGTACGAGCACGCCGTGGCGGTCGCGGAGGGATTCGTCGCCTACGACGAGGAGGACGCCGTTCCGCGCTCGGTGGAACAGGCGCTGATCAGCCGGTTCGGCGATCGCAGCGTGCTGCTCACGACGAAGGCGGGCCGGCTCGTCTGTATCGCGCCGGGCGACCAGGGCGAGGTCCTCGCCTACTTCGCCAAGCAGGCGTTCGCCGCCACGGACGGCGGCCGGGTCGCGATCGGCCGGCCGCGCCCCGGGGTGGGCGGGGTGGTGCGGTCGTACGAGGAGGCGCTGAACGTACTCGGCCTCGCGGACCGGCTCGACCTGGACGGTCCTGTGCTGCACGCCGCCGATCTGCTCGTCTATCCGGTCCTCACCCGGGACCGGGAGGCCATGACGGAACTCGTCCTCAGCGCGCTCGGTCCGCTGGAGGCGGCGCGCGGCGGAGCCGAGCCGCTGATCGAGACCCTCTCCGTCTATTTCCAAGCGGGCTGTGTGGCGGCGGAGGCGGCGCGGCGGCTTTCGCTGAGCGTGCGCGCCCTGACGTACCGGCTGGAGCGGATCCACAAACTCACCGGCGCCGACCCCGCCGATCCGGTGCATCGCTACACCTTGCAAACCGCCGTGATCGGGGCCAGGCTCTTGGACTGGCCGGCGAAGACCTTCTGAGCCGGAGGCCGTTCGACGGACCGGCGGCCTTCCGCGCCCGGGAGATCTTCTGCTGTCGGCATTAAGAACGCGTTAAGACTGCCGGAAAACGGCAATGTCCTGTTCCGGACAAAGATGGGACCATGGGGGCCTGCCGGAGAAACAAGCGGCAGAGGGGGAGGGGGGAACCGATGGATCCGATGACCTTTTTTCTCGGTCTCGGCATCGCGGGGATCGCGCTGCTCGTCCTGTCGCTGATCTTCGACGGCATTCTCGAAGGGCTCTTCGACGGGGTCGGGGTGCTGAACGGGCTGTTCGACGGACTGCTCTCACTGCCGGTGATCGCCGGGTTCGTCTCGATGCTGGGCTTCGGCGGCGCGATCGTGCTCAGCACGACCCCGCTCGGTACGGGACCGGCCGCCGTCACGGGGGTGGCGGCCGGTCTCGGTGCCGGGTGGCTGACCTGGAAGTTCAGCAGGGCGCTGATGCGTGATCAGACCGCCGTCACACCACGGGGCGACGATCTCGTCGGCTCGGCGGGCACGGTGGTCACCGCGATTCCGGCCGGGGGCTACGGCGAGGTGCTGCTGCGGCTCGGCGGCCAGCCGGTGAAGTACTCCGCGAAGAGCGCGCAGCCCGTGGCGAACGGTGCCGAGATCTGGGTGGAGGAGACGCTCTCGTCGACCTCGGTCCTGGTGCGTCCCGTCCAGCGCTGACCCGCTCGTCGTCGCCCCGTCCGTCCTCACCGCACTACCCCGCCCCGCACTACCCCGCCCCGCCCCGCACCTCACCTCACCTCACCTCACCTCACCTCACCTGTCGCACATCCGCCGCACCAATCACCCCAAACCGCTTCAATCACGCCAATGCGTCGTCCTCTTGTCGTCCCCTTTGCCGTCCCGTTGTCGCCTCCTCGGGAGGCATGGGGGGACACGGGAGACACGGGAGGCAAGGGAGAGAGCACCATGAGCCCACTTCTCATCGCCGTGCTGGGGGTCGTCGCACTCGTCGTCCTGCTGGCACTCGCCGTCATCACGCGCTACAAGGTCGCCGGGCCCAGCCAGGCGTTCATCGTCACCGGCCGGCGCGGCAAGCAGTCGACCGATCCGGCCACCGGCCGGGTGTCCATGGACACCAGCGGCCAGAAGGTCGTGGTCGGCGGCGGCGTCTTCGTCGTCCCGTTCGTCCAGCAGAAGTTCACACTGGACCTGTCCAGCCGGCACATCCCGGTGGCCGTGCGTGGCGCGGTCACACTGCGCGGGGTGAAGGCGAACCTCGAAGGCGTCGCCATCGTCAAGGTCGGCGGCACCGAGGACTCGATCCGCGCCGCGGCCCAGCGCTTCCTCCAGCAGCAGGGCGGCATTGTCGGCTTCACCCAGGAAGTGCTCTCGGGCGCGCTGCGCTCCATCGTCGGCCGGATGTCGGTCGAGGACATCATCCGCGACCGCGCGGCCTTCGCGGGGCAGGTCGCGGAGGAGGCGGAGGCGAGCCTCTCCGGGCAGGGACTGGTGCTCGACGCCTTCCAGATCCAGGACATCACCACCGAGGGCTCGTATCTGGAGGACCTCGGCCGGCCCGAGGCCGCGCGTGCCAAGCAGGAGGCCGACATCGCCGAGGCGGTGGCGCGCCGCGCCGCCGAGCAGGCACGGCTCAAGGCCGAGGAAGAGATCGCGATCGCCCAGCGGACGTTCTATCTGAAGCAGGCCGAGATCAAGGCCGAGACGGACGAGGCGGCGGCGCGCGCGGCGGCGGCCGGACCGCTGGCGCAGGCGGCGCGCGAGCAGGACGTGCTCATGGAGCAGGAGAAGGTGGCCCAGCGCCAGGCCGCGCTGACCGACCGCGAGTTGGACACCAAGGTACGTAAGCCCGCGGACGCCGCGCGGTACCAGGCCGAGCAGGAGGCCGAGGCCCGGCGGATCGCGCTGGTCAAGCAGGCCGAGGCGGACGCCGAGCGGTCCCGGCTCACCGGTGAGGGCGAGAAGGCGCACCGCGCCGCGCTCGCCGCCGCCGTACGGATCGAGGGCGAGGCGGAGGCCGCCGCGATCAGCGCCAAGGGTTCCGCCGAGGCGGACGCGATGCACAAGAAGGCCGACGCGTACGCGCGGTACGGGGACGCGGCCGTCCTCCAGATGCTGGTGGAGGTGCTGCCGTCGGTCGTCGCGAAGGCGTCCGAGCCGCTGAGCGCGGTGGACAAGATGACGGTGATCTCGACGGACGGCGCGGGTCAGCTGGCGCGTACGGTCGCCGACAATGTCGCGCAGGGCGTCGAACTGCTCAGCTCCACCACCGGAGTCGACCTGGCCGAGCTGCTGAAGGGCATCGCCGGGGGCAAGACCGGGGGCACGGGTACGGGCACCGGCGGGGGTACGGGCGCGGGCGCGGCGGCGGCCGTGGAGACGAAGACGGCGGGCGGCGCCAAGGTCAACGGGCGGATCGAGGTCACGGACTGAACGGTCCGGACGGCCCGGACGACCCGGACGACCCGGACGACCGGACGACCGGGACAGCCCGGACGACCCGGACAGACCGCGCGGGCTGAACAGCTCAGGCTGTGCGGGCTGAACAGGCTGTGCGGGTGGCGAACAGGGCCCGGTCGGCGAGTAAACGAGGGTGCCGACCGGGCCCTTGGCGTTCCCCGCCAGGCAACCAGCCCCGGCGCGTGCGCACTTGCCAGCCCAGCGCGCACGCGCTTGCCACCCAGCGTGTGCGCACTTGCCAGCCCAGACAGGGGCACCACCTCATAAAGGCGAGGCAAAGAAGCGCTGTCGGCTCGCATCCGCGATTCCCCGGACCGTCGGCGGGGCATCACCAGGATGCAGCCGCCACGCGGAACTCTCAGCGGACCTCCCGAGGGGGAATCTGATGAGCCGGCCCAGCCCGCCGCCAGGCACGACCACATCGCCGCCCCCGTCCCTTCCGGCACGCACCGCCTTCACCCTCCGCGGGGAGGTCGCGTGCCCGCTCTCGCTCACCGTCGCCGATCTGCGGAACCGCTGGGAGCAGCACCACGCCGAGGTGGTCTTCGACTGCGCCACCAGCGGGCCGCGGCACCACACCTTCGAAGGGCCGCTGCTCCGGGAAGTGGTCGACGAGGCGAAGCCGGTCTTCGACGCCCGCCGCCGCAAGGACAGGTCCCGGTTCCTGCTCGCCGTCACCGGCGGGGACGGGCACCATACGGTGCTCTCCTGGGCTGAGATCGACGCCGACTTCGGCAACGTACCGATCCTGCTGGCCACGGCCATGGACGGGCGCAGCCTGGAGTCGGCGGGCAGCCAGCTGGTGGTGCCCACGGACCGCTGCGGGGCGCGCTACATCAGCGCGATCACCAGCGTGTGGGTGGGCGCGTGCGCGGTACCGCCCCGCCCGGCCGAGCGCACCGCGCCGCCCGCGCGGTAAGGGCCCGCCCCCGCCGCCACCACCGCCTGACGACAGCGACAGCGACACCGACACCGACAACAAGCGGGCGGTGGGGGGGGGGGGGGGGGGGGGGGGGGGGGGGCGGGCGGGGGCGGCGGGGGGCGTGGTCATTCGGAAGCGAGGGGTGCGTG
>NZ_JBVKAK010000005.1:42639-51949 GCF_055639435.1 Streptomyces sp. NPDC039430 | reverse complement strand
ACCAGCCCACCACCCGCACCCCCCCCCCCCCCCCCACCCAACCCCCTCCCCCCCCCCCCCCCCCCCCCCCCCCCCCCCCACCGCCCTTGAACTCTGCACGCACGGCCACCTCTGCCGAAAGGGCTGTGCGGCGCGCTCATCGGTGGAACGCGTCCTTCACCTTCTGACCGGCGCCGCGCACATCACCCTTGGCGCGTTCCGCCCTGCCCTCGGCGGTCAGCCGCTCGTTCCCGACCATGCGGCCCACGGTTTCCTTGATGGCGCCCTTGGCCTGGTCGGCCTTCGCGGAGAACTTCTTGTCTGCGGTCATGGTTCGCGCTCCTCACTGTCGAGCTGTTGAGCCGTTCCGTTGACATAGGAGCGCCTGCCCGAGTACTTCCACCGCAAACCAGTGAACCGCGGACCTGTGGATGTCCGCCCTCAGCGGACCTTGGCCGCGCCTACGTAGAAAGAGCTCTGCTCGTCCTCGGGCGCCGGTGTTCCCTTGAACCACTTCGGGGCCGTCACCAGCCCCGGGTCCACCAGATCCAGCCCGTCGAAGAACCGCAGGACCTCGGCGTGCGTGCGCAGCCGGAGCGCGATGCCGCCCTTGCCGTAGGTGTTGGTGACCTTGCCCACCAGGTTCTGCGGCTGGAAGTCCGCGGTGCCCTGCGAGAAGACGAAGACACTGCCGGACGGCAGCGCGTCCACCAGGGTGCGGGCGATGCCGTACGGGTCGTCCTCGTCCGGGATGAAGTGCATCAGGGCGATGAGGGACAGCGCGACGGGCCTGCTGAAGTCCAGGAAGCCGCGGGCGTGTTCGAGGATCTCGTGCGGCCTGCGGACATCCGCCTCGATGTAGTCGGTGGCGCCCTCGGGCGTGCTGATCAGCAGGGCCTCGGCGTGACGCAGCACGATCGGGTCGTTGTCCGTGTAGACGACGCGCGAGGCCGGCGCGATCTTCTGGACGATCTGGTGGAGGTTCGGCTCGGTCGGGATGCCCGTACCGATGTCGAGGAACTGGTCGATCCCGCTCTGCGCCACCCAGGCCGCGGCGCGGTGCATGAACGCGCGGTTCAGCCGCGAGTCGCGCCGGGAGTCCTCGGGCAGCTGCTGCCCTATCTCGCGGTCGACCGGGTAGTTGTCCTTACCGCCCAGCAGGTAGTCGTACACCCGCGCCGGGTGGGGCTTGCTGGTGTCGACCTGGGGCTTGGGTATGCCTGCCGTCATCTCGGTTCACAGTTCCTTACGGAAATCGGCGAGGATTTGTTTGGTGCGGCGCGCGGATTCCGCGTGAGCCACCATGCGGTCCATCGCCTCCATGTGCTCCGCGACCTCACCGGTGTTGTCGATATAGAGGGCACCGGTCAGATATTCAACGATGACCATATCGGGCAATTCGGGTATAGCGAAGCGGAACAGCACGAAGGGGCTGTAGGTGCCGGGGTGATGCCCGGCGGCGAACTCGGCGATCTGAAGCGTCACATTCGGCAGCTCGGTCGCGGCCAGCAGCCGGTCCACCTGGGCGCGCATCACGGCGGACGAGCCCACGGGGCGATGTAAAACCGTCTCGTCCATGACAACCCAGAAAACAGGGGCGTCCGGCCCGGTCAGCAGCGACTGGCGCGCCATGCGCAGCGCCACATGGCGTTCGATGCGCGCCGGATCGTTCCGGCCGACCTCGCCGTAGGTCAGGATCGCGCGTGCGTAGTCCTCGGTCTGGAGCAGCCCCGGCACGAAGTGCGGCTCGTAGCACCGTATGGTCTTGGCCGCTTCCTCCAGGCTGACATGGCCGCCGAACCACTCCGGCAGGACATCGTGGAAGCGCTGCCACCAGCCGGGCTTGTTGGCCTCGTCGACCAGCTGGAGAAAGGCGTCTGCCTCATCGCCGGTCACCCCGTACGAGGGCAGCAGCATCTGTATGTACGGGACTTTGAGCGCGACCTCGGCCATCTCCATGCGCCGTATCGTCGCGGGCGCCACATGCAGCAGTCTGGCGGCCTCGTCGCGGCTGAGACCGGCTCTCTCGCGCAGCCCCTGGAGCTGCTTGCTCAGGACGAGTTGCCCAATCGTCGGGGCAGACCGAGGCTCGCTCACACCCCACCACCGGCCACCAGCATGCGGGCAGTTTGCCATAGGGGCCCGAGGCCGCACACGGGGGCGTCGGCGTGGACGGACCCGAGCGTTCCGGCCGGACGGCAAGATGAACCCGCGACGTCGACAGGGTCATCTTCCGGTGTCCTGAGGATGGCGTCCGCCGGTTAGCATCGATTCGCGGCATCTTCTCGCTTCCCGCCGTTCACCTGTCCTGCCCTGTCCCTTCTCCCCGCCGCTTCCGGACCTTCCCGCCCTTCCCCGCTCCCCTGCCTCGCCTCCCTCCCCTGCCTCGCTTTCCCTCCCTCCCCTGCCTCCCCTCCCCCTTTCCTTACCGTCACCAAGAGCTGGAGTGATCTGGACGTGTCCCGACCGCGTGTGGGTGTGGCCGTGCTGACGATGGGGACCAGGCCCGTCGAGCTGCGAGCCCTGCTGGACTCCGTCGCCAAGCAGCGGGAGGCCCCGACCCGGATCGTGGTCGTCGGCAACGGCGCCCCGCTGCCCGAGCTGCCCGAAGGCGTCATCGGGATCGAGCTGGCGGAGAACCTGGGGGTCTCCGGAGGGCGCAATGTCGCCATGGAGAAGCTCCGCGCCTGCGGTGACGTGGACGTTCTGGTGGACCTGGATGACGACGGCCTGCTGATCGAGGCCGATGTGATCACGCGCGTCGCCGATCTGTACGAGGCGCATCCCCGGCTCGGCATCGTCAGCTTCCGTATCGCGGACGAGACCGGCGTCACCCAGCGGCGGCACGTACCCCGGCTGCGGGTCGACGACCCGATGCGCGCGGGCGAGGTGACGACGTTCCTCGGCGGCGGGCACGCGCTGTCCATGGCGATGCTGGCCGAGACGGGCGGCTGGCCCGACGCGTTCTTCTTCACCCACGAGGAGACCGACCTCGCGTGGCGTGCGCTGGACGCGGGCTGGACGATCCGCTACGAACCGGAGCTGGTCCTCCAGCACCCGCGCACCTCACCGGCGAGGCACGCGGAGTTCTACCGGATGACCGCCCGCAACCGGGTATGGCTGGCGCGCCGGCATCTGCCCGCGCTGCTCGTACCGGTCTACCTCGGTACGTGGATCCTGCTCACCGTGGCGCGTACGCGCTCGGTGAGCGGGCTGCGCGCGTGGTTCGGCGGCTTCTTCGAGGGCGTACGGACGACATGCGGGCCCCGGCGGCCGATGCGCTGGCGGACCGTACGCCGCATGACGGCGCTGGGCCGCCCGCCGGTCATCTGAACGCACCGCCACCCACGCCACCCACACGCACCACCGCACGCACTACCGCACGCACCGGCAAACGCGCCACCACACGCACCGCCACACGCACCGCCACACACCGCTCGGTTCAAGCGACGGCTCGCTACGCCCGCTCGATCGGCAAGTGGCGCGGCCCCCGGAGGATCGTGCTGCGGCGGTACGGGGGCGGATCCTCGGAGAGCCGGAAGCCCTCCAGGCGGGGGACCAGCGCGTTCAGGGCGATCTGGGCCTCCACGCGGGCCAGCGGCGCGCCGAAGCAGTTGTGGATGCCGCTGCCGAAGCCGAAGTGCTGGTTGTCCTCGCGGGTCGGGTCGAAGCGGTCGGGGTCCTCGAACCGCAGCGGGTCCCGGTTCCCGGCGGCGAGTACGAGGACCAGCGGGGCGCCCTTGGGGACCGTGACGTCCGCGATCTCGATGTCCGCGAGCGGGGTGCGCTGCGGGAGCAGGTGGACGGGGGGTTCGTAGCGCAGCAGTTCCTCGACCGCCCTGGGCATCAGCTCGGGCTTGTCGCGCAGCAGCCGGTAGGCGTCGGGGAAGCGCAGGAAGGTGAGCGCGCCGTTGCTGATGAGGTTGACCGTCGTCTCGTGCCCGGCGATGAGCAGGAGGGTCCCGGTCGCCATCAGTTCGGTCCTGGTCAGCCGCCCGTCGGGACCGTTGTCGTGGACGAGCGCGGAGATCATGTCGTCCGAGGGGTGGTCACGGCGCTTGTCGGAGAGATCCCCGATGTACTCCCCCATCGCCAGCCGGGCGTCCTGGCCGGCTTTCTGGCGGCCTTCCTCGTCCTGCCCCGGCGTGAGGTCGAAGCCGGCGATGATCGCGTTCGTCCAGGCGCGGACCCGGGGCACGTCCTCGTGGGGCACGCCGAGCAGCCGGCAGATCACGGTGACGGGGAGCGGGTACGCGAAGTCCTCGACGACGTCGATGCGGTCCTTGTCCTTGAACGCGTCGATCAGTTCGTCGCAGATCCGGGTGACGTCCGCGCGCAGCGCGTCGATCCGGCCCGGGGTGTGGGGCGGTCCGAAGGGGCGCATCGCGATACGGCGCAGCCGGTCGTGCTCGGGGTCGTCGTGGCCGATGAAGGCCATCTGCTGACCGCTCCGCCTGATCAGCGGGACCGTGGACGGGTCGGCGCGGTTGCGCCAGTCCGAGCTGATCCGCGGGTCGTGGAGCAGTGCGGCGATCTCGTGGTACGTGCCGACCAGATAGCTGCCGTCGTCCTGCCGCGACACCCCGTTCTCGCGGAGTTCCGCGTAGAGGGGATACGGGTCGGCGCGGTTCGCGTAGTCGGTGATGCGCTGGTAGAGGGTGTCCGGGGACATGCTGGGGGGCTCCTCAACGACGGTGGGCGGCGGTCGGGGTCGGTTCGTGCCGCACCAAGGTCAGGCGCCGGTCCGGCAGATGGCCGGTGAGGGCCACGGTCGGTCCGTGCGAGAGCAGTTGGGGATCCGGCACGTCGGAGGGGAAGGGCTCGACCGAGTCGGGCCGGTCGGCGGCCCCGCGCTCGGGGGGAAACGGCGCCGCCGTCTCGATGAGGTACTCGTAGTGCTCCAGCCACTTGGCCCGGTTCACCGTGACCGCGGCGGTGATCCGTCCCTGGTAGCCGTACACGGCGACGAGCCTGCGCTCCCGCAACGAGCCCTGGGCGATGACCACTTGGTCGGAGAAGGTCGGCACGCCGACCGACTTGATGTTGAGGCCGAACTGACTGGACCAGAAGGCGGGCACCGCCAGATGCGGGCGCCTGTGCGGGCCCGTGCTGACCATGTTGTGCGCCGCCACCTCCGCCTGCGCGACCGCGTTGCCCCAGTGTTCGAGGGCCAGCATCTGGTATCCGAAGAGCGGATGCGGGAAGCGGGCCACGTCACCGGCGACGAAGACGTCGTCGGTGACGATCCCGTACATGTTGAAGGCGCGGCACCCCGCGTCGCAGGCGACGCCCCGCGGGCCCGCGGCCAGACCCGATTCGGCGAGCCATTCCGTGTTGCGTACGGCGCCGAGCGCGACCACGGCGACATCGGCCTCGATCCGGCTGCCGTCGGAGAATTCGGCGCCCGTGAGCCGTCCGTCGCGGCCCTTGAGGGAGGTGACCGTCACACCGCAGCGCAGATCGACGCCGTGCGCGCGCTGCAGCCTGGCGGCGAACCCGCCGAGTGCGCCGCCGAGCGCTCCGATGAGAGGCGAGGGGCCGCGTTCTGCGACGGTCACCTCCAGGCCGCGTTCCCGGCAGGCGGAGGCGATCTCCGAGCCGGTGAACCCGGCGCCGATCACCAGGACGCGGCGCGGCCCGGCGTCGAGCCGTTCCGCCAGCTCGGCCGCCTCGTCTCGCGTACGCAGCGTCAGCACGCCGTCCAGCCGGGCTTCGGCGGGGTCCGGCCAGGGGCGGGCCCGGGTTCCGGTGGCGATGAGCAGCCGGTCGAACGGGAGCCGTTCGCCGTCGGCGAGGATCACCTGTTTCTCGATCGGATCGATCCCGCCGGCCCGTACGCCGAGCTTCCATCGCGCGTCCACCTCGCGGCGGGCCGGCAGCCCGATGTCCGCCGCGCGCGTCCGGCCGAGCAACACCTGTTTGGACAGCGGCGGCCTGTCGTACGGGGGGTGCGGCTCCTCCCCGACCAGCGTCAGCGGTCCGGTGAAGCCTTCGTCGCGCAGCGTCTCGGCGGCGCGCAGACCGGCCAGTGACGCGCCGACGATGACGATGCGGCCGTCCCACGGTTCACCGGTCACCGGGACCCCGCCCGCTCGCCGACGAGGATGGCCTGCACCGGACACGCCGCCGCCGCCCGGCGTACATGCTCATGCTGGCCGTCGGGCACGGTCGGTGTGAACATCAGGGCCTCCTCGCCATGCAGCTCGAACACCTCAGGGGCGAGAAACACGCACTGCGCGTATCCCTGACAGCGATTGAGATCGACAACGATCTGCATACCGGTCCACTCCTCCGCGCCGCCCGCCGTCTCCGTCCTATGGCCTGCGCGGGAGCGGCGCGAGCGGTGCTGCGCCGACGGGGTGACCCCGTGCCTCCGTGACCTCGGTGAAGCTCGGTGGCCCTCGGTGACCTCGGGGTTCTGTCAGGGGCGTCGGGTGTAGAGCCGGTAGAAGACCACGATGACCGTGGCGGCGCCGATGGCCAGTCCGATGCCGGAGGACAGCAGAACGCTGTGGTTGGTGAGGCTGTAGAGGAAGCCCATGCCGCCTCCGACCAGCACGCCCCAGGCCGCGGCGCGCACTTCGTTCATCAGCCGGGGCTGTACGCGGACGAGGCCGAGGACCAGGAGGGCCGCGAGCGCGCCGGAGATCAGGGCCAGGGCGAGCTGACCGTAGGTGGCGGGGCCGCCGCCCCGGGCGATGTAGGACGCGTACGCGCCGTAGGCGATGCCCAGCAGGAGAGAGTTCACCAGGAGGCGTGGTGAGATACGGCGCCGCCCGGACTCCTGGAGGCGTGCGCCCGTCGCACCCGGCGGGCGCGCGCCGTCGTGCAGCGGAAGATTCCCCGGATGACGCCCCTGGGGACGCCCTGGGAGACGCCCCGGAAGGTGAGGCGGGAGATGAGGCGTCAGCGTGCGGTGCCGTGTGGGCGCCGGTGTCTGGGTGGCCATGGCAGGGGGGCTCCTTCCCTCGCGCCCCCCGCGTCCGCCCCCGCTTCTCCAGGGCACACCCGCCCGCCGTACGCGTCAACCTCAGCCGAGCGCCCCACGCGCGCCCGACGCGCGCCCGCCACGCACCTGCCGGGCCCACCGAGAGTCCGAGGCGAACCCGCCACGCACCCGAGGCGCGGCCGACACGCACCCGACACGCACCCGACGCGCTCTCACCGGGTCGGCGGCGCCCCGCTCGCGCCCGCCGCCCCGTACCCGTTCCCTTGAGGAGTGCGGACCTACCTCTCCACGGCGCTGATCGTCCTGCTGACGGTCCTCGCCCCGCTGAGCGCGGTCGCGGCCTGGGTCGATCTGGAGGTCGGCGACACCGACCGCTTCGTCTCCACCATGGCGCCGCTCGCCTCCGACCCGGACGTACAGAACGCCGTCGCCGACCGGATCACCGACGAGGTGCTGGCCGAGATCGACGTGGGACCGCTCCTCAAGGAAGGGGTCCGCGGGCTGCTGCACGACGCCGTCCTCTCGTTCGAGACGACCAACGCCTTCAAGAACGCGTGGAAGACGGCGACCCGCGCCGCCCACGCCACCGCGGAACAGGCGCTGACCAGCGGTGGCGGCAACGCCGTGACGATCGATCTGGCGCCCATCACCGCGCGGGTGAAGCAGCAGCTGACCGACGACAGCGTGCCGTACGCGAACCGGATCCCCGTGCGGCATACGCAGATCATCGTCCTGGAGGCCAATGGACTCGGGATCTGGCGCGATGTCACCCAGGGGCTGCGCGCGGCGGGGATCTGGCCCGCCGTCGGAACGCTGGCCCTCACCGGGGCGGCCGTGCTGCTCGCCGTCCACCGCCGCCGCGCGCTCATCGGTGCCGGTCTCGCGTACGCGGCCGGTGCGGCGCTGCTGTTCCTCTGCGTCGCCGTGGCGCGCGGGTCCATCCTCCAGGACCTGCCGGACACCGGTGACAGGTCGGCCGCCGCCGCGATCTTCGACGCGTTGACCTCGTCGCTGCGTACCGCCGGCTGGTGCGTGCTCGCCGGCGGGCTCGCCCTGGCTCTCGGGGCCTGGCTGAGCGGCCGGTTGCCCCGGATGCCGCACATGCCGCACATCACTTCCAGCGCGCCGCGCAGCTCCTCTCCTGTCTGACCTCCGGCCGACTTTACTAAATCTTTATACCGATCCCACCCGACCGAATGTCCCTTTTGAGGCATTTGGAGCACCATGGGGTTATGAGCCAGAACACAGCACAGAGGCCCCCCACCACGGGCATGGGCACAGGCACAGGCACAGGTACGGGCACAGGAACAGGCATGAGCACCGGCACCGGAGCAGGCACCGGCGCACATGCGGAAAGGAAGGCAGCCTGGGCTGTTGGCGGTAGCTTCTTCGCCGGTGTTCTCATGCTGGTCGCGGGAGCTGTCGACATACTTCAGGGCATAGCGGCCGTACGCGGCAACGCGGTCTTCAACCGCGTCACCGGATACGCGTACACGTTCAACCTCGGCTCCTGGGGCTGGATCCACATAGCCCTCGGAATCCTGGTCGCCCTCACCGGACTCGCGCTTCTCATGCGCGTTCCGATGGCACGGTACGTCGGTATCGCACTGGCGGTGCTCTACTTCGTCGCGCAGTTCATGTACCTGCCGTACGCGCCTGTCTGGGCGTTCGTCGGCATGGCCCTCGCGGCGTTCGTGATCTGGGCACTGACCACGGACCGCGGAGCGGCCTCGGCGGGCAACAGATCCTGACGGTCCGGAGATCCTGACGGTCCGGCACTGAAGGGCCGGTACCGACGGCCCGTCACCCCTCCCCCGACCACGCGTCATCAAGCGCTCGACCACGCAACGTCCGCGCATACGGGCACAGCGGCTCTCTCGCTTCTGTGTCCGTATGCGCGTACGTACGCGGCACGGCAAGGAGAACGGGATGAACGCAGCCAGCGACGCCGCCGGCAACGGCAGGACCGGCAACGGTAAAGCCGGCAGCGGCAAGAACGGCGAGATCTTCGACACCATCGGCTCCCTCGTCGCGGAGGAGCGCACCCTGCGCGAACGCTCGACCGAGCACCTCGGCCTCGGCGCCGACGAACAGGCGCGGCTGCGCTCCGTCGAAGTCCAGCTCGACCAGTGCTGGGATCTGCTGCGGCAGCGGCGCGCCAAGTCGGAGTTCGGCGAGAACCCCGACGAGGCCGCGGTACGGCCCCCGGGCGAGGTGGAGGGCTACCAGGGCTGACGCCGCCCGGCCCACTCCCATGACTCCGGCGGGTCCCGGGGGGGGGGGGCGGGGGGGGACCGACAGCCGCCGCCCCACGCATACTCTGCGTGGTGCTGTTGGCGCTCTCTTCGGGGCTCATCCCCACCCCACCATTCCCCGTATCCG
>NZ_JBVKAK010000005.1:0-42629 GCF_055639435.1 Streptomyces sp. NPDC039430 | reverse complement strand
AAACCCGCCCCCTCCTGTTGCGTTGTTTCTTTCTTCTCTGTCTCCTCGGTTGGCTCTGCTTCCTCCCCTTCCCCCCCCCCCCCCCCCCCCCCCCCCTTTTCCCCCCCCCCCCCTCCCCCCCCCCCCCGGACCGGCCTCACTGACCGGACCCTTTGAGCGTCGTTTCCGGCACTTTGAGCGTGACCCACACCCGCTTCCCGGGGCCGAGCCTGGGCGCCACGCCCCAGTCGTCGGCGAGCGCGGCCACCAGCGCGAGTCCCCGCCCGCACTCGTCTTCGAGATCGGGGGTGCGAGGGCGCGGCAGATAGTCCCCCGCGTCCTCGACCTCCACCCTGAGCAGCCCTTCGGCCCGTTCCAGGGTGACGGCGATCTCCCTGCCCGGTGGGCTGCCGTGACGCAGCGCGTTGGTGACGAGCTCCGACAGCAGGAGAGCGGCGGTCTCGCCGGGATCTCCGGGCAGATCAACTTTCGTATGAAGAACTTCCCGGGCCCGGCCGACGCTACGGGGGTGACTGGGGAGGCGGAACGTGAAGCGCTGTGTGTGCTGGTGCGGTAGTTCGCGCTGTTCACCGTCGTGGTTCATGGGAAGGACCTTCCCTGTGATGCCGGTTTTACTTTCCGTGCACCAAAGGTGACTGTGTGCAGCTAAACTCATCCGTTCGCGGACATTCCCGGAACCCCGCGATCAGCCCTCGGAGCGCCGGTCCCTGGCCCGGTCCTGCGCACGGTCCTGCGCCCGGCCTCGCGCCCGGTCCTGGGCCCACTCCGGGGCCTGCTCCTGAAGCCGGTCCTGAAGCCGGTCCAGCTCCCTGCGGTCGCGCTTCGTGGGGCGGCCCGCGCCCCGGTCGCGAAGGGCGATGGGGACGGTCAGTTCGCGCGGCGGGGGCGGCGGGCTGTTGTCCACGTAGCACTCCACGGCCACCGGCGCGCCCACCCGCTTCTTCACGACGCGCGAGACCACCACGACCCGGTCGCGCGCCGCGTGGCGCAGCCGGATCTCGTCGCCCGGCTTGATCGCGTAGGCGGGCTTGACCCGCTCGCCGTTGACGCGCACATGGCCGGCGCGGCAGGCGGCGGCGGCCTGGGAGCGGGTCTTGGTGAGCCGTACCGACCAGATCCAGGAGTCGACCCGTGCGGTCCCCGTGTCCGAAGCCTCAGAAGTCATGGATCGAGGGTAAGCGCGGACGGCCCGACGGCTCTCCCCCTTTCTCCGTGTCACCTCGTTCGCGGCTCTCCGTGTCACCTCGTCCGCGGCAACGCCGAGCGGGGTGACGCCGGTCCGAGACGGCGCCACCCCGCGATCATGATCGTGTCCGGAAAGCCCCGGTCGGACCGGACCGGACCGGACCGAACCACATCGGATCGGATCCGACCGGATCAGGTCGGCGTCAGACGCCGATGTCGCCACCGTCCTTGCGCCAGACCGAGACCACCGACGGACGGACGATCTTGCCGGGACCGTCGGGCCACGCGCTCGCCGGCTTCTCGACGGACGCGCCGTCGATCTCGCCCGGGTGCTGCACCGCGACCAGGATCCGGCGGTCCTGGATGACCGGGCCGCAGGTCTCCGCGCCGTTCGGCATGGTCAGGAACTGCTTCAGCTCACCGCGCCGGTCGCCCTGCGTCGCGACGCCGAACAGGCCGTCGTGCGCACCGAGCGCGTTGCCGTCCGTCGAGATCCACAGGTTGCCGTGCGGGTCGAAGGCGACGTTGTCCGGGCAGGAGATCGGGCTGACCTTGTCCTTGGGGAAGCCCGCGAAGTAGGTGGCCGGGTCGTTCGGGTCACCCGCGACCAGGAAGAGCCGCCAGGCGAACCCGTCGCCCGCCGGGTCGTCCCAGTTCTCCGCCAGCTCCAGCACGTGACCGTGCTTGTTGGCGTTACGGGGGTTGGCCTCGGTGGGGCCTTCCTTGCCGGCCTTGCCGCGGTCGGTGTTGTTCGTCAGCGCGACATAGACCCGGCCGGTGCGCGGCGACGGCTCGACGTCCTCGGGACGGTCCATCTTGGTGGCGCCGACCTTGTCGCCCGCGAGGCGCGTGAAGATGTACACCTCGTCGGCGCTCATGCCGGGCACGTGCGAGACATCGCCGGTCGCCAGCGGTATCCACACGCCGGAACCGTCGAACTCGCCGTCGTTCGGGAGCTTGCCCGTGCCGTCGAACTCGCCCGCCGGGCTGTCACCGGTCAGCTTGGCGACGTACAGCGTGCCCTCGTCGAGCAGCGTCAGGTTGTGCTCGTGGTCGGCGCGGCTGTTGCCCTTCTTCATCTGCTTCGACGAGACGAACTTGTAGAGGTAGTCGAAGCGCTCGTCATCGCCCATGTAGACGACGGGGCGGCCGTCGGCGGTCAGCCGGGGCTGCGCGGCCTCGTGCTTGAAGCGGCCGAGTGCGGTGCGCTTGCGGGGCGTGAAGTCCGGGTCGTACGGGTCGAGCTCGACGACCCAGCCGAAGCGGTGCGCCTCGTTGGGCTCCTGCTTGAGGTCGAAGCGCTTGTCGAACAGCTCCCACTTGCGCTCGCTGGCCGCGGTGCCGATGCCGTAGCGCTTGTCCGTGTCGCTCGAACCGTTGGCGAAGTACTGGTTGAAGTTCTCCTCGCCGTGCAGCGTGGTGCCCCAGGGGGTGGTGCCACCGGCGCAGTTGTTGAGCGTGCCGAGGACCCTGCTGCCCGTACGGTCCGCCGAGGTGCGGAGCAGATCGCTGCCCGCGGCCGGGCCGGTGAGACGGAACTCGCTGGTCGCGGTGAGACGGCGGTTGAGCTGGTGGCGGGTGACGGCGGTGAGCTTGCCGCTCTTGCGGTCCTCCTCGACCACGACGACGGAGAGACCGTGGGCGGCCCAGGCGATCTCCACCTGCTCGCGGGTCGGCTTGGCCGGGTCGTAGCCCTTGAACATCAGGATCTCGTCGGTGTACTCGTGGTTGGCCACGAGCACCTGACGGTCGCGCTCGCCCTTCAGCGGCAGCAGGCTCAGGAAGTCGTTGTTGTAACCGAACTGGCCGGCCTGCGCCTTGGCGGTCTGCTTGTCCGCGTTGAAGGCCGGCGCACCGCGCAGGATCGGGTCGCCCCAGCGGATGACCACGTTCTGGGCGTAGCCGGAGGGGATGGTCACCTTGTCCGCGGTGTTGGGGGCGACCGGGGTGAAGCGCAGACCGCGGGCGCCGTCGGCCTTGCCACCGCCGCTGTTTCCGTTGCCGTTGCCGTTACCGGCGACCGCGGCGGCGGACGCCGAGGAGTTACCGGGGCCGAAGGCGAGCGCGCTGCCCGCGGCGGTGGCGACCGTCACGACGGCGGCGGCGCGCACCAGGGAACGCCTCGACATCGCACCGGCGATGATGTCACCGACGTACTCGTTGTCGCTCTTGTTCGGTACCTCGTGGAAACAGGCGTCGCCACAGCGGTAGCGGCAGGTCAGGGCGGAACGCCCACCCGCGTGAGGACTGGAGCTGGAACTGAGCAGCGGCAGCAGTTTGCGCACTTTCGCCTCCGGAAATGCGATGGTTCGGCGCGCACCGCGCCGACAGGGTGTCGGGATGTCTCGGCTGGTGACGCTAGGTGCGCATGCCACCAGGGTGGCGGCCTCCAGGTGAACGGAACATGAATCCACGCCGACCTCGTGGTCGGGAGAGAGTAATGACGGTGGCGGCCGGGAGGGTACCGTCCTGCCCGTAGGGCCCGTCCTACACGTGGACCGCCCCTGCCGGAGATCGTTCGCGGTGGCCGCTAACCTTACGTATCCGCCCTGGCCAGGGATGTGCGTTTCCCCGGTGGCGGACACCGCACCCAACTCATCTGAAAGGCCTCGCCCATGGGCATTCGGAGCTTGCTGCGCAAGGTGTTCGGACGCGACCGTGCGGAGGAGCGCCACGAGTCGGCGCCGGTCTCGGCCTCGGTACCGTCTCAGGCGGGCCGTTCGGACCGTACGGACTCGGCGGAGCCGACGCCCAAGGACTCGGGTACGGACACGACGAAGGCCGCCGACCCGGACGTGACGACGGCCAAGGCCAAGGCCACGACCACGGTCACGACGTCGGCCTCGGCTTCGACCTCGGCTTCGGCTTCGGCTTCGGACACGGCCTCGGGGTCGGCGTCGGCGTCCGCGCCCGCCCCGGTTGAGCCCAAGGACTCGGTGGAGGCCGTGAAGGCCAAGGACATCGAAGGGGCGGCGGCGGATCTGGTCGCCGCGGCGTTCGACAACCCGCGCCCGGCAGATCCGGACCGCGGTGTGCCGTCGCAGCTGCCGCGGACGAGCGCGATCGAGGAGCCGCCGCCGCTCGCGGCCACGCCGGCCCCGGCCCCGGCCGCCACGCCCACGCCCACGGTCCCCGCGCAGGCCACGGCGGAGCCCGAACTCGACGTGACGGCCGTGCGGGAGGCGGTTGTTCCGGCGGAACCGGAACGCGGACCGGAGCCGGAACGCGAGCCCGAACCCGAGACCAAGGCGGAAGGGAAGGCCGAGGCCGAACCCGAGGTCGTCGCGGTCAAGGCAGAGGCCGCGCCCCAGGCCGTCGAGCCCGAGGCCGAGGCCGCCGAGCCGGAGACCGTCGCCGAGCCCACGCCCACGCCCTCGCCCACGCCTGAGCCGGTCGTCGCCGACACCGCCACCACCGCTGCCGCCGCCCGCCCCGCCTTCACCCTCGCCCGCGTCAAGTCCCGTGCCCCCGGCCTCGCCGACCTCTACAAGGCCGCGGGCGCCGCCCTCAAGAAGCGCGGCCTCGCCGGGCACCGCGCCAGCGTCTATCTGGTGCTGGACCGGTCCGGCTCCATGCGGCCGTACTTCAAGGACGGCAGCGCCCAGCACCTCGGCGAGCAGGCCCTCGCACTCGCCGCGCACCTGGACGAGAGCGCGACCGTCTCCGTCGTGTTCTTCTCCACCGACATCGACGGGACCGGTGAGATCGGCCTCACCGACTACGAGGGGAAGATCGACGAACTGCACGGCTCCCTCGGCCGCATGGGGCGTACGAACTATCACCGCGCCGTCGAAGAGGTCGTCGCGCTGCACGAGAAGTCCGGCTCGGCCGGGCCCGCGCTGGTGATCTTCCAGACGGACGGCGCGCCCAGCGCCGTACGCCTCGCCGAGCAGGCTCTCGCCGAGGCCGCGAAGCTGCCGCTCTTCTGGCAGTTCGTGGCGTTCGGCGAGGAGGACGCCAAGGGCTTCGACTTCGCGCGGAAGCTCGGCGCGGACGAGGCCACGGCGAACGTGGGCTTCTACCACGCGGGTCCGGTGCCCAGCGAGGTCCCGGACACCACGTTCTACCGCGAGCTGCTCGCCGCCTGGCAGCCGTCCGCCTCCGGCAACTGACCTGCCCCGGAAGGCCGTTGCCACCGTTACCACCGTTTACGGCTGTTACCGCCGTCGGCCCGCGTCCCGTACGCGGCGCCGGCGGCGGTTTCGGTCCCGGCGGCGGCTTCGGTCCCGGCGGCGGCTTCGGTCACTGGCCCCGGCCGTCCCTGCCGTCGCCGCCCCCGGCGTTCGCGGCCCCGGTCCCCCTCAGTCGCCGTCGCGCTCCGCCTTCGGCAGCCTCACCGTCACCGCCAGCCCCCCGCCGGCGCCGCCCGGCTCCGCCCTGACCGTCCCCCCGTGCGCCACCGCGATCGAGCGCACGATGGAGAGGCCGAGCCCCGCGCCGCGCCCCATCCGGTCGCGGCCCTCTCCCCGCCGGAAGGGTTCGAACAGCGCGGGGATGTCCGCCTCGGCGACGACAGGGCCAGTGTTGCGCACCACCAGCTCCCCGCCCCGTACATCGACGTCCACCGTCCCCCCCGGCACGTTGTACGTCACCGCGTTGGCCAGCAGGTTTCCCACCAACTGCCCGAGCAGCAGCCGGTTTCCGCGCACCACGGCCGCGTCGACGACACACAGGGAGACCCGCCGCCCGTAGCGAGCCGTCTCCTCCGCCACCGCGTCGCCCAGATCGACCGGCTCCTGGTCCTCCACCTCGCGCTCGCTGCGCGCCAGCACCAGCAGTCCCTCGATGAGCTGTTCGCTGCGCCGGTTGTTGTCGAGCAGGGTCTCCTTCGTACGGGCCAGCTCGTCCGGCGTGCACAGATCGTCCAACCCGACCTGGATCGCGGCGCGTTGGGTCGCCAGCGGGGTGCGCAGCTCGTGCGAGGCGTTCGCGATGAACCGGCGCTGACTGTCGAAAGCTTTCTGCAGGCGCGCCAGCAGCGCGTCCAGGGTGTCGCCCAGCTCCTTCAGCTCGTCATCGGGGCCGCTCGCGCCGATCCGTTCGTGAAGATTGTGTTCGGACATCCGGCGGGCCTTCGCCGTCATCGCGTGCACCGGCCGCAGCACGCGCCCCGCCGTCCACCAGCCGACCCCGACCGCGCACGCCGCCATGACCAGCAGCGCGGCGACGGACCAGAACAGCATCTCGTCGGAGGCGGCGTCCGTGACGTTGTCGGTGAGCTGGTACACGGCGACGGCCTGGATCTGCTGCTGGCCGATCAGCCCGCGCACCGACGAGCCGGGGAGCAGAGGCGACACCTGGACCGGCGCCACCCGGGCGGCGATCTCCTGGGCCTCGCTCTGCGTACCGACACTGGAGAGCAGATTGACGATGGCGAGCAGACAGCCACCGAGGACGACGAAGACACCGCCGTAGATGAGGGCCATGCGCGTACGGATGGTGGAACCGGGCCCCAGCGCCTTGCCCGCCGCTCCCGTCGTCCCCCGCCCGCCGCGCCGTGCGGCGCGTATCACAGCGCGTACCCCACCCCCTGGACCGTACGGATCAGCGGCGGATCCCCGAGTTTGGCCCGCAGCTTGCTGAGACAGACCCGGACCGCGCCGGTGAACGGATCCGCGTGCGCGTCCCAGGCCCGCTCCAGCAGCTCTTCGGCGGAGACCGGCGCCCCGTCCGCCTCCAGCAGGATCTGGAGGACCGAGAACTCCTTGGGCGAGAGGTCGAGCGCCACCCCGTCCCGCGACGCCGTCCGCCGTACGGAGTCGAGCCGTACGCCGTGCCGCTCCAGCTGCGGCGGTACGGGCCTGGCGCTGCGCCGCCGCAGCGCGCGCACCCGCGAGACCAGCTCGGGGAAGTCGAAGGGCTTGCCCAGATAGTCGTCGGCGCCCAGATCGAGCCCCGCGACGCGGTCCTCCATGGAGACGGAAGCGGTGAGCATCAGGATGCGGGTACGGGACGACTCGGCGACCAGCTTGCGCGCGACGTCGTCGCCGTGGACGCGTGGCAGATCGCGGTCGAGGACGACGACGTCGTAGTCGTGCAGTCCCAGATAGGCGAGGGCGGCGTCGCCGCTGTACACGGTGTCGACGGCGAATCCCGCGCGCCGCAGCCCTGTGGCCACCAGCTCCGCCAGGACCTCCTCGTCCTCGGCGACCAGTACCCGCATGCTGCCGTCCCCTGCCCCTGTCCCCTGCCCCGCCTCGTACATGATGCCCTTTCTCTCCCGGGATGTGCCTGTCTACGGCACGGGGTGTTTCGGAAAGCTCTCCCCCCGCCCCCGTGCGCCAGCACGCCGTCGCACGCCCGCGCGCATCTCCGCGCGCCCCACACGCACCCACACACACCACCGCGCACACCCCCGCACACCCGGAGAAAACGCGGGCGACTCGCGCCGGAAGGGTCGGATACGATATTGACATTCCGTAGACCAATTGGTCACACCGTGTAGCGACTTGGGAGCAGCCTGCAATGGCTCGACACCTCATCACCAGCGCCCTTCCGTACATCAACGGGATCAAGCACCTGGGCAACATGGTGGGGTCCATGCTCCCGGCGGATGTGTACGCGAGGTACCTCCGCCAGCGCGGCCACGAGGTCCTGTACATCTGCGCGACCGACGAGCACGGCACCCCCGCCGAGCTGGCGGCCAAGGAAGCGGGCGTACCGGTCGACGCCTTCTGCGCCGAGCAGCACGACGCCCAGAAGGCGATCTACGACGGCTTCGAGCTGGCCTTCGACTACTTCGGCCGCAGCTCCTCCGCCGAGAACCGCGAGATCACGCAGCACTTCGCGCGCCGGCTGAAGGAGAACGGCTTCATCGAGGAGCGGTCGATCCGCCAGGTCTTCTCGATCGCCGACGGCCGCTTCCTGCCGGACCGCTACATCGTCGGTACGTGCCCGCACTGCGGCTACGACAAGGCCCGCGGCGACCAGTGCGAGAACTGCACGCGCGTCCTGGACCCGACGGATCTGATCAACCCGCGCTCCGCGATCAGCGGCAGCAGCGAGCTGGAGGTCCGCGAGACCAAGCATCTCTTCCTCCTCCAGTCGAAGCTGGCGGGCGAGGTCGAGAGCTGGATCGACGCGACGAGCGAGGAGTGGCCGCAGCTGTCCTCCTCCATCGCCCGCAAGTGGCTGACCGAGGGCCTGCACGACCGCGCGATCACCCGCGACCTGGAGTGGGGCGTACCGGTCCCCGCCGACGCGTGGCCGGAGCTGGCCGCCGAGGGCAAGGTCTTCTACGTCTGGTTCGACGCGCCCATCGAGTACATCGGCGCGACGAAGGAGTGGTCCGACCAGGACCCGGCGAACCGCGACTGGAAGTCCTGGTGGTACGAGGCCGACGACACGGTCCGCTACACCGAGTTCATGGGCAAGGACAACGTCCCGTTCCACACAGTGATGTTCCCGGCCACCCAGCTCGGCACGCGCGAGCCGTGGAAGAAGGTCGACTACGTCAAGTCCTTCAACTGGCTGAACTACTACGGAGGCAAGTTCTCCACCTCGCAGAAGCGGGGCGTCTTCACCCACGACGCGCTGGAGATCCTGCCCGCCGACTACTGGCGCTACTTCATGATGGCGAACGCGCCCGAGTCGGACGACACGTCGTTCACCTGGGAGCACTTCACGGCGACGGTCAACAAGGACCTCGCCGACACCCTCGGCAACTTCGTGAACCGCGTCCTGTCCTTCTCGCGCAAGCGCTTCGGCGACGCGGTCCCGGCCGGCAAGCCGGCGGGCGAGGCGGAGGCGCGGCTCGGCGAGGAGATCGCGAGGCTGCTCGCGGAGTACGAGGGCCACATGGAGACGCTCCAGTTCCGCAAGGCCGCCGCCGCGCTGCGCGCCCTGTGGTCCGCGGGCAACTCGTATCTGGAGGAGAAGGCTCCGTGGCTGGAGATCAAGTCCGACGAGGAGGGCGCGGCGCTGACCCTGCGGACGGCGATGAACCTGATCCACCTGTACGCGGTGATCTCCGAGCCGTTCATCCCGGCGTCCGCCAGGGCGATGCGGGGGGCGTTCGCGCTGACCGACGACACGGCGCGCTGGGTCACGGCCGAGGAGGCGAAGGCGCTGGCGTCCGTTCCGGCCGGTACGGCGTTCACCGTCCCGCCGGTGCTCTTCGCCAAGATCACCGATGAGGACCTGGCCGTGTACAAGGAGCGCTTCGGCGGCGAGGACCCGGCCGCGGCGTAACGCGCGGCTGCCGGCCGAGCGGCGAACGGGCCCGGGACACGGACGAGTACGTCCGAGTCCTGGGCCTTTCGCGTGCACGGAGCGGGGCGGCTACGGGACGGGGCGGGGGGGCGGGGCGCGACGGAGCCGGGCGCGTACGGAGCCGGGCGCGTACGGGACGGGGCGCGTACGGGACGGGGCGCGTACGGGACGAGGTCGGCGCCTTCGTACGGTCAGCGGTCAGCGGTCAGCGGTCAGCGGTCCGGAGCCCAGCCGCCGGCGGTCCGCAGCCCGATCGCCGAGCGAGTACGCGCGTCAGTCGCTGAGCGACTCCGCGTCGCCCATCACCACGATCGGCCGCTTCGCCGGGTCCAGCATCCGCAGCAGTTGCTTCATCCGCCCGCGCGGCAGCGAGACACAGCCCTGGGTGGGCCCGCCGTGGTCCACGTGGAGCCAGATGCCGCCGCCCTTGTCCTCGCCGAGCGGCCGGGTCCAGTCGAGCGGCGTGGTGCCGGACAGCCGGTTGTAGTTGATCGCGACCACGTAGTCGAAGGACCCCGCGAGCGCCTCGCCCTCGAAGCCGTCGCCCGACGCCTCGAAGGCGGAGCCGCGGTCGTACGGGAGCCTCGTGCCCGGGTTGGGCAGCTTGCCGCCCGCGTCGGTGAGGTCGAACACCCCGATGGGTGAACGCAGATCGCCCTGGAAGTGGTCGTCGGTCCAGCCGCGCACGGCGTTGTGCGCGGACCAGATGTCCGAGACGGGCTGCCAGCCGGTGACCGGATCACGCTCGTAGACGACGACGGAGGACGTACTGGAGTCGCGGCCGGTGCCGGTCACCACGACGGCCTGGGACGCCTGCGGGGAGATCTTGGCGCGCGTCGCGGCACCGAGTTCGGGGATCTCCTCGGGCTGGACGATCTGCGCTTCGGGGGCGGAGCGTCCCGTCGTACCGCCGCTCGCGTCGGAGCTGACCGCGGCGCCCTTGTCCTTCGCGGCCGTCCCGCCCGGCGCCGAGCCCACGTTGTCCGCGTGGTCCGTGGCGCCGCCGAAGCCCGAGCAGCCGGTGAGCAGCAGGCCGGTCGCCAGCAGCGCGGCGATCAGCGGTCCTCTGCGGACAGGGCGGACAGGACGCACAGACATGTACGGGCCTCTTTCATCTCGCGTTCCGGGGATGCGCGGTGGTCGGGGAGTCGGTCGGGTCGGACGGGTCGGTCGGGTCGGGCACAGGTCCTCTGCCGAAGTCTGCGCCGGTGACCATCGCGCGGGCGCCCTCGACGGTCCCCGGCGCGTCGCCCGCGACGCACAGGGTGACGATGACCGCCGAATAGGGGGCGGGTGCGCCACCGATCAGTCCGGTGAACTCCTGGGTGCCCGTGAGCTTCCGGCAGGCCGGGGAGGGACTGTCCGACGGGTACAGCACCGGCGGGTCCAGCACCTTGGCCGACAGATCGGCCCCCTTGTGCGCGACCAGCGTGACCAGGGCGCCGCCGGGCGGGAGGGCCCGCACCGGGAGGCACTGGCTCTGGTCGTCCGCGGGGCAGGTCTGTTCGTACGGGACGAGCCGCTGGGTCGAGACGAAACCGCGGGCAGGCTGCTTGTACCGGGCGTCCTCCGGCATGTCGAGGGCCTGCCAGGTGTCGGGCAGCGGGAGGACGAGACCGGCCACATGTGCGAAGCGCGTCCGCTGGGCCTGCCCGTCGCCGGGAATGGGGGGCGGGGTCGCGCCGTCGGCGGGTGCGCCGTCGGCGGGTGCGGTGACCGTGGGCGGGGCGACCGTGGGGCCGGTGGCCGGTGGCGGACCGGGCGGAGCCGCGGTGACCGGGGGGGCGGAGGACGCGGGCGGCGTGGACTCCTCCCCGGCGTGCAGCACGCCGGGGAGCAGCGTGCCGGCGAGGGCCAGTCCGGTCACGGCCGCCGCGGCGGCGCCGGCCGTGCGGCGCCGGCGGCGGTTCCGGGTGACCCGTTCCCGTACTCCGCGCATGCGTCCCTCGGGGGCGGGCAGCCGGGGCACGGCCCTCTGCAGCAGGATGCGCAGCTCCCGCTCGTCCTCAGCGCCCGGCCCGTCTGTCCCGTCCATCCGGTCCGTCCCATCCACCCGGTCCGCGCCCTCCGGCCCGTCCAACCGGTCCGCGCCGTCCGCGCCGTCCGGCCAGGAGTCACCCACAGCGGTCACCGCCTTCCACGAAGGCGGGCAGCGCGGCGCGCAGGGAGCTCAGCGCACGCGCCGCCTGGCTCTTGACGGTGCCGGGGGTGCAGCCGAGCGTCGCCGCGGTGTCGTCGACGCTCAGGTCTTCGAAGTAGCGCAGTACGACCACCGCGCGCTGCCGCACCGGCAGCGCGCGGACCGCGGCGGCCAGCGACTGCTCCAGATCCACTTCCGCGTACGCGTCGAACGTTCCCACCGCGTCCGGGACATCGCCGTACGGCAACTCGCCCCGCCAGCGCCGCCGCCACCAGGAGGCGTGCAGATTCACCAGCGACTTGCGTACGTACGCCTCCGGCCGGTCCCCCGCGATCCGCGGCCACTTGGGCCATACCTTCGCGAGGGTGCTCTGCAGCAGGTCCTCGGCGAGATGCGCGTCCCCGGTCAGCAACCAGGCCATCCGCAGGAGCCGCGGCCCCCGGGCGGCGACGAATGCCTCGAAGTCGCCGTCGCCCGGGTCCATTGTCCTGCCCTCGCCATTCCGTTCGGATTCCCACGACAGTGGAACGCGGTGGGGCGGCGATCAGGTTGCCTCGGGGAGATGAACGTCCCGGCGTCACGGATCACGTTGTCCGCGTTCGGAGCGTTGTGTACCGTCACCAGAGCAGTACTTGAACTCTCAAACACAACTACGTCCCCCATCCCCCACACCCCAGGAGAGAACACGCATGTCCTCCCCCCTTCGCACCACCACGGGCCCGCTCGCCCCCACCTCCGAGGCGACGCACGCCCCGCACGCCGCCTCGCCGCACGCCTACGACGCCGGACTGCTGCTCCTGCGCGTGGTCCTCGGGCTGACGATGGCCGCGCACGGCGGCCAGAAGCTGTTCGGCTGGTTCGGCGGCGGCGGCATCGACGGCACGGGAGCCTTCTTCACCCTGAGCGGCTACCCCAACGGCAAGGCGCTGGCCGTCGTGGCCGGTCTCACCGAAACCTTCGGCGGCCTGGGCCTGGCCCTCGGCCTGCTCACCCCGCTCGCGGGCGCCGCGGTGGTCGGCACGATGGTCAACGCGCTCGCGGTGAAGGGCTTCGGCGGCTTCTTCGCGCCGACGGGCATCGAGTACGAACTCCTCCTCACCGCCGGCGCCGCCGCCCTCGCCCTCACCGGCCCTGGCCGCCTCGCCGCGGACCGCTACCTGCCCTGGGTCAAGTCCCACCGCCTCGCCTACGGCGCCGCGGCCCTGGCCCTCGGCCTCCTGATCGCGGCGATCACCCTCCTGCTCCGCAACTGACCCCCACCCGAACGCGGGCACACCCGAAGGGGCCCGGAACCGTGTGGTTCCGGGCCCCTTCGGGTGTGGCGCGGGGGCTATTCGGCGGACTTCGCCGGCGGCTTGCGCAGTGCGATGTTCAGCTCGCGGAGGCGGGACTCGGCCAGCTCCGTGGGCGCGCCCATCATCAGGTCCTGCGCGTTGCCGTTCAGCGGGAAGGCGATCGTCTCGCGGATGTTCGGCTCGTCGGCCAGCAGCATCACGATGCGGTCCACGCCCGGGGCGATGCCGCCGTGCGGCGGGGCGCCGAGGCGGAACGCGCGGAGCATGCCCGCGAACTCGTGCTCGACGGTCTCGCGGTCGTACCCGGCGATCTCGAACGCCTTGATCATCAGCTCGGGCTCGTGGTTACGGATCGCGCCGGAGGACAGCTCGATTCCGTTGCAGACGATGTCGTACTGCCACGCCAGGATGTCCAGCGGGTCCTTCGTCTCCAGGTCTTCCAGGCCGCCCTGGGGCATCGAGAACGGGTTGTGCGAGAAGTCGATCTTCCCGGTCTCCTCGTCCTTCTCGTACATCGGGAAGTCGACGATCCAGCAGAACCGGAAGACGCCGTCCTCGAAGTGGCCCGCGCGCTTGGCGGCCTCGACGCGCACCGCGCTCATGATCTTGGAGACCTCGTCGAACTCGCCCGCGCCGAAGAAGACGGCGTGGCCGGGGACGAGCCCCAGGCGCTCGGTGAGCAGCTTGACGTTCTCCTCGGTGAGGAACTTGGCGATCGGGCCGCTCAGCGCGCCGTCCTCGCCGACCCGCACCCAGGCCAGGCCCTTCGCGCCGTGCTCGACGGCGTACTCGCCGAGCCCGTCGAAGAACTTGCGCGACTGGCCCGCCGTGTCCGGCACCGGCAGGGCGCGGACGTGCTTACCGGCGAACGCCTTGAACTCGGAGCCCTCGAAGACGTCCGAGATGTCGGCCAGTTCGAGCTTGGCGCGCAGGTCCGGCTTGTCGTTGCCGTACTTCAGCATCGACTCGCGGAACGGGATGCGCGGGAACGGCGAGGTCACATGGCGGCCGTTGCCGAACTCCTCGAACAGCTCGGTCATCAGCTTCTCGATCGGCTGGAAGACGTCCTCCTGCTCGACGAAGCTCATCTCGACATCGAGCTGGTAGAACTCGCCGGGCGAGCGGTCGGCGCGGGCGTCCTCGTCGCGGAAGCACGGCGCGATCTGGAAGTAGCGGTCGAAGCCCGAGATCATCAGCAGCTGCTTGAACTGCTGCGGGGCCTGCGGCAGCGCGTAGAACCTGCCCGGGTTCAGCCGGGACGGGACCACGAAGTCACGGGCGCCCTCGGGGGACGTCGCGGTGAGGATGGGCGTGGCCATCTCGTTGAAGCCCAGCGCGGTCATCTTGTGCCGGATGGCGGAGATGACGGACGTGCGCAGCATGATGTTGCGGTGCATGCGCTCGCGGCGCAGGTCGAGGAAGCGGTACTCCAGACGCCGCTCCTCGTTCACTCCGTCCTCGGCGTTGACCGTGAACGGCAGCGGGCCCGCCGCGCCGAGGATCTCGACCTCGGAGACCTCGATCTCGATCTCGCCGGTCGGCAGCTCCGGGTTGACGTTCTCCGCTCCGCGCGCGGAGACCTTGCCGTCGATACGGACGACGGTCTCCTTCGTGAGCCTGGACAGCTCCTCGTTCGCGGCGGTGCCGGGGCGGGCCACGAGCTGCACCAGACCGTAGTGGTCGCGGAGATCGATGAAGAGGATGCCGCCCAGGTCTCGGCGATTGTGCAGCCAGCCGCTCAGCCGGACGTCGGCACCGACGTCAGAGGCGCGGAGCTCGCCGCAGGTGTGGGACCTGTACCGATGCATCGTCGTTTCATCCAGTTCTTGGCAAGTCGGGGTTGGCCGGGCGGAGGCGTTACGTCGTACGACACCACAGGTTACCGCCCGACCATGACACCCCCCTCGGTGGCGTTTGCTCAACACATATTCATAAAGTGGGACAATGCGCACCGAGGATGTCCTGGCCGCGATCGCGACCGGCCTATGGCGCTGGGAGAACGCCTCCGGCACGGTCACCCTCAACGGGGAGGCGGCCCGGCTGCTCGGCATGCCCGAAGAACCCGTGACCCTCACCGAGTCCGCCACGCGCGCCCGGTTCCACCCCATCGACTGGAACGAGATCGACGGCATCGTGAACCTCGCGCTCGCCGAGGACACCCTGGCCGAGGCCCGGCTGCGGGTCGTGGACGAGAGCGGCCGGGTGCTCCGTACCGTACGGGTCAGGGCCAAGCCGATGGTCACCTCACCGGCCGAGGGGGAGCGGGACCACGAGGCCGAGCGGGACCACGAGGCGGAGCGGGACTACGAGCTGGTCGGCACCGTCCAGGCGGTCATCGAGCCCCGGCCGGGCACCACCGTCGAGCGGACCTCCCTCACCGGTGACTGGCGCCGCTCCCGCGAGGCCTTCCTGCTCGACGCGGGCCGCGCGCTGGCCGAGGCGCGCTCCACCACCGAGGTGCTGCGGGTCGCCGCCTCCCTCTCCATGCCCGGCTTCTCACCGGACGGTCTCGCGGTCTACGGCGTCTCGGGCGAGCGGCTGACGATCGTCGGCCACCACGGGCACGCCCCGGAGGACTCGGCCCCGTTCGAGGGCATGACGGTGGACACCGACTACCCGGCGGCCGAGGTCGTACGGACCGGCCGGGCCATCTATCTGCCGACCCCGGAGGCGTACGCCGACCGGTACCCCGCCACCTGGCGGTACGTGGAGCGCTTCGGCCGCCACTCCTGGGCCTTCCTCCCGCTGGTCGTCGCGGGCCGCACGCTGGGCACCTGGATGGCCGCCTTCAAGCACCGGGTCGCGTTCTCGCCCGACGAACGCTCCGTCCTGACGACGGTGGCCCGCATGCTGGCGCAGGCGCTGGCCCGCGCGGGCGTCGCCGAGACCGAGCGCGAGCTGTCCCTCGGCCTCCAGCGCACGATGATGCCGACGCTCGGGCCCGAGATCCCCGGTATGACGGTGGCGGCCCGGTACGTACCGACCGGCGGCGGGCTCCAGGTCGGCGGCGACTGGTACGACATGATCCCGCTGCCCGGCGGCACGGCGCACTCCGAAGGCCGCTGGGGCGGACGTTTCGCGCTGGTCATCGGGGACGTCCAGGGCCATGACGTACGGGCCGCCGGCCTCATGGGCCAGCTGCGGATCGCCCTGCGCGCGTACGCCTCCGAGGGCCACCGGCCGGACGCGGTGCTCTCCCGCGCCTCCCGCTTCCTGGCCGGTCTCCAGCACTACCCGGGGCGCGACGGCGGCAACCTTCCCGGCGGCGGACCGCGCACGGACGCGGGGGCCGCCGTGATGGACGAGTGGTACTCCGTGGCCGGCCCGCGCTTCGCGACCTGCCTCTATCTGGAGGTCGACCCGGAGAACGGCACGCTCGACATCGCCCGCGCGGGCCACCCCGACCCGGTGATCCGCACGGCGGACGGGACCGCGTTCATCCGGCAGACCGAAGGCGGGCTGCCGCTCGGCATCGAGGCCGACTCCGACTACCCGACGACCCGGCTCGTCCTGGGCCCCGGCGAGACGCTCATGCTCTGCACGGACGGGCTCATCGAGACCGGCGGACACGATCTCGCCACCGGCTGGACACGGCTGCGGCCCGTACTGGAGCAGGACAGCGGCGAATCCCTGGAGAAGCTCGCCGACGCCCTCATCCAGGCCGTGCACGGCCCCACCTCGCACTACACGACCGGACCGCTCGTGGACCGCCGCGAGGACGACATCGCGCTCCTGCTGCTCTCCCGCGACCTCGCGCCGGCCCGGCCGGGCGGCGGGATTCCCCGGCGCACCGCGCTGACCGTCGCCCAGGCCGAGCCCGAGCGGATCGCGGGCGTACGGCGGCAGTTGCGCGAGCTGCTGCACGACTGGCGGGACGAGGAGCAGATCGACTCCGCTGAGCTGATGGTCTCCGAGATGATCACCAACGTCCTCGTGCACACCGACGGCGACGCCCTGCTCGTCGCGGAGGCGCGCGGCGAGCTGGGAGACCGCCGGCTGCGCGTCGAGGTCGCCGACACCAGCGACGAACTGCCGCACCGGCGGCGCCCCGGGGAGCTGGCGTCCAGCGGGCGCGGCCTGGTGCTGATGGAGGTGCTGGCCGACGCCTGGGGCGTGGACCCGCGCGGCGAGGGGAAGTCGATCTGGTTCGAGCTCTACGAGTGCGGCGGGGCGGAGCCCGAGGCTCCGTCGTAGGCGCCGTAACGGTCCCTCAGTTCGGACAGGACCCCGAACGCGGCGGCCGTCAGCGGTACGGCGAGCAGCATGCCCAGGATCCCGGCGACGCCGGCGCCCGCCGTGATCGCCAGTATCACCACCGCGGGGTGCATCTGGACGGTACGGCTCTGGATCATCGGCTGGAGCACATGCCCCTCCAGCACCTGCACGGCGAGCACCACCCCCAGCGCCCACAGCCCGATCACCCACCCCCGGTCGGCGAGCGCGACCAGCACGGCGACGGCGCCGGAGATGAACGCGCCGAGATACGGGATGTACGCCCCGACGAAGACGAGCGCACCGAGCCCGATCGCGCCGGGGACGCGCAGGATCAGCAGGCCGACGGTGATGCAGACCGCGTCGATGAGGGCGATGACGGTGGTGCCGCGCATGAACCCCTCGACGGCGCCGAACGCCCGGCGGGCCATGGCCTCGACGGTGTCCCCGGTCGTCCGCGGGGCGAAGGCCCTGAGCGCGTCGGCCGCGCGTTCCGAATCGCGCAGGAAGAAGAACATCAGCAGCAGCGCGAGCACGGCGGTGGCGATCAGCTCGCCGACGACACTGATCCCGGTGAGCACCCCGGAGGCGGCGGTGGCGCCGAACTTCCCGAGCAGCTCCTTGCCGTTCTTCGCCAGATCGTCGAGCGAGGTCCCGGCGGCGCCGAAGTGCCGGGCCATGTCCTGCGCCGCCTGCCGCAGCGAGGTCATGATCTGGTTCCCGTTGTCGACCAGCGCGCTGACGACGATGTACCCCGCGCCGCCGACCACGGCCACGACGGCGACGCAGGTGAGCCCGGCGGCGAGCGACCGGTTCAGCCGCAGCGCGACGAGGCGGCGGTACAGGGGGCCGAGCAGCGCGGTGCCGAGAAGGGCGAGCAGTACGGGCGTGACGGCGGTCTTGAACGTGACGACCAGCCAGATCGCGACGGCCCCCACCCCGGCGATCACCAGCACCACACCGCACCAGGCGGCGAGGCGCCGGGCGCTCTCGGGGAGGACGGACGACGGCGGGATCTGCACGCTCCCACCCGACCACGCGGGAGGGGGCCTGTCCCCCGTTGGCCTCCGCGCGGGTGACGTATCGCCTCCCGGCGGGGGGGCGTGGTCCGGGGTTCGTTTCGGCTACGGCCGGTCTTCGTCCGCGGGTTGCTGCCGGGTCGCGCGGTGCGCCTCCGGCGCGGGGGCCGGTGGGTGGTGCCGGGGCCGTGCCGGGTCGCGCGGTGCGCCTCCGGCGCGGGGGCCGGTGGGTGGTGCCGGGGCCGACGCGAGGCCCGGAGCGACCACCGGCGACCACCCGCACACGACCACCGGCACCCGCCGAGGACGACCGCACCGCACCCCGCCCGGTTACGCGGGCCCCGCCGGCACCGTGCCGAGGCGCCCCGCCTGGAAGTCCTCGAACGCCTGCTTCAGCTCCGCGTGACTGTTCATCACGAACGGGCCGTAGTGCGCCATCGGCTCCCGGATCGGGCGCCCGCCCAGCAGCACGACCTCCAGGTCCGGCGTGTTCCCGTCCTGGGTCTCGTCCGCGCGCACGCTCAGCGCGCCGCCCGCGCCGAACACCGCCGTCTGCCCCATGCGCACCGGGCGCCGGTCCGTACCGACCGAGCCGCGGCCCGCCAGTACGTACGCGAGACCGTTGAAGTCCTCGCGCCACGGCAGGTTGATCTCCGCACCCGGCCGCAGCGTCGCGTGGATCATCGTGATCGGCGTGTGCGTGATGCCGGGACCCTCGTGTCCGTCCAGCTCGCCGGCGATCACGCGGAGCAGCGCGCCGCCGTCGTGCGAGGTCAGGAGCTGGACCTGGCCGCCGCGGATGTCCTGATACCGGGGGTTCATCATCTTGTCGGACGCCGGAAGGTTCACCCAGAGCTGGAGGCCGTGGAACAGCCCGCCGGACATGACCAGCGACTCCGGCGGAGCCTCGATGTGCAGCAGGCCGGAGCCCGCGGTCATCCACTGGGTGTCACCGTTCTGGATGGTGCCGCCGCCACCGTTGCTGTCCTGGTGGATGAAGGTGCCGTCGATCAGGTACGTGACGGTCTCGAAGCCGCGGTGCGGGTGCCACGGCGTGCCCTTGGGCTCGCCCGGCGCGTACTCCACCTCGCCCATCTGATCCATCATGATGAACGGGTCGAGGTGCTCGTAGTTGATCCCCGCGAAAGCGCGGCGCACCGGGAAGCCCTCGCCCTCGAAACCGCCGGGCGCGGTCGTGACGGCGAGTACGGGGCGGGCCACGGCGTCGGCCGGAGCCGCCACCCGGGGCAGGGTCAGCGGGTTGTCGACAGTCACTGCGGGCATGAGGGCCTCCTTGATGATTCAACGTTCAATTTAGTTGAACAGTGAACATCTGGCAAGGCGCCCTTCATTCCCGCACCGCTTCACGCGCGTCGTTGCCGTACCGCCCCAAGGGGGCGACATGAGTACGCCGCGGCCGGAGGGGCCGCGGCGGAGGAGGAGCCGGGAGAGAAAGGGAGAGGATCTAGCCGTACATACGGCGCATCGCGAAGTCCACCATCTGTTCGACCGCCTTCGCGTCGAACACCATCCGGTGGTCGCCCTCCATGTCCAGTACGAAGCCGTATCCCGTGGGCAGCAGATCGATCACCTCGGCGCCGGTGATCACGAAGTACTTCGACTCCTTGCCCGCGTACCGCCGCAGCTCCTTGAGCGTGCTGAACATGGGGATCACCGGCTGCTGCGTGTTGTGCAGCGCCAGGAACCCGGGGTTGTCACCCCGCGGGCAGTAGACCTTCGACGTCGCGAAGATCTGCTGGAAGTCCTCGGCCGACAACGACCCCGTCGTGAACGCCCGCACGGCGTCCCCGAGCGACGGAGGCGAGGGCTCCGGATACAGCGGCTGCTCGCCGTATCCACCCGCGCCGGGGCCGCCCATCGGCTGCTGCTGCGGCTGCTGAGGCGGGTGCGTGTACTGCTGCTGAGCGCCCGGGTTCTGGTCGTAGCCGTACATGAGCGCAAGAGTACTGAGGAATGGTGCCCGGGGGAGCCTCGTCGACCTCGTCACAGTCTCCCGGACGGGGTTGCGCCTTATTACCCATGGGTAGCATCATCGTAGCTACTAACTGGTACGTGTATGAGGAACCCGCCTCCCCGATCCTTACGGAGTCGTCGCCATGGGGCACTACAAGTCGAATCTGCGCGACATCGAGTTCAACCTCTTCGAGGTCCTCGGGCGCGACAAGCTGTACGGCTCCGGACCGTTCGCGGAGATGGACGTGGAGACCGCCAAGAGCATCCTCGAAGAGGTCACGCGCCTCGCGGAGAACGATCTCGCGGAGTCGTTCGCGGACGCCGACCGCAACCCGCCGGTCTTCGACCCGGAGACCAATACCGCTCCGGTCCCGGCGGCCTTCAGGAAGAGCTACCAGGCGTACATGGACTCCGAGTACTGGCGCCTGGGCCTGCCGGAGGAGATCGGCGGCACGACCTCGCCGCGCTCCCTGATCTGGGCGTACGCGGAGCTGCTCCTCGGCGCGAACCCGGCCGTGTGGATGTACGCGTCGGGCCCCGCCTTCGCCGGCATCCTCTTCGAGGAGGGCAACGAGGCGCAGAAGAAGGTCGCCGCGTTCGCCGTCGAGAAGCAGTGGGGCTCCACGATGGTCCTCACCGAGCCGGACGCCGGCTCGGACGTCGGCGCGGGCCGTACGAAGGCCGTCGAGCAGGAGGACGGCAGCTGGCACATCGAGGGCGTGAAGCGCTTCATCACGTCCGGTGAGCACGACATGTCGGAGAACATCCTTCACTACGTCCTCGCCCGCCCCGAAGGCGCCGGCCCCGGCACCAAGGGCCTGTCCCTCTTCCTCGTACCGAAGTACGAGTTCGACTGGGAGACCGGCGAGCTGGGCGAGCGCAACGGCGTCTACGCGACGAACGTCGAGCACAAGATGGGCCTCAAGGCCTCCAACACCTGCGAGATGACCTTCGGCGACCGCCACCCCGCCAAGGGCTGGCTGATCGGCGACAAGCACGAGGGCATCCGCCAGATGTTCCGCATCATCGAGTTCGCCCGGATGATGGTCGGCACGAAAGCCATCGCCACGCTCTCCACGGGCTACCTGAACGCGCTGGAGTACGCCAAGGAGCGGGTCCAGGGCCCCGATCTCGCGCAGTTCATGGACAAGGCCGCGCCCAAGGTCACCATCACGCACCACCCCGATGTGCGCCGCTCGCTGATGACGCAGAAGGCGTACGCCGAGGGCATGCGCGCCCTCGTCATGTACACCGCCTCCGTCCAGGACGAGATCGCCGTCAAGGAGGCCGAGGGCGAGAACGCGAAGGCGCTGCACGGGCTGAACGATCTGCTGCTGCCGATAGTGAAGGGCTACGGCTCGGAGCGGTCGTACGAGCAGCTCGCGCAGTCCCTTCAGACGTTCGGCGGCTCCGGCTATCTGCAGGAGTACCCGATCGAGCAGTACATCCGGGACGCCAAGATCGACACCCTCTACGAGGGCACGACCGCGATCCAGGGCCAGGACTTCTTCTTCCGGAAGATCGTCCGCGACCAGGGCCAGTCGCTGAACACGCTCGCCGAGGAGATCAAGACGTTCCTGGCCGTCGGCACCGGCGGTACGGAGCTGGCCCCGGCCCGTGAGGCGCTCGCCAAGGCCGCAGCCGATCTGGAGGCGATCGTCGGCCGGATGCTGACCGACCTGACCTCCACCGGCGAGGACGTCAAGAACATCTACAAGGTCGGGCTGAACACGACGCGGCTGCTGATGGCCTCGGGCGATGTGGTCGTCGGCTATCTGCTGCTGCGCGGCGCGGCCGTGGCCGCCGAGAAGCTGGAGACGGCCGCCGCGAAGGACGTGGCGTTCTATCAGGGCAAGATCGCGGCGGCGAAGTTCTTCGCCGCGAATATCCTGCCGGACGTCTCGACGCAGCGCGCGCTCGCCGAGTCCGTCGACGGCTCGCTGATGGAGCTGGACGAAGCGGCCTTCTGACCCCGCGACTCCGCACCGCGACCGACCCGGCCTCCGGGCCACGACGGGTCCGGCCTCAGGACCGCGACGGGTCCGGCGTCCGGGCCACGACGGGTCCGGCCTCCGGACCGCGACGGCAGGACATATGCGGCAGGACACCTCTCCCCGGGAGGTGTCCTGCCGTCTGTTGCCCGTGGGGCGTCCCGCCCTCTGCGCACCCCCTCCCCGCCCGTTCTCCCCCTCCGCCCGCCCGCTTCTCGTGCCTGTTCTCCCCATGTGCGGAGCTTGTCCCGCCCAGTTGTGTGCCGTTCCAACCGGTGGCGGGCCCGGTGTCGGGGCCCGTCGTTATGGTGAACCCCATGAGCACTTCCGCCCGCTTCGACCGCGGCCACACCGACGACCTCATCTCCTTCCTGACGGCCAGTCCTACGCCGTATCACGCGGTGGCCAACGCCGCCGAGCGGCTGGAGAAGGCCGGCTTCCGGCAGCTGCGGGAGACGGACGCCTGGGACGGTTCCGCGGGCGGGCGGTTCGTGCTGCGCGGCGGTGCCATCGTCGCCTGGTTCGTGCCGGAGGGCGCGGAGCCGCACACCCCCTTCCGTATCGTCGGCGCCCATACGGACTCGCCGAATCTGCGGGTGAAGCCCCTGCCGGACACCGGCTCGTTCGGCTGGCGCCAGATCGCCGTCGAGATCTACGGCGGGACGCTGCTCAACACCTGGCTCGACCGCGATCTGGGCCTCGCGGGCCGCATCTCCCTGCGCGACGGCTCGCACCGGCTGATCAATATCGACCGCGCTCTGCTCCGCGTCCCGCAGCTGGCCGTGCACCTGGACCGCTCCGTCAACACCGACGGGCTGAAGCTGGACCGGCAGCGGCACATGCAGCCGATCTGGGGCCTCGGGGATCCCCGGGAAGG
Organism: Streptomyces sp. NPDC039430; assembly: GCF_055639435.1. NCBI lineage: Bacteria > Bacillati > Actinomycetota > Actinomycetes > Kitasatosporales > Streptomycetaceae > Streptomyces > Streptomyces sp. NPDC039430. Next base: position 19,725 of record NZ_JBVKAK010000005.1, on the reverse strand, counting down.
CGATCTGATCCGCTTCGTCGCGCAGGAGGCGGGGGTCGACGCCGCGGACATCACCGGCTGGGACCTGATGCCGCACGCGATCGAGCCGCCCTCCTACCTCGGCCGCGACCGCGAACTGCTGGCCGGGCCCCGGATGGACAACCTGCTGTCGGTGCACGCGGGTACGGCGGCGCTGGCCGCGGTCGCCACGTCCGCCGCCGCCGAGCCGCTCCCGTACATCCCGGTGCTCGCCGCCTTCGACCACGAGGAGAACGGCTCGCAGTCGGACACCGGCGCGGACGGGCCGCTGCTCGGCACGGTCCTCGAACGCTCGGTGCTCGCCCGAGGCGGTACGTACGAGGACCGGGCGCGGGCCTTCGCCGGCACGGTCTGCCTGTCGTCCGACACCGGCCACGCCGTACACCCGAACTACAGCGACCGCCACGACCCGACGCACCACCCGCGCGCCAACGGCGGCCCCATCCTCAAGGTCAACGTCAATATGCGGTACGCGACGGACGGCAGCGGCCGGGCCGTGTTCGCCGCCGCCTGCGAGAGGGCGGGCGTGCCCTGGCAGTCGTTCGTCTCCAACAACTCGATGCCGTGCGGCACGACGATCGGCCCGATCACCGCCGCGAGACACGGCATCCAGACCGTCGACATCGGCGTGGCGATCCTGTCGATGCACAGCGCGCGCGAGCTGTGCGGCGCGGACGACCCGTACCTGCTGGCGAACGCGCTGGTGGCGTTCCTGGAGGGCTGAGCCCACGCCGGGCCGGACTCCCGCCGCCCGCATGGGCGTTGAGGACCGGGGTACGCGATCCCCGTGGCCCTGACAGCCACCACTCATACGAGGAGGCGGGAATCATGGGCATAGGCGGATGTATCGCCCTTATCGCGGGGGGAGCAATCCTCACGTTCGCGACCGACTGGGAGATGGAGAGCGTCAATCTCGACCTGGTCGGTCTGATCATGATGGTGGTCGGCATCATCGGGATCGCCACCATCACCAGCATCGCCCGCCGTCGGCGGGCCATCGTCCCGCCGGTCGCCCCGACCGTGGTGGAACGGGACGACCGGGGCCGGGGCTTCTGACCCGCCGGACGACGATCCGCTTACGCGCCGAGGCCGGCCAGGACGAGCGTGAGCCGGGACGTTCCCGAACCGTCGACCCGGACGGGCACACCCCAGTCCTGCTGATGGACATGGCAGGCCGGGTACTCGTTCGCCGGGTCGTCGTCGCAGGAGGCCGCCATCGCGGACACATGCAGCACGCCCTCGGTGACACCGTCGGCCAGCACCAGCTCACGGTGGAGGTCCGTACCGGCGCCGCCGCCCTCCGCCAGCAGCTCGGGCGGGGTGGCGGAGACCAGCAGCCGGGTCGAGGGCCCGTAGCGCGTATCGAGCTTCTGACCCGTCGGCGCGGTGAAGACGACGTCCAGCGTCAGCGCGCCGGGCGCGACCTCGGTGGCCGCCCGCTGGGTGCGGTGGGCGACGGCCTCGACACTGACCGCCTCGTCGGGCAGCCGCAGCCGCGTCAGCCGGTGCCGCGCGGATTCGACGACGACGATGTCCTCGCCGACGAGCACGGCGTCGCTCGGCTCCCGCAGATCCGTTGCCAGCGTGGTCACTTCACCGGTCGCCGGGTCGTAGCGGCGCAGCGCGTGGTTGTACGTGTCCGAGACGGCGACCGAGCCGTCGGGCAGCGCGGTGACGCCCAGCGGGTGCTGGAGCAGGGCCTGTCCGGCGGCGCCGTCGCGGTGACCGAAGTCGAAGAGCCCCGCGCCGACGGCCGTACGGATCACGAATCCGCCGCCCTCGCCCTCCCCGGCGCGCTCCACATAGCGGAGGGCGCTGGTCTCCGAGTCGGCGATCCACAGCCGGTCCCCGGCCGCCGCCAGCCCGGACGGCTGGGCGAACCACGCCTCGGCGGCGGGCCCGTCCACCAGCCCCTCATTGGTCGTACCGGCCGCGACCGCCACCGTTCCGGTGGCCGGGTCGTACGTCCACAGCTGGTGGACCCCGGCCATCGCGATCCAGACCCGGTCCGCCCACCAGGCGACGTCCCACGGCGAGGAGAGATCCACCTCAAGGGCGGGCCCCTCGGCCGGCGAGCCCTGCCACCACTGCCTGCCGGTCCCCGCGACGGTCTCGATCACGCCGGTCGCCGGGTCGTACGTCCGCAGCGCGTGGTTCACGGTGTCCGCCACGACCACCTTGCCGTCCGGCAGCAGCGCGAGCCCCTGCGGTTCGCTGAAGGAGTCCGGGCCGAAACCGCGCACGCCGGTGCCGATCCGCCGGACGACCGTCTCGCCGTCCGCGTCCAGCTCGACCAGCTGATGACGGGTGGAGTCCGAGACGAGGAAGTGCCCGCCGGGCAGCACCAGCGCCTTGCCGGGAAAACGCAGATCGGTCGCGACCGGCTCCGGCGGCACGTACGGACCGTCCCCGCGCCGCAGCGTGCCCTTGGCGGCGTGCTCGGTCTCCAGCTCCTCCACCAGCTTCGCGATGGCGTGCGCATGCCCCTCGCCGGCGTGCTGGGCCACGACATAGCCCTCGGGATCGATGACGACCAGCGTCGGCCAGGCGCGCACGGCGTACTGCTTCCAGGTCGCCAGCTCGGGGTCGTCCAGCACCGGGTGGTGCACCTCGTACCGCTCGACGGCGTCGACGACGGACTGGTGCTCGGCCTCGTGCACGAACTTCGGGGAGTGGACACCGATGATCACAACCGTGTCCCGGTGCTTCTCCTCCAGCTCCCGCAGCTCATCGAGGACATGCAGACAGTTGATGCAGCAGAACGTCCAAAAATCGAGAATGACGATGCGTCCGCGGAGGTCGGCGAGGGTGTACGACATCTCGCCCGTATTGAGCCAGCCGCCCTTGCCGATCAGCTCGGGGGCACGGACACGGGCGCGGCGGGACGGGGGTGAGACGGGGGCGGGGGTCGCATCGGTCATGAAACAAGGGTGCCACCACCGAAAACGACCCGGCCGCCAGGGCTCCCGTCAGCCACGTATGAGGGGTGCGGGCCGGGGGCACTCGGCGGGCGGCACCCCACAACCGCGTGCGCCGCACCCCGCACACGGCCGTACGCGTGCGCCCGCGCTCGTATGCGTGCACCTGCGCCCGCGCCGACCGCCGTGTCGGCTCCCCCGGGTACCCGTCCTCCATGAGATATCTCGTGCGCGACAAGATCTTCGCGATCGGCGACGACTACTGGATCGAGGACGAGCACGGCCGGCGGGCCTTCCGCGTCGACGGTAAGGCGCTGCGCCTGCGCGACACCCTGGAACTCAAGGCGCCCAGCGGCGAGGTGCTGATCACGCTGCGCCAGAAGCTGCTCAGCCTGCGGGACGCCATGGTCATCGAGCGGGACGACCGGCCGCTGGCGACGATCCGCAGAAAGCGGCTCTCGCTGCTGCGCAATCACTACCGGGTCGCCCTGGCCGAGGGCACCGAGCTGGATGTGAGCGGCCGGATCCTGGACCTGGAGTTCGCGATCGAGTACGACGGCGAACTGCTGGCCCATGTCTCGCGGCGCCGGCTGCGGATGCGGGAGACGTACGGCGTGAATGTCGTACGGGACGACGCGGACCACGCGTTGCTGATCGCCGTCGCGGTGTGTGTGATCAGGATGGCGGAGAAGGAACACGAAGACGTCTGAGAGGTCGGAGGATCGAAGGGCCGGCAGGCCGGGGGCGACGGACCGGCGGCTCCCCGGCCACAGGCGGCCACCGGCCAGCGCCGGCGGCCACCCGCCCATCAGGTCACGCTCGGCGTCTCCAGTCCCAGCCTGCGGTCCTTCAGCGCGGGGAAGCGCTCGCGGGTCGTCGCGACCGCCCCCGGATCGAGGTCCACGGTGAGGACCTCCTCGTCCGTCCCCGCCTCCGCGAGCACCTCGCCCCAGGGGTCCACCACGATGCTGTGCCCGGACTGCTCCACCCCGGCGTGTGTACCGGCGGTCGCGCAGGCCAGGACGTACGCCTGGTTCTCCACGGCGCGTGCGCGGGCGAGCAGCGTCCAGTGCGCGCGCCTGCGGGCCGGCCAGCCGGCCGGGACGACGAGCGTCTCGGCGCCCGCGTCGACCAGGCCCCGGAACAGTTCGGGGAAGCGCAGGTCGTAGCAGGTGGCGAGGCCGAGAGTGGTCTCGGGCAGCCGGACGGTGACCAGTTCGCCGCCCGCGCCCATCAGCGTCGCCTCGCCCTTGTCGAAGCCGAAACGGTGGATCTTGCGGTACGTACGGACCAGTTCACCGGCGGGGGAGAGGACGAGCGAGGTGTTGTAGAGGGTCCCGTCCGGAGCCCGGCCGTCCTCCGCTCGCTCCACGATGGATCCGGCGTGCAGCCAGACGCCCGCGTCGCTCGCCGCCTTCGACATCTCCCGGAACGTGGGCCCCTCCGGCGGCTCCGCCTCGTCGGCGAAGGACTCGTACGCGAAGGCCCCGACCGGCCAGAGCTCGGGAAGCACCACCAGATCGGCGCCGCGCTGCTCCCGTACCAGCGCCGCCGCGCGCCGTCTGCGCGCATCGACCGATTCATCCGGTTCTACTGCGATCTGGATCAGCGAGGCGCGCACAGTACCACCGTCCTGGCATTCGAGCCGTCAACACGGGCCTACGATCGTCACACGAAAGCACTGCCGGGGTGCCACCGGGCAGCGTAACTTAGCTGCCAAACCTCCCAAGCAGCCCGCAGCCCGCAGCCCGCCCGCCAGCAAGCCAGCCCGCGTACCGCAGAACCGCCGAGGGGTCCCGTGACCGTCCATCCCAGCCTTCAAAACTACGCCGATGCCTGGACCCACTCCATCGAAGCCATAGCCGAGCTGGTGCAGCCGCTCGTCGAGGGCGAATGGAACCGCCGCACACCGTGCCCCGGTTGGTCCGTACGAGACATCGTCTCGCATGTCATCGGCCTGGAATGCGAGATGCTCGGGGACCCGCGGCCCATCCATTCGCTGCCGCGCGACCTCTACCACGTACGGGACGACCACACCCGCTACATGGAGATGCAGGTCGACGTACGGCGCCACCACACCGCGCCGGAGATGACCTCCGAGCTGGAGTACACGATCATCCGCCGCAACCGGCAGCTGCGGAACGAGAACCGCTCCCCCGAGACGATGGTCCGCGCCCCGCTGGGCTCCGAGCAGACCCTCGAAGCCGCCATGCGCGCGCGGGCGTTCGACATCTGGGTGCACGAACAGGATCTGCGCACCGCGCTGAACAAGCCCGGCAACCTGGACTCACCGGGCGCGATCGTCACCCGCGACGCGCTGCTGGCCGCGCTGCCGAAGGTCGTCGCCAAGAAGGCGGGCGCGCCGCCGAACTCGGCGGTCGTCATCGATGTCAGCGGCCCGGTGGAGTTCCTCCGTACGGTCCGGGTGAACGCCGACGGACGTGGTTCGGTGGACGGGTCCCCCTCGCTCGGCCCCGTGGTGACGCTCGCGACGGACTGGGAGACGTACTTCCGGCTGGCGTGCGGACGGGTGCGGCCGGCGGCGGTGGCAGACCGCGTCAAGACCGACGGTGATCTCGACCTGGCCGAGGCGATTCTGCGGGAGTTCGCGGTCACGCCGTAGGGCCGGGCGCGGCGGCGAGACCACGGCACCGCGTCCCCGCCGGGCCGGCCCACGCCTGCGTCCGCGCCGGGCTCGGCGTCCGAGCCGCCCCCGCGTCTGTGGCTGCGTCCGACCGATCCCGCGCCCGCGCCCGCACCGCCCCTGCGGCCCTACGTACGGGACGTACGGGACTACGGGACGTACAGGCGTCAGGCCGGTACGTGCACTGCCTCCACCCGGCTCGCCACCAGCCGCTCGCGCTCCCGGCGCGCGGTGCGGTTCCGCAGCCGCAGGATCTGCACGACCCCGATCGCCTGGAGCACGAACACGGTCGAGAACGCGATCCGGTAGTTGTCGCCGGTCGCGTCCAGCAGGACGCCGACCGCGAACAGCGTCGTCATCGAGGCGGTGAAACCGCCCATGTTGACGATTCCGGAGGCCGTGCCCTGACGCTCCGGCGGGTTCGCGGGCCTGGCGAAGTCGAAACCGATCATCGACGCGGGACCGCACGCGCCCAGGACCGCGCAGAGCGTGATCAGCAGCCACATCGGGGCATGGTCGCCGGGGTACGCGATCGTCACCGCCCAGGCCAGCGCCGACGCCCCGACGGTCCCCAGGGCCAGCGGCGCCCTGGCCGCGTGGTGGCGGGCGATGACCTGCCCGTAGACCAGCCCGACGACCATGTTGGACAGCACGATCAGGGTGAGCAGTTCACCCGCGACGGCGCGGGACAGACCCTGCGCCTCGACGAGGAAGGGCATCCCCCATAGCAGCAGGAAGAACATCGCCGGGAACTGGGTGGTGAAGTGGACCCACATCCCCAGCCGGGTACCGGGTTCGCGCCAGGACGCGGCGATCTGCTTCCGTACGTACACGGCGCCCGCGTGCTCGGCGGGCGGCGGCTCATGGCCCTCCGGGTGGTCCTTGAGGAAGAGCAGCAGCAGGACGAGAACGAACACCCCGGCGAGCGCGCTGCCGGCGAAGGTCGTGGTCCAGCCGAGACCGTTCAGGGTGCGGGAGATGAGGAGGGTGGAGACGAGGTTGCCCGCCATCCCGAAGAGCGCGGCGACCTGGGCGATCATCGGCCCGCGCCGGGCCGGGAACCAGCGGGTGCCGAGCCGCAGCACGCTGATGAAGGTCATCGCGTCACCGCAGCCGAGGAGCGCGCGGGAGACGACGGCGGTGCCGTACGAGGGGGAGAGCGCGAAGCCGAGCTGCCCGAGGGTGAACAGCACGACGCCGATGGTCAGCACCTTCTTGGTGCCGAGCCGGTCGACCATCAGTCCGACGGGTATCTGCATGCCCGCGTAGACGAGCAGCTGAAGTATGGAGAACGTCGACAGGGCCGAGGCGTTGACTCCGAACCGGTCGGCGGCGTCGAGGCCGGCCACGCCCAGGCTCGTACGGAAGATGACGGCGACGAAGTAGACGGCGACGCCGATGCCCCATATCCAGGTGGCACGGCGCCCGCCGGGTGGATCGCCGGGGAGGGTGACCGAGGCGGCACTCACCGGGCCTCACCCCTGACCAGCACCTTGACCCGGCTGACATGCCGTCGCAGACACTGCGCCGCGCCGTCCGCGTCGCCGATTCTGATGGCGTCGAGCATCTCGGTGTGCTCGGTGATGTTCTTGGCGATGCGGTCGGGGTGCGCCTCCAGCACGGCGACGCCCATCCGCAGCTGACGGTCCCTGAGCTGGTCGTAGAGCTTGGAGAGGATCTCGTTGCCCGCGTGGCGCACGATCTCGGCGTGGAAGCACCGGTCGGCGACGGCGACGGCGGCGAGATCCCCGTCCTCGGCCAGCCGCCGCTGCTCCTCCAGCACCTCCTCCAGCCGCGCGATCAACCGCGCGGACGCCGGCACGGCCTTCCGCACGGCGAACTCCTCGACCAGCAGCCGGGTCTCGACGACATCCGCGATCTCCTGCGCGGAGACGGCGAGCACGAGGGCGCCCTTCTTCGGATAGAGCTTGATCAGCCCCTCGACCTCCAGCTTGAGCAACGCCTCCCGCACAGGCGTACGAGACACCCCGACGGCTTCGGCCAGCTCACCTTCGGTCAGCAGGGTGCCGCCTTCGTAACGGCGGCCGAGAACGGCTTCTTTGATGTGGCTGTACACACGGTCCGCGGCGGGCGGTTGCTTCACGGGAGCGGCAGGAGCGGGTGGCATGCGCACAGCTTAGATACAACAGAGGTGCAACAGCATCCGCCGTCCGGGATTCGGACACGGGTCACCCGGTCTCGTCGACGGGTGCGCGAATGTCTCGTGTGAACCGTTCAAGCAGTGGGTCACCGACGTCATCCCGGCAGTCCAGCGGAAGGGTTCCCGCACTCCCCGGACGTGACGTGAACCACGAAATCATTCTCCCGTCCCGTACATCCCTCCGATCCGCTCACGCGTCAAGCATTGGGGCCCTTTTCCCAGCACGGCCCCAGTCGGTGCTTTCCCTCGCATTCGCGGATTCGGAGCGTTTCTCTTGATACCCAGCCTCTCGGGCGCGCGCAGAGCCGCCGTGGTCTCCCTCACCGCCGGTGCCCTCATGGCCGTCTCGGCCCTGGCCTCACCCGCTCAGGCGGCCGCCGCGCCGTCCGTCAGCGCCAAGGGCGGGTTCCTGCTCAACAACGCGACCGGTGCGACGGTCTACAGCAAGACCGCCGACACCAGGCGCCAGATGGCCAGCACGACGAAGATCATGACCGCCGCCGTGGTGCTCAGCACCAAGGGCGTCGACCTCAACCGCAAGGTGACCGTCAAGCAGGCCTACCGCGACTACGTCGCCAAGGAGGGCGCGAGCACCGCGGATCTGCGGACCGGCGACAAGGTCACCGTGCGGCAGCTGCTGTACGGCACGCTGCTGCCTTCCGGCTGCGACGCGGCCTACGCCCTCGCCGACACCTTCGGCACCGGCTCCACCAACGCCGCCCGCACCAAGTCGTTCATCGCCAAGATGAACGCCAAGGCGACCGAACTCAAGCTCAAGAACACCAAGTTCGACTCCTTCGACGGCATATCGCAGGGCGGGAACAACTACACCACCCCGCGCGACCTCGCCAAGATCGCCCAGTACGCGATGAAGAACTCGCACTTCCGCGCGGTCGTGAAGGCCACCTCGTACAAGAGCACGGCCCCGACCAGTGCCGGCGGCACCCGCACCTACACCTGGTACCAGACGAACCAGCTGCTCGGCTCCTACAAGGGCGCCATCGGCATCAAGACCGGCACCGGCACGGCCGCGGGCCCCTGCCTGATCTTCGCCGCCACGCGCGGCAGCAAGACCCTCGTGGGCGTCATCCTGAACAGCTCCGACCGCTACAAGGACGCGGCGAAGCTGCTCGACTACGGCTTCGGCTCGTCGACCGCGAAGACGATGAAGCTGCGGTCGCTCCCGTCGGACGCGCAGCGCGACTGATCCGGGGCATGTGAGAGCGAGGGCCGTGCCGGGGAACGAGACTCCGGCCCGGCCCTCGTTCCGTACGCCGTGCCCGTAGCCCTCGTTCCGTACGCCGTGCCCGTACGCCCGTACAACCCAACAGCCCTCCCAGGACGTTCCGTAGATGGCCGCCTCGCGCAGAAAGCTCAAAGCGGCCTCACCGATTGCCCCACCGATACGGAGCGTTCCTTTGACCACCAGTCCCCGGGCCCGGCGCGCCGCGCACGCCACCGCCCTGATCGCCCTCACCGCCGGCGCCCTGCTGACGGTCACGACCCTGGCCGGCCCGGCCCAGGCGGCCACGGCTCCGTCCGCCGCCGCGTCGGCCGCCACCGCGTCGACCGTGACCTCGCCGGCCGCTCCCGCTCCGGCTGTCGCCGCCAAGGGCGCCCTCCTGGTGGACGACGAGACCGGCGCCACGGTCTTCGCGAAGGACGCGGACACCGGCCGCCGGATGGCGAGCACCACGAAGATCATGACCGCCGCCGTCGTACTCGACGCCAGGAACCTCGATCTCGACCGCGAGGTCACGGTCCAGCAGGCGTACCGCGACTACGTGGCGGCGAACGGTACGAGCACGGCCGACCTCCGCACCGGCGACCGGCTCACCGTCCGGCAACTGCTGTACGCCACGATGCTGCCCTCCGGCTCCGACGCCGCGTACGCCCTGGCCGACACGTACGGCACCGGCGCCACCAGCGAGGCGCGGACGGCGTCGTTCATCGCGCGGATGAACGCGAAGGCGGCGGAACTCGGGCTCGCCGACACCGTGTTCGCCTCCTTCGACGGCATCGGGACGGACACCACCACCCCGCGCGACCTCGCGAAGCTCGCCCAGCACGCGATGGACAACGCCACCTTCCGCACGATCGTCAAGGCCACCTCGTACAAGACCACGGCCCCGGCCACGAACGGCGGCACGCGCACCTACACCTGGTACAACACCAACCAGTTGCTCGGCTCCTACGCGGGCGTCATCGGCATCAAGACCGGCACGAGCACCCCGGCGGGCCTGTGCCTGGTCTTCGCGGCGACGCGCGGTGACAAGACGGTGGTCGGCGTCGTCCTGAACAGCACCAATCAGTACGCGGACGCGGCGGCGCTGCTGGACTACGGCTTCGGGACGTCGACGGCGAAGACGCTGAAGCTGCGACAGCTCCCGGCGGGGGCGCAGCGGGACTGATCGAAGGGTGAGGACCGAGGGGTAGTCGGGGTGGCCCGGTGCGCTTGATGGCGGGTGGGGGCCGCCCCTTGGGTTTCAGTGTCGCGGCTCCGGGTCGGGCATCAAGGGCGCTCCTTCGTCGCGTCGGCTGCGCCGATTCCGCTTCGCTCCACCCTTGACCCCCGCCCCTCCACCGCAAGTGCTGCTTTCAGGGGGGCGGCCCGGGGGGAGGGGTCCCCGGAGGGGATCCGTGGGTGGGGGCCGGTCCATTGCCGACCGCCGCCCGGTGGGTGGTCTGCGCAGCAGTGGTGTGGGGCGGCCCGGCCCCGGCTTGGCGGGTTGCCCCCGGTGGGTGGCTGGGATTCATGCCCCGCTGGTGAGGGTGTGTGGGTGGTGGGGTGGGTGTGACTCAGGGGGCGATGAGTGGGCCCCTGGGAGACCGTGATGTGCCGTGGAGCCAGGTGAAGTGGACACGGGACGCATCACCGGTCCGAGGACCCTCCAAAAGGCCCGCCAAACCGGGGCATAGGGGGCGGGTGGCCCTCTCGTCTGCCTCGGGCTGCAGAAGCAGCCGACAACGGGCCCTCACCAGCGGGGCATGCGCCCCAACTACCCGCCCACATCAGCTCGCTGAGCCGGTGCCGGGCCGCCCCACTCCACTGCCGCGCAGCCCCGCAGGGCCCACCGACCGGTGAGTCGGCAACCGGACCCCCGGGAACAAGGGAGCTTCCCCGGGGACCCCTCCCCCCGGGCCGCCCCCCCTCGAAGCTGCACTTGCGGTGCAGGGACGGGGGTCAAGGGTGGAGCGCAGCGGAATCGGCGCAGCCGACGCGACAAAGGAGCGCCCTTGACGCCCGACCCGGAGCCGCGAAACTGAAACCCAAGGGGCGGCCCCCACCCGCCATGCTCCATTCCGGGTCACCCCGACTACCCCATTGACCACCGGCACCAGCCTTACTTACTCAGGGAATTCCCCTCGACGTTTACTCCTCCATGTCGGCGTGGCTGTTCCAGTGACGTGCGGAGATATGCGCAATTCTGAGTCATGGACCGCGAGGAGCGCGGGCCATGGGGAACGTTCCTGCTGGAGGTAAAGAGTGTCAAGACAGCGTCTAAGGCTGGGAGTTCTCGCCGTCGCGGCCCTGGTTCTATCGGGTCCTTCGGTTGCTCCGACCGCTGCGTTAACCCCCCGGCCGGTCGGCACGAGCGTCTATGAGCAGACCGTCCGGACCGTCCGGACCGTCCAAGGAATTCCGGCGGCCGACGAGGACCCCGGCTTCGCCAAGAGGCGCCAAGAGGCCCAGGCGAAGGGGCTCATCGACGCCGACGGCAGGGTCCCCGGAAGTCAGCGCCTGGGGATCCGGGCATGGCCGCACGATGACACGGGATACCGCATCCAGCCTCGGGACCTGGCGTTCCTCGGGCTGACGCGGCAGCAAGTCGGCTGGTGGCGCCACTACCAGGCACCGTTGGGTACGACTCCCAAGCAGTTCAAGGACATGTCGTCGTCCCTGTCCAGGGTCCTGTGCTCCGCATGTGAGCGTCCCCAGGACTACGACGTGCGGCTCCAGGGGTCATGGGCGTTCTTCTTCTCGGGCCGCCACAAGAACTTCCCGACCGAGCGGGACTTGGCAGGGCAGCCCCTGGCGCTGGAGAGGTTCCGGCAGTGGATGGGTTCCACACCTCCGAGCGAGCGCCCGGCACGCCGTCCATTCGAATCGCTGTACAAACTGGGGGCGCTCGATGAGAACGGGCGGCCCGTCGGGCCCAGCGACGGCGACTTTCAGATCTCCTCCGATGTGATGGTGGCCAAGGCCCGGCAGAAATGGGATGAGCTGAGGGACGCGGGAAAGCTCACCGATGAAGATATCCGAAAGGGTTTCATTCATCAGAAGTACAGTTTCGTCAACCGGACGGCGGTTCGAGAGGCATTCCCGGATCTTGAGAAGTGGGCGACCATGTGGGAGGAGCGATTGGGGCGTCCCGTCTCTCCTTCACTGTTCCCCAGCTCTGGACCTCCCGACAAGTCCCAGGTGGGGACTGGGGTGTCCACTCATTTCCGGAACTCCGACTGGGTGGTAACGGTCTCGTCGAAACGCTGATTCCGTTCCGGTCCGGCGGGAGACGACCGCGAGGACCGAAGAGCCCCACGGCCGTGTGCGCGCCGTGGGGCTCCGTCGTCGGGGCGCCGCGGCCCCGGGGTGCTACGCCCAGGTGATCAGGCGCTTCGGCTGTTCCAGGATCGCGGCGATGTCCGCCAGGACCTGGGAGCCCAGTGCGCCGTCGACCAGGCGGTGGTCGAACGACAGCGCCAGCGTGGTGACCTGACGGGGCTTCACCTTGCCCTTGTGGACCCACGGCTGGGGCTTGATCGCGCCGACCGCGAGGATCGCGGACTCGCCCGGGTTGAGGATCGGCGTACCGGTGTCGACGCCGAAGACACCGACGTTGGTGATCGTCACCGTGCCGCCCTGCATGGCCGCCGGGGTCGTCCTGCCCTCGCGGGCCGTGGACACCAGCTCCCCCAGCGCTTCGGCCAGTCGGGGCAGCGTCTTGTCCTGCGCGTCCTTGATGTTCGGGACGATCAGACCGCGCGGGGTCGCCGCCGCGATGCCCAGGTTCACGTAGTGCTTGAGGACGATCTCCTGATTCACCTCGTCCCAGGCCGCGTTGACCTCGGGGTTGCGCTTGATCGCGACCAGCAGCGCCTTGGCGATGAGGAGCAGCGGGTTGACCCGCAGGCCCGCCATGTCCTTGTCGGACTTCAGCTCCTCGACCAGCTTCATCGTGCGCGTCACGTCGACGGTGATGAACTCCGTGACGTGCGGCGCGGTGAAGGCGCTGCCGACCATGGCCGCCGCCGTGGCCTTCCGTACGCCCTTGATCGGGATACGGGTCTCCCGGCCGGCCGCCACGCCGGCCGTCTGGGCCGCCGCCGTCGCCGGCTCGGCGACCGGCTCCGGGACGGAAGCCGGGGCGGGAGCCACGACCGCCGGTTCGGTGGCCGTGGCGGGAGCCGTCGCCGCGTGGACGTCCTCGCGCGTGATGATCCCGCCCGGACCCGTCGGCGTGATCGTCGCCAGGTCCACGCCGAGGTCCTTGGCGAGCTTGCGTACGGGAGGCTTGGCCAGCGGACGGGACAGCGGGGGGGCGCCCGCGTGCCCGTTCATCTCCGCCTGGATGGCGGCGGTCGCGGTCTGTGCGGCCGTCGCCTGCTCCGGCACCGAGGCACCCGGAGCGCCCTTGCGCGCGCGCCGCTTGGTGGACGCCTCGGCGACCCCGTATCCGACGAGCACCGGCGTACGCCCCGCGGGTTCCGCCGGTTCCGCGGGCTCGGCCGCCGCGGCAGGAGCAGGGGCGGCGGGCGCCGGCTCCCCGCTGCCCGGTGCCACGTCCACCGTGATGATGGACGCGCCGACATCGACCGTCGTGCCCTCCTCGAAGCGCAGCTCGTGCACCACTCCTTCGTACGGAATGGGCAGCTCGACGGCCGCCTTCGCGGTCTCGACCTCGCAGACCACCTGGCCGTCCGTGACGGAATCGCCCGGCTGTACGTACCACTTGAGGATCTCGGCCTCGGTGAGCCCCTCGCCCACATCGGGCATCTTGAACTCGCGGTAGCGAGCCGAGGCGCCGGAAGCGGTGGAAGTGTCAGCAGTCATGGTCACGGCACTCCTCAGTACGCGAGCGAGCGGTCGACGGCGTCGAGCACCCTGTCCAGGCCCGGGAGGTACTCGTCCTCCAGCCTGGCCGGCGGATACGGCGCGTGGTAGCCGCCGACCCGCAGCACCGGGGCCTCCAGGTGGTAGAAGCACCGCTCCGTGAGGCGCGCGGCGATCTCCGCGCCGGAGCCGTAGAAGACCGGAGCCTCGTGCACCACGACCAGTCGGCGCGTCTTCTCCACCGACGTCTGGATGGTGTCGAAGTCGATCGGGGACATCGACCGGAGATCGACGACCTCCAGCGACTTGCCCTCCTCCTCGGCCGCCGCGGCGGCCTCCAGACAGACCTTCACCATCGGGCCGTACGCCGCGAGCGTCAGGTCCGTGCCCGCCCTGGCGACCCGCGCACCGTGCAGCGGGCCGGGGATGGCCTCGACGTTGACCTCGCCCTTGTCCCAGTAGCGCCGCTTCGGCTCGAAGAAGATCACCGGGTCGTCGCTCTGGATGGCCTGCTGCATCATCCAGTACGCGTCCGACGCCGTGGACGGCGAGACGATCTTCAGACCCGCGACATGCGCGAAGAGCGCCTCGGGGGACTCGCTGTGGTGCTCGACCGCGCCGATACCGCCGCCGTACGGGATACGGATCACGACGGGCAGCTTGATCTTGCCCAGCGAGCGGGCGTGCATCTTCGCGAGCTGCGTGACGATCTGGTCGTAGGCGGGGAAGACGAAACCGTCGAACTGGATCTCCGCCACCGGCCGGTAGCCGCGCAGCGCGAGACCGATGGCCGTGCCGATGATGCCCGACTCGGCGAGCGGGGTGTCGATGACACGGTCCTCGCCGAAGTCCTTCTGCAGACCGTCCGTGACCCGGAAGACGCCGCCGAGCTTGCCGACGTCCTCGCCCATGATCAGGACCTTGGGGTCGGTCTCCAGCGCCTTGCGGAGCGACTCGTTGATCGCCTTGGCGATCGGGAGCTTCTGTACGGCCATGGCTACTTGCCCTCCCCGGCGGAACCGCTCTGGGTGTCCTCGAACGATGCCTGGTACGCGGCGAACTGTGCGCGCTCCTCATCGACGAGCGCGTGCCCGTCGGCGTAGACATGGTCGAAGATCGCCATGGGGTCCGGGTCGGGCATGGCCCGTACTACCTCTCGTACCCGCTTTCCGAGCGTCTCGCTCTCCTCGTCCAGAGCCGTGAAGAACGCCTCGTCGGCATGGCCCTCCCGCTCCAGGTAGCGGCGCAGCCGCAGGATCGGGTCCTTGGCCTCCCAGGCCTCCCGCTCCTCGTCCGCGCGGTACTTGGTGGGGTCGTCGGAGGTGGTGTGCGCGCCCATCCGGTACGTGAAGGCCTCGACCAGCATGGGGCCCTCGCCCCGGCGGGCCCGCTCCAGCGCGGATCGGGTCACGGCGAGACAGGCCAGTACGTCATTGCCGTCGACCCGGACGCCGGGGAAGCCGTACCCCTGTGCGCGCTGGTAGAGCGGCACCCGGGTCTGCTTCTCGGTCGGCTCGGAGATCGCCCACTGGTTGTTCTGGCAGAAGAAGACCACCGGCGCGTTGTAGACCGCGGCGAAGGTGAACGACTCGGCGACATCGCCCTGGCTGGAGGCGCCGTCCCCGAAGTACGCCATCACGGCCATGTCCGCGCCGTCCTTGGCGACGCCCATGGCGTAGCCGGTGGCGTGCAGCGTCTGGGAGCCGATGACGATGGTGTAGAGGTGGAAGTTGTTGCTGCTGGGGTCCCAGCCTCCGTGGTTCACACCACGGAACATGCCCAGCAGGTTCGTCGGGTCGACGCCGCGGCACCAGGCCACGCCGTGCTCACGGTAGGTCGGGAAGACATAGTCGTCGTCGCGCAGCGCGCGACCCGAGCCGATCTGCGCGGCCTCCTGGCCCAGCAGTGAGGCCCACAGCCCCAGCTCGCCCTGGCGCTGGAGCGCCGTGGCCTCGGCGTCGAAGCGGCGGGTCAGGACCATGTCCCGGTACAGCCCGCGCAGTTCCTCCGAGGTCAGGTCGATCCGGTAGTCCGGGTGCTCGACCCGCTCGCCCTCAGGGCTGAGCAGTTGTACGAGCTGTGGCTCGGTACTCGAACTCTGCGCCTGCGACGTACTCTTGGCGCTTGCGCGCTTGGTGCCGCTGCTGCGTCGCGGTTTGCGAGCGGCAGTGCTCTCCACGGTCACGTGCGTGCTCCTCCGTCTGTCCGGCCCCCGGGATCCGCCGGGAACCAGTGCGGCTCGCCTGTTTCCGTCGCGCGCACGGGGGTGGGTGCGACCCGACTGGAACAGACGTGACAGGTGCCCCGGCGAGCGCACTGTCATAGGCACGTTACCCAGTGGGTGGCACTCCTGCGAAACCCCATCTGACCTGCAATTTTGCTTGGATTTCCAAGTAAATTGACAAAATCTCTAACAACCACTGGTCACAGCCTTGCGGGCTGCCGGAACAACGGCACGTTATCCCGCTGATCCACGGCAGGGAAGGGGTGAATGTGTGAGACTGGATTCTGTGTACAAGGACGGAAAAATTACTGTATTTCTCGTCGACGACCACGAAGTCGTCCGCAGGGGCGTCTACGAGCTTTTGTCCGTCGAGGATGACATCGAGGTCGTGGGAGAAGCGGGTACGGCGGCCGACGCCACGGCCAGGATTCCGGCGGCCCGGCCCGATGTGGCCGTCCTGGATGTCCGGCTGCCGGACGGCAGCGGCGTGGAGGTCTGCCGGGAGATCCGCTCGCGGGACGAGTCCATCAAGTGCCTGATGCTCACCTCGTTCGCCGACGACGAGGCGCTCTTCGACGCGATCATGGCCGGGGCCTCGGGTTACGTACTCAAGGCCATCCGCGGGAACGAGCTGCTGACGGCGGTACGGGACGTGGCGGCGGGGCGGTCGCTGCTCGACCCGGAGGCGACGGCGCGGGTGCTGGAGCGGCTGCGTACGGGCAACAGCCCGAAGGACGACAAGCTGGCCGGCCTCACCGACCAGGAGCGCAGGATCCTGAATCTGATCGGCGAGGGCATGACCAACCGCGCGATCGGCGAGGAGCTGCATCTCGCCGAGAAGACGATCAAGAACTATGTCTCCAGTCTGCTCTCCAAGCTGGGGATGGAGCGCCGGTCGCAGGCCGCCGCGTATGTGGCGCGGCTCCAGGCGGAGAGGCCCTGACGGGAAAACCCCGGCCGGGAAACCCTGACGGAGAAGCCCTGGACCGGGCGGACGAGGCCGTCCGTACCGCGTCGGGCCCGGTCCTAATCGGGACCTACGTCCCGCGCATACAGGGCCGCCTCCTCTGTTGGCGAGGTCTTCGGTAACGGACAGTGGACGACATGTTCACCGAGGAACTCCGAGCCATCGATCTGCTCAGCCGGGTGCCGTACGGGCGGGTGGCGACGAGTATGCGCGCGATGCCGTTCGTGGCACCCGCCCGCCATGTCGTGGCCTGCGGATCCGTACTGCTGCGCATGCACGCGGGCCTCGGCTACCACCGGGCGTGCGGCGGCGGCGTGGTGGCGTACGGCGCGGACAACTTCAGCAGTGACGAGGCGGACCGGTGGTCGGTGGAGTTCACCGGCACCGCGGAGATCATCGAGCCGACGGCCCCCGAGGTGGAAATGTTCGGCACGGGCCCCCACCGCGTGGACGGTGAACCATTCGATCCGGTGTATATGCGGCTTACACCCCAGTTCGTAACCGTACATACGCTCGACTATTCCGTGGAGCGACGAAGCCAACACGTTGCGTGATCTAACATCTGACAAGTGCCGCGCTCATATGAAATCGCCGCACCTGCTGCGACAGCCGTGATTCCCATTCCCGCGCCTCCCGCCGCTCGTGCACCTCGTACCGTGCTTCCTCCCGTACATCCCTCCGCACCACCGCACCCGTCCGCACCACCGCACCCTTCCGCCCCGCTCCACCCGCCGGCCCCGCCTCACCCCTCGGCTCCGCTGCACTCCACCCTCCCGCTCCACGCCCCCGCTCCACCGGTCCGTACGCTCCTCCGCCGCTACCGGAACGCGGGCGAGCCGCTCTCCTGCGAACCCGTCGCCCAAGGGCTGCTCAACCGCGGCTACCGGCTCCGCACCACCCGGGGCGCCTACTTCCTCAAGCACCACCTGGACGGCGACCGCGACACCATCGACCGTCAGCACCGCGCCACCCAGCGGCTCCAGACGCTCGGCGTGCCCGTCGCGCCGCCCGTCGAGAGCGCCGACGGCGACACCGTCGCGGTCATCGGCGGCCACTGCTACGCCCTGCACCCGTGGATCGACGGACGCCATCGCGACGGCTCGCAGCTGACCGCCCTCGGGTCGGGGCACCTCGGCGGGCTTCTCGGGCTGGTGCACACCCGTCTGGAGCGGGTGATGGAGCCGGAGCCGCCGGCGCTCGCGTACGACAGCCCCGACCCCGCCGACACCTTCGACCTCATCGACGAGCTGCTCTCCCTGGCCCGCGGCCGTACCCGCAGGGACGTCTTCGACGCACTGGCCGAACACCGCCTCATGGAGCGCCGGGACCTGCTGGAACGCCACGCCCACCGCAGGCCGCTCCCCGGCGCGGAACCGGCCACGGGCTGGGTGCACGGCGACTTCCACCCGCTGAATCTGCTCTACCGGGGCGACGATCCGGTCGCGATCATCGACTGGGACCGGCTCGGCGTACAGCCGCGCGCCGAGGAGGCGGTACGGGCCGCGGCGATCTTCTTCGTCCGGCCGACGGGCGAGCTGGAGCTGACGAAGGTACGGGCGTACGCGCGCGCCTACCGCCGGGCGGCCGGCGCCCGCGCCTCCGAACTGGCCGCGGCCGTGCACCGGGTGTGGTGGGAGCGGCTCAACGACTTCTGGATACTGCGCTGGCGCTACCAGCTGGACGACCGAAGGGCCGACCCGCTGTTCGCAGCGGTGTCGGCCCTCGCGGTGTGGTGGACGCGGGAGTACGAGGCGGTGCGCGAGGCCTTCGCCGGCTGATCCCGGCTCAGGGAGCGGCGGCCGGACCGCCGGACGCCAGGAGCGGCGGGCCGGACCTCAGGAGCCTCAGGAGCGGCGCGCGGCCCGACCGCGTGCCGCCCGCCGGTCGGGCGGGGTGCCTCGGGCCAGGAAGGCGTACCTCCGGTCAGGAGGGGGTGCCTCCGGTCAGGACGTGGTGCCTCCGGCGCCGGGGTCGCCGTTCGTGCCGCTCCCGCCGGGCGCGCCGTTGTTGCCCGCCGTCGTGCCCACGGTGGCGCCGCCGTCGGACGTACCGCCGTCGGCGGTTCCCCCGTCCGTCGTACCGCCGTCCGTCGTGCCTCCGTCCGTCGTACCGCCGTCGGAGGTGCCTCCGTCCGACGTGCCCGTGCTCGACCCTCCGTTGCTGGAGCCCGTCGAACCCGTCTCCGGAGGAGGCGGCGGGCTCTCACTCGACGCGTCGGACTCGCTCGGCGTCTCCGACGGAGACTCTTCCGGCGTGTAGCTCGGCTGGTGGTTGCCCCCTGTGGAGGTGTCGGGCTCCGTGGTGTCCTCGTCCTGGGAGTCCGAGGGGGAGGGCGAGTCGCTCGGTGTGGACTCGCTCGTGCTGCTCGACGGTTTGTTCTCCGTCTTGTCGCCGGTGCCGTTCGTATCGCCCATGCCCTGGAGCGCGTAGGCCACCCCGGCGACGATCGCGATGACCGCGAGGGCGACGAAGATCCACATCTTGCCGCGGCCACCGCCGTTCTGGTGCCCGCCGTCGTACCCGCCGTCGTCCGGGTTCCTCGGCGGCAGGATCGGACCCTGCGAGGTGTCACCGTGCGGCGGATGCCCCAGCGCGGCCGTCGCGGCCATACCCATCGCCGGAGTGTTACCGCCCATATGCGGCTCCACCACCCCGGTGTTCCAGGTACCCGTATGACTCCCGTGCTGCTGCAGCATCTGCATGCCGTACTGGATCAGCCCGCGCATCTCCTCCGCACTCTG
>NZ_JBVKAK010000004.1:497194-550197 GCF_055639435.1 Streptomyces sp. NPDC039430 | reverse complement strand
GTACTGCGCAGCGTCGAACGGCCCGTCTACGACACCCTCATGTCGGACCAGCTCGACACGGCCATCGAGCGGCAGGGCAAGGGCGATCTGGCCACGATGCTCGCCGGCGGCGACACCTGGACCGTCAGCGGCTGATCAAGGACGGCTCGGAAGGCCCACACCGAGGGGAGGGACGCCGGCCGGGCCGGGCCGCGCGAGTGGGTTCGTGAAGTGCGTCACAACGCCGTGGACGGACCTTGACCGCCGCTCGGGGACTCGGGCCGGCAACAGCCCACCCCTGGGGGCCGATCCGAGGGTGCGCCTTCGACGATCCGGGTGATACGCGAGCCCCGCCCGCCCCGGGCGGACTTAGGCTCCCCTTCCCTGTCGCCGGGGTCGGGTGGTAGTGGTGGTGGGGTTCTGCCCACACTTCGGAAGTCCCGCCATGAACCAGGACAACGCCACCGGCCTCACCCCCTTCACGATCGACCTGACGCTTGAGGAAGCCCGTCGCCGGGCCGAGGTCATGGCCGCGCTCGGGCCCGACTGGGATCCGGTGGCCGTGCTCCGCGGCGAGGAGGAGGCGTACGCGCTCCTCTACTCGGGCCTGGACACCGAGCAGCAGCGCACCTACGACCTGCTGGTGGCGGCCGGTGTCCTGCCGGGGGAGGGGCCCGGCCGTGCGGCTGCCCATTGACCCGCAGGCGGACCTGGCCCGCCGCGCCTGGGTGGCCTGCCCCGTCTGCGACGACGCCCGCCACTGCGCGACCTGCGCCGACCGGCGCAACTGCGGCGCCCACTGGCGCTTTCTGATCTCCAACAGCGGGCCGGTCGTCCACCTCCAGTGCCCGCGGTGCACCCACATGTGGTCACTGAACACCAGGCCAGGAGTCACCCGCCGTGACGACGGCACCCCTTCCTGACGCGACGGTCCCCGCTACCCGGCGTCGACGGTCTCCTCGGCCCTGACCGCCGCGTCGAACAGCATGGCGGCCGCCTCACGAGCGGTCGTCGCCGCCGACGGATCCCGGTCCATCCGCGCCGAAACCCCGGCGCCGTCGTACAGAAGGTGCAGCTGCCGCGCCAGACCTTCGAAGTCGGCGACGCCGGCCTCCCGGGCCAAGTCCGTGAACAGCGTTCTCACCCACAGTCGGTACCGGTCCGCGGCACACTGAACGGGACTGCCGGGCCGCGCCTCCGCGCTGGCCATGATGTGCGCACAGCCGTTGAACCCGGGCTCGGTGAACAACCGGCCCTGCGCGTCGAAGACCCCCAGCAGGCGCTCCCGTGGCGTGCGGAACCGGGTCAGGGTGCGCTCGATCCGCGCACGGGTCTCCGCGTGGCGGGCGTCCAGATATGCCCGCACCAGCTCCTCCTTGCTGCCGAACAGGTTGTAGAGCGACGCCTTGGCGACGCCGGCCGTCTGCACGACGCGGTCGATGCCGACGGTCTGCACGCCTTCGCGGTAGAACAGGTCGTCGGCGGCGGCCAGCAGGCGTTCACGCGCGGACGGCTTCGAGGCGTTGACCTTGTCGGGCACGGGCGTTTCCTTCGTTCCGCGGTGATGCGCGGGGCGGTCAGGCGGCTGTCATACCGCCGTCGACATCGAGGATGTGACCGGTGATGAACGCGGCGTCATCCGATGCGATGAACACGATCGCGTCGGCGAGCTCTTCCGAGAGGCCGAGGCGACCGAGCGGTACCCGTGTCACCATGTCCGCCTTGTTCTCCGGCGTGCCGGTGAACCGGTTCAGCATGCCGGTGTCCGTGGGGCCGGGAGCCACGGCGTTGACCCGGATTCCCGACGCGGCGACCTCCAGCGCCACCGACTTG
Source organism: Streptomyces sp. NPDC039430 (assembly GCF_055639435.1). Classification (NCBI taxonomy): domain Bacteria; kingdom Bacillati; phylum Actinomycetota; class Actinomycetes; order Kitasatosporales; family Streptomycetaceae; genus Streptomyces; species Streptomyces sp. NPDC039430. Next base: position 548,385 of record NZ_JBVKAK010000004.1, on the reverse strand, counting down.
GTGATGCCTTCGACGGCGTGCTTGCTGCCGACGTAGACGGCGGCCCCCGCGCCACCCTTGTGGCCGTAGGTCGAAGAGATGTTGATGATGCTGCCGCTGCCCTGCTCCCGCATGGCGCGGACTTCGTGCTTCATGCTGAGGATGACACCGAGGACGTTCGTCTCGAACGTCTCGTTGTAGGTCTCCGCGGTCTGGTCGGTGATCGGACCGAGCCGGCCTTCGGTGCCGGCGTTGTTCACCGCGACATCGAGACGGCCGAACCGTGTGACGGCCTCGTCGACCATGGCGCGGACGTCGTCCTCGTGGCGGACGTCGGTGTTGATGAACTCGGCCTCGGAACCGAGGGCGCGCAGTTCTTCGGTGAGTGTCTTGCCGGCCTCGTCGCGCCGGCCGGCGACGACCACGTTCGCGCTCTTCTCGGCGAAGGCGACAGCGGCGGCGCGGCCGATGCCGGTGAGTGCTCCGGTTATCAGAACGACTGGCTTGTCCATGAGCTTGGCTCCTGTATACGCGGTACGAGTCCATGCGCGGTACGGGGCAGGTGTCCCGTACGTCAGGTGTCCTGTACCCCAGGTGTCCCGTACCTCAGGTGTGCCGCACGGGTCAGACGGCTGTGCGTCCGCCGTCGACGGGGATCACGGCCCCGGTGATATAGCCCGCGGCCGGCGAGGCGAGGAACGCGATGACGTCCCCGATCTCCTCCGCCTCCGCAACGCGGGACAGGATCGTGGTCTCTCCCAGGGCCGTGAGCCGGTCCCTCGACGAGCCGCCGGTGTAGACCGGTCCGGGGGCGACGGTGTTCACCCGCACCCCCTGCGGGCCGTACTCGGCGGCCCAGGATCGGGTCAGCGCGGCGAGCGCGGCCTTGGTGGCGCTGTAGGCGGCGCCGCCTGCCAGGCCGATCTGCCCGGCCATGCTGCCCAGGTTGATCACGGTGCCCCGGCCCCGCTCGGCCATCTTCGGCGCGAGGGCGGCCGTGAGGTAGTACGCGCTGCGTACGTTGGCGCCGAACAACTCGTCGTGCTTGTCGGGGGGCAGGTCGGCGGTGGGCCCGAACCAGGAGAACCCGGCGTTGTTGACGAGGACCTCGACGTCGCCCGCCGCGGCCGCCAGTTGCCTGACCGCGTGCACGTCGGTGAGGTCGGCGGCGAGGAACTCGGCGCTGCCACCGGCGCTCTCGATCTCCTTGACCACAGCGGCTCCGCGCGCGGCGTCGCGGCCGTGAACCAGGATCTTGAACCCGTCCCGGGCGAGCTTCAGCGCCGCGGCCCGGCCGATACCGGACGTCGCGCCCGTCACCAGGGCTGTGCGTGTCCCGGGCATGATCACCCCTCCTTCCCCTTGATCAGACCGGTCTGTCTTATGTCACTTTCCAGTGAAACAGCGGCATATCGGCTGGTCAAACCGGCATGATTCGCCCGGATGGTCAGGAGAGGTGTCGGTCGTCGTGGCCGATGACGGCGGTCACGCGAACCTCGACACGCATCTTCGGGGCACCGAGGGCCGATACGCCGATCTCGGTCCAGATGGGCGCGCGATCGCCCATGCGCTTGCGGAACTGGTCCACCATGACGCGGTTGTGGACCTCTCCGATGAAGTCGGCGGACTCGGGTATGTGGTACGAGTCCACGGCGATGACGTCACGCCATGTGGCACCGGCCGAGGCGAGGGTTCGCTCGACGTTCTCGAATGCCTGAATGATCTCGTCCTCCAGGGCCTCGGGGAAGTTCCAGTCGTCGTCCCACCCTCCCTGGCCCGAGGTCTCGACGCGATCGCCGGTCCGAACGGCCTGGTGGTAGTGCATGGTGGTCAGTTGCGTCTCGCCGTATCCGGGCGTGGCGAAGAACTCCGGCTTGCCCATGGTGTGTCCCTTTCTTCACTTCACGTGTGAAGTGAACGTAGCACGCTTCACTTCACGCATGAAGTCACAACCGTTCGGTAGGGTGTCGTCATGGCCGCCCCCGCGAACCCGAACCCCGGCGAGGACGCCTCCGGCGAGGCGCTGTGGCTTACCGCGCACGAGAAGGAGGCATGGACAGGACTGGTCTCGCTGGTGCTGCTTCTGCCGGGACGGCTGGAGTCGCCGCTGCAGCAAGGGGCCGGCCTGACCCTCTTCGAGTACCTGACCCTCAGTCACATCTCGGAGGCCCCGGAGCGCCGCATACGGATGAGCGAGCTGGCCTACCTCGCCAGCGGCTCCCTCTCGCGGCTGTCCAACGTCGTCAAGCGGTTCGAACAGCGGGGCTGGGTGGAGCGTTCACCCGATCCCGACGACGGCCGGTACACCGTCGCCGCCCTCACCGATGCCGGGTATGACGTGGTCGTCGCCGCCGCGCCCACGCACGTGCGCTCGGTCCGGCAGTACGTGCTCGACCCGCTCACCGCCGCCGACCAGCAGGCACTCGCCCGGATCGCCGCCAAGCTGCGGGTGCGGCCGGACGACCTGGCCTAGGCCGCCGGCCTCCGGCCCCTCGCACCGTTTCCCTCAGCCCCGGTCCCGTCGCCGGTTACGGACCAAGCGGGGCGGTCATCACGAACCGACGCCCGCACGGCCGGGTGGCACCTGCCGTGCGGGCGCGGATGATCACTTCGTACGGTAGGCGTCGATGATCGTCTGGGAGAAGGTGTCACCCCTCCGGTCCGTGACGTCGGCCCGGAAGGAGACCGAGCCGCCGGCGGCCGGGTTGTCCACCCGTACCGCGCCCTTGTGTGTGACGAGCCGGCTCCACTTCTTGCCGCCGTCGTAGGAGACGGACACCTTCAGCGACGCGAGGTCGCGGCCGGCGGCCGATCCCTGGACGGTGACCGGCACGGACTGCCTGACGCCGGCGGCGGCCGTGGAGTCGAGGCCGAGGTCCGGGGCGTAACGGACCACGCTCGTCGGGACGGCGACGGCCTTTGCCGTGCGGGACGAGGTGAACTCGGCCTGCCAGGTGACGGTCGAGCTGACCGACGCGACGCCGGACGCGGCCCGGCCCACGGTGGTCACCAGGCGGTACCGCGCCTTGTCGGCGGGCAGTTGGAAGCGGGCGGCGTCCAGGACGTCGTCGACGGCCGCGTACTTCCGGCCGTTGCGGTAGAGCGTCGTGGACGCGGATTCCGCGTCGTACACGCTTCCGCCGCTGTGGCCCGCGCCGTCGGCGAAGGGCGTGATCGTGCCGGTCAGTGTGTCGCCGTCCCGGACCAGTCCCTGTCCCTGACCCGTGGCGAGCGCCGGCCCGAACACCCCGGTGTTGACGGTCTCGGTGTACTGGTCGCCCCCTCGGTACGTCCGGCCGGGGATCCGGTATTCGGCCCGGACCGTTCCCGAGTCGGCCGTGAGCTGCTGGGAGTGCGCGCCCCAGCGGTAGCCTCCCTGGAGGTACACCGTCCTCGTGTTCGGCAGGCCGGAGTAGAAACCGACCGCACCCGCCGGGATGTCCAGTGGGGTGGTCCAGTTCAGCCCCAGCGCCCCGGCGACCGACGAGCCCTGCCGTACGGTCAGCTCGGCCAGGTCCGCCGAGGTCACGTGCTGCGTGTGGCCGTTGTAGAAGGCGTCCTTGAGCGTGTCCGCGAGGTGGTATTCGCTGTCGCCGTTGGACCAGTGCGACACGAAGTACGAGGAGGATTCGCCCGGTGGCGGCGGGTCACCGAGCTGGGCGCTGCGAGTATTGGCCAGGTTCGTGCCCAGCCCGAACGCGCTGGTCGTCTCCGTTCCGTGCGCCTTCACCGTGCTGATCAGGAAGGAGGAGTAGCCCTTGGCGTCCGGGTCCGGCAACGACACGTCGATCGGCTTCGCCAGCCGGGCGTCGATCTCCACCGTCATGTCGCGGTCGACCGTCAGCTTCGGCGCGACGAGATAGTCCAGGCCGAATCCACTGGCGTCGTCCCTCGTGAAGGTCTTGCCCATGACGGCGTAGTCGCCGGCGGGCACGCGCACCGTGCTCGTGCCGTCGGCCCCCCGGATCAACTGGTAGTTGTCGTTGCCGATGCCGGTCAGCGTGGCGGCCCAGTCGAGGTAGCCGGGTATCGAGCCGTCGCGGCCGGTGGCTTTGAAGGTGAGGTCGTAGGACTCCGCCGCACGGTCGAGCCCCCCGACGCTGCGCACGGTCTGGCCGCCGCCGGTCGCGGTGACCGTGAGGCTGAAGGCGCCCGAGACGTCACCGCCGACGCGGGTGTCCGCCGTGACGACGACGGTGGAGGTTCCACCGGCCGGGACGGTGACCTGCTGGGTGCTGAGGGTGAACAGCCCCTCGGGAGCGGCGGCTCCCGCCGGGCCGGCGCCCTCGGCGGACAGGGCGAGCGTCACCGCCTGGTCGCCGTCGTTCCGGTAGGCGACCGTCCTGGTCATCGGCTCGTCGTCGGTGTGCGGCCAGAGCACGCGGCCGAAGTTCAGCGAGACCGGCTCCGCGACGACGGTCTGCTTCGTGGCCCGGGTCAGGTCGATCCGGCCGCTGCCCTGCTCGTACGCGCTGTACGCGCCGGGTTCAGCGGAACCGGCCAGCGCGGACTTGATCCGCGCACCGGTCCAGTCCGGATTCCGCTGGGCGAGCAGGGCGGCCGCGCCCGCGACATGCGGCGTGGCCATGGAGGTGCCGCTCATCGTCACGTACCCGGGGGCCGGATGCGGGTACCCCGGCAGGGTGCCCGCGGCCGATGCCGCCGTGATGTCCACGCCTGGCGCGGTCACATCGGGCTTGACGCCCCCGTCTTCGAGGCGCGGCCCCCGGGAGGAGAAGGACGCGAGCGCGTCCTTCTTGTCGACGGCGCCCACGGTCAGCGCGGACTCGGCGACGCCGGGGGAGCCGATGGTGGTGTCCCCAGGGCCGGAGTTGCCCGCGGCGACGACGAACAGCGCCCGGTCGGACAGCGCCTCGACGGCTTCTTCGAGCGGGTCGGTGCCCAGTGTGTCCGTGGCGCCGAGGGACATGTTCACGATGTCGGCGCCCTGTTCCACGGCCCACTCCATGCCGGCGATGATCTCGGAGTCGAGGCCGGAACCCGCGGAGTTGAGCACCTTGCCGATGACCAGGCCGGCACCCGGCGCCACGCCCTTGTAGGCGCCGCCGGAAGCCGCGCCGGTCCCCGCCGCGGTGGAGGCCACGTGTGTGCCGTGCCCGTGGTGGTCCTGGACGTCCGCCTCGGCCGTGAAGTTGCGCTGGGCGACGATCTTGCCGGCCACATCGGCGTGGCCGGTGTCGATGCCGGTGTCCAGGACGGCGATCTTCACCCCTGTCCCGTCGTAGCCCGCCTTCCACACGTCCGGTGCGCCGATCTGCGGCACGCTCACGTCCAGCGAGGCCGTCGCCACGCCGTCGAGCCGGATGGAGGCCACGCCCGGCGCCAGTTCACTCACTCCGGCGGAGGTGTCGGTCAGCGCGGACCACGCCCCGGCCGCCTCCTTCGGCCGCAGGACGAGCGCCTCGCCGTCCAGTGCGTCGAGATCCCGGACGGATGTGCTGGTGTTCGCGTGCAGTCGCGTCCGTGCGGCAGGGTTCTCCGCGGCGTACTCGACGATCACCGGCGTCCCGCCGTCCGCCAGGTCGTCGTACTCGGGACGGTTCAGCTCGGCCGCGTCGAACAGCGACAGGTCGAGGCGACCCGCCGCGATCAGCGGTTCGACGTCCGAGGGGATGACATAGCTGTGCCCGCCGGTCTCACTGATCTGGACGGGTATCGAGGCCCGGCCCTTGGCGGGCGCCACCCCGACAACGTTGCCATCCTTGTCGAGCAGCACCTGATCACCCGTGATCAGGACGATCTTCCGGGCCGCGGCGGACGCGGTCGCCGCAGTCGTCGCTGACGCCGCTGTCGTCGTCCGCACGGTGTCCGCGGCGGCTGACGGGGCGTTGGTGAGCCCCCCTGTCATCCCCGCCACAAGCGTCACGGCCGCGGCTACCGCGACCGCGCCAGGTCTGATACGTCTTCTTGTCGGCACTATCGTCCCTGTCTGCAGGCCCTCTGGGCGTGGGGTATCAACAGATGATCGATCGGCATGCGGGCGACAGCTTGTCCGTCGTGACGAGACCATGTCAATGGCGCCTGTGGGGTGGGACACCCGATGGCCGGCACGGCCAACTGCGGCGCCGGGCAACCCGGTTGACCGTGCGTGCACGGGCGACGCCCGCCCGCCCCCGTTATCAGCGAGGTGGCGGAGGGGCGGCGGCGTGCTGGGGGGAGTGCGCGAGCCGCAGGCGGGGAGCCGGTGGCATGGGCGCGGACGCTTCCGTACCCGGAACGGCGTGGAATGCCTCGACGACGTACGCGGCGAAGCGGCGGGAGGCCGTGAGCCGGGCGGTGCGCGGCGCGTCCTGGACGCCGCGGTGGGCCATGAGCATCAGGATCAGGTCGTCGACGACGAAGCCGGAGCGCATCTGGCCCGTCTCCTGGGCACGCCGGGTCAGTTCCGCGACCGCGCGCAGAATGGGCTCGCGGTCGGCGGCGAAGTCCATGGTCTCGGGGAATGCCGCCATGAAGGCGTCGGCGAATCCGCGGCTGTGGGCGTGGAGTTCGCAGATCTGCTCGACCAGGCTCCGGAATCCGTGCCACGGGTCCGAGTCCGCGAGGGCGTCGCGGACGATGGAGTGGCAGGCTCGCCGCTGCTCGGTGAAGGTCTCCACGATCAGGTCCCGCTTGGTCGGGAAGTGCCGGTACAGCGTGGCGGGGCCGACGCCTGCGTGCCGAGCGATCTCTCGCATGGGCGCGCTCAGGCCCTCCTCGCCGAACACCGCGCGGGCGGCGTCCAGGATCCGGGCACGGTTGTCGCGGGCGTCGGAGCGCACGGTGTGAGGCAAATGGTCGGTCATGGCTTCTCACTTTAGCCAAGCGGACGGGTGCGTCCGTTACGGTCCGATGACGGTGGCGCCGCCCCGCCCCCGCCCCGCCCCGGCACCGCACCGGTGATGCCTCGGCTGAGGGGGCCGGCTCGCCGCCCGCGGCCGACGCGGCCGTGCCCCGTCCGCACACCAGCCCGAGGAGCCACCATGAAAGCCGTTGTGATCAGGACGTTCGGAGACCCGGACGGCCTGGAGGTGGTCGACGTGCCTGTGCCCGTCCCCGCACCGGGGCAGGTACGGATCGCCACGGAGGCGATCGGGGTAGGCGGCGTCGACGCCGTGATCCGCCGGGGAGCGCTCGCCGCCCACGGCTTCCGGGAGGGCCATCTTCTCGGCAGCGAGGTCGCGGGACGCGTCACCGCGGTGGGAGAGGGCGTGGACGCCTCCTGGACAGGGCGGCGGGTGTGGGCGTTCACCGGCCTGTCCGGTGGCTACGCCGAGCAGGCCGTCGCCGCGGTCGACGACATCCTTCCGCTGCCCGACGGCCTGAGCGGCGCCGACGCGGTGACGCTCGGCGGCTCCGGCGTGGTCGCCCACTTCGCCCTGGACCACGCCCGTTTCGTGCCCGGTGAGACGGTCCTCGTGCGCGGTGCGGCGGGCAGCATCGGGATCACGGCGGTCCAGCTCGCGGCCAGGGGCGGCGCGGGCGCGGTGGCGGTCACCACCTCGTCGGCGGAGCGCGGCGGACGCCTGCGCGAGCTGGGCGCGACCCATGTCCTCGACCGCTCGGGCGAGGACGGCCTGGACGCGCCGCTGGGCTTCGACGTGGTGATCGATGTCGTGGGGGGTCCTCAGATTCCTCTTTTCCTGGACAGGCTGAACTCCAACGGGCGGTTCGTGGCCGTCGGCGTGGTCGGCGGGCAGCCACCGGCGGACTTCGGCATGCGGCTGATGGACGCTTTCCGCAAGTCGCTGTCGTTCGCCACCTTCAGCTCCGACACCGTGCCGGGCCCCGACCGGCAGGCTGTGCGGTCGTCCCAGTTCACCGCCGCCGCACATGGGGACCTGCGCACAGTCGTGCACGAGGTGCTGCCGCTCGACCAGGCGGCGTCGGCCCACCGCCGGATGGACGCGGGCGAGGTGTTCGGCAGGATTGTGCTGGCCCCCTGAACCTGGCGGGGACAGCGGGTGGTGCCTGCTGCTCGGCGCCGCCGCGACCGTGAGGGGCGCGGGTCCTGCTCTGAGCCCGGCCCACGGGGCGAGAGGGCTTACGGAGCGTCGCGGCGGCCGGTCCCGGCGAGGACTTTCTGCCGCCGTCGTACGAGGCCACCCGCCGGCACCGGAGCGAGCTGACACAAACTCATGAACGAACGGGAACGGCTCGGTTCAGGCTCCGGTGATGGTCCTGCCCGGCATCGGCTCCGCGAGTTCCGTCCGCCATTCGGGCGCGCCGAAGGAGTCCGCGAAGTACTGCGTCTCGTGGACCACACGCCCGTCGGCGAATTCCATCATGCTCACCGAATAGGCAGGCACGCCGTCGTATGTGATGACGCACTCGCTCATCCACAGATCCCCGCCGCCCACGATCCGGCGGACGGTGAAGTGCCGGCTGGCGGGGTGCCCGCCGCGTTGTGCCGAAATCGTCGCGCGGCCCCGGAACCGTTCGCCTGACTGGGGGTAGTCGAGAATCGCGTCCGCGGCGTAGATGGCGTGTTCCGCTTCGGTATCCCCGCGTTCCGATGCCTGCCAGTGTTCCTCGATCGCGGCCCTCGTCCGGATATCAGGATCCATCGCATTGTCCCTTCCGCAGGCGGCCGAATCGATGGCGCGGTGCCGAGCGGTATCTTCTACGCTGCTCGGCCTCGACCTTTCGTGACAGGCCCATCGGGTCCGCCTGATGGCCCGTCACGGAAAATCGAGGATAACCACGGTGCTCGGGGATCGCATAGGCGCCGCAGAGAAGACCTCGTTTGATGTGATTGTATGTCTTTCTTTCTGGGGCTTTTTCTCACTCTCGGATCTACCTACCTTATTCATGGGACACATCGCTTCGGTGTGCCGCCGTTCGGGAGGGAAATCCATGCTTGTCGTGCGAGCCTGTGCCATCGCCGCTTCCTCTGTCCTGTTCGCCGCCGCCACAGCCTCGGCGCTGGCCGCCAGCCACTTCGACGACGGCAGCTTCGAATACCCGAAGGTGGCGGCCAACACCTTCACCGAGTTGCCCGCGGGGCAGACGATCGGCCCGTGGCAGGTCACCAGAGGGACCGTCGACCTGATCGGCGCCGGGTTCTGGCAGGCGGCCGAGGGGGACCAGTCCGTCGACCTCAACGGCGGCGGTCCTGGCGGGGTGTCCCAGACCTTCACCACCGTCCCCGGCGCGACCTACACCGTCACCTACGCCCTGGCCGGCAACCCCGGAGGCGCGCCGACCCTCAAGACCGGCAGCGCCTTCATCGACGGGCAGAACTTCCAGGACTTCTCCTTCGACATCAGCGGCAAAACGTTCGCGAACATGAAGTATGTCAAGCGGCAGTTCACCTTCCAGGCCACCAACTCCACGACCACCGTGGCCTTCGCCAGCACATCGTCGAACAGCGCGTACGGGCCGGTCGTCGACGATGTCCGGGTCAAGCGCTGCGCCCCCTGCCCGGACTGCGGCAACGACTGACGGCTCGGCACGCGGGCCGGGCAGGAGCACGTGGCCGGCCGGGCCCAGCTCTGCCCGTCAGGGCCTGTCCGGTGGTTTCGCACTCCCGCGAAAGACCACGGACAGGTCCCGACGTCGTCTCCGGGTCCGTGGACCGCCCCGAGGCCGGCAAGCGCGTTGTCAACGCTCACGTGTGACGAGCAATCAGGAGCGCCCGGCAACCAGCCGCAGGCGCGCGGGGAGCAACATCGGCAGCTGTGGCACACCCTCGCTGACCTGCGGAAAAAGGTTGAGGATCGGAGCGCTTACCGTGATCCCGCGCATCCTTACGCCGACTTCACAGAATGGTTTGTGAACGTTCACGACTGTCGCCGCCGGACGAACGCGCATAGATTCCACGGCGACCTGGGAGTGTTCTCCGCCCATCGACCAGTCCGCGGACGACGCCGTCGTCGCTCCAGCGGCCGGTGGGCCGGTGCGCCCCATCAGATGACATGACCCTGAGAACGGATTGCCAGACACATGCGCCGTCACGGCTTACCCGCGGACATATCGATGAACTCCCCCTGGGACAGCCGCTTCGACGCGCCGGTGCCGCGGCATGCCGACCCCGGGGAGCCGAGCCGGGGCGGTGCCGCGTGATCGTCTCACTGGTGGGTGCCGACGGGGCCGGCAAGTCGACCGTCTCCCGACTCGCCACCGAGCGCCTGTGCGCGGGCGGTACGCGGGTCGAGCGGGTGGACCGATGGGACATCATCGACAACGCCGCCTACCCCGCGACCCTGTTCATGCGGCCCGATGTGCTCAACACCCGGCTCTGCGTCGCGGAGATGCCGAGTACGTCCCGGTTCCTCTTCCTGATGTGGTCCATCACCCAGGCGCTCCTGGGCCGTACGCCGGAGGCGGCTCGGCCGGACAAGGTCACACTGCTCGACGGATACTGGATGAAACACGCCGCCGGCGAGATCGTCTACGGCCTGGACAGATCATGGGTCGAAGGCGTTGTCTGCGGCCTCCCGCTCTCCGAACAGGTCATCTACCTGCGGGTCGACCCCAAGTGGGCCTGGGAGCGGAAGGCCGGGCGTGACCTCGTCCCGTACGAGTGCGGTATGGACCCGGAATGCTCGCAGGACAGCTTCCTGACTCACCAGAGCCGCATACTCGGGGTGCTCGACGACTGGGCCGAGCAGTTCGGATGGCTGACCGTCGACGCCGGGGAACCGCTCGACGAGGTGGTCGGCCGGGTCGTCTCCGCCGTGTCCGGGCTGTCCACACCGGACGAGCGGTGAACGCGCCGGTGGTGGCCCCGCCCTCCCGCCCGGACGCGAGAGCCCCGCGCTTCGTCATCGGGACCGGCCGGCAGCCCCGTCTCCGGCGGGCCGCACCCGACGGCCCTGACGGCCCCCACGGCCCCGACGACTTCGCCCCCTGACCCCGGGGCCGTGCGAAGGCCACCCGCGTCAGCGGCGGCGATCACACCTTCACCACCGCTCCACCCCGCTCGCCGGGCATATCCGCGACGACCCGGCGGACCCGGCGCCGACGCGTCCGTATCCGTCTCCGTCCGGCTTCCGGCCGGCGCGCCCCCCCGTGCCGAACGTGCACGTGCCCATCGGCATGCCGTATGACGAGTTCCCCAACGGTCCCCACACCTGCCGCGACGCCTGCCGCGACGCCTGCCGGGACGCCTGCCGTGACGTCTGACCGGGGCGAACCGGAATGCCCCCACTACTCTGATCAAGGAGACCCACCGCATGCGTTCCAACCGACTCGCCATCGTCGGCGCCGGCCCGAGTTGCACCTATGTGCTGGACCGACTCGCCGCGGCGGCGAAGGCGGCGGCCGGGCCGGTGCCCCTCGACATCCACATCTTCGACCGAACGGGGCGGTTCGGCGCCGGGCAGGTCCACAGTCCCGACCAGCCGGTCACCAGCGTCCTCAACCGGATCGCCGGGCAAGTGGCGTTCGCGGCGGACGAGAGCGTCGCCGGCGCCGGGCCGCTGCTGCCGCGGGAGGACCGCCCCACCCTGCACGAGTGGTGCCGCGCCCGGTACGAGGAGACCCGCGACCCCGTCTTCGACCTGGTTGCCGAGGACTCGCCCAGGCGTTACGTCCACGGCCTCGCCCTCGCCGACCGGTTCCAGCGGTATGCCGGAATGCTGAGGGACGTGCCCGGCGTGGAGGTCCACCTGCATCAGGAGGAGGTGACGGACCTTGAGGAACTGTCCGACGGCAGGCTCCGGGTGGTCCGCGGCGACGGCGAGGACGTCATCGACGCCGACCACGTCCTCATGCTGACCGGGCACTCCTCCAACGACCCGGCCCGATACCCCAGGCAGGCCAAATGGTCCCGGTTCGCCCAGAGCCACCAGGCTGTCTTCGTCCCCTCCGTCTATCCGCTGGAGAACGCCTTCGCGCCCGGCCAGGCAGGCCCCGGCACCACCGTCGGCTGTGCCGGGATGGGGCTCACCGGCATCGACGTCATCCTGCACCTGACCGAGGGCAGGGGAGGAGTCTTCACCGAGCGGCCGGACGGCACCCTGGCGTACCGGGCGTCCGGCCGGGAACCCGACTCCATCGTCATGTTCAGCCGTTCCGCGTTGTTCACCTTCACCCGCCCGTTCAACGCCAAGGAGCGCGACACGGAAGGGCTGGAACACCGGGGCGTCTTCCTCACCGAGGAGGCGGTGCGCCGGCTGCGCCGGTCCGCGGGCCGGCCCGTCGTCATCGGCGGCCACGAACAGCGACAGCTCGACTTCCGTGATCACGTCTTCCCCGTCATAGCCCTGGAAATGGCCCAGGTGTACTACGCCACCTTGCTCGGAGACGACTTCGGCCGCCGGCTTGAGGCGGCGGCCCGGCCCGAGTACGAGGCGTTCCTCGCGGACGGCGGCGGCGGCGCCGCGTCGGACACTTCCGTACAGCGCCTTCTCGCCCCGCTGGAAGCCATCGTCGGCCGAGCCGCCGAGACGCTCGACGCGGTCCTGTCCGGCACGCTCGGCCTCATCGAAGCCAAGGAGCGCGACCCGGGCGCGGAAGCGGCGCTGCGCCGTGTCCTGGAGGTGATCTTCGGCCCCGAGCAGGCCGGTGCCATCGCCGCGCGGTTCGACGACCCCGCGGGATTCGCGGACGCCGTCAGGGCCGGAGAATCCCCGTGGCGGCACCCGAAGAGCGTCGCCGGCCAGCGTTTCTCCTGGGACCGTCTGATCCGTCCGATCGACCGCGGTTCCTTCACCACACCCGAGGAGTACCGCGCGGCGATGCTCGACTTCCTCGACCTCGACCGCCGTTGGGCCGTCCAGGGCAACCTGTCCAACCCGGCGAAGGCGGCGGCCGACGGCGTCTGGCGCGACCTGCGGTACGTCATCGCGGCAGCGGTCGACTTCGGCGGACTGCACGCCGCGTCGCACCGTGACTTCCTCGACGTCTTCATGCGCCACCTGAACCGGCTGTGCAACGGGTCCGCGCTTGAGGTCATGGAGAAGGTCCGCGCTCTGATCCGGCACGGCATCGTCGACGTGTCGGCCGGTCCGGAGGCCGATGTGACGCCGGACGAGCGCGGCGGACGCTTCGTCGTGCGCGGCGGCATCACCGGCGCGGTGCTGCCCGTAGACGTCCTGGTCGACTCCCGTGTCCATCCCTTCGACGCCAAGAACGACGTCCTCCCGCTCTACCCGAACCTGCTGAGGCGCGGGCTCGTCCGCACGTGGCGCAACCCCGGCACCGACGGGCCGGACTTCGTCCCCGGCGGCCTCGACCTGACCGAGGACTTCCACCCCGTGCGCGGCGACGGCGGAGTGGAGAGACGGCTCACACTGCTCGGCTGGCCGAGCGAGGGCGTCATGTTCTTCCAGTACGGCGCGCTGCGCCCGAACCAGAACCACCACATCATGCGGGACATCCTGTGCTGGATGCGGGAGTTCTGGGGACACACCGCCAGCGGGACCGGGAGGACTCACCCGGAGGACACCACCTGGACGCGGGTGGAACGACTACGGCACTGGCTGGACGCGAATGCCCACCCGGAGCTGACGGGGGATGTACGGCTGTGGCGCATACTCAAGATCAGTGAGGAAGTCGGCGAGGTCGCCGAGGCGGTGCACGGCGCGACAGGGGCCAATCCGCGCAAGGGCGCGTCGCACACCTGGGACGACGTCCACAAGGAGCTGTGCGATGTCGCCGTGGCGAGCATGATCGCGCTCGCCACCTGCACGCCGGACCCCGCGAAGCTGTTCGACGAACGGCTCCAGCATCTTGTCGACCGTGTGACATCGTCCTGACCCCGTGCCGTGCGCCGATGACACCATGGATCCGGTTCGGCGGACCGCTGGTACGTTTTCACCATGAGCGGATACGGTCAGGGCAGTCCGGGGCAGGTCACGCTCTGCCTGGATTCGCCCCCACGCCTGGTGGACCTCGGCGTGGGGATCCATGGCGTCAGCTCGGACCGTGATGTGTTCGTCCTGCCCGGTCTGTGGCAACTGCATCTGTACCGGTACGCGGCCGATCTCATCGTCGACGGAGCGCCGTACGCCGTGCGGCCGGGCCGGGTGAGTCTCGTACCACCCGGCTCACCGGTCGAGTTCCGCTACCGGGGGCGCTCGGAGCATCTCTACGCGCACTTCGAACTCGCCGACGACGGCGAGCGGTTGACCGTTCCGGTCATGCAGGACGCCGGGGCCGGGGCGCCCGCGCTCAACAGCCGGCTGTCCCAGGCCGTCGCCGCTGCGGCGTACAGCCCGGTCCGCGCGGTCCCGGAGCTGTGGTCGGCACTGTGGCAGGTGGCCATGCTCGGACGGCGGCCCGGCACGGATCAGCCGCACGCGTCGGTCGCCGCCGCTGTGGCGTACATCGAGTCCCGGCTCCATGAGCCGCTGACCGTCCCGGAGGTGGCGCGCGCCGCGAACATCTCGCACAACCACCTCATCCGGCTGTTCCGGGCGGACCTGGGCAGCACGGTGGTCGCGTATGTCCGGCGGCGCAGAATGGACCGGGCACGGCATCTGCTGACGGAGTCGACGCTGGCGATCCCGGCCGTCGCGGCCGCCGTGGGGATGCCGGACCTCCAGGCGTTCAACAAGGCGTGCCGGCGTGAGCTGCACGCCTCGCCGCGCGCCGTCCGTGCCGGTGCGGCGTAACGCGCCCGCCGCACCGGCACAGGCGTTGTCAGGTACGGCCGGAGCCTTGGTAGAGGTCCAGCTCGCCGTCCAACTCGACGGCGAGCACGGTGGCCTGCTCGTCCAGGTCGGCGGAGCGCGGCGCGTCGATCCACAGCACACCGGGTACTTCGTGCAGCCCGCCGACGACACGGTGGCCCAGCTCCGTACCCGTACCGAGGACACGAACGCGTCGCACGGCGTTGCGTACACCCCGTACCGCCACCGACTCACGGGGGATGTCGAGGCAGACGAGGTAGAGGGTGCGGCGGTCCGCCGACAGAGTGCTGGGACCGTAGTGGTGCCCGGCGGGCAGTCCGGCCACCGTCCCGTACACCGCCCGGGAGTGCCGGCCGATCCAGGCGCCGAGCCCTTCGAGCCGCTCCACCTGCTCCGCCGGAATCGTGCCGTCCTCCCGTGGACCGACGCCGAGCAGCAGATTCCCGCCCATGCCGATCGTCTCGGTGAAGTAGCGCACCAACTGCCCCACCGATTTGTGCCGGTGGTCGTCACGCTGGAAGCCCCAGGAGTCATTGACCGTCAGACACAGCTCCCACGGTCCGTCCGGCGGGACGATGGGGACGCCCTGCTCGGGGGTCGCGTAATCCCCGTAACTGAGCATGCGGGCGTTGAGTACCGTCTCGGGGGCGAGCGAGAGGATCAGTTCGGAGAGTTCGCGCATCCCCCACTGCGTCTCGTCGCGCTCCCACTCCCCGTCGAACCACAGCAGGTCCGGCCGGTAGCGGCCGACGAGTTCAGCGACCTGGGCGTCGCGGTACGCGAGAAAGCGCGCCCACGCGTCCAGATCCTCGACCCCGTCCGCGGGAGCCACGAACCGGCTGGTGTTCAGCTCCTCCATTTCCGGGGCCGGGTCCGGGTGCCGCACGCTCGCGTAGTCGGGGTGATTCCAGTCCGAGTGCGAGTAGTACAGCCCGGCCTTGAGACCGTGCTCGCGCAGGGCGTCGGTGTATCCGGCGATGAGATCACGCCCCGCGGGGGTGTGCGCGGGCACATTCAGCCCGGACTCGGCGGTGTCCCACAGGGCCACTCCGTCATGGTGCCGGGCGGTCAGTACGGCATACCTCGCGCCCGCCCGTACGAACAGTTCCGCCCAGGACTCCGGGTCGTAACGGGAGGCGGTGAAACCGTCGAGCTGCCGCATATAGCGCTCGTGGGGCACCTGCCCCGTATAGAACGACCAGGACTCGGGCACTCCGTCCACGGCGTAGACGCCGTAGTGGATGAAGATGCCCAGCTTCGCGTCGGAGAACCACGGTTGCATCGGCATGCGGACGACGCTAGACCCAACCGTCCGCCGCGCGCGTTGTCCGCGGCCACCATCACTGGTCGATTCTCACCCTCCGTCGCCCGGCGGATCAGGAAGGGAACCGCGTGTTCCATCCCAGGGGCGCGTCAACGCGCCGTCGCACCGGCTCGGACGACGTTCGAGGTCACGTACACCTGACGACGCCGCCCGTCCCCCTTCCGGGTGTTACCCGGGCGGATTCGCGGTCCGGGAATCCGGCCGGGCGCATGATTTCCCTCCGGTCGCGTACCGCGGCCCTGAGGAAGGATGGTGGGCACGCCGATGAGTACGAATCGTCGAACGGTTCTGGGTGCGGCCTTGGCCGCGCCTTTGCTGGCCCAGCTCACGGGGACGGCATCCGCTGAAGCCAACGAGAAGTGGGGCACGATCTCCGAGGGCTGGGTCGAGGTCAGGTGGACCGGCCAGGTCCAGGCGGAGCTGGACCGGTTGGGAGCCGTGGTGGAGGCCGTGGCGCCGGCCGAGCTGGTCAGGGACTCCAACGGTTCAGGGGTGCGGTTCCCCGTCCGGTCGGGTACGGGCGATCCCTCGCTGAAGAGCCCGCCGAAGGCCGAGGGCGATGGTGTCCTCGACGGCGGGGTCGTGGTGCGCACGCCCCAGGGGCAGGCCCGGGCCGTCAATCTGCGGGGTGTGCTGAGGGACGGGGTGGCGTCGGGGGAGTGCGAGGTCAACGGCCTCGACGTCGGGCACCGCTCGGTGTTCCGGTGCGGTGTGTCCGAGGGACGGCTGACCACCACCGATGTGCCGGTGGGCCGGCCGCTGAAGGTCAGGATCGACGGCGTGCCGCTGCACCCCACCCCCGAGGCGCTGGAGGTGTACACCGCCACCTTCGGCACACCCGCCCTCACCGCTGACACGGTGCTGGCGCATGTGACCGCCGAAGGCGTGTACACCCCGCCGAAGTAACGATATCGGGGGCCTGCTCCGGCTCAGGGAGCGGGAGCAGGCCCCACCGGTCGGGCAGGACCGGGAATGGTGCCTCCGAAGCGGCGCTGGCGGCCGGCATACGTGGTGAGGGCCTCCCGTAGCCCCGCCAGGCCGAAGTCGGGCCAGGGGGTGGGGTCGAAGACCAGCTCGGCGTAGGCGAGATGCCAGGGCAGGAAGTTGCTGATGCGCTGCTCGCCGGAGGTACGGATCAGCAGATCGACGTCGGGAAGGCCGGGCGCGTACATGTTCCTGGCCAGGTCGGCGGGGCCGATGTCCTCGGGCCGGATCGTCCCCGCGGCCGCCTCGGCGGCCAGCGCGCGGGCGGCGTCGGTCAGTTCGTCCCGCCCGCCGTAGTCGACGCACAGGGTCAGCGACAGCACGTCGTTGTTCGACGTCAGGCTCTCCACCAGCGTCAGCGCGGAGGCGAGTGACGTATCGATACGGTCCCGCCGTCCGCACCAGCGCACCCGCACGCCCAGTTCGTGCAGCCACTCGGTGCCCCGGGCGATCCCGTCGGCCAGTGTGTCGAACAGGGCGGCCAGTTCCTCCTGGGAGCGGTCCCAGTTCTCGGTGGAGAACGCGTAGATGCTCACGTGCCGGACTCCGAGCCGCAGGGCGCCGTTGATCAGGCGCATCGCTGCCTGCCCGCCCGCCTGATGGCCCCGTGAGACCGGCAGGGACTGCCGGGTGGCCCACCGCCGGTTGCCGTCCATGATCACCGCGACATGCCCCGGCACCACATCCGCCACCGGCCAGGCCGGGCGGCGTTGCGCCGCACCGGTCGACGTCAGCGGTTCGATTCCGTCGACGAAGACCCGGGACCTCCGGAGCGTGACCTCGTCGAACTGCATCCACGCGCCCAGCAGCACCGTGTGCAGGAACGGCTCGTACGCGGGACTCACCAGCCCGGCCACCGGCATCGCCTGCTCCAGCAGGTCACGCCACCGCCCGAGCTGGATGTCCACCAACTCGTCCAGTTCAGCACGCCGTTCACCGCGCGGGAGGTCGCCGACCTCCAGTCCCAGCCGCCGCAGATCGGCGCGCGGCAGATAGCACCGGCCGGCGGCGAGGTCGGCCGGCAGGTCCTCGAAGTTGTCCACCAGCTGGCACACCTCACCCAGTGCCGAGGCCGACACCAGCGCCCCTGGTGCGCTCACATCCAGCAGCGACATCCACATCACGTTGGTCGTTCCCGAGATTCCCCGCAGATAGCGCCGCTGCTCCGCGAACGTCTCGAAGACGGGAGGGGCGGCGCAGTCGGCCCGCATGGTGTCGAGGAACTCCTCGACCAGCGCGTGGTCGATCTCCCACCGCCGCACCGTGTCCACGAACGCCCGCCGCAGCGGATGCTCGCTGCGCCCGGTGCGCAGCTCCTCCAGAGTCTCGGAACACCACCGGGCGAACCGTTCCTCGCGTACCTGCTGTGTTCCGCCCTCGTCGGCGATGCGGTCGCTGTGCACCGTGAAACCGTTCACGGCCAGGATGTGGGGACGGATCGCGGCGGGCAGCACTTCGGTCGCCTTCCACATCGGCGCCAGGAACCGCCTGATCTCAGCCGCGCACACCTCGTAGGACGCCCGCGTTTCGGGCGAATCGATGAACGGCGCCTCGTTACCTGACATTCCGTACCTCCCCTTCGATCGCGCCGCCGTGACGAGACGACGCCTCCCCCGCAGCGCGGCAGGTGGCGGCGCCTCCCCAAGCGGCGCCTCCTCACCCGCCCATGACCGGGCGCCGTCACCGTTACCAACGACACGTGGGGCGCGCGGTGCCGGTCCGTACGGCGACCACGGGACCGCGCTCCTCCTTCGCCCGTCCGCCGCCGGCCGTGGCTCAGGGCGCGACGGGCTGCCGGCGGCCGTCGTGGAAGATCATGCCGCTCTCCTTGATGAACGAGGTGACGAGGTGACGAGGTGGACGCGGGGCGTGCCGGAAGCCGGGCAGGTCGGGGAGTTCCTCGGCCGGGCGGCGGTACACGGCGTCGGTGTCGGGTACGGCGACGGTGGCGATCTCGGCGCCGCCGGCCGGTCTCAGCCGGTGAAGCCGGCGCCGGGGGGCGCGGCGGAGATGTGCGTGGACACCGCGAGCCGGCCGAAGCCCGCGCGGCCGTCCATTACGAGTCGGTGGACTGGTTTCTCCGTCGCGGCGGAAGGCTGATCCCTGCGGGAAGAGCCCCGCCCCGACAGGGAGCAGAGGGGTGGTCAGGCCGTGGAGTTGCGCCGTGTGGAATTCAGGGTGCTGGGGCCGGTCGAAGCCGTGGGTGCCGGCGAGCCGCTTCCGCTCGGCGGACCCAAGCCGCGCACTCTCCTGGCGGCCCTCCTGTTGGAGGTGAACACCGCGGTCACCGCCGACCGGCTCTGCGAGGTGTTGTGGGCCGGGAGTCCGCCGGCTTCCGCGCACGCGAACGTACGCAGCTACGCCGCCGGTCTGCGCAGGGTGCTCAACGCGGCCTCCGGCGGTGACCGGCTCAGCCACGGCCGTCAGGGATACCGTCTGCGGGCTCGGCCGGATGAACTGGATCTGCGGCTCTTCGACGACCTGGCCGCGCGCGGCCGGGCCGCCATGGCCGAAGGTGATCATTGGTCGGCGGCCCAGCGGCTGCGCGCCGCTCTGGGCTTGTGGCGAGGTGCCGCCTTTGACGGTCTGCCGCATCACTCCACGCTGCACGTGGAGGCGTCGCGGCTGGAGGAGTCCCGGATCTCCGCCTTCGAGGACCATGCCGCGGCCCGCATCGCCCTGGGTGAGTACGAGGAACTGGTCCCGGAGCTGCGGGCCCAGACAGTGACGCACCCGCTGCGCGAGCGGCTGTGGGGTCTGCTGATCACCGCTCAGTACCACTGTGGACGCGCGGGAGACGCGCTGCACTCGTACGCCCGTGCCCGTCGTACGCTCCGGGACGAACTCGGACTCGATCCCGGAAGCGAGCTGCGGCGGTTGCACCAGGCCGTACTCGCCCGCGACCTCTCCCGGGTGACAGGACCGCCGCCGCGCTCCCACCCCGTACGCCGACTGGACCCGCCGGGCCAGGACCCCGCTGACCCGGACGCGAGACCGAGGTCCGCGGGAGTGTGGCCGATCCGCCAACTGCCCACGCTCATAGCGGACTTCGTCGGACGCGAGAAGCTGCTCACGCACGCGGCCACGCTGTTGGCCCCGTCGAGCGGCCACAGGCCGCCGACGGTGGTACCGGTGGTGATCCTGACCGGTCTGCCCGGCGTGGGCAAGACCACTGCGGCCACCCACCTCGCCCACCGGCTCCGAGGCACCTTCCCCGACGGTCAGCTCTACGTCCAGCTCGACAGCGCTCGCGGACCGCGCCGCACCTCCGCCGCCGTCCTCGCGGATCTGCTCCTCAGCATCGGGGTGCACGGATCGGCGATTCCCGCGGCCGAGTCCCAGCGGGCCGCACTGTTCCGTTCGAAACTCGCGGACCGCCGTGTGCTCGTCGTCCTGGACGACGTCAGGGACACCTCCCAGGTCACGTACCTGCTGCCCGGGAGCGGCGGCTGCGCCGTCCTGATCACCAGTCGGGCGCGGCTCGCCGCCATTCCCGGCGCGCACCTGCTCGACGTGGAACCGCTGGACGACACCGACGGGCGCGCCTTGCTCGACCGCATCGCCGGAACGCGGCGTTTCGCCACCGAACCGGAGGCGACGGGGCATCTCCTCGTCGGGTGCGCCGGCCTTCCGCTGGCGCTCAGGGTGGCCGGGGCCCGGCTGGCCGGGAGCCCGCACCGGCCGGTGCGCTGGCTGGCCGAGCGGCTGGCCGACGAACAGCGCCGGCTCGGCGAGCTGCGCGCGGGCGACCTCGCCATGCGCGCCTGTGTCGCCACCGCGTATCACGGGCTGGCCCCGGACGCCGCCCGGGTGTTCCGCGCTCTCGGGCTGATCCCCACAGGCGAGTTCCCGTCCTGGATACCCGCGGTCATCATGTCCGGTGTGGCCGGGGACGAGGAACCGGACGACAGCGTGGACGACATCCTCGACGCCCTCATCCACGCCAATCTCATCCGGGCCCACCATGTCGGTCCGGAGGGCCGGCCCCGCTACCGCATCCATGATCTGCTGCGCGCCTACGCCGCGGAACGCGCCGCAGAGGAAGAGTCCCCGGCGCGCCGACGGGAGATCGTCGGGCGTGTCCTGGACGGCTGGCTGCACCGGGTCCCCGTCGCGCGGGAGCAGTTGCTCCGCACCGGAGCGGGCGCCGCCACCGCCTGGCTGGAGTACGAGCGCCCCACCCTCGCGGCCACCGTGGAGTACGCCGCGCGCTCCGGCCACGGCGAGCAGGCGAGCGAACTCGTCGCGGCCCTGGACGACATATGCCACCAGTGCAGCTGGCTGGACGACTGGGAGCGTATGGCGCGGGCCGTGCTCGAACGGGCGTCGGCCGAAGGCGACCGCAGGCGCGTCGCGATGGCCCAGGGCTCGCTGGCCCGCGCGGGCGTCGGGCGCGGCCGGGCGCACGAGGCGATGCGCTGGTTCGTCTCCGCCATCGAGCGGTTGGACGAGCTGGGGGAGCGGCGTCAGGCCGCGTACCTGCGCGTCCACAGCAGCTTCGCGATCGCGGACCGGGGCATGACCGAGGACGCCTACACCGACGCGTCCGCGGCCGTCGCCGTACTGAGCGAGCTGGGGGATCTGCGGGGCACCGCGCTGGCGTTGCGCAGTCTGGGCGCGGTGCTGTTCCAGCAGCGCCGCGAGGCCGAGGCGGCGCACGTGCTGGAGAGGGCGCTCGAAGCGGCGGAGCGACTGCGCCAGCCGCTGGTCCTCGCCGATGCCCTGCAAGCACTGGCCGTGACCGAGATCATGCTCGGCCGGTACGCCGCTGCCGCCCGTCGCCTGGACCGGGCGCTGACCCACTACCGCGGGGTACGGCACCGCCCCGGCGAGGCATACGCGCTCTACACCATCGGGCGATTACGGCTGGCCCGGGCCCCGGAGCGGGCCGACGAGGCGTTCGGCCCGCTGACACAGGCCGCGGAGATGTTCTCCGAGCTAGGTGAGCGCCGCGGCGAGGCCCTCACCGCGTTCATGCGGGGCCGCGCGTACGCCGCCCTCGGTGACCGGGAGCGCGCACGGGGCAGCTTCGGCGAGGCGCTCACCGCGTTCCGCGCGCTGCGCATGCCCGACTGGGAGACGCGCACCCGCCACGAACTCGGCGCCTTGGGCTGTTGACCCCGCCGAGGCAGCCGCGACCCGCTGTGACCCTCGGTACCGAAACAGCTTTGTGCGTTCCGTGTGCGTCGTGAGCCCAGGGTGGAGCGAGTCCCCACTCACAGGAGGCACGGTGTTCGAACTTGCCACCCTCGATACCGAACTGGCCGCCATCGAGGTGATCCGCGACGTACTGCTGCACCAGCGCAGACTGCGCGGCAGCGGCTGCACCGGCAGGGTCTGCCTGAGGTGCCTGCGGCACCACCGAGACGCGATAGCGCAAGCCATGGCACGCGGCCGGAGAATCGAGTTCCTGCTCCCGGCCTTTCCCACCAAGTCCCCCAACCCGGCCAAAGTCCTCGGCCCACTGCCCGACATGGCCGAGGAACTCGCCCTGAGATTCCTCGAATCGCTCTGCGAACGCATCACCGAGGTCTACCCGCCCGGTGCCCGCATCCTCATCTGCTCCGACGGGCGGGTCTTCAACGACCTGATCGGGGTGAGCGACGAGAACGTCACCCGATACGCCCACGAGATCAGCCGCATGATCGAGCGGATCGGCGCCTCCCATCTCGGCCAGTTCACTCTGGACGAGGTCCATCCGGGCGCCGGCCACGCCCAGCTGCGCGCGAGGCTCACGGCCGGCCGCGGCCCGAGCCCGGACGAGCTGCGCGCCGAGGTACGACAGGGCGGCCACATGGTCCAGATGTACCGGGGGATCACCCGCTTCATGCTGGAGGACCTGTCCGTCCCCGAGTACACCGGCAGCCGCGCGGCCCTGCAGCGCCACTGCCGCGAACTCGCCTACGGAGTCATCGCCCGCAGCCGCGCCTGGGACGAGCTGCTGGCCGAGCTCTTCCCGGACGCCGTCCGTCTCTCCATCCACCCCCAGCCGTGCGGCACACGCAAGATCGGGCTCCTGCTGGCGGACACCCCCGACGTCTGGCTCACGCCCTGGCACAGCACCGCCGTCGACACAGGCGACGGGCTCTTCACGCTGATGAAGCGTGCCGAGGCCGAGGCGGCGGGAGGCCGGCTGGTGACCGCCCACGGACGCCCCAGCCACTTCGTACTGCCCCGGGCCCACGCCGCGGAACCCACCCCCTGACAGGAGCCTCACCATGACCGTGGACAACACCCTGCTCAGCGACCAGCGCCTGAGGACCACCGCCCTCGAACCCTTCGGACTCGCCCTCCACGCCGTCGACCGGGACCGTCCGCTGACCGACCTGCCCGTCGCACCCCTGCGCGCCCTCGTACGTGAGCACCGCCTGCTCCTGCTCCGCGACTTCGCGGCGTTCGCCGAGCCCGCCGGACTCTCCGCGTACGGCGCGCGATGGGGGCAGCTCAGCGTCTGGCCGTTCGGCACCGTGCTGGAACTCGTCCAGCAGCCCGACCCGGCCGACCACATATTCGACCACAGCCACATGCCGATGCACTGGGACGGCATGTACCGGGAGCACATCCCCGAATTCCAGATCTTCCAGTGCGTCCACGCACCCGGTGAGGGCAACGGCGGCGAGACCACCTTCTCCGACACCGCCGCCGTGCTCGCCCACGCCGATCCCGCCACCCGCGCCCTGTGGTCACGGGCCACGGGCACCTACCACCGGAAGATGGAGTACTACGACAGCACCTGCGTCTCCCCGGTGGTGACGGCCCATCCGGTCCACGGCACGCCCGTCATCCGCTACAACGAACCCACCGCGGAGGCCGGCGAGACCTTCGTCAACCACCCGGACCTGGAGTTCTCCGGCCTCGCCGACGAGCCGGAACGCGCCGAACTCCACCGCGGCCTGCGCGCCGCCCTGTACGACCCGGCCCACCTCTACGCACACGTCTGGCGGACCGGCGACCTGGTGGTGACCGACAACCACACCCTGCTGCACGGCCGCAACGCCTTCACCAGCGGAGCGCCCCGGCACCTGCGCCGCGTCCAGGTCCTCGGCGACCCGCCGCTCGCCAACCCGGGGCTGGTCCGATGACGACGACTCAGCCGCCGAAGACCACCGACGCCCTGATGACCGGGGCCGCGTACCTGGACAGCCTGCGCGACGGCCGTGCCGTATACGTGGACGGCGAGCAGGTCGAGGACGTGACCACGCATCCCGCCTTCCGCAACTCCGCCCGCTCCATCGCCCGGCTCTACGACGCCCTCCACGACCCCGCCACCGCCGGCGTACTCACCGGGACGGACCCGGACACCGGCATCCGCACCCATCGCTTCTTCAAACCCAGCCGGTCCGCCACCGACCTCGTCCGGGCCGGAGAGGCGATCGCCACCTGGGCCCGCACGAGCTACGGCTTCCTGGGCCGCACCCCCGAGTACAAGGCCGCCTTCATGGCCGGACTCGGCGTCAACGCCGACTACTACGGCCCGTTCGCCCCCAACGCCACCGCCTGGTACCGCAGGTTCGCGAGCAGGGCGCTCCACCTGAACCACGTCATCATCAACCCGCCGGTCGACCGGAAACGCGCCATCCACGACATGGGCGACGTCTTCGTACACGCGGTGCGCGAGACCGACGCCGGGGTGGTGGTCAGCGGAGCGAAGATGCTCGCCACCGGATCCGCGCTGACGAACGCGGGTTTCGTCGCCCCGGTCGGCTCGGCCCAGCTGGAAAAGGGCAAGGCGGAACGTTTCGCGCTCGTCTTCTTCGTCCGGATGGACAACCCGGGGGTACGGCTCATCTGCCGCACCCCGTACGAACGGCGCGCCGGGAGCCCCTTCGACTCTCCGCTGAGCAGCCGCTTCGACGAGAACGACAGCGTGCTGCTGCTGGACGAGGCGCTGATCCCCTGGGAGGACGTGCTCGTCCACCGTGACATCGAGCGCGCCACCGGCTTCTACGCCGGCTCCGGCTTCCCCAACCTCTACAACTTCCAGTCCGGGATACGGCTCGGCGTCAAGCTGGAGTTGATGGCAGGGCTCCTCTCCCGGGCCACCAGGGCCAACGGCACCGACGTCTTCCGCGGGGTGCGGGCCGGCCTCGGTGAACTCCTCACCCTGCGCGACCTGGTCCGGGCGCTGACCTCCGCCATGGCCCACGACCCCGAACCAGGACCGGGCGGCACGGTCCTGCCGCGCCTGGA
The DNA here is from genome assembly GCF_055639435.1 of Streptomyces sp. NPDC039430. Lineage (NCBI taxonomy): Bacteria > Bacillati > Actinomycetota > Actinomycetes > Kitasatosporales > Streptomycetaceae > Streptomyces > Streptomyces sp. NPDC039430. The sequence goes on along the minus strand of NZ_JBVKAK010000004.1, from coordinate 523,329 downwards.
ACACGCGTCCGCGATGCGGATGGCGGGCCCCTACATCTGGAACAGGGTGCACGAGCTCTTCGAGAGCCTGCTCGGCGGCGCGCCGCTGGCGGTCCCCTCCAGCGCCCGCGACCTCGCCCATCCCGAACTGCGCCCGCTCATCGACCGCTACTACCGGGGCGCCGACACCTCGGCGCTGGAGAGGATCAAGCTCTTCAAGCTGGTCTGGGACGCCATCGGCACCGAGTTCGGGGCCCGCCACGAGCTGTACGAGCGCAACTACTCCGGCAACGGCGAACAGGTCCGGCTGGACGCGCTGCGCTGGGCCATCCGCCGAGGCAGCCTCGGCCGCTACGAGGAGCTGGTCCAGGAGTGCCTGGACGACTACGACACCGACGGCTGGCGCCGGGGCCCCTGGCTCGGCCCCGAGCAGGACTGAGAAAGGAGCGGACCATGTGCGGCATCACCGGATGGATCGACTTCTCCCGTGACCTCACCACCGAGTCCGGCACGCTCGACGCCATGGTGCGGACGCTGATCCGCCGCGGCCCCGACGCCGGCGGCGGCTGGCTCGACACCCACGCCGCGCTCGGCCACCGGCGCCTCGCGGTCATCGACCCGCGGGGCGGGGCCCAGCCCATGGCCACCCCCGAGCGCGGCCCACGCGGCGACCTGCCACGCGCCGTGATCTCCTACGGCGGCGAGATCTACAACTATCGCGAGCTGCGCGGTGAACTCTCCCTGCACGGGCACCGGTTCGCCACCTCCAGCGACACCGAGGTGGCGCTGCGCGCCTACCTCCAGTGGGGTGATGACTTCGTGCACCGCCTCAACGGCATGTACTCCATCGCCATCTGGGACACCGCGACCGAGGAGCTCCTCCTCGTCCGTGACCGTCTCGGGGTCAAACCCCTCTACTACCACCCGACCCCGGGCGGTGTGCTCTTCGGGTCGGAGCCCAAAGCCATCCTGGCCCACCCGCTGGTGCGGCCGCGCGCTTCCGCGGAGGAACTCTGCGACGCGCTGCTCTTCCTGCGCACCCCCGGCCGGGTGCCGCTGCGCGGCATGCGGGAACTCAAGCCCGGCCATCTGCTCCGGGCCGGCCGTGCGGGTCTGCGCGAAGAACGGTACTGGGCCCTTGAGGCCCGCCCGCACACCGACAACCTGCCCACCACCATCGCCACCGTCCGCGAACTGCTGGACGACATCGTGCCGCGGCAGATGGTGGCGGACGTCCCCTTGGTCGCGCTGCTCTCCGGCGGTCTGGACTCCAGCACCGTGACCGCCCTGGCCCAGCGCGTCCGCGCCGCCGAGGGCGGGCGGATCTCCACCTTCGCCGTCGACTTCACCGGCCACAGCGAGAACTTCCGCGGTGACCCCATCCGCCCCACCGCCGATGGCCCCTACGCCCGCGCGGTCGCCGAACACGTCGGCAGCGCACACCACACGATCACCCTGGACCGGGCCCGGCTTCTCGACCCTGCCGTGCGCCGGACCGTACTGGAGGCCTGGGACCTCCCGTTCAACTTCGCCGACCTGGACGTCTCGCTGCACCAGCTCTTCGCGGCCGTCCGCGAGCACGCCACCGTCGCACTCTCCGGTGAGGGAGCCGACGAGGTGTTCGGCGGCTACCTCTGGTTCTCCGACCCCGTCGCGCGGGCCGCCGAGACCTTCCCCTGGCTGGAGCTCGGCGCTCACCGCGGCCTCGACCCCCGCGCGCTCTTCCGCCCCCGGTTCGTGGAGGGCATCGACCTCGCCACGTACCAGGCCGACCTGTACCGCGGCGCGCTGGCCGAGGTGCCCCGCCTCGACGGCGAGGGCGCCGAGGAACGGCGCACGCGGGAACTCGGCTACCTCACGCTCACCCGCTGGCTGCCCATCCTCCTCGACAAGAAGGACCGGATGGGCATGGCGAACGGCCTGGAGGGGCGCGTGCCGTTCTGCGACCACCGCCTCGTCGAGTACCTCTTCAACGTGCCCTGGGCGATGAAGACCTGCACCGGCCAGGAGAAGGGCCTGCTCCGCGCGGCCGCCGCCGACCTGCTGCCGCGGTCCGTACTGCGCCGCACCAAGGCCGCCTACCCCTCCATCCAGGACCCCGCCTACGACCGCGCTCTCCTCGGCGGCCTCACCGCCGCGGCCTCCGGCGACGACGCCCCGCTCAGCGGCTGCCTGGACCCGGAAGCGGTACGCCGGCTCACCGACAGAACGACGACCGGCACCCTCTCCGAGTTCGAACGCATCCTCCTGGAGTCCACCGTCCGTCTCGGCGACTGGCTGAGCGCCTACGGCGTGGATCTCGACCTCGGCGCCGACCACCTCACCCCCCAAGGAGCGAACTGATGTCACCGCGGAACAGGACACCCATCCCGGTGATCCAGGCGATCGAGATCCGGCGGACCGGCGGCCCGGACGTCCTTGTCCCCGTCGACAGGCCGGCTCCCGGCGAGCCCGGCCCGGGGCAGATCCTGGTCGAACTCGCCGCCGCGGGCGTCAACTTCATCGACATCTACCGCCGCGAGGGCCGCTATCCGCTGCCCCTGCCCGCCGTGCCGGGTGAGGAGGGCTCCGGCACCGTGCTGGCCGTGGGCCCCGGCGTCACCCGGTTCTCGGCCGGCGACCGCGTCGCCTGGACCACCGTCCTCGGCAGCTACGCGGGGCAGGTCCTCGTGCCCGAGGAGAAAGCCATCGCCGTCCCCGACGACGTCGACCTGCGCATCGCCGCCGCCGCACTGGTCCAGGGCATGACGGCCCACTACCTGGTCAACGACTCCTACCGGGCCCGGCCCGGCGAGAGCGTCCTGGTGCACGCCGCCGCGGGCGGAGTGGGACTGCTCCTCACCCAACTCCTCAAACGGCGCGGAGTGCGCGTGATCGGCACGGTCTCCAGCCAGGAGAAGGAGAAGTCGGCGGCCGGGAACGGCGCGGACGACGTCATCCGCTACGACCGCTGCCAGGACCTCGCCGCCGAGGTCCGGCGCCTGACCGGCGGTGACGGCGTGCACGCCGCATACGACGGTGTCGGCGCCGCCACCTTCGACGCCAGCCTGGACAGCCTGCGCCGCCGGGGCACGCTGGTCCTCTTCGGCGGCGCCAGCGGCCCCGTGCCACCCGTCGACGTGATGCGGCTGCTCTGGGGTGGCTCGCTGACCCTCACCCGTCCCTACCTGGAGCACTTCCGGGCCACCGTCGAGGAGTTCACCTGGCGGGCCGGAGAGGTCTTCGCGGGCATCACCGACGGCACCCTGCGCGTCACCATCGGCGGCACGTATCCACTGGCCCGGGCCCGGGACGCACACGCCGACCTGGCCGCCCGCCGCACCACGGGCAAGCTGCTCCTCGTCCCGTAGCCGCCGTTCCATATCCGCCGGTCCGTAGCCACCGGTCCGTAGCCACCGCTCCGTAGAAACCCTTCCGTTCCGGGACGACTCTCTTCCAGAAAGGCGACACGCCCATGGGCGCCATCGTCGGCGCGGGACTGCTCTCCCACGCCCCCGTCATCATGTTCCCCGAATCTCAGCGCGTCGAGGCCAACGGCGGCCGCGACTTCACCCTCGCCACCGGCCTCGCCCGACTCCGCCGCGAGGTGGTCGACACCACCGACCACGACGCCGTGCTGGTGCTCGACACCCACTGGGCCACCACCACCGAGACCGTCATCACCGCCCACCACCACAGAGCCGGACGCTTCACCTCCGACGAGATGCCCAGCGAGGTCAGCCAGGTCCCCTACGCCATCCCCGGAGACCCGGAACTCGCCCACGCCGTGGCCGCGGCCGCCGAGAAGGACTCGCTCTGGCTCAGCGCCAACGACGACCCCCACCTCCCGATCCACTACGCCACGCTCAACCTCTGGAGCTATCTCGGCCGCCCCGACGTGCCGTGGCTCTCCATGTCGGTCTGCCAGACCGCGACCACCGAGGACCATCTGCGCCTCGGAGCGGTCGTCGCCGAGGCTGTCGACGGGATCGCCCGGCGGGTGCTGGTGCTGGCCTCCGGCGGCCTCTCGCACGGTTTCCGGCCCCTGGCCGAACTGCGCGACCGGATGGCCGGCGACCCGGCCAACATCGTCAGCCCCGCGGCCCGCGCCGCCGACGAGCAACGCGTCGCGTGGCTGGAGGCCGGCCGTCACGACCGGGTCATCGCGACCATGCCGGAGTACCGCCGGCACTCCCCGGAAGGCGGCTTCGGCCACTATCTGACGCTCGCGGGCGCCCTCGGCGGACCCGGGTGCACCGCGTCCGCGCGCCGCTACAGCGAGTACGAGAACGCCATCGGCACCGGCCAGGTCCATCTCTGGTTCGACCACCCCGCCGACGGCTGGACCGACTGACCCGCGCACCACCCTCGTTCATCCGACATCAAGGAGACCCGGTGGCGATCGATCCGCAGCAACTCCGCACCTGCCTGGGCCACTTCGCCACCGGCGTCACCGTCGTCAGCTGCATGGCGGGCGACGCCCCCCACGGCGCGACCGTGAACGCCTTCACCGCGGTCTCCCTCGACCCGCCGCTCGTCCTGGTCGCCCTCTCCCGTACCTCGAAAGCGGCCCGGCTGCTGACCGGCCGGCCGTTCACCGTCAGTGTCCTGTCCGAGGAGCAGCGAGACCTCGCTCTACGGTTCGCGGGCAGTCCGGAGGCCTCTGGCCCTTCCCCTTCCTGGCTGCCCGCGCCATCCGGTCTGGCACCCGCCCTCAGCGGTTCTCCTGCCACCTTCTCCTGCTCACCCTGGGCCACGTACGACGGCGGCGACCACGTCCTCTTCGTCGGCCGCGTCGAACGGCTCGCGTATCACCCCGAAGCCCGCCCGTTGCTCTTCTACCGCGGTTCCTTCCACCCGGCGCTCACCCGTGGCCCACATACCGGCGATATGACTGTGGCTGTCCTGAGACATTTCCCGCGAAGGCGGGCGGGCAGGAATGGTGTCGACCATGGTCCTGACGGCGCACACGCGCAGGACCATTGAGCAAGGCAAGGAGCGTTCATGATGCGTACCAACCGGAAGATCGCCGCCACTCTCGCCGCCACTGTGCTGGTGGGCACCGCCGGTGCGGGATTCGCGCAGGCTTCGCCGGCAACGGGCAGGAGCGCGGCCCCGTCCGCCTGCCGTCCGGCCAATCACACCGCGAAGATCACTGACGCGCCCGGCAGCGCGGGGCATCGTCACTACAGCGTCACACTGACCGCGGCGCGCGGGTACGAGCCGTGCCGGCTGGCCGGTTCACCCACCGACGTGCGGTTCTCGGACCACGGTTCGGACAGCGGGATCGCCGCCGGCCGCTACGGCGACCAGGACACCGTGGTGACCTTCGGTCCGGGCCACCCGGTGCACTTCGACATCCAGGTTCCGAACAGCGGCCGCGGTACCCCCGCGAACGAGGCATCGTTCACGCTGCAGGCTCCTGGCGGGCAGATCCCCGGCACGTCGTTCGCCGAGGGCACGCTCAGGGTGGCCGCCGGCACGCTCATCGGACCGGTCCAGCGCGGCGCCTGACCTGGTGGGGGCATTACCGGGAGGGCCTGTCTTCTTCGCGGATGTGCTGGGCCCGTCCGAAGGCGACCGGCGTGCTGTGAGGGGGTGTGAACCGTACGCGGTCACGCCTCCTCGGGGCCCGCCGCCCGCTTGCGTGGTCTCTGCCACGAGATGCCATGGACGCCGGCGGGACAGCGCCCGGGCGCCGAATGGACGGAGTGTGAGGCGTCCGGTGCCACCCGATGGTTGTACGACGCCTCCGCCTCGTAGCTCTCGCGGTAGTAGCGGTGACAGAACTCCGGCAGCGCCGCCGGGTGGAAGTAGACGTGGAGCAGGTAGTCGCGCAGCCGGGTGCGGGTCCGGCGTTCGTAGTGGTCGTCCAGTCCGTCGCCGGACTCGACGTGCACCGTGTAGTCGATGACGACGGTCTCGTTCTTCGCCAGTCTCCGGCCGAATCTCACATCGATGACCACGGTGCCGACGCGCGGCAGAAAGCGCATCGCCCCCGGGATGCCGCAGCGCACGTCGGCACGGACTGCCCGGACGCCACTGTCGAAGGTGTGGACGGTGGTGAAGCGGTCGGCGCCCTCGCGAGTCGCTCGCATCACCTGGTGGATGGAGAGGGAGCTGAGCCGGAAGTGTTCGTCGATGGTGACGGTCTCGCGGATGCTCAGGACGCCGGTGTCCTCGTTGAGAGCGGCGAAGTCCGCCCCGAGAACCTGTTCCGCCAGTGAGTTCTTCCCGAAGACACGGCGGGAGGCTGTCAGGTCGTGAGCCGGAGGCGCCATCCGTCCGCGCGGACGGTACGGGCGCAACGCGGAACGCAGTGTGCCCGGTGGCAGTGCCAGGATGGACTCCAGGGCGTCGACGGCACGCAGCGAGTCGGCGCGTTCCGGTTCGCTTCTGCCGCGCTGCCAGTAGCTGAGTGTCGTCAGGCTGATGCGGATCCCGCGCGCGGCGAGCCGGTGGCGTACCCGCTCCAGCGAGAGTCCGCTCGCCCTGATCGCCTGCTGGAACACGTCGGCGAACGGGGGCGTTTCGAGCGTCTGCGGCCCGGCGGACCGCGGGGGACGGGTGTGGGGGGTCAAGGATCCGGCTTCCGATGGCGTCCGGCCGGTCGTGCGAGGGGGAAGAACCGGCGGAATGGGGAACGGGCCGCTCACCGTAACCGATGGGCGGCCCGTTCCGGCAGACGAAAAGATCAATCCGTCAGCCTCGGTGATCAGTTGGTGTTGAGAGTGAGCCCGTAGTGGTCCAGGGCGTCGTCCAGGGGCTGGAAGTACGACGAGCCGCGGGAGTTCACCGTGCCGTCGCACCTCTGGGCGGTGGGGCCGCCCGATGTCATGCCCTGAGCCTGGTCGCCGGAGATGTACGCGCCGCCGCTGTCGCCGCCCTGCGTGCAGACCGAGGAACTGCCCAGTCCGGTGACGACGGTCTGGGGGCCGCCGTTCGGGTCGGAGTAGGTGACGGACACGTCGTACGAGTCGATCTTTCCGCAGGTCCATTGTGTTGTGCGGCCCGACTTGCACACATCGGCACCGACAGGGGCGCGCTCGGCACCCGCCACGGCGACGGTGCCCGCCCTGCCCCAGGTGCCGACCTCGGTGGCTATGGAACTGCTCTCGTCGACGGCCGCGATGCCCATGTCGACACTGTCCTGGCCGAGTGCGAACCGGCTGTCGGTTCCCTCGGCGAAGCGTTCCCCGTTGTGCGACAGAACGGGCAGGTTCTCGATGCAGTGGCCGGCCGTGACGAGGAACTGCCGGCCGGAAGCGTCCCGGGCTCCGTATCCGACGGAGCACACGTAGCCGTCGAAGGCCATCTCGTCTCCGGGGGAGACGACGCCCTGAGGACTCAGCTTCTGCGAGGCGTTCACCACGCGAACCGCGTCCCCGTGGGCCAGGGCGGCCTTCAGGAAGGACTTGGCCGCGGTGCTCCTGTCGCTGTTCACCTTCACGGTGACGGTGTCGGATGCGAGATCGACGGCCCAGGCGCTGATTCCGGTGGGCGTCTGAGCGAGCGCCAGCTTGTCCAGCGCGGCCTTGACGCCGTTCAGGGTGCCTTCGCCGTGCTCGGCGACGCGCGCGTTCAGACCGGCGCCCTCGATGCGCTTCTCGGCGGCGCTTCCGACGGCGTTGACGACGAGGTCGCCCTTCTTGTCGAAGTAGGTGCCGTCCATGGCGACGCCCTGCTCGCCGAGAGACGACAGTCTGGCCTGCTGGTCCGCCTGGCGGTCGAGCCGGTCCGTCGCGGCGCTCTCGCTGACTCCGAGCGAGGTCGCCAGCGCCTTGACCATTCCCTGGTCGTAGCGCGGAGTGGTGTTTTCGAGCGCCTGCCCACTGGCGGCCGTGGTGAGGGACAGCAGCGCGCCCGCGGCGGCGGCCGCGAAGATCTTCCGGGAGATTCCCACAGATGTTCCTTCCGGTCTCGGAGCGCACGGCCGTACATGGGGATCACGACGGCGCGGAAGGACCGCGTCGTCGGGTGACCGTGCGTCCGGCGTCCGGCGAGGTGATCGCCGGACACTGCGGGAACTGTGGCCTGTGATCGCGGCCGGTACAAGGCAGTCTTCTCCCCCTGAATTTCACAAAGTTGGGGCTCTCTGTTGAAAAACGTTCCGTGCGCCCGCCGTCCCGAGGAGCCGTACACACCGGTTACGGCACGACGGACGGCACACGAACCGGCCATGGCCCGCAAGCGCTGGCAGGGGTATGTACGACGATTCCGGGGAGCGGCGACGGTCACGGAGTTCGCGGCTCGGGACCCTCGTCGCGGGCGGAGTCCCGCTCCAGGATCGCTCACCGCGGACGAGCGATCTGATGGGCGTGCGATCCGCCGGGCCCGCGCACGCCGATGCGTGGGCCGCACGGGCCGCGAACGCCGCCGGGCCGTGTCACTCCTTGTAGGCGACGTATCCCCACTGGTCGACGTCCGGGTCCAACGTCCCTTCGGGATACCACCTGTTGATGGGGCCGAGACCGGGCGGGGGGATGCTCAGGCCGGATGCCATCGCCAGCATCTCTTCGGCGGTGCTCGCCACGTACGGGATCGTGCCGGAGGCCGCGTAGGACTCGTTCGCCGCGTTGACGGCCGGCGAGGCCAGCGTGGTGCACAGGACCAGGCAACTGCCGGGGGCCAGACGGCCCATGTAGCCCCGCACCAACCGCGCGGCCTCGATGGGGTCCTGGACGTGTCCGATGGTGGAGAGCAGCAACAGCGCGACGGGGCGCCCCAGATCCAGCGTCCGCGCCGCGTGGGCGAGAACTGTGCCGGGCGCGGTCAGATCGGCGTCGACGTAGTCGGTGGCGCCCTCCGGCGTACTGGTGAGCAGGGCGCGGGCATGGGACAGGACGATCGGGTCGTGGTCGACGTACACGATCCGGGCATCGGGGGCGACGCTCTGGGCGACCTCATGGGTGTTGTCGGCGGTCGGCAGACCGCTGCCGATGTCGAGGAACTGCCGTACCCCCGCCTCGCCGGCCAGATGACGGACCGTACGCCCGAGGAACGCGCGGCTCGCGCGGGCGATGTCGACCGCCGCGGGCCACTCGGCTTTGATCTGCTCACCCAGCCGCTGGTCCGCCTCGAAGTTGTCCGTCCCGCCCAACAAGTAGTTCCAGAACCTTGCGGAGTGCGGCTTCTCGGGCTGGAGGTCCAGGTCCGGCGTGATGTCGTCGGTCATCGGTGCTTCCTTCCGGGCAGCTTCGTCGAAGGTCGCGGTCATCCCGGGAGGCTACCCACGTGATCGGTGCATGCACCGGGGGAGAGGAGGGCGCGGTGGATTGTGCCGGGTGGGGGACGGCACGAAGGCGGCTCCCGGCCGTCCCCCGGGGTGGTGCTGTGCTTACGCCTCGTCGCTGACGAGGATCGCGGTCGCGGGGCAGACGGCGGCGGCTTCGCGCACCGCGGCGTGCTGCGCCGGGGCGGGTTCGGGGGTGAGGAGGATGACGACGCCGTCGTCGTCACGCTGGTCGAACACCTCCGGGGCGACCAGCACGCACTGTCCGGCGCCGCAGCACTTGTCCTCGTCGACGGTGACCTTCATGGGGCTCCTTGCTTCCTGAGAGATTGTCATGACCCAGGTGGGGACGGAGAGTTACCAGCGGACGGGCAACTGGCGCAGTCCGCCCACCAGGAGTCCCTCCACCCGCTCCAGGTCTTCCGCGGGTACCGCCAGGTCGAGGGTGGGCAGCTTGCGCAGCAGTGCTTCCAGGACGACCTGCAGTTCGGTGCGGGCCAGCGCCTGCCCGATGCAGGAGTGCGGGCCGGCACCGAAGATCAGATGGGGGTTGGGGGTGCGGGCGAGGTTCATCTCCTCGGCGTCGTCGAAGACGTCCGCGTCGCGGTTGGCCGCCGGCATGCTGCAGATCACGGTGGTGCCGCGCGGCACCGTCTCGTCGCCGATCTCGATGTCCTCGCTGATGTAGCGCCTGAGGCCGAAGCCGAGGTTGGTGTCGAAGCGGAGTGCTTCCTCGACGGCCGTGCGTACGAGCGTGGGGTCGGCGAGGAGTTGTTCCCAGCGGCCGCGGTCGGCCAGGAGCATGGCCACCATCTTGCCGATCATGTTGGCGGTGGTCTCGTGTCCCGCGACCAGAAGGCCCATGCCGGTGGCCACGAGTTCGGAGTCGGAAAGCCCGTGGCCTTCGCCCTCGCCCTCGCTCTCCTTGATCATCATGCTGAGGAGATCGTCGCCCGGGTTGTTCCGCTTGGCGGCGATGTGTTCGGACATGTACTGGATGAACTCGGTCTGCGCGGTCTCGATCTCCTCCTTGGAGAAGCGGGTGAGACTGAGCATCGCGTCGGACCAGTGGGAGAAGCGGTCCCGGTCGGTCGCGGGCACGCCGAGCATGTCGCAGATGACGTACACGGGCAGGAGGAAGCCCACGTTCGCTTTGAGGTCGGCGGGGTGGCCGAGCTTGACCATGTCGTCGATGAGCTGGTCGGCCGTGGCCGTCATTTTGGGCCGCAACGCTGTCATGCGCTTGGCCGTGAACCACTTGCTGACCTTGCGCCGCCACTGCTGGTGTGCCTCTCCCTTGACGGGCAGGGAGAGCGCGTTGTTGCTGGTGACAGCGGACCCGCCCGCTCCGTCGGGCGCGAGGCGGGCCGCGTTGTCGGCGGCGGTGGGGCGGGCGAAGCGGGGGTCGGACAGTAAGGCCTTTACGTCCTCGTACCGGGTGAGGAGTGTCGCGTGGTCGCCACTGGGCAACTCGACGCCGGCGACCGGGCATTGCCGGCGCAGGCGTTCCCATTCGGCCGGCGCCTCCAGCGGCCCCTCGACGGACAGGGGGTAGTGCACGGTCTGTTCGCTCTGGCTCATGTGAAATCTCCCTTGTCAGCGGTGGTGTTCTCGTCCGACGGCCGATGCCGTCGTCCCGCTCGGTCTTGTCGGTGGTTTCCCCTTTCCATGTGCGATCCGGCCCCGAGATCCACCGGAACGCGGTCCGCTGTCACGGCCGGCGCGTCGCGGGGGATGGCGAGTGTCAGCAGGGCGGCGGCCAGGGCGGCGGCGCCGCCGATGAGGGCCGCGACACGGAAGCCGTCCTGCGTGGGAACGGAGTAGCCGCCGACGGTGTGGCTCAGCTGGGCCAGGACGACGCCGGTGACGGCACTGGACACCGAGAGCCCGATGGAACGCATCAGGGCGTTGAGACCGTTGGCCGCCGCGGTCTCGGAGCGGGGAACGCCGGACATGATGATGGCGGGCATCGCGCCGTAGGCGAAGGCCACACCGATACTGACGACGCTGCTGAAGATCACGATGCCGAGGACCGAGTCCATCAGGGGAAGCGCGAGTGCGTAGCCGAGGGCGACGATCAGGGCCCCGGTCAGCAGCGAGGTCCGTGGTCCCGAGCGGGCGGACAACCTGGCCCCGAGCGGGGAGAACGCCATCATGGCGAGTCCGGTGGGCACCATCCACAGTCCGGCCGCGAGCATGGACTGGCCCAGACCGTAGCCGAGTGACGTGGGCAGTTGCAGAAGCCGGGGTGCGATGAGGGACTGCGCGAACATCGCGAAGCCGATCAGGACCGAGGCCAGATTGGTCAGCAGGACACGGCGACGGACGGTGGCCCGCAGGTCGACCAGCGGGTGGGTGGTGCGCAGCTCGAACCATCCCCAGGCGAGGAGAATGACGACAGCAGCCGCGAGCAGGCTCCCGGTCGTCGCGCTGGTCCAGCCCCATTCGGCGCCCTTGGACACGGCGAGCAGCAGGCAGACGAGTCCGGTGGCGAGTCCGAGTGCGCCCGGGATCGAAACGGCCCTTCGCGGCCGGCGGGACGGGCGGCAGACAGCGCGCGACGGCGAGGCCGATCAGGGCGCTGACAGCGGCCGATCCCCAGAACAGCACGTGCCAGTCGACGTTCTGAACGACAGCCGCCGACAGGGGCAGCCCGAGCGCGCCGCCGATGCCCAGTGACGAGCTCATGAACGCCACCGACGTGCCCATGCGCTCGGGCGCGACGACATCGCGCATGGTGCTGATCCCGAGCGGGACGACGCCCATGCCGACGCCCTGCACGGCCCGGCCCGCCACCATGGGGACGAGCGAGCTTGTCAGGGCACAGATCACGGATCCGGCGACGAGCAGGGCCACACAGACCAGCAGCAGACGGCGCTTGCCGTACAGGTCGCCCAACCGCCCGAAGACAGGAGTCGCGACGGCTCCCGTGAGCAGAGGCGCGGTGATCACCCATGAGGCGCTGGAGGCAGACGTGTGCAGCAGCTCCGGAAGTTCACCGACCAACGGGATCATCAGCGTCCCCATCAGGGAAGCCACGATGCCCGCCGCGGCCAGGGCGGCGGTGACCGCACCGGAGCGCGCCGCGGGTGCGGAGGCAGTCATGGAAGTGCACGCTACACAAGAAATGCATGATGCACAATGAGTGCATTGTGCAAGCGAGGTGCATGGTGCACTTCGTGGCGTATGGTGGACGCGTCCCCTGGGGAAGTCGAAGGCGACGGAAGTCGAAGGCGGTTGACATGGATGCCGAACAGGCCGGGGAGCGTCTCGAACGGGAACTGCTGATCCTCACGCGGCACCGCGAGATGACGGCACCCCGCCGTCTGCACGGCGGTGATGCCCTCGACCGCAGCGCCTACGTGCTCCTCAACCGGCTCGAAGCGCAGGGCCCCATGTCCGTCGCGGATTTCGTCGACGCCTTCGGCCTGGCCGCCTCCACCTTCACCCGGCAGACCGCCGCCCTGCTCAGAGACGGACTCGTCGAACGGATGCTGGACCCCGCCGGAGGTGTCGCCCGCAAATTCCGTATCACGCGGAAGGGCAGGGACCGTGTCACCGCGGACCGGGAGAAGGTCGTCGCGGGGCTGGCCGAAGTGGTCGCCGACTGGCCACCCGAACGCCTCGGCCGTTTCCTCGACGACCTCCAGCGGTTCAATACGGACATCGAACGCCTCACCGGCAGAGCCTGGCCCCGCCAGCTCTCTCAGGGAGCCGCGTTCCCCTCTCCCTGAGGTCGCTCCGCCCGCGGCGGCCTGCCGCTGAGCGGGTTCAGGGTTCCCCCTCCCGCTCCTGTGCGGCCGGCTATGCCGTATGTGCCGCCGGGAGTACCGGCGTCAGAGTGTCGTGGTCTCCAGCTCGGTGGCTTCGGCGGGGACGGCGGCGGGGGTGGGCTCGCCGGTGGCGTCGGTCAGCGACTTGGCGAAGCAGCGGCTGAGGTTGTGGAAGCGGTAGTGGCCGAACTTGGCGCAGGGTTCGTATCCGCTGGAGACGTAGAGAGAGATGGCTTCCGGCTGTTTGGTGCCGGTCTCCAGGACCATGCGCGTGCGGCCCGCGGCGCGAGCGTTGTCCTCCAGGGCGGCCAGTATCAGCCGGGCCAGACCATGCCCGCGCGCCTCCGGGGTCACGTACATGCGTTTGATCTCCGCGTCACCGTCGGCGTATCCCTCGTCGTTCTCCTCCTGGGTGCGCCAGCCGCCGGTGGCGACCGGGGCGCCCTGGTCGTCGTAGGCGATCAGGTAGAGGCCCTGAGGTGGTTCGAACATGCCGGGGGCGAGAGGTGTGACGTCGCCGTCGTCCCCGTATCGCTCGGCGTACTCCAACTGCACGCGATCGTTGAGCTTGACGGCGTCGGGGTGACCGAAGGAGACGGTTTGAATATTCATGCCATAGACCGTACTTGTATCCAGCGAAATGGGTGAGTCACATCATCTCATCGTCCAGGTGATCGCTCGCCCGGGGGTGCCGGAGTTCGGTCAGGGCCTCATCGGGTGGCCATGGACTTGTCGAATATCGATATGCCGTTCTAGTCTCGCGCACGTCGTAGACGTATCGAAAGTCGATAGGGAGAGGTGTATGAACACACGGCTCACGAGGACTCTGGCCTCGGTGACCTTTGTCCTGGCGGTACTCAGCGGGCTTGCCTTCCTCGGTACGGCGGTCACGCGCATGCTCGACGACGGAGCGGTCTGCGTGCAGACGGGCTTCTGGAGCAATGCCTCACTGGAGCCGGACAGCCTGCCGATCAGCAAGGGCGTGGAAGCGTCCAGCAGTGCCACGCGCCTCTGCCAGGACGGTCCCTCCGTGGGGCAGCGCGCCGCCGACCTCGGGGGCGAACTGCCCTGGCTGCTGTTCGGCTCCCTCGCGCTGCTGCTCTTCTCCCAGCTGCTCAAAGCCGTTCTCTCGTGGGGCCCGTTCACCAAGGCGGTCGCGCAACGGCTCACCGTCGTCGGCTGGTTCGTCGCCGTGGGCGCACCGCTGGCCGGCCTCGTCGCCGGCTGGTCACAGTCCTGGCTCGTCGGGAGCATGGCGCCGATCGTGGGTTCCGGACCGACGCTCTCCGGCTCGCTGGTGCTCGTCCTCCCCGGCCTCGCGGCAGTGATCATGGGGAAGATAATGCGCGAGGGCGTGCGCATGCGAGAGGACCTCGAAGGGACCATCTGATGCCCGAGGAGGAACTCCACGCGATCCAGATCCACCTCGACCGGCTCCTTGCCGAGCGCGGCATCACGCTCACCGAACTGTCCGCACAGGTGGGCATCACCGTCGTCAACCTGTCCGTACTCAAGAACGGGCGGGCCAAAGCCATCCGCTTCTCGACCCTGTCGAGGATCTGCGAAGCCCTTCGGTGCCAGCCCGGAGATCTGATCACCTACAAACCCGCCGGACCCACTCGGTGAGATGAGTGCCGTCTCCTCGGCGCGTGTGCGCGGGACGGCCTCATGAGTTCCGTACCGGCCGGTGCGGCTGCTCCGCGGCGGCCCGCTCCGGCGGCCCCCAGGTCTCCTTCGTGGTGGCCACCCCGAGCAGTCCGATGAGGCCGATGGCCACATAGAAGCCCGCCGGCCCTGTCCAGCCGGACGACTCGGCGAGCAGCACCGCGAGGAACGGTGCGAATCCGGCGACGGACGCCGCGATCTGGTACCCCAGGGAGGCGCCGGACGTGCGGGTGTTGGTCTTGAACAGTTCCGCGAACCAGGCCGCCTGCGTACCCGTCAGGGCGGCGTGGATCAGGCTGATGGCGATCAGGAAGGTCAGCACGATGAGGACGGGATTGCCGGTGTTGGCCATCAGGTACATCGGGAATCCGAAGGCGACGGCCAGCAGGCATCCGGCCAGGTACAGCGTCCGCCGCCCGATCCGGTCGGTGAGCGCGCCGGAGAGCACCGTCGTACCGACGGCGAGCAGGCTGGCGACGACGATGCCGGCCAGCGCGACCCCACGGTCGTCCGCGTCGCGGTCGGTGATGTACGACAGGAGGTAGGTGGCCGTCAGGTAGTACGCGCAGGACTCGACGACGCGCAGGGCGATGATGCGCAGGATGTTGCGCCAGTCGTCCCGCAGCACGGTCAGGACCGGGTTCCTCACCGTCTCGCCGCTCGCCTTGCTCTGCTCGAACTCCGGCGATTCCGTGAGTTTCACGCGGACGACGAGGCCGACGACGATGAGTACGGAGCTGGCGAGGAACGGGATGCGCCAGGCCCAGTCGCTGTCGAGCGAAATGGACAGCAGGAAAGCGATGTTGGCGAGAGCGATGCCCAGCGGGTTGCCCGCCTGAGGTATCGCGGCGTACAGACCGCGCCGCCTGCGCGGAGCATGCTCGTACGCCATCATCACGGCGCCGCCCCACTCCGCGCCGAAGGCGAGGCCTTGGACGCAGCGGATCAGGACGAGCAGGATCGGGGCGGCGATACCGGCCTGCGCGTAGGTGGGCAGCATGCCGATCAGGACGGTGGCGATGCCCATGGTGAGCAGGGCGGCGACCAGAACAGGCTTACGGCCGTACTTGTCGCCGAGATGACCGCCGATGGCACCGCCGATCGGCCGCATCAGGAAACCGACGCCGAGCGTGACGAAGGCCAGAAGAGTGCCGACCACCGGGTCGGACTCGGGGAAGAAGACATCGCCGAAATAGAGGGCGGACGCGGTGCCGTACGCGACGAAGTCGTAGTTCTCGACACATGTCCCGGCGGCGGCTCCGAGTGAGGTCCTGAGCTTGCCCGGTGAGCCGTCCTGGCCGGGCGCGGCGGTGGTGCTCTCGGACGGCGCGCTGCTCTTCGCGCTCATGCCGTATCTCCTTTGATCAGCGGTACGCGCGGTACGGGGTTCTGCCGCGGGGCGGTGTTCGTGCCCGCCCCGGCGGGGAGCCGGGGCCCCGGCCCGGGGAAGGGACGGGACCGGCTGTGTGCGGGGGACGGGCGCGTCAGGCTTCCGTGGTGAGTTCGCGGGCCGACCTCAGCTCCAGCTCACGGAGCTTGGCGACCCGGCGGACGGTGTCCGCGGTGTTGTCGAACGTGGCGCCGAGGAACGCCTCGATGACCGCGCCCGCCATCGCGGGGCCGATCAGCCAGGCGCCCATCGCGATGGCGTTGGCGTCGTCGTGCTCGACGGCCTGATGGGCCGAGTACACGTCGTGTCCGAGACCGCAGCGGATCCCGGCGATCTTGTTGGCCGCCATGAGGGCGCCCGCGCCGGTGCCGCACACGAGCACCGCGCGGTCGGCCTCGCCGGTGCGTACGGCGTCGCAGGTGGCGAAGGTGATGTCGGGAAAGTCGACCGGCGCGTCGCTGTCGGTGCCGCGGTCGAGCACCTGGTGACCGAGGCCTTCCAGGATTCCGCGTACATGCTCCTTGAGCGCGTATCCGGCGTGGTCGTTGCCCAGAGCGATTCGCATATGTCAGTCCTCGGGAGGGATGGGCGGGCAGGTTCACCGCCCTGGCGTGCGATGTGCTCAGGTCTCCCGGCCGGGGTTGCTCACGCCGGGGTCGCTGACGCTTCCCCGCACGTCTTCCCGAGCGCCTCCCCGGATGTCTCCCCCGCGCGTACCACCCGACGACTCGCGTACGACGAGGCGCGCCGGCAGGACCACCGAGGACGGTGTGCCTCCCTCGACGGCGTCCAGGAGCAGCCGCATCGCCGTCGAGCCCATGGCCTCGGCGTCGTGCGACACGACGGTGAGGGGAGGGTCGAGTTCGGAGAACCATTCGATGTCGTCGAAGGCCACCAGGTCGACGTCCACACCGATCCGCAGCCCCCGGCGGCGCAGCGTGCCGAGTGCCCCGACCGCCATGAGGCTGTCCGCGGCGAGCAGCGCGGTGGGCGGTCGCGCCCCGGACAGCAGCCTTTCGGCGGCCGCGTAACCACTCGCGGAGCGGAAGTCCCCGGAGGTGATCAGCCCGGGATCGCTGTCGAGTCCGTAACGCCGGACGGCGTCCACGAAGGCATCGTGGCGGGCACGGCCGGTGGATATGGAGAAGGGGCCACCGATATAGCCGACGCGGGTGTGTCCGCGGTCGGCGAGGTGGGCGACAGCCTGGTCGATGCCGCCGGCGTTGTCGCTGGTGACACTGGGCACCTCGAATCCTTCGACGGTCCGGTCGACGAAGACGAGAGGCAGCTTTGTGGCAAGGGCGCGCAGATTGGCGCTTCCCTCGCCCTGTGGAGCGATGATGATGCCGTCGACCCGCTGGGTCAGAAAGCTCTCCAGATAGGTGTCCTGCTGCCGGGGGTCCTCATTGGCGTTGGCGAGCAGGGTGACGTACGACGAGCGCAGGGCGGCCTGTTCGGCCCCGTGCGCGACATCGGCGAAGAACGGGTTGCGCACATCGGAGATGAGCAGTCCGACCGTCTGGGAACGGGCGGAGCGCAGGGAACGGGCGCGGGCGTCGGGCCGGTAGCCGAGATCTTCGGCAGCGGCCCGGACGCGTTCGCGGGATCTGGCGGACGTGGAAGGGTTGCCGGAGAGCACTCGGGAAGTCGTGGCGACGGACACGCCGGCGCGCGCGGCGACGTCCTTGATGGTCACGGTGCTGTCCATGGGCCTCTCGATCGTGACGAGGGGGTGCGGCGTCTGCTGCCTGGAATCGTTTCCGTGGAAACGATTCCGGTCAGGATCCTGAGGGCTACTCCCGCCTGCGTCAAGGGGGTTGGACCGATCCTTCACGCCCCATGAGCGTTTGACGCTCCCGATCCGCCCGGTCCGGACAGTCCGGAGATCAACCGCTGTACGCGCCGCTCGATCTCGTCCCGGATCGGCCGTACCGCGTCGACGCCCTGGCCCGCCGGGTCATCGAGCTGCCAGTCGAGATACCGCTTGCCGGGGAAGACCGGGCAGGTGTCCCCGCAGCCCATGGTGATGACCACGTCGGACGCCTGGACCGCCTCGGTGGTGAGGACCTTCGGAATCTCGGCGGAGATGTCGATACCCCGCTCCTCCATCGCCTCCACGACGGCCGGGTTCACCGAGTCGGCGGGCGCCGACCCGGCCGAGCGGACCTCGATCTGGTCACCGGTGAGATGAGTGAGGAAGGCGGCGGCCATCTGGGAGCGGCCGGCGTTGTGGACGCAGACGAACAGCACGGAGGGGCGTGGCGTGGCAGTGGGCATGGCGGGAGTCCTTGCGGATGGGAGGGGCGGTTCCGGGGGTGTGGTGAGAGTGGCGCCGTCCGTATACGCCCTAGGGGGAGGTGAGTTCGGGCTCGTCGTGCGGGACGGCGACATGGTCCGCCAAGCGCGCGGGGCGTCCGTACACGACGGCCACCGCGCCGAGCCCGAGCGCGGCTCCGAGCAGCTGGGCCGCGATGAACGGGCCGAGGGAAGCGGGTGCGATCCCGGCGAAGGTGTCGGTGAAGGCGCGGCCGACGGTCACCGCGGGGTTGGCGAGGAGGTGGAGGACGTGAACCAGTAGGCGGCCCCGATGAACGAGGCCACGGCGGCCGGGGCCAGTGCGGCGCCGCCGATGCGTTCCAGGCCGAGGACGAGCAGGATGAGCCCGGCGGTGGCGACGACCTCGCCCAGCCACAGATGCCCCGCGGAGCGGTCGTGCGTGGAGAACTTCATCAGCGGCTCGGCGAACATGGCGTTCGCCAGGACCGCCCCGCCGATCGCTCCGGTCACCCGCGCGAGTATGTACGCGGCGACTTCGCGCAGGGCCGGGCCGGTCCGGTCGCGGCGGCCGGCGCACCAGGCGGCGAGGGTGACGGCAGGGTTGAAGTGTGCGCCGGATACCGGACCGAGCAGTGTGATCAGCACGGCCAGTCCGAAGACGGTGGCGAGGGAGTTGGCGAGCAGTTGCACGCCGACATCCCGCGACAGCTCGGCGGCCTGGATGCCGGAACCGACGACCACCGCCACCAGCAGCCCGGTCCCCAGGGCTTCCGCGGCGACGCGGCGGCCGAGTGGCGCGCTCACGCGCGCGCTCCGGCGGGGCGCGGCGTGGTCAGGAACGCGGCGAGCCGGTCCAGGACACCCGGCAGCAACCAGTAGTACACCCACGTTCCCCGTCGCTCGCAGTCGATGAGACCGGCCTGACGCAGCAGCTTGAGGTGGTGGGAGATCGTCGGCTGGGACGGCTCGAACGCCGGGGTCAGCTCACAGACGCAGACCTCGCCGCCCTCCCCGCGCGAGGCGATCATCGACAACAGCCGCAGCCGCACCGGGTCACCCAGGGCCTTGAACGCCTTGGCCAGCTCCCCGGCGCGCTCCTCGTCCAGGGGTGCGGCGGACAGCCCCGGGCAGCAGGCGGCGTCCTGACCGACCGTCTCACGTTCTTGATTCGACATGCCTCTATGTTGACGTTCTTCGATTCAAGGCCCAAGGTTGCATCAAAGAACGTCAATACAGGCCGTTCCGGGGTACTGCCCCCCGGTCACTCAGGAGTGCGTGATGAGCGAACAGACCGCCATGAGCGAACAGACCACAGACCTGCGCGAAACCGTCCGCCGGCGGTACGCCGCGGCGGCCGTGAAGGTCACCGAAGGCGGCACCGCCTGCTGTGGGCCCGAGCCGGTCGCGGCTTACGCGAGCTTCGGCTCCGCCCTCTACGCCGCCGACGAGCGCGACACCCTGCCCGCCGAGGCCATCGCCGCCTCCCTCGGCTGCGGCAACCCCACCGCCGTCGCCGAACTCCGCGCCGGCGAGCGCGTTCTGGACCTCGGCTCCGGCGGCGGTATCGACGTCTTGCTCTCCGCCCGCCGCGTCGGCCCCGGCGGCAAGGCGTACGGGCTGGACATGACCGAGGAGATGCTCGCCCTCGCCCTGGCCAACGCCGGCAAGGACGGCGCGACGAACGTGGAGTTCCTCAAGGGCGCCATCGAGGCGATCCCGCTGCCCGCGGGCACCATCGACGTGGTCATCTCGAACTGCGTCATCAACCTCTCCACCGACAAGCCCACCGTCTTCGCCGAGGCGTTCCGCGTCCTCAAGCGCGGAGGCCGGATCGGCGTCTCCGACGTCGTCGCCGACGACGCCCTCACCCCGGACCAGCGCGCCGAGCGTGGTGACTACGTCGGCTGCATAGCCGGCGCACTGTCCTTCGCCGAGTACCGCCAGGGCCTGGAGGCCGTCGGGTTCACGGACGTCGAGATCAGCCCGTCCCACCCCGTCGCGGACGGCATGCACTCCGCGATCATCCGCGCCGCCAAGCCGCTGACCACGGACGCCTCCCAGGAGACGGCGGAGTCCGCCACCACGTACCGCCGCCTCGACGCGTGCTGTGGCCCGGCCGAGACCTCCGCGGACCGCGGGCGATTCCCGACGGGCTGACGTCGCCCGGCACGAGGATGTCGTGCGTCGAGCCGCCGGTACCGACACCACCGTCGCGTGCCGGCGGCGGGGCGTGTGCGGCGCGGCAGGCCTGTGGAGCCGCAGTGTGTCGTCTCGTGGCGGCGGACCGGGGTGGGGAAAACTGGCTGCCGAGGACAACCGCCCGGCGAAGGGGACCGCACGATGACCACGGACACTCACCCGGCTCCCGTTCGGGTCCTGGTATTCGGCGCCGCACTGCGCGCCGGGTCCACCAACGCGCGGCTCGCCTCGCTGGCGTCGAACCTGATCGCCGGGACAGGCGCCGAGGTCGACCTGGCCAGGATGGCGAATTTCGAGATGCCGCTGTACGACGGGGATGTGGAGGACTCCGAGGGGCTGCCCGCCGGCGCCCTGGCCCTGTGCGAACGACTCAAGCGCTGCGACGCGTTCGTGATCTCGTCGCCCGAGTACAACGCCTCCGTTCCAGGACTGCTGAAGAACGCCATCGACTGGGTCTCCCGGGTACGGCCGCAGCCGTTCAAGACCAAGCACGCGCTGCTGCTCTCGTCCTCCCCGTCGATGATCGGCGGCAACCGCGGCCTCTGGGCGCTGAGGGTCCCGCTGGAACACCTGGGGACACGGGTCTACCCCGACATGTTCAGCCTGCCCCGCGCGCACGAGGCCTTCACCGAGGACGGCCGACTCGCCCACCCCGGCTCCCAGGAGCGGCTCGCCGAGACCATCTGCGGATTCATGCGGCTGGTACGTGCCGACGTGGAGTTCGTATGCCTGCGGCGCCGCTGGTACGAGTTCCCCGGCGACCGCACCGACGCACCGGTCACGCACCGGAGCGAGGCCTGACCCGCGTTCGCCGTGTCCAGCCCGCGGCGGGAGGCGGATACCGGATCTCCGGTCCTCCGCGCCGCGGGTCCGTGGGCCCGCACGCAAGGCGACCGCGATCGCCGGGGACGGCGAGCACGGCAGCGCTGCGGTCGCGGCCCGGTCAAGAACGGCTCGGTCAGGGCCGGTCCCGATGGCGAGCGGGCTCGTCGCCCTCGCGGTGGAGCACCAGGTGCTCGTGGTGGAGAACGCCGTCGCGGATGTCGCCGGTCGCGGTGAAGCCGGTGTCGTCGACGTAGTCGATGTGGTCGCCCGTGACGGTGTAGCTGCCGGTGTAGGCGCTGCGGCGGTCGCCGCGGGCCTCGTCGTAGCGGCCGTCCGCCAGGAGCTCCTGGCGGATGAATCCGTCGGCGGTCACCCACATGCCGACGTACGGGTGCGCGGTGCGGGACGTGTCATCGCTGGTCATGGGTCTACGGTCCACCTGGCTGCCGGCAGTGGCCAGGCCGCCGTCTTCCCAGGTGGGGGGCTCCTGGGTGTGGCGCACCCAGCATCGCGCGCGACTGGGCCCTTCATGCGGTACGACAGCGGCGCGGGCCCGTCGGGAACGTACCCCTCGCTCGCGGCAGCACGGACCGTGGGTGCGCTACACCTGGGGACACCGCGGCCTGGTTCCGGTTCCGCCGCGCGGCAAACCTGGGGGTCAGGCAGCCGTTGCGGGTGCCGGACAACTCGCCTCGGACGCACGCCGGCCCGTACCTCTCGCGGCGGGCACCACGAGGCGACCTTCCCCGAGGAGCACGCCATGAGCATCACCGACACCGCGGACTGGAACCCGGAGACCCTCGACGAGATCCTCTCGAACGACGAGGGGCCCCCGTCCTGTTCACCAACGCCCGCATTCTGACGATGGACCCGTTGATCGGGACCATGACCGGCGCCGATCTCCTGTACGTCGGCTCCCTGATCGTGGGGGTCGGACCCGCCATCGTCACCGCCGCCCAGGACGACAACGCCATCGTCGTGGACTGCACGGGCATGACCATCGCCCCCGCCGTGGTGGACACCGTGGCGCCGGCCGGTGGCCGCGGACACCGCTCGGAGTACGTCGCGACGCTGACGCCCGGCAATGCCTGCGACTTCCTGGTGGTGCCCGACGAACTCGCCGCCGACGTGCGGGACGCGGTGGCCACGGTCATGACCCGGCCGGGGCGGGTCCGTGCGCTTGTCGCGGCCGGCCGGCCGGTGCTGTGGGCCGGCCGCGACGTTCCCGGCCGGGCCACCGCCCCCGAGGCGGGCGTCCCGGCCGCCGCGGATCCGACCGGCAGCCCGCGCATCGGCGTCTGGATCGACAGGAACGACTTCCCGCACCAGGAACTCACCGCCGACGGCCGCTACGACGAGCCCCGGGGCGGGCGCCCGCACGCCTACCGGGGCCGCTACTGGATCGACGGCGACCGTATCGACTACCTGGACGACCTCGGCTTCTGGGTCTACGGGGAGTTCCGGGGCGACGAACTCCACCACGCGGGCTACGTCATGAAGCTCGGCTGACCCGGCCTCCGGCCGGCGCGCCCACCCTTCCCAGCCGCTCAGGCTCATCCCCGGCCTCCCCGGCCGATTTCCGTCGTACAGAGAGAAGATCCCCCATGAACGTCAACGACACCACCAGTGCCGCCGTGCTCGAAGAGGTGTGGCGCAGGCCCGCCGACCGGCGGCGCGTCCTCTTCACCGGCGCGACCATCGTCACCATGGACCGTGATCTGGGCGTCATCGACGGTGGAGACCTCCTCATCGAAGGCGACACCATCACCGGCGTCGGCCGCGACCTCGACGCGGGTGACGCCGTGGTCGTGGATGCCGGCGGTACGGTCCTCACCCCCGGCTTCGTCGACACCCACCGGCACGCCTGGGAGGCCCAGTTGCGCCGGATCATGCCGGACGTCGACGACCTCGGCGGCTACGTCATGGCCACCCTGGCCGGATACGCCACCGTCTACCGGCCCGAGGACATGTACACCGGCACCCGCCTGGCCGCCCTGACCGCGATCGACAGCGGCATCACCACCATGCTCGACTTCTCCCACAACTCCCGTACCCGTGAACACTCCGACGCGGCCATCGAGGCACTCCGCGACACGGGCATCCGGGGCGTACACGCCTCCATGGGCCCGCACTTCGGCGACTGGGGCCGGCAGTGGCCCGGCGATCTGACCCGTATCAAGGAGCAGTACTTCAGCGGCGACGACCAACTGCTCACGCTGCGCCTGGCGGCCCTGGCCACCGGAGAGATCGCCGGACCGGCGCTCGCCTACGGACCCGAACTCGCCCGTGTGGCGAAGGACTTGGGTATCGGAGTGAGTGTGGACGCCGTTTTCGGCACGTCCTCCTCGGAGGCGGTCCTGCGCTGGGCCGAGAACGGCATCCTCGGCCCCGATGTCACCCTGATCCACTCCACCGGACTGACCGCCGAGGCATGGCGGGCCATGGGAGCGACCGGCACCACCGTGGCGCTCGCCCCCACGTCCGACGCGCAGATCGGCCTGGAGACCGCGATCCCCGCCGTCGACGAGGCACTCGCGGCCGGGATCCGTCCCGGACTGAGCATCGACGTCGAAGTCGCCCTGGCCGGCGACATGTTCACCCAGATGCGGGCCCTGCACGCCATCCAGCGGATGCGCGCGGTCAACGCCGCCTATGGCACCGACCGGCAGCCCTCCCGCATCACGACCCACGACGTCCTCGACTTCGCCACCCTCCAGGGAGCCCGCACCAACGGCCTGAACGATGTCACCGGCTCACTCACCCCGGGCAAGAAGGCCGACCTCCTCGTCATCCAGGCCGAGGACCTCAACAACATGCCCCTCAACGACCCCATCGGCACGGTCGTCCTGGGCTCCGACGCCCGCAACATCAGCGCCGTTCTCATCAACGGCGAACCCCGCAAGTGGGACGGACGCGTCCTCGACGTCGATCTGGCCGCCCTGCGCGGAGAGGTCCACACCTCACGTGCGTACGTGCTGAACACCCCGCCCGCCTGAGCGGCCTCCCCCGGGGCCGAGGCGGGCCACGTTCGCGCTTCGGGGCCGGAGGTGGTCCGCCGGGCTGCGCCGGTCGTATCCTCCCGAGGTGGTGGAGACGACCGTTCGCTCCGGCTGCGCTTCCCATATTCTGTCGGCCGCCCGGGGCAAGGTGCCGGGCCGCTTTGATGCCGGTGCGACGCGTCATGTGACGCCTCCGGTGGTCATCCTGAACGGCCGGTGACGGACGAGGCCCTACGCGGCGGAGCCGCCCGTACGAGCTAGCACGACTCCTCCAGGTAAGTGCGCGCCAGCGCGCCGGCGCGTGTGAGCCAGTCGGTGAGTACGGCGATCTCGTCCGGCGAGTAATCCACGCAGAGCTCCGCCAGCAACGTGTAGTACGGCCCGTAGACGGCCCGCACGCGTTCGGCGGCGGCCGGGACCGCGGTGACGCGCACCCGGCGCCGGTCGTCGGGGTCCGGGCGGCGGACCACGAAGCCGCCGCGCTCCAGGCGGTTGAGGATGCCCGTCACCGCACCCGTCGTGACATGTGCGCGCCCGGCCAGGTCGCCGGCGGTGACGGGGGCACCCTCGGCCTCCAGGACATGCGCGAAGCAGACGAGGTCCTTGACGCTCAGCCCCAGATTCCTGGCGAATTCCTGACGGCCGACGAGGTTCGTCGCGACGAGATCGTCCAGCGCGCCGATCGCGTCCGCGGCGGAGGCGGTGGGGCGGGGCTTGCCCTCCATTGATATTCCTTAGTGCGTAAGATAAATTCCTCACTTGCTAAGACATCATAGCCCGCAGGTGCTGGGAGGCAGGCACATGAGTGGACACCACGACGAGGGACACACCATCGCGGGATGGGCCGGGTCCGCGGTCGCCATGGTCGGGTCCGCGGCCATCGGCGTGGGTGTCATCGGCTGGCGCCCGGGAATCTGGTGGGGGCTGATAGCCCTGGTGGCGGCGACGCTGATCACGTGGGGCCTTCATCTCGCGGGGTGGGGCAAGCCGCCCAGCCCGCGCGGCGCCGGCCAGCGGGGACTCACGGTGCGGGACCACTCCGCGCGTGAGGGGCACGCGAACTGCCACGGATGCCGACTGGCAGGCCGGCGCGGCGGGCGGTCGTTGGGCATGTCCGGTGATTCCTGAGCGCAGGCCGTAGGACAGGGGCCGCCGGGGCCTTGTCCGTCGAGAGCGGCCCGCTCCCAGATGCAGCCGGACCGACACCCGAGGAGAGTGGGAGCACCAGGAGCTTGTGTTTCTGGCGGAGTGCGGCCCGGCGGCCGCCCTTCCCGAGGGAGCACCGGCCAACTCCGCGCGATCGCTGCGAGGTGCAGCCCATGCTGGTCATCGGACTTCTGCTGATGGCGGCCACGGCCGCTTTTACGGCGCTACTCATCGCCTTCAACCTCTCCGGGGGGCCGGATTACGCCGTGACGTTGTTCGGCAGTACACCGTTCACTCTCAACGCGCTGGGTGCTTTTCTGAGCGGGATCGCCCTGGCGCTGATCTTCGGTCTCGGGCTGTGGCTCCTGCTGGGCGGCGCCGCTCTCCTCGCCCGCCGGAGCAGGAAGCGGCGCGCGTCGCGCGCGGCGGTGGCCGAGCGCGACGAACTCAGAGGACAGCTCGACGATTCCCGCACGGCACCGCCCGAGGCCGACCGTACGGGAGCGGGCACCACCACGCCTTCCTCGTCGGCTTCGCGCCGCCCGGCGCACCGCTTCCACCTGCCACGACACGGTCACTGAGGCATGTCGGGGAGTGGGGGGGGGGGGGGGGGGGGAGGGGGGGAGGGGGGGGGGGGGGGGGGGGGGGGGGGGGGGGGGGGGGGGACGTAC
>NZ_JBVKAK010000004.1:0-497189 GCF_055639435.1 Streptomyces sp. NPDC039430 | reverse complement strand
ACCTACACACCGATCTCAAACTGACCCACCCCCCTTCCCGTAGTTGGTCGGTCACCCCCCCCCCCCCCCCCCCCCCCCCCCCCCACGTCACTGCTCACGCCGCGCCAGGCCGTGATGGGCGGACGCGGGGCGGCGTCAGCTCACCCATCCCTCCCGGCGATACGAGGCCAGCTTCTCCGAAGTGAGTGCCCGGAGGTCGTCGACACAGCCGTAGTGCATGGCGATGGTCACGGCACAGCGCACCACGTCCAGTACCTCTCTGGTGAGGTCGCTGACGTCCGGTTCGCCGTGGCGCTCGCGCTTGACGCCCATGCCCTCCAAGTGGTTGACCCGCTGGGCGACTTCCCCTGTCTCCTCGGCCAGGCGGGAGACGAGATGGAAGATGTCGTTGTGGCGGGGGAAGCGCGCGATCGCCCCGCCGGCAATGCGTTCCACTTCGTCCAGCCAGTCGGCTTCAGGCTCCGGCACGTGGGCTCCAAGGGTCGTGGGAGGGAGCGGCGGGTTCGGAGGAGAGGGCAGAGGAGGGGACGGGCCCGGCTGTCGCCCCTGTCGGCCCTGTCGCCCCTGTCGCCCCTGTCGCCCCTGTCGGCCCTGTCGGCCCTGTCGGCCCCTTCGTATCTGAGGTCCTCATCTACCCTGAGGCCCCCGTGAGTCGGTGCAGCCTCCGGATCACCCGTTCCCTCTCGCTCCTCAGCGCGGCACGCGTCCTGGGGGCGACCTGTTCGGCGAGTGATTCCAGCAGGTGCACATCGTCGCGGAGCAGGGCCGGTTCGGAGCACTGCTTGCGGCGCTCCCGGTCCATCAGGGTGCTCCAGCACAACCGGACTTCACGGCCGTCGGCGTACCGTACGGTACGGTCGCGGCGCCCCTCGAAACCCCAGTTCGTGTACTCGCCCGGCTCGGAGCGGACCAGAAACAGCGGCGCCGTGGTCGCGTCCACCCCCATCGCGCTTTCGTTGAACTCACTGACCAGCACGAACCCGGTGTACATCACTTGCTGATGCCCCCTTGGAACATCTCGTGGACGTTGGTGCCCTTCACGAACACGCATTGTGCTTCGTCCAGTGCCCTGGTGAGTTCCGGGGACAGCTTGCGCAGATTGGCCGTGGCCATGCTCGGGCCGGTGGTGCAGACGTCCGTGGCCCGCAACCGGCCGACGCCGAGCGCGCGCAGGCGTGGCGAGTCGAGCAGGCGCAGGACAAGCGCGGTGTCCGCGTCCGTGTAGCAGGGCAGGGACTTGGGCACCAGGGTGAGCTGGAGCCGGGGATTGGCCGCCACGAGGCGGTCGAGCAGCAGGAGGTCGATCACCGTCTCGGCGCAGTCGTCGGAG
Organism: Streptomyces sp. NPDC039430; assembly: GCF_055639435.1. Lineage (NCBI taxonomy): Bacteria > Bacillati > Actinomycetota > Actinomycetes > Kitasatosporales > Streptomycetaceae > Streptomyces > Streptomyces sp. NPDC039430. The sequence goes on along the minus strand of NZ_JBVKAK010000004.1, from coordinate 495,859 downwards.
AACCACACCAACCGGCATGGTCCGTCCAGTACGTCGGCGCGGAAGGCCTCCCAGTGGTCGACGCGCAGTGGACGTTCGGCCAGTTCCCGGTACGTCGGCCACAGCCTTCGCGCCGCCTCGGCGGGATCACCCGAGTCGCCCACGGGCAGTGCCGTGCCGGGGCCGGGGGCGCGCAGCCTCTGCCCGGCGCCGATGAGTCCGGCGGCGAGGCTGTAGCGCAGCAGGGCGGAGAGGTCCCGCCCGCACCTCTCGGCGACCAACGAGGCGAGTTCCAGGGCTGCGTGGACGGAGCGGTGTGCGTAGGTCCGGTGCGTGACCACCGGTGCCCGGACATCGCCGAACACACAGTGCGCGATGACCCGGTCCACGACCGACGGCACCTCCTGGTTGGCCAGCGTCCGCGCCACCGGTGCCCCCGCCACGGAGTGGTCGAGCAGCCGCATCGTCTGTTCGTGGCAGAAGGCGACGACGGCCGGGTCGGCCCCCCCCGTGGTCGTCGCCGCCGTCGGCCGGTGGCGCCAGCCGTCGCAGCTTCCCCGCGATCACGCCGGAGAGCCACGGCCCGAAGTCGCACTCCGAAGGGTCGAACAGCACCTCGCCGTTCATCCGCTCGGCCGCCGTGAAGCCGTCGGGCACGAAGTCCGTACGTGTCAGCAGCCGCCGCCACGCCCCACTGCCCCGGGAGTCGTCACACAGCAGCTGTTCGACCAGGCGTGCGTCGTCCAGGTCGAGAACCCGCAATGCCGCTGTACACGGGGGCAGTTGGGGCGCTAGCACGTCTGCTCCCGGTCACTCAGGACCGTTACCCCGGCCGGCGAGATCTCCACTGCCATCCCGTCCCGCAGCCGCGCGGCACCGGGTGACACGATCGCCGGGACTCCTCGTTCGCGCAGCACGATGGCGGTGTGGCACAGGAGGTTGCCGCGCTGGAAGACGAAGCCCGCCGCGAGGTCCACCAGCGGGATGAGCCCCGCCGAGGGATACTCGGCCACCACGATGACGTTCTCGGCGCGGCCGACCGCGTCGACGGCGGCGGTGATCCGGGCGTCCGCCATGACCGCTGCGTTGTCCATGCCGGAGCCGACGACGCTGACCTCCAGCGCGCGGGCGGCCTCGTCGAGCTCCCCGAGGTCCGGCAGGCTGAGGACCGTACCCGAGGCGACACCGGCCGAGATCAGCTGCCCGCCGGGGGACGAGGGGGCGTCGAGGCGGCCGCCTTCGAGGCTGACATCACGGACCATGGCCCCGTCGTCGCCTGCGTACCACTCCACACGTGCCTCCCCGAGGGACTCGCACAGGGCACGGGTGACGCGGGCGATGTCCAGGATCTCGGCGTCGGACCGGTCGAAGGTGTACGGGGGTGTCTCCTCCGGGTGCCACCATCAGCCCTCGCCGGGCTCGACGCGGCACCGGCGCTCGAACGTCGCGATGTGCTCGCGGGCGACCTGCCCGGCGGGCGTGACAGTGAGGACCGACGGGACGAGCCCGCCCTCCTTGATGCCCGGAAGCCCGGCGGGAAACGCCTCGATGACGACGGTCCCGTCACTGAGCACGGCGGAAAAACCGGACGCCTCGGCGGGCACGATCTCCCCGATGTGCGCCGCGCAGAACGCCGGGTCGTCCAGCGGATTGCGGTCGTGTCCGCGCTTGAGATGGAGTGCGAGGTCCGCCAGCGGTGCGACAGTGCCGGTGCCGCGCGCGGCCCAGTTGACCTGGACGTACGCGGTGCGCAGATGACCGGCGAGCTCGTCCGCCAGGCGCGGCGCGTCCTCCGGGCGGTAGACGACGTACGCCTCGCGGTACGTCGGCACGTCGAGGACCGCGCACTGCCGCCGCAGCCAGATGTGCTTCATCAGGGCGCCTTCGAAGCGCCGTCGGCACAGGCCGAGGTCCGCGTCGTGCAGCGCGCCGACCTCGGAGTCGGGCCACCAGGCGGCGGCCGTCGGAGCGCGGGTCGCGGTGGCGTGTGTGATCGGCCGGGCCTGGAGCGTGTGGAGGCGGCCGTCGCTCCACACCCACTCGATGTCGAGTGGGTGGCCGAAGAGTCGTTCGCCTTGCCGGGCAAGGGAGTTGAGGGCGCCGCGGAGTCGGCGCGGCAGTGTGACGCCGGAGTCACCGTCACCTGCTGTGAGAGCGACGCGTCCGGCGCTGGCGCGCCCCGACGTGGTGTCGGTCGCGCTGCCCCAGGCGACATCGGTGATCGGCCCGTCGGCGTGCGTGACCGGATCCCGGGTGAACAGCACACCGTGCGCGTCGGGTCGCACCCAGGACTGGAGGAAAGCGGCGTACTCGCCGGGCAGTTGGCCGCGTGTGTACGACAGGACGCGGGCCGAGTACAGCGCCGCCCAGCAGCGGGCGAGCGCCGCGAGCACCTCCGGCACGGACTCCAGCGGGCCCTCGGACTCGAAGACACCGGCGAAGGACAGTCCGGCACCGTCCTCCACCGGAACGGACGAGCGCACCATCACGGGCCCCGCCGCGAGCAGCCGCCGTGCCGCCTCGCTCACCTCAGCGACCAGGTCGTCGGGCCATGGTGTGCGGGTCAGGGCACGGCGGATGAGTTCCAGGGAGCGGCCCGTGCCGGTGGGGATCGCGCCGAGGTCGCGCAGGTTGTGCTCGATCGACCGGCCGATGTCCGTGCGCGACGACACCTCGCCGAACCAGCGCGAGGTCACGCAGACGCCGTCCGGGACCGAATGGCCGGCCCCGTGCAGCCGGGCCAGGGCCTGTGCCTTCGCGCCCGTCAGCGGCGTGGGGAACCCGTCGGCTCGATACAGCGGTACGACTCTGTCCTGCTTCACCTTGACTCCTGTCCTCTGTTTCCTCCGCCCCGGCCCGTGCCGGACGTCAGGCGGCGCTCCGCAGGTCGACGCGGAGCGGCGCGCCGGACTCGCCAGTCGCCTCGTAGACCTTGAACTCGTACATGTCGATGACCCGGACGCTGCCGTCGGGGTAGATGCCGTACTGGTGGTGTGTACGGGTCTCCGCGGTCGACTTGAACCGCTTGCCGTCCCCGCCCTTGATACTGATCGCGTTCACGACCGGGCTGTCCCCGACGTACGAGCCCAGGTCGTAGATGTCCTTCGCCGAGACACGGCGCGGATCGGCCATGGCCTTCTCCGACTCGTCGGGGCGCAGCCCGGCCTGCTCCAGTGCCCGCGCCATGAACTGGAGCGCCTCGACGAGATCCTCGCGACCGATGAAGTCCGGCTCCTGGGGCGGGAGATGAGCCGGAATGGGCAGTGGCCGAGGACTTGGCGACGCTTCCGGCCGCTCCTTCGCCCGCTCGCTCTCCTCCCCATCCGGCTCCCCAGCCGCCTCCGCGCCGCCGACGAGGCTGAGCACCTCGGACGCCGGGGGCGCCAGGGCGGGGTCGCGCTCAAGGATGCGCTGGTGCAGCTCGGCGAGCGCGGGGCCCGGTTCCACCCCGAGTTCGTCGATGAGGAGCTGCCGGGCGCCGCGGAAGACGCCGAGCGCGTCGGCGGACCGCCCCGCCTGGTACAGAGCCGTCATCAGCAGGCTGTAGGGACGTTCGCGCAGGGGGTGTTCTGTGGTCAACCCGGTGAGTTCCGGCACGCAGCGCGCCGCCAGGCCCAGCGCGAGTTCGTACGCCAGACGCTCTTCGAGCAGGGTCAGGCGCAGCTCGCCGAACCGCTGGCGCTGCCGCTCCGCGAACGGGCCCGGCATACCGGCGAGCGGCTCGCCCTCCCACAACTCCAGTGCCCGCCGAAGCAGTTCTTTCGCCTGCTCGGGCCGCCCCTGCGCACCGGCCTGGTCCGCCTGGGCCGTGAGTATCCGCCGCCAGCGCCAGGCGTACGTCCGCAACGTCGACACGCCTTCGCGGGCGGGGTCGTGCCCCACAGCGCATCGGACAGATCGGCCGCCCCGGCGACACGGCCCGGCCTGAGCAGCAGCGCGGCGAGCATCGCCTGCTGCTGCGGATACCCCGCGGCGAGGGGGACGCCGTCCCGGAGGATCCGTAGCGGGCCGAGCAGCGAGAACCGGAGATGTGCCATGGTGCCTGACTCTTCTCGTACACGTTGACTGGGTGGGTGGTGATGAATGAGACCGTGATCTACATGCGCCGGTTCCGTAGGTGCTCCTGGCAACCGTCTACGGCTGCCGGCCCGGGAAAGGCCGGGTGAGGCAGGGGAGGGCAGGGCAGGGCCCTGGTCGAGGACGGAGGGGCGTTCTGTGAGGCGGAAAGCAGATCAGGCCTGTTGATTCAATATTCGTTTCACCATACTGTCGACGCGTGCGACCCTTCGATTCAGTTATTGAATCGTTGATTGCTCGAAGTCGTCGATCTGGCTGAGAGTCGCCAATTGTCATATTCCAGCCCGGCGTGCGCCGGTGTTCTCGGGATGTGCAAGCGTCCTGTTTTTTCGCGCTGTCGACCCGTACGAGTGACAGAATTAACTTGCTCTGGCCGCCCCTCGATTTGAGTGCCATAAAGGTGAAGGAGCTTCCCTTGCTCCTCCACCCGCACTCAAGAAAGAGGAATGCATGTCCACCAGAGCGAAGACTGTAGCGGCACTCGCGGCACTCTCGATTGCCAGCGTTGGGATCGTGGCGGCCACCTCCGCGATGGCTGTCAACACGACGGCTGCCGACCCGGGCGCCAAGGCGGTGACGAAGGTCAGGGTCGTTGAGGGCGACGCGCTGCTCTTCAGGGGCGGGGAGAATGAATGGGGCGAGGTCTGGGGACCCCGTTACCAGGGCACCGGAGAGCGGACCGCGCGGATCGACTGCCAGTACCGCACGGGAAGCGGCCCCGAACGCAGCAGGTGGTACCACCTCAATGGGCAGGATCACGTAGGCGCGGGGGCGGTCTACATTTCCGACTCGAAAGTCTCGCCCAAGCCGAATCTCCCCACCTGTGCGAACCATCCGTAAATGATGGATTCGCAGGCCGTGTGCTTTATGGGCCGCCGCCTGCTTTCGCGACGTGCCCCATTATGTGACGGATCGGCAAACGCCTGATCAGGCTGATCCTGCACCGGGCCACCGTGCGAACAATCGCCTCCGGCAATTCAATTTCCGGAGTGACGGCGAACACCACCCGCGGATGGGACCGTCGGTTTCGATCCACGCGAAACGCTCGGCCGGGAGACCCCGGCCGAGCGTTTCGCGTCAGGCACCGCTCAGGTGCGGTAGGCGTAGTACGCCGCGCTCGGGTACGAGGCGATGAGGCTGGCCACCGACCTGTTGTAGGTGTCGATGGAGTGGTACGTGAGGTACGGCACGCCCTGCTGGCTGCGGGAGGTGACGATCATCGTGTGGTCCTTGGAGCCGTCCTTGTCGAAGTCCAGCTGGAGCACATCACCGATGTCCATCTGGTACACGTTGGCAAGGCTGGTGACCCGTGCCGACGACAGCGCGAACCAGGAGAACTCATTGACTCCCACGAAGGAGTACGACTGGATCTCGGCGTTGCCGAACCACTTGTGGAAGTCCGTCACGTAGCCGGGAATGTGCTTCCAGCCGCCGGCCTTCAAGGACTGGCTGACGAAGTTGGTGCAGTCGCCGCCCGCTCCGGCGCCGTCGAAGCTCGGGTACTCCGGGTTGTAGTTCTTCCAGTGCTTCGTCGCGTAGGCCGCCATGGCGTTGTAGTCGTACCCACTGGCGGTGAAATTCTTCGGGTTGGCCGGCGCCGGACGCGTGATGGCCGCGCGGGGCGCCGAGGGCGGGTCGTCGGCGGCGGCCACCGGCGCGGCGGCGGACGGCTTCGCGACCTGGTTCACCGCGAGGTAGCCGGCGTCGGTGTCACGGACGGCGGTCAGCTGCCAGCCGCCCTCGCGGTCGGCCTGGAAGGTCAGTTCGTGGTGGGCCTTGAACCCGGTGGTCTTCGGCTCGGTGCCCTTCGCCTTCGCGTACGTCAGGGTCGTCTTCTCGGTGACGGCGACCGTGGCGTTCCTGCCCGCCACCCGGGTGGCGTCCAGCGTGACACTGGTGCTGGTTCCGCTGTACGTCTCGCCGAGACGAGCCAGGCGGGACTTGCGGGCGCGGAGTTCTTCGAGCGTCGAACCCTCCTCACGCGCCTGCGTGCCGGACAACCGCACCTTTCCGGCGAAGCCGGACGTGCGCTGCCGGGCCGCGCTCGGGGCGTCGTCCTCCACCAGCGCCCGGGTGCGGTCGGCGAAGACCGCTTCGGCCAGCCGCTGGAAGGTGGCCTTGGTCGCCGGATCCACCGTCGGGTCGTCGAGGACCGCCGCGCCCGCGCTCCAGCCGGGCCCGAGCCCGATGCCGGCGACCATCGAGACCGCCGCCACCGTGACTATGCCGGCGCGGCTCCGCCCACGGCTTGCTCTTCTCGTTTTCAATGAGGTTCCTTCTCTTCGGTGCACCTACTGGGCGATCGCATCTTCACACGAGATGTGCGTGGGATGTGAAGTGATGAGCACAAGTGGAACCAGACTGTTTCCAGGGTCACTTGACCACCGTGGACCAGTCCGGTGACTGCGCCGGATCCAGTCCGCGCAGGCGCTCCAGCGTCTCGGGCTTCTGTACGTCGAGCCAGTCGGCGAGCTCCTTGAAGGACACACACTTGACGCCCTTCTTGGTGCAGACGTTCTTGATCACCTCGTCGACGGCGTTCATGTAGATGCCGCCGTTCCAGTCCTCGAAGTGATTGCCGATGAACAGCGGAGCCCGGCTGCCGTAGTAGACACGATTGAACCCCGCCATGTAGGAATCGACGGTCTGCCGCTCCCAGTCGGGGTACTTGGCCGGGTCGCCCTCGGTCTCGCCGTCGGACTGGTTGTAGAGGAAGTTGAAGTCCATCGACAGGCCCTGGTACTCCCCGCCCGGATACGGGAGCATCTGCAGCGGAAGGCCCCAGATGCCGTCCTTCTTGGTCGGCCATATCTGGAACTCGCCGGGGGAGCTCGCGTCGTAGCGCCAGCCGTAACTCTTCATGGCCTTCAGCAGGTTCGGCTGGCCCTCCAGACAGGGCGCGCGTCCGCCGGTCACCTCCTTGCGGGGGTCGAACGGCAACGGAGGCATGTCCTTGTCACCGGTATTGGTCTTCCACTTCTCCACGAACTCGTAGAACTGGTCGATCTCGCTCTTCCACTCCGCCACGCTCCAGTCACCGCCCCCCTTGTCGCCGCAGAAGTGGCCGTTGAAGTGGGAGCCGATCTCGTGGCCGTCCTGGTAGGCCCCGGCGAGCTGCGTCAGGGTGGTTCGGATGTGCTCGTCGGTGGGGTAGCTGATCGCGGCGGAGCCCACCGGGTGCTGGGGCGGGCGATAGAGGTCCTTCTTGTCCTTGGGCAGCAGGTAGATGCCGGTGAGGAAGAAGGTCATGTGGGCGTCGTACTTCTTGGCCAGCTCCCGGTAGTGGGAGAAGAGCCGGTCGTCGCCCTCCAGCGCGCCGTCCCAGGAGAAGACGACGAACTGGGGTGGTTTCTCACCCGGTTTGAGCGGTTCCGCCCGCAACTGGTCTTTCTGCGGACCGGTGTAGGAGGTCGACCCGTCGCCGAGCACCTTGGTCTTGCCGTCCCATTCCGGCTCCTTGCTGGACTGCGCCGAGCCCCAGCCGGCCCATCCGTCGTCGCCACCGGAGGCGGCCTCGGCACCGTCGTCGGAGTGGTTCCACGCCAGGAAGCCCGCGACCACCGAGCAGACGACGACCAGGGCCGCCGCGAGGGTCACGAACCGGGTACGGGCGGTGCGCCGGGGTGCGCGCGCTTTGCGGCGGCGGCCGGGAGTCGACTTCATACGGGGCTCGAATCTGTGAGGGGGTACGGGTGCGGGTACGGTGCCGACAGCCGGTCAGCCCAGTGGGCTCATGGCGCCGGCCCAGATGTCGTACGGGACGCTGTCGGCGGCGGTTCCCGCGATCCCCTTCAGAGGCAGCGGTTCGAGGCTCTTGGCCAGATCGATGCGGTAGACGACCACGGCAGTCGTCACAGCGCGGGCCGTGCCGACGTACCAGGCGGCGGTGTCGTTCGCGGTGGTGCCGGCCTTGCCGGACACAGCTGCGCCGTCGGGAGCGGCGTCCGGGTGGGCGGAGCGGATGGAATCCGTGAGGGCCTGCGTCACTTCCTCGGCCACCCGGGGGTCGATCGCGCGGCGCGCGTGCGGCAGGTCCAGCCGCACGGTCGAGCCGTTCTTGGTGATGCGGCGCACGGAGTACGGCTCGGTGTGCTGCCCCGCGGCGGCGAAGGTGGCGTAGCCGCTGGCCATACGGATCGCACTCGGTGTGGAACTGCCCAGGGACAGGGCGGGGACCTGCGGCCCCATGCTCGACGACAGCAATCCGGCCGCCAGCGCCGTCTGCTTCACCTTGTCCAGGCCGGTGTCCATGCCCAACTGCATGAAGGGGGTGTTCACCGACTCGGCGAGGGCCTCGCGCAGCGTGATCCGGCCCCATGACTTGCGGCCGTCGTTGCGGGCGGCGACCTTCTTGCCGGCGCGGTCCCAGTAGGGGCCCTCCGGCGTGACGACGGGCACATGGTCGTCGCCGTCGTAGAGGGACTCCGGGGTGACGGGCTCCCGGGGCGCGTCGCGCTGCTTGACGGCGCCGTGCTCCAGCCCCGCCGCGTAGACGAACGGCAGGAAGGCCGAACCGGCCGGAACCGTCGTGGCGTTGGACTCGTTGTAGCCCTGCTTGCGGTGGTCAGGACCACCGTAGACGGCGAGGATACGGCCGTCGGTGGCCACCGACGCGGCGCCGTAGTGGGCGGTGACCGCCGCGTCCGGATGGGTCCTTCGGGCCTCCTCGCGCGCCTTGGTCACCTCGTCGTCGAGTGCCGCCTCCCGCTTGCGGTCGAAGGTGGTGTAGATCTGGTAGCCGCCCAGGTCGAACTGTTTGGCCGAAATCCCGCCCGTCTTCCTGGCGTGCTGGGAGGCGAGTTCCACGAGATAGTCGCTCTGCTGACCGGTGTCGTAGAGCGGGTTCTGCTTGAGCGGCTCGGGGAAGGTGCGGTAGCCGGCCCGCTCGGACGCCGACAGCTTGCCGATCTCGACCATCCGGTCCAGGATCCAGCTCCAGCGCTCCACGGCCCGGTCATGGTTGGCGGCGCTCAGCGTGGGGTCGTACAGGCCCGCGCCCTTGAGCAGCGAGGAGAGGAAAGCGGCCTCGCTCGCGTTGAGTTCGCTGACATCCTTGCCGTAATACGCCTGCGCGGCGCGCTGGATGCCGTAGGTGCCGCGGCCGAACCAGCTGGTGTTGAGGTATCCCTCCAGGATGTCGTCTTTGCTCATCTGGTTGTCGAGCTTGAGAGCCATCATCGCCTCGGTGAACTTGCGGCTGATGCTCTGGTCCTGGTTCAGGTAGACGTTCTTGACGTACTGCTGGGTGATGGTCGAGCCGCCCTGTGTGTCACCCCGGCCGATCGTGCGCCACAGCGCGCGGGTGAGGCCCTTGGAGGAGATGCCGGGGTCGGTGTAGAAGCTCTCGTTCTCGGCCGCCAGCACGGCCGAGACGACATCCTGCGGTATGTCCTTCAGCGGCATCGCCTGCCGCTGTACCCAGCCGGTGCGGGCCATGGGGGTGCCGTCGGACCAGAAGTACACGTTGTCCTGCTGGGTGGCGTACGTGTTCAGGTTCTCCGGTATGTCCGTCGAGGCGTAGGCGATGCCCAGGAACAGCCCGGTCAGCCCGAAGGCTGTCAGCGTTCCGCCCAGCCACTGCCGCAAGGAGGGCACCCAGCGGCGCCAACCGGAGCGGCCCGGGCGCGGATAGCGTGGCCTGAACCGGCGAGCGTACGACAGCGGCCGCCCGGCGAGGGGGGCCAGGAGCGTGCCCATGCGCATGCCGGCGGACGGCGGACGCGCGGCCTTACGCCGGTCGGCCCGCCCGCTGGACGGCTCCGTCCGCCGTGCCTGCAACCGCATGGTCTCGTCGGCGGGCGGAGTCGACTCCGCGCGCTCGGACGGCGGGGGCACCTTGAGCTGCATGGTGCGTTCGGGATCGGCGGGCGTGGCTGCCCGGACACCACTGTGCCTGCCACCTGGCCCCGCCCCCTGCGAAGCGATCCGTCGGCCCGACGGCCTGCGGCTCTCTTCCGGGCCCCCCGGCCCCTGCCCTGCCTCTGTCATGGCTGGGTCTCACTCCCCACTACGTGCGGCCCGTACGGGTCGACACGGCTGCCGCTGACGCGGCTGCCATCCCCCCAGCCGCTTTGCGGCCCTTGCGGTCATACAAAATTATCAGCGATCTTTTCAAGTTCTCCGCACAAGAGCCGGACAGAACACAACTCACAGGAAACGCGGGGTGGCCCGGCCCGGGACGGTCCTGCGCACAGAGCAACTCGCGACCGTCTCCGGCTTCTTCGGGGGCGGGCCGTCAGGGCGCTGCCGGTCGAGCAGGGCTGACTTGTCGACGTGCGAGGCGTGGTGCCATGGCACGGTGTGCGGTTCGCGTGAAGATCGCCAACTGATGCGGTGGGATACTGTTCCGCCGGGGGAGACGGCGGGTCGCCTTGTCCGCAGAGCCACTCGACGCCAGGACGCTGCTGGTGCCGACCGCCCCTGCCGGGCGTCCTCTTCTCCCGGGGGCCGGGCCGGGGCCGCGAGGCTCTCCGGAACGGCAGGAGATCGGGGAATCGGAGAATCGGGGAAAAGATGCCGGACGGGGAAGAGCACTGGAACGCGGTGCTGGTCGACATCCTGATGAGCCGGAAGATCGGACCGGCCCATGTGAAGCTGGTGGGTGATCTTCTCTCGGTCACCGCCCAGTTGGACATGGCCGGCACACGGCGCCGCGGGTCGGCCTTCCCGCTGGACAGCATCATCGAGTACGACGAGAGGGTCACACCGCTGGAAGAGGCGTACCGCGCCGCCTGGCGGGCGGTCGACGCCGCGCCTGACAGGGAGCGGCGCCGACCCGAGCAGGACCGGCTCAGGGCCGCGCTGGCGGATGCCGTGGAGGGCATCGCGGAGCTGGCGCGGGACTGGGGAGTCCAGGTGGAGCTCCATCGCTTCGGCGCACCCGGGCGGTAGGTCCCCGACGTCCCGAGCGCCTGTCTCCGAGGCCGGGCGAGCGTTTGCCCAGGGCGAATCGTCGAGCCGCGAGCGAGCGCGGCGGGTCTCCTCCGCCGGGCTTACGTCGTGGACATGAGATCGGGCAGGGTGAGGGCCGAGTGGGCCGGGCGGCCCGTCGCCTCGGGGATGGCGCTGAGATCGCGGAGCCTTTCGTTGCGCTGCTCCAGGGCCTCGGCGGTGGCCGGGAAGAGCGTGGCCCCGCCCTCGCCCACCAGTCCCTGGTTCACGGTCACGAACCCGCGGGTGTCGTGTTCGTAGGCGGCGAAGCCCGCGGTGTGGTCCCGGCCGGCCAGGGAGGCGGCGAGCATGTACGCGCCGACGAGCGCGAGGCTGGTGCCCTGGCCGGTGAGGAACGAGGGGGCGTACGCGGCGTCGCCCACCAGCGCGACCCTGCCGCTGGACCAGCGGGGCATACGGATCTGACTGACCCCGTCGAAGAACACGTCGTCCGCGTCGCGCATGGCGGCCAGCATGCCGGGGACCTCCCAGCCCGCGCCGGCGAAGACCTGGGCGACCAGGTCCCGTTGGGCTTCGGGGTCCGAGAACGCGTCGAACGGCGCTTCCGGCTGGGCGAAGTTCAGAAAGGCATGCACCTCGTCGTGGTCGCCCACGGCGTAGAGCGCCGCGGCCCTGCCCGGGGTGTTCCACATCACGGTCTCGTGCGAGAGCCCGAAGGTGTTGCGCATGGTGAACACGGCGAAGCAGTAGCCGAGGTAGCGGCGGAACCGCACCTCAGGGCCGAACAGCGTCTTCCGGGTGCGTGAGTGCGTACCGTCCGCGCCGAACACCATGTCGAACGTGCGCGTGCCGCCCCCGCGGAAGGTGACATCGACCCCGTGGCCGGACTGGTCGAGGGTGTCGATGGAGTCGTTGAACAGGAACTCCACGTCGTCACGGACCGCCGCGTAGAGCGCCTCGGTCAGATCACCGCGCCGCACCTCCAGGTCCCGTCCCGCGACACCGCCGGTGACGGAGTGCGGGTGGACCGAGGCCACCGTGCCGCCGTCCCCGCCGAGGAAGGTGATCCGGCGCAGATCGATGTGTACGTCCCGCAGTCGGGGCAGGATTCCCATCCTCCGGACGACCTCCAGTGCGGTGCCGCGCACGTCGATGGGGTAACCACCGCTGCGCGGTGTGTCCGCCTTCTCCACCACGGTGACCTCGTATCCGTAGCGGTTCAGCCAGTACGCGAGGGCGGGACCCGCGATGCCGGCCCCGGAGATCAGGACCGTGCGCCCCAGCGTGGTTCGGATGCCCCTCGGCTGATCGGTGCGGGTCATTCCTTGACTCCATTGTTCATGGTGCGGACGACAAGCAGGGACAGCGCCGTGAGGGCGCCGGCGATGACGAAGCCGGTGACGAAGGCCGATTCGGCCGGGACCTCCGACCCGGCCGGGGTCGCGGCGGTGAGGAGCGCCCCACTGAGCTGCACACCCACGGCGAACCCGATCACGCGAGTCACCAGGACCAGACTGGTGGCGATGCCGGTGTCACTCCGGTCGACCGACGTGGCGGTGGTGGTCACCAGCGCCGTGACGCACAGGCCGTTGGCGAGCCCGATCAGCGCCTTGCCGACGACGAGGTGCCAGACCTCGGTGTGTACGGCTGCCAGGGCCAGCAGGCCGAAGGCCATCATGACGACGCCGGTGGCGACCACGGCACGTGAGCCGAAACGCCGCGCACCGATCCCGCCGATCGGCCCGGCCAGCGTCGAGGCCACGGCGCCGGGCAGCAGGAAGAAGCCGATCGCGGTGGCGTCGGCCCCGAATCCGTACGCGTCCTCGGACACCGCGAACAGTTGCGGTACGAGATAGACCGCCGCCGAGGTACCGACGCATATCAGGAAGGTCAGCACGCACGACTTCCACACCGCAGGCCGTGCCAGCATGCGCGGGTCGACCATCGGCGCCGCCGCACGGCGCTCGACGGCCACCCATCCGCTCACGAACGCGGCCAGAAGCAGGATGAGGGCGACGAGTACGAGTGGCTGCGAGGCGATGTCGGCTGCCAGCGCGAGTACGAGCATGAGCGTGACCAGCGTCCCGCTCAGGAGAAGCAGGCCGGCCCAGTCGATCCCGGCGTCGTCGGACCCGCCCGGCGGATCGTCCGGCATCAGCCTGTTCACCAGCAGCATGGACCCGATGACCGCGAACGTCGGCAGCGCGAACATCCAGTGCCGGGACAGCCCTTCGGCGACGGGTCCGGCGGCCAGCGTTCCCGCCATCCCGCCCCCCACGAACAGCCCGCTGACCACCCCGATAGCCACCTTCGACTCCCCTGCGGGGAGGTGTTTTCGCACCAGGATGAACGACAGGGGCAGCGCGCCCACCATCGCTCCCTGCAGTACCTGACCGAGCAGCAGCACCGGCAGGTTCGGCGCCAGGGCCGACACCAGCCCCCCGGCGGAGACCACCGCCATCAGCCGGATCAGGACCCGTTTCCCGCCGTAGCGGTCGCCGAACTTGCCGGCGACCGGCGTGATGAGCGCGCCGGTGATGAGGAGCACGATGCTGAGTAACGCCCCTTCGGCGGGGCTCATGGCCAACTCCCGTTGCAGGAGCGGAAGCGTCGGCGTCACCACCGACTCCAAGGCACCGGTGGCGACCGCCAGCACGCCGAGGGCCCCGACAGCGGCCTTACCGACGCGGGGCGGGGAAACCAGAGTCGCGGTCATGGACATCCTTTCCGTCATTGCCGGGCCCGGCGCGGACACAGCTCCCGCCGCGAACCCGGACTACACTACACCGTGCAGTGTAGTTCGATAGGATGTACTCATGCCGACCACGAAGACACCGACGAAGACACTGCGCGAGGGGTCCACGCGGAAGCGGGCCGCCATCCTCGCGGCAGCCCGGGAACTGTTCCTCGCCGACGGCTTCGACCGGTCCAGCGTCGACGCGGTAGCCGCTCGGGCGGAGGTGTCCAAGCGGACGGTCTACGACTACTTCGGCGACAAACAGACGCTGCTGCAAGCGGTCGTCGACGGCGTCGGCGAGTCACTGATCACCACGATCAGGCGCACCCTCGACGAGACCCTCACCGACCTCACAGAGGACGCCGGTCTTGAGGACGCCCTGGTCACGTTCTCGATGCGCATCGCGACCGACATGCTCGGCTCAGCGGAGTACGCGACGCTGCAACGGCTGGTCCGGGCGGAATCCGGTCACCTGCCGCACCGGGGCTACAACTCCATGGCCGACACCCCGGACGAGGCAGTCGCCGAGCGGTTCGCCGCCCTCGCCGAGGCCGGGCTGCTGGACGTCCCCGACCCCCGGCTCGCGGCCGACCAGTTCATCGCGCTGACCTTCGGCGTCACGCTGGACAGGCTCGGCTCCGCGAACGCCGCGGAGGACACCCGCGTCCGGCCCCTCATCGTCGAGGGAGTGCGGACCTTCCTCCGCGCTTACCGGACCAGGTAGGAGCAGGCGGGCAGGTGGCGGCCGCTGATCTCCGGGTCAGGGCCCGGTCAACTGGAAGTGCCAGACGAATTCCACGGGCACTCCCCGCCCGGGGTGTATGCCGGAGAGCACCGGATGCCCGCCGAGTCGCAGCACCCTCAGCACGGCCGCGATACGTCCGGTGCCGCACTCGGCGTCATCCCCGGGCCGGGGGCCGGGCCGGCCTCGCTCACCGGAGCGCGTCGAGCAGCAGGCTCGCGGCCACCGCCGCTCCGTCGGTGCGGATCTGGGCGCCCAGAGCCCTGGCCCGCGCCCGGGTCTCGGGTGACAGCGCCGTCTTGAACGCGACGCTCAAGGACTCGGTGGTCAGGGTCGGACCGTCGAGTGCCGCCCCGATATCCAGGGCTGCCACCCGGCCGGCCCAGTAGGGGTTGTCGGCCAGTTGGAGAGGTACCACGACTTGCGGCACGCCCGCCCGCGCGGCCGTCACCGTCGTGCCCGCGCCGCCGTGGTGCACCACGGCGGCCACCTTGCCGAACAGACGCTGATGGTTGACCTCACCGATGGCCAGGCAGTCGTCCCGGCCGTCGACCAGGTCCAGGTCCGCCCAGCCACGGGAGACGAGCGCGCGGTGGCCCTGCGCGCGGATCGCCTCGATGGCCCTGCGGGCGATGTCCGGCGACGGGCGCATGCTGCCAAAGCCCACGTAGACCGGCGGCGCGCCCGCGTCCAGGAACGTCACCAACTCGGCCGGGAGCGGGCGTTCGTCCGCCAGGGTCCACGCACCCGTCTGTGTCACGTCGAGGCCCGGGGTCTCCCGCCACGGCCCCAGGACCGGGTCCGCCGCCAGCCACGGCCGGCCGGTGAAGACATGGTCGCGGACGTTGTCCACCGGGGGCAGACCGATCGATGCCCGGTGGCCGTTGAGCGCCTCGCCGAATTGCGCGTTCACGTTGTGGGCGTCCAGCTCCCACAGCGTCCGGTTGTCGGTCATCTCCGGCTCCGGCCAGCCGGGCCGCGGTGGCGGCGCGTGGTACGGCGACGGCAGGTTGATCGCCGAATAGCTCGTGTACACGTAGCGGATGCCCGCGGCCTCGGCCACGGACCGCGCGGCGATCTGCGCCAGGCCGGCCGCCACCAGCGCGTCACATCCGTCGACCGCGGTGGGGAGGACGTCGAATTGCGTGTCGACCAACTCGTTCCGGTACCGGGACAGATCCGCCGCCGACGGCAGAGCCGTCCCGCGCATCAACGCCTTCACCGGAGGTCCGGCCGGCATCAGTTGTATCCCGAGACCTGCCAGCCGCTCCGCGAACTCCTCGTCCGGCGGGGCGCACATCCGGACCTCCACACCGAGCGCCCGTAGCCGCACCGCGAGTGCCACCAACGGCTCGACATCGCCACGCGTCCCGTAGGTGGACAACAGCACCCGCATTCCACGTCCTCTTCCGTTCTGTCTTGCCATGCCTTCCGGCCGGTCCCGCTCATGCTCCCATGGGCCAACTCGGCGCTGTCGATGCCGACTTCCGACTCCGTGGGCAGCGGTGCGCGACCCGCAGGGACCTCGCGCCGACGAGCGGGTCGATCAACGCTCCCTCTCGCGTGCGGCCGTCCTCGGTGACTACGGTGAGCGCCGGCGTGCCATCCAGGCCGACGGTGCGGCGTCGGCCTCGGGCGGCCCGTACCCGGCGAGGCGCGCAAGGTTCCCGATCGTCAACTCAACCTGAGAGCCAGTCAATGCATAGTTCGTCCGTGCCCATCCCTGACGTTTCGATCATCTTGCCCTGCGCCGGATTCGGGACGCGCTTCGGGGCGCCCTACGCGAAGGAGCTGCACTGTCTGGCTCCTGGGGTCACTGTGCTGGACCGCAGCCTGGAGACCGTAGTTGAACTGGCCGAAAGCGGACTCAACGTGCGCCTGGTCGTCGTATTCAGGACACACAAACTGGACACGGTGAGTTATCTCGCGCGCTACGCCGAGACCTTTCAGATGGTCTTCGTCTACCAGGACGAGTCGTTCGAGCCGGGGCTCGACGGGGCGATCCGGTCCGCCCTTCCGATGACGCACGGGCCGGTGGCCCTCGTCCTGCCCGATATCGTTGTCACCGGCGAGGGCGGTGCGGGCAGTCTGCTCGCCGCGTTGCGGCACATAGGCGTGGCGGGTTGGAGCGTCGTGGCCGCCGAAGAGCGGGATCCCGGCACACTGCGGCAGATGGGCGCGCTGGCCGTGGCCGAGAGGGGCGGCGTGGCGACGGTCGAGGCGGCTGCCGACAAGCCGGCGGATCCCTCGGGCTTCAACGCGTTCTGGGGCATGGTGGCGGTCACCGCGGAGGAGGCACATCGGTTGCCTGACGTGGTGAGCAAAGGGGCGGACAACCCACTGCCCGGCGCCGTCGCTCACATGGTGGAGCGAATCGTCAACTACAACACGGCCGCGGGCTGACTCCCCGGGTGCGCCCTGCCCTGAAGTGCCGTGCGGGCAGGGGGCTTTGGGCAGCGCAAGGAGCCGCCGCGTGTGGTCCACCGCCGGGAGTCTCCGTTCAGCCCTGCCCTGACTCGTACTCGCGCGTCCCCCACGGGGAGCCGTACGCGGTCAGCAGGTCCAGGAACGGGCGCGGCGGGAGCGCCTCCGGGCCCAGGACGCCGGTCCCGGCCCACACCCCGCCCGCCATGAGTTCGAGCGCGACGACCGGATTGACCGCCGTCTGCCACACCACGGCCTGGGAACCGTACGTCCGCATCGACCACTGGTTGTCGACCACGTGGTACAGGTACACCTCGCGCGGCCGGCCGTCCTTGACGCCCTTCACCCACGTGCCCGCGCAGGTCTTCCCCGTCATCCGCTCGCCGAGCGTGGCCGGGTCCGGCAGGCAGGCGGCGACCACGTCACGCGGGGAGACCCGCACCGTGGCGCCGTCCGCGTCGCGGACCGTGACCGGCTCGGTCGCGTCCAGTCCCAGCGCGTGCAGGGTCTTCAGCTTGTCGATGAAATCGTCACCCAGCCCGTACTTGAAGGTGACCCGCCCGGCGTCCACCCAGCGCGGTACCAGCAGCACCTCCTCGTGTTCGACGTTGACGCACTCAACCGGGCCGATGCCCTCGGGGAAGTCGAAGACCTCCGGCTCGCTGAACGGCTCGGTGGTGAACCAGCCCCGCTCGCGCTCGTACACCACCGGCGGGTTCAGACATTCCTCGATGGTCGTCCAGATGCTGAACGACGGGGCGAAGTCGTATCCCTCGACGGTCAGATTCGCCCCGTCGCGTATGCCGATCTCCTCGATCTCGTCGAACAGTTCGTCGGCCGCGAACCGGGCGAAGACGTCGGACAGCCCCGGTTCCACCCCCATGCCGACCAGCGCCAGCCGTCCCGACTTCTCCCACACGTCGGCCCGCGCGAACTGCTCCTCGCCCAGCGTGACCCCGCACCGCGCGTACGGCTGCGAGGCGTGCGGCCGGGACAGCGACATCGCCATGTCCATGTAGTGGCTGCCCGCCGCGAGAGCGGCCTCGAACAGCGGCATCACGAACCGCGGGTCGGTGGCGTTCAGCAGCACGTCGCACCGCTCCTCGGTGAGGAGGGCGGCGACCGCGGCCTGGTCGGAGGCGTCGATCCGGCGTGCGGTGAACCGGCTCTCGCCGCCGTCCAGCGCCGCCACGGCCGCCTCGGCGCGCGCGAGGTCGTAGTCGGCGACCACGAAGTGGCCGAAGAAGTCCCGGCGGGCCGCGATCCGGGTGATCGCGGTACCGACGCCACCGGCGCCGACAAGCAGAACACGCATGACGAATCCCTCTCTCGTTCTCGGTGGGGTACGCGCGGGTCCGCGCCCCATGGGAGGGGATGAAAGCCGGGCGCACGAGTTAAGGTCAATGGTGTTGGCATAAGCGCGGCCGACCGCCCGGCGGGGCCGGGGCCGTCCGTCCCGGCAGGGGAGGCAGGCACCATGCCCAAAAAGGTGGTACCGGAAGAGGCGCGCAGACGACGGCGCCCCACCCGGCGGGGAACCGTCCTGTCCGAACGGCTGATCGTCGAGACCGCCCTGCGGATGCTGCGCGAACACGGCAGCGCCGGGCTCTCCGTCCGCCGCCTGGGCATCGCCCTCGGCGCCGATCCCAGCACCCTCTACCGGTACTTCGACGGCATGGACGGCCTCACCCTCGCCATCGGCGAGGAACTGATCGGCCGAGCCCTCGACGGCTGGAGCGCCACCGGGGACTGGCGCACCGACCTGCGCGAACTCGGCCGGCGCATCCACGGCGCCTACCTCGCCCACCCGCAGGCCGCCGTGCTCACCGCCAGCCGCGTCACCGGCCGCCCGCGTGAGATCGCCGCCGACGAGGCCGTCCTCGGCATCCTGCGCACCGCCGGCTTCCCCGATCCCGACGCGGTCCTGATCTTCCACGCCTTCATCGACCAGAGCCTGGCCTTCGCGGCCCTCGACGCCGCCGCCCTGGCCCTGACCGAGACCTCCCGCACCTCCGACGAACGGCAATGGGAGTCCACCTACGCCCGGCTGCCGGCCGAGAAGTACCCGCACATCGCGGCGACCGCCAAGCTGCTCGCCGCCCGGATGAACCAGAGCGCCTACCCGGCCGCCCTGGACATGCTGCTCGCCAGCGCGGACACCCGGCTCCAGGCACTGCGCGCCCACTGACCGGCCCACTGACCGCGCCGGGTGCCCTCAGCCGGAGTGGCCGGCCCTGAAGGCCCTCAAGGCGCTGACAGCCCTGACGGACCCGGAAGGCGCCGGCGGGCCGTCGTCCGGCCCGCGGTCAGTCCTGCCCGGGGTCCTCGTCCGTCTCCTCCTTCTTGCCCCGGGGAACGGAGACGGAGTTGAAGGCGGGGGCATCGGAGGCGTCCAGCGCGCCGGTCATGGCGATCCGCCAGATCGGACCGGGGAGGCAGCCGCCGCAGACCTTGTCGTAGTACTGGCCGCCGATGGTGACGCCGAACATCGAGCTCTTCTCGCCGATGTCGTCACCCACCCACACCGCCGTGGAGAGGTCGGGGGTGTACCCGACGAACCAGGCGTCCTTGCGGTCGTTGGTCGTGCCGGTCTTGCCCGCGTTGTCACGGTCATCGAGTCCGGCCCGCGTACCGGTGCCGTCCTCGACCACGCCCTTGAGCATCTGGTTGACGGTGTCCGCGGTCCGCTCGCTCATCGCCTTCGAGCACGCCGGCTCCGGCACGGGGATGTCCTTGCCCCGCGCGTCCTTGACGGACTCGATGGCGACCGGCGTGCAGTACGTACCGCGGTTGGCGAAGGTGGCGTACGCGGACGCCATCGAGAGCGGGGTGCTGTCGATACTGCCGAGGGTCACCGCGGGCCGTGCCTCGATCTCCTTGCCGTCACCGCGCTCGTAACCCACCTTCTTCGCCATCTCGATGGTCTCGCACAGGCCGGCCTTCTGCTCCAGCAGCGCGAAGTAGGTGTTGATGGACTTGCCGAGCGCGCTCGTCATGTCCCACGTGCCCTTCTCGGACTCCAGTTCGTTCTGGAGGGCCCAGGGCTGGTTGCCGGCGGGCGAGCCGTCACAGGTCCGGAAGGAGCTCTCCGGCAGGGTGAGCTTCCAGTCCGTGGTGAACGACGTCGCCGGGCCTATGCCCTTCTCCAGCGCCGCCGCGGCCGTGAACGGCTTGAAGGTCGAACCGACCTGGAAGCCATAGGTGCTGCCGCCCATCCTGTTGCCGACGGCGAGGTTCAGGACCGTCTCGTTCTGCTTCTGATTCAGTCCGTACGGGCGGGACTGGCCCATCGAGAGGATCCGGCCGCTCCCCGGCTCGACCTGGACCACGGACGCCGCGAACTTGTCGCCCCTGTCCACCTTGGCGGTGGCCGCCTCGTTGGCGGCCCGCTGCGCGCGCGGATCCAGCGTCGTCCTGATCGTGAGACCGCCGAGGTTCCAGAGCTTCGAGCGCTCCTTGTCGGTCCTGCCGAACGCCGGGTCGTTGAGGACCGTCTTGCGTACGTAGTCGCAGAAGAACCCGGCACCGCTGACGGCGGTGATGCAGCCGTTCCTCGGCCGGCTGACCTTCAGCCGGACCGGGGCGGCCATGGCCTTCTCCGCCTCGGCCCGGGTGACGCTGCCGGCTGCCACCATCCGGCTGAGCACGGTGTCGCGGCGCGCGGTCGCCTCCTCCACGTTGTTCACCGGGTCGTAGCGGCTCGGCGACTGCACCATGCCCGCGAGCAGCGCGGCCTCCTCCAGCCTCAGGTCCTTCGCGCGCTTGGAGAAGTAGCGCTGGGCCGCGGCCTCGACGCCGTACGCCTGGTTCCCGAAGAACGTGATGTTGAGGTAGTTCTCCAGGATCCTCTCCTTGCCGAGTTCTTCCTCGACCTGGATCGCGTACTTCAGCTCCCGGACCTTGCGGCCGACGGTCTGCTGGGTGGCCTGCGCGACCTTCTCCGGATCGTCGCCCGCCTCCTCGACGAAGACGTTCTTCACGTACTGCTGGGTGAGGGTCGACGCGCCCTGTGTGGCGCCGCCCGCCTGTACGTTGCGGTTCATCGCGCGCAGGATGCCCTTGAGGTCGACCGCCCCGTGGTCGTAGAAGCGGGAGTCCTCGATCGCGATGATCGCGTCGCGCATGTGCGGGGAGACGTCCTTGAGCGGGACGACGGTGCGGTCGCGTGAGTAGACCGTCGCGATCGCACCGCCGTCGCGGTCCAGGATCCTGGTGCGCTGACTGAGCGGTGGGGTCCTGAGGTCGGACGGGATGTCGTCGAACTCCTCGACCGCTCCCTTGGCGGCGAGACCTATCGCCCCGGCGGCGGGCAGTGCGATGCCCGCGAGCACCACTCCGGAGAGCGCGGCGACACCGAGGAATGCGGCGGCCTGCTGGGTCGTGGTGAGCCTCCGGCCCGGGCGCTTCTGTGGCATGCGTGGCAGCCTACGTTCCCAAGCCGGGCGCTTTCGGCCACGCGTGCGGCACCCGGCCGCCCTGCCGGGTGCCGCCGCCGCACACCGCACGCCGTATGCATGCCCGGGTTCCCGGTGCGGCTGGGTCCGGAGACGGCGGTACCCGGCCCGGATCCGGGGGTGCACGTGCGGGGGTGAAGTACTCAAACGGTGTGCGCACTTCGGCCCTTGGGCGGGAACGGAGTCCCGGCCGTGCGCGTTTGGCCTCGTTGGCCGGTGGGTTCGAGTCCGGTGAGGGATTCCGGGCGGCTGCGGGCGGCGACCCGGGCGTGCGTCTCGGTTACCTCGGGTCGCGGTTGAACAAGGCCATCGACCAGCGGTAGCCGAGCACGGACAGGCCGACGCACCAGGCGAGGGCGATCCACCCGTTGCCGCCGATCTCCGTGCCCAGGAGGAGTCCGCGCAGGGTCTCGATGGCCGGGGTGAACGGCTGGTACTCGGCGATCGGCTGGAACCAGCCCGGCATCGTGTCGGCCGGTATGAAGGCGCTGGAGATGAGCGGGAGCAGGATCAGGGGCATCGCCATGTTGCCGGCCGCCTCGGGGTTGGGGCTGGCCATGCCCATCCCGACCGCGATCCAGGTGAGCGACAGGGCGAACAGTGCGAGCAGTCCGAACGCCGCGAGCCACTCCAGGGCCGTGGCGTCGGTGGAGCGGAAACCGATGGCCACGGCGACGGCGCCCACGAGGATCACGCTGGCGACGCACTGCACTACGCTGCCGACGACATGCCCGATGATCACCGAGCCGCGGTAGACCGCCATCGTGCGGAAGCGGGCGATGAGGCCCTCGGACATATCCATGGCGACGTACACCGCGGGCCCGATGACGGTACTGCCGATGGTCATCAGCACGATGCCCGGAACGATGTAGGCGATGTAGTCGGAGCGGTCGGCGCCGCCGCCGCCGATGCCCGCGCTCATCACATCGCCGAAGACGTAGACGAAGAGCAGCAGCATCATGATCGGTGTGAGCAGCAGGTTCAGGGTCCCGGACGGGTAGCGGCGCGCGTGCAGCAGGTTGCGGCGCAGCATCGTGTGCGAGTCGCGTACGGCGAGGGAGAGGGCGTTCATCGGACGGTCTCCTCGGGGTGGCCGGGGATGTCGGTGCCGCCGGTGAGGGCGAAGAACACGTCGTCGAGGTCGGGGGTGTGCACGGTCAGTTCGTCCGCCTCGATGCCGGCCGCGTCCAGCCGGTCGAGCAGGGAGCGCAGTTCGCGCTGGCTGCCGTCGCAGGGAATCCGCAGCGTGAGTGCCTCGTCGTCGCGGGTGATCTCCCGCAGGGCGCCGGTGGCGGACAGGTACGCGGCCGGATCGGTGAACCGCAGCCGCACGTGCCCGCCGGGGACGATCCGCTTCAGTTCGTCGGCGCTCCCTTCCGCGGCGATCCTGCCGTCGTGCAATACCGCGATGCGGTCGGCGAGTTCGTCGGCCTCGTCCAGGTACTGGGTGGTGAGGAAGACGGTGACGCCGCCGGACACCAGTTCACGGATGATCCCCCACATCGTGTGGCGGGAGCGGGGGTCGAGGCCGGTGGCCGGCTCGTCGAGGAAGATGATCCGCGGATCGCCGACGAGGGTCATGGCGAGGTCGAGGCGGCGCTTCATGCCGCCGGAGTAGGTGGAGGCGGGCTTCTTCGCCGCCTCCACCAGGTCGAAGCGTGCGAGGAGTTCGCCGGCGGTGCGCCGGCCCTCGGGCCTGGACAGGTGGTGCAGGTCCGCCATGAGGAGCATGTTCTCCTCGCCGGTGATCAGGCCGTCGACGGCGGAGAACTGCCCGGTGACGCCGATCGCGGCACGCACCCCGTCCGGCGAGGCGGCGATGTCGTGGCCCGCGACCTGGGCCTGCCCGCCGTCGGCGGTGATGAGCGTGGACAGGATCTTGACGACGGTGGTCTTGCCGGCGCCGTTCGGGCCGAGCAGCGCGAACACGGACCCAGCCGGGATACGGAGATCGATGCCGTCGAGGACGAGCTTCTCGCCGTACGACTTGCGCAGCCCCACGGCGGAGACGGCGGTCGGCGGCGGGTGACCGTCACCCTGTCTGGATGTGGGCATGACAGATGAAGGCATGGTGGCTTCCTTTCGAAGACCCAGGACACAGGGGGAGTGGAAGCTGTGGGGTAACTCGGTTCGAGTGAACGGGCCATGACGACGCGTCAGCCCCGTCGTTCTGCTGGGCACCGGTGTCGAACGGCCGGCCGCCGGAGACCTGCTCGCCGGGGGCGTTGGCAGGGCTGGGCCGGGTCTCGCGTCCTGCTCGACCAGCTCGGCGGGCAGGATCCGCGGCGGCTCCGCCGGCCGGTCGGCCCGCGCCTGCTCGCGCCGAGGCGAACGAACCGCGCGTGCGGGCGAGGGGACGGGTGTTACTTCCGGGCTGTGCCGGGTTCCCCGCTGATGGATTCCTGGTAGACGTCCGCATAGGTGCGTGAGTCCTTGACCAGGTCGTCGCAGAACGCGGCGACATCGGTGCCGATGAGCTGCAAGACTCCCTTGCCGGCGGCGACGCCCTCCTCGAAGAAGTCGACGATCCCGGGGAGCAGAGGCCCGTCGGGCAGGTCGATCGGTCCGACCTTGAACAGGTACCTCTGCATCTCCTTGTAGACGATCTGGTAGTCCGGCGGGAGCGCTTTGACCCGAGCCATATGCGCCCGCCACTGCTTCTTGCCCTCGATAATGTCCTGGATGCCCACGTCAGCCTCCCAGCCGGCTCAGTTTCCTTGCGACGTTCCTGTTCAACTGCTCGCGCCACCGGTCGCGATAGGTCCGAGCCCCTTGTCCACCGGCCAGCGCCGTGCAGAAGCCCGGGATGTCGTCGCCGAGCACCTCGTGGACGCTCTGCCCGTCCGCCGCTGTTTCTTCGAGCAGCCCCAGGGCGGCGTCGAGGATCGGCATCAGGTTGCGGCCGGTGAAGTCCGCATGGGGAAAGAGGTGGCCCTTGATCTGTTCCCACGCCGCCCGGTATTCGTCCGGCAGGGCCGCGGCCCGGACTTCGAACGCCTTCCATTCCCTGGTGAGATCGCTGCCGGTGATGGTCTCCCAGAAGTTCATCTCCCGCCCTCCTTGAGCCTGTCGATGCGTGCTGAGACGTACTGCCATTTCGCCCAGAACTTCGCGAGTTCCTCACGCCCGGTGTCATTGAGCGCGTAGAACTTGCGCGGCGGGCCGACCCCGGACGGTCGTTTCGTCACCTGGACGAGTCCGTTCCGCTCCAGTCGCAGCAGGATGGTGTACACCGTCCCCTCGACGACGTCGGCGAAGCCGAGTTCGTTCAGCCGACGGGTGATGGCGTACCCGTAGGTTTCCTCGCCGCTGATGATTTCGAGCACGCACCCTTCGAGCGTGCCCTTCAGCATCTCCGTCAGGTCGTCCATCGCGAATCCCCCTCGGTTCTCTCGGTACTGCGTGCTACCGAGTACCACTATACGGTACCACCGAGTAGTGGCGGTGTCGGCGATCGGCGAACACGGACCGGACTCTGTGATCGGTACGAAGCCCCGGGTGCCGGAAGGCGGCCGGGTGGACGAGGCCGAGGTGCGCCGTAGGCTCGGCCGCCCCGGAGCCGGCGGATGCCCGGAGAGGGCGGCCGCGGGGTTCGCGAGGCGGTTGGGGATGGCTCGGTGTGCGGATGCCGGTGAGAAATGACGGCACCGCGGGCCGGCGAGAGCCCGCCGTCCGTGAGGGCGGCGGGCCGGTGTCAGGGGTGTGATTGTTGGTGAGCTCCTGCCGCGGCAGGAGGCCCGCGCCGACCAGTTGCACGAGCGGGCACGCGGCGCACCGACCGCGCTGGCCGGCGCGACGGACATCCTGCCCGGCGCCCCCGGGAACCCGCGGGCCCGCCCGGCCGTGCGCGGCGCGCGAACGGTTCCCAGAGACGCTGACGAAGGCCGACCCGGACGTCAGCCGACCAGCTGTCGCTGAACTGCCTGGGCGTCGATCAGATAGTTCATCTCGTAGAAGCGCCCGTCACGGACCTTGTGGAAGGCGTATTCGCCGTACTCGACGGTGGCGCCGGTGGGGGGCAGACCGAACCACTCCTTCGCGGGCGTCCCCTTGTTGAACAGACGGGCCGCCACGCGATCCCCCTCGATGGCGAGGTCCTGGACCCGCCAGGTGAAGTCCGGCACCGCGTCGCCGTGCCCCTCCAGCTCGGCGATGACGTCGTCCCGCGTGACCGGCCGGCCGTTCATGACCAGCTCGTCGTGGATGAATTCGGTCATGCGCTGAAACTCGTGAGTGTTGAGTGCGTCGATGTAGCGCTGGAAGAACTCGCGCAGGTCGGTGTCGGACATGATGGCCTTTCTGTCGCGCTGGATTTCGGGTTGTGTCATCCGGGTCGCGTACGCCGATGTCAGATCTGGTTCTCGCCGCCATCGACGTAGAGATTGGCGCCCAGGATGAAGCTGCTCCGCCCGGAGGCGAGGAAGGCCACCGCGTCGGCGACCTCGTCGGGGCGCCCGATCCGGCCCAGCGGGACACCCGCGACGAACTGGGCCTTGGTGACGGGCGCGGCTCCCTCGGCCACGGCGTCGACCGCGGGAGTGTCGATGGTGCCCGGGGAGATCGCGTTGACCCGGATGCCGCGATCCTTGAGTTCGTTGGCCCAGGTGCGGGCGAAGGACCGTATCGCCGCCTTGGAGGCCGCGTACGTGCCGAACGCCGTGACGCCGTCGTCGGCGCGCACCGAGGAGTTGAGGATCACCGACGCGCCGTCGTTGAGCAGCGGCAGCGCCTTCTGCACCGTGAACAGCGTGCCCCGTACGTTGACGCCGAAGGTCTCGTCGAAGTGGTCCTCGGTGACTTGTTCGAGTGTCGCGAACGACGCGGTTCCGGCGTTGGCGAACACGATGTCCAGGCCGCGGCCCCGGGCGCGGACCGTGTCGTAGAGCCGGTCCAGGTCGGCCAGGCTGGAGATGTCGCCCACCACGGCGGTGGCCGCCGCCGGGCCGATGGTCTCGACGGCCGCGTCCAGCAAAGTCTTGCGCCGGCCGGTGATGAACACGTGCGCGCCCTCGGCCGCCAGTCGAACGGCGGTGGCCAGGCCGATCCCGCTGCCGCCGCCGGTGACGACGGCGGTCTTGCCTTCGAACTGCCCCATGATCAAGACCTCTCAGATTCGGTACCGATCGGTACTGAATGAGACCGTAGCATCTTTCGCACCGACCGGTACAGAAGGGGTACGATCGACGGCATGAAGACGGGACAGAAGGCGCCGATCGGCCGGCCGAGGGGATTCGACACCGAGGAAGTCCTCGAACGCGCCATGCGGGTCTTCTGGGAACAGGGCTACGAAGGCGCCAGCCTCACCGACCTGACCGGCGCCATGGGTATCAACCGCACCAGCATGTACGCGGCTTTCGGCAACAAGGAGGACCTGTTCCGGAAGTGCCTGGAGCGCTACACGGAGGGCCCCGCCTCATACGGGGCCCGTGCCCTGCGGGAACCGACCGCCCGTCAGGTGGCCACCGCGCTGCTCAACGGCGCAGTCCGGGCCACCACCGGCGTCGGCAGCCCCGCCGGGTGCCTCGGTGTCCAGGGATCCCTCGCCGCCGGTGAGCCCGGAAGCAATGCCCGCGACGCACTCGTCGCCTGGCGCGACGGGCACGTCTCACTCCTCCGCGACCGCTTCCAGCGGGCCGTCGACGAAGGCGACCTGCCTCCCGACGCCGATGCCGGCCTGCTCGCCCGTCACCTCATGACTGTGGCGAACGGCATCGCCGTCCAGGCCGCCGGCGGCATCACTCGCGATGTCCTCCAGCAGGTGGCCGACATGACCTTGCGAAGCTGGCCACCCGCCACGGGCCCGGCTCAGCCGGACGCCTGAGCCGGCACAGTCCGCTGTGTCCGGAGGGGCGGCCGGTCTTCGCCGGGTCCTCGGCTCGTGCTCGGCTCGTGCTCGGCTCGTGCTCGAATGCCGCGGCGAGGCTCGGTTCCTGCACGCCGGATACCGCGTCGGCCGGGTCGCCGGCGACGAGGTCCACGGGGGCAACCCGCAGCTGCGGTCCGCCCTCTCACGGGTCCCGATCGCCACGCTGCGCTCTCAGGAGTACTGCAACCCGGGCGGCACCGGAACGTCGAGGAACCCCAGGAGCGCGGCGAGTTCGTGGTCCAGCTCCAAGCCGACCTTGGTGATCTGCGGCGTGTTGAAGCTGCCGAAGGCGGTGCTGGGCTGGTCGACGGTGAACCAGGTGGCACCGTCGGCGTCCTCGAAGATCGCGGTACGCAGCGGCGCGTAGAGCATGACGGCCGGGTTGTAGCGGTACATCCGCTGCGCGAAGGTGTGGTTGCCCATCAGGTACTCCACGCAGCGGCCCCGGTCGCCCGCCAGCCGCATCAGCGATGTGAACTCCGTGCTCCAGTAGATGATGAAGCTGTGCGGAGCGTTCTCCTTCGTCGCGTCGAGGACGGTCTGCCAGTCGGCGCCCTCCTCGACGAGCTTCGCGAATCGCTCACTCTGGAACACGGGAACGGCGTCTTCGTAGCGCTCCCGGAAGGCGTCGAACGACTCGTTGACCTGGACGGTCAGCCGGTGGACCTCGTGCGGCACGGTCTCGATCGTGCCGTCCGACGGCCGAGCAGTCGTTGTCATGATCCCTCCACTCCTGGCCAGGGACTCCTGGCTCGGGCGCCCCCGCGGCCGACGCGGGGGCCGGCGCCATGGCCGACACGAGGGCTGGCGCCGTGGCCCGGCCGACGGATACCGACTATCGGCCGCCACGCTCCGCAGCGGCTCCCAGAGCCGACGACCGAACGGCGCTGGCCGCCTCCCAATTACGCTACGCCCGCCGCAGGGGGCGGACAACCCAGGTGATCGTGGGGGCCGGCCGGTGATCGCCGGGCCCGTGTATGCGAGGGCTACCGACAGACCCTCGAAGCGCACCGCGAGGTCGCGCCGCCGCGTGAGGCTGCGCCGATGGTGGCGATGCGCCCTGGAGGCCCGCAAGCCCGCCGCGGTGGAGTCGCCGGTGCTGCCCGGCGACGCCCGGCAGGCCCGGGACTGTCTTCAGCTGACTGTCCTCGACCCACATCCAGAGACTGGCCGGCGCACGGTGCCGCTGGGACTTCGTCATCGCGACGGCCACCACCCGCCCGGTCAAGCTCGGCCAGCCGTGGGCGAAGAAGAACAAGATCGAGTTGTGCTTCATCCCGACCTGCGCCTCGTGGGCGAACCCGATCGAGGCGCACTTCGGACCGCTGCGGCAGTTCACCATCGCCAACTCCAACCACCCCAACCACCCCGTGCAGTCCCGGGCCTTGCACGCCTGCCTGCGTGGGCGCGACGCCAACGCCCGTCACCGCGACGTCCTGGCCGCCGAACGCAAGGTAACGCGCTCGCGTCCTAGGGAGAAGGGCATCCGCTGGGGCGGGCGCCGGCGGGCAAGGCATTCACCGGGAAGGCCAACCGCCCATCGTCATGGCCTCATTTTGGCGTCGTGAGCATCTCCAGAAGGATGCGCTGCAGATCGGTGCGGTCCTGCGGGGTAATCCTCGCCAGCCTGCGGTCGAACTCCGCCGCGAGCGCTGAGAGCGCGCGGTCCCGCGCCGCCTCGCCCTCGGCAGTCAGGATGAGCCGATGCCGCCGCAGGTCCTCGTCATCGATCTCGCGCCGCATGAACCCCTTTGCGACGAGGTTGCGGACGTAAACCGTCACGCTCGCTTTAGGGATCATCAGCGCCGCCGCGAGTCCGGCAGGGTACGGCGACGCGGCCACCTCTGCCAGCACGAAGAACTCCTTCGTCTCCAGCCCGAGCTCGGCCAGTTCAGCGCTGCAGGCATCCATGACGACGCTCAGCAGACGCTGGTTCAGCGTCCACAGTTGCGCCCCGTCAACCGCCACGCAAGCCCCTCCATCCGTCCAGGTGGTACAGTTCTGAATTAGTTCTGAACTGTACCACCTGGCTTTCGTACTGGACGGTTATGGAACAAAGGTCTACGTGAAAGGCGCCATCAGATGCTGCGGCACATCATGATCCCGCGCGGACCGATCGATCTCGCGGCCGACCTCTACCTGCCCGACACCATCGACGATGCGGCGCCGCTGCGCGCCGTGGTGCTCTCCACGCCCGGCAGCAGCGTGAAGGAGCAGATCGGCGCGAACTACGCATCTCGCCTCGCCGCCTGCGGCGTCGCGGCGCTCGTGTTCGACCCCGCCCATCAAGGTCAAAGCGGCGGAGAGCCCCGCGACCTCGAAGACCCCTACCGCCGCGGCGAGGACATCTCCTACGCGATCGACGCGCTCAGCACGATCCCCGGCATCGCCCCGGAACGCATCGGCGTCCTTGGCATCTGCGCCGGCGGAGGTTACGCGGTGCACACCGCCCGCACGGACCATCGCATCAAGGCGGTCGGCACGGTCGTCCCAGGCAACATGGGCACGTCGTTCCGCGGCTTTCAGCCGGATGGCGCGGCGGCCGCACTCGACACCATGGCCGACGCGCGCATCGAAGAGACCCGCTCCGGCGAGCTGACCCGCGTGAACTGGCTGCCCGACACCTTGGAAGAAGCCACAGCGGTCGGGCTGACCGATATCGACACGATCCAGGCAGTCACCTACTACCGCACCGATCGGGGCAGGAACGAACACTCCACGAACCGCCGCCTCTCGCGCGGCGATTCGATGCTGCTGGGCTACGACGCGTATCACCTGGTCGATCAGCTCATGACCCAACCGCTGCAGGTCATCCTCGCCGGACGCATCGGCAACACCAACTCCTACGAGTCCGGTATGCGGTTGTGGAAGCTGGCACCCAACCCGGTCGACCTCATGGTGATCGACGGCGCCGGCCACTACGAGATGTACGACGAGCCCGAGTACGTCGACGCCGCCGTCGACCGGCTCGGCAACTTTTACCTGAACAACCTGTAAGTCACCAACAACCTGTAAGTCAACCAACCCGGTGAACCTATGCGGTCACGGCACTGGCGAGGAGGTCCCACGCGACCCACGCCGCGTTGTGGCCCTGGTGCGTACAGTCCTCCACATCACCAGAGCACCAACCTGTCTCGGCACTGCCGGGACACCACGGTTTCCAGCGCATTGATCGCCGAGCGGAGCACCGCGCGGTCGAGTGCTAGCCGCAGCTGCTGGAACGGATCACCGCGCGGCGCGGAACTCGATGAACTCGAAGAACAGCTGGTGAGGCGGTTGACGGAAGCGCGGGCGGACAGGTGTGGGGGTTGACGTCAGAGTAAAGGCCGAACTGGAGCCGCTCCGCGGCAAATTGGCCAGACTCGCCGGTCGCGGCCGGCTGCGGAAACGTCCCGACGGCCGGTTCACTACTTGCCTGTGACCAGGACCGCTCGCGCCCCCTGCGTGCTCGTGCCAGCGAGCATGCAAGGGGCGAGCATCTGCACTGGTGGTGTTGGGTCCGCGCAGGCTCTCACAACTGCTCGAAGTGGAAGGAGCGGATGAAGCAGTCGCGCGACTGACCGATCGCGAAAAGGACGCAGTCGAGCACGGATTGGGCGGTCAGCGGGTTGTCGGCGGTCCTGGTGGCCTGTTCCCAGGTGGCGTCGAGTGGGTCGCCGTCCGTGAAGTCCGGTGGGTAGAGCGAGATGACACGGATGCCCTCAGGGCGGAGCCGCTGGGAGAGGACGTCGGCAAAGCCGGCTTGCGCGGCTTTGGCCGCGTAGAACGCGGGGTGCGCCTGAGAGCGATGGTTCCGGGCTTCCGCGGCCGAGGAGACCAGGTTGACGACATCGGCACCAGTGGAAACGCGTAGCAACGGGAGGAAGTGCTTGACCGTGAGCAGGGTGCCGGTGGCTCCGGACGCGATGGTGTCGGTGATCGCGCCGTCGTCGGCATCCCAAAGATCAGGGCCTGCCAGGTAGCGGGCCCCATTGTTGATCAGCACGTCCACCTGGCCGGTGTGGGCGGTGACCCCGTCGGCGAACGCCTTTATGGAGGTTGGGTTGGCCAGATCGCAGCCGAACGCGTCAGCTTGCGCGCCGCTGTCGGACGTCACGTCATCGGCCACCTTCTGTGCCGCGGCCAGAGAGCGCGCGGAAACGAACACGTGCGCCCCCAATCGGCCTGCGCTCAGGGCCAACGCTCGCCCGAACCCGCGCCCGGCCCCGGTGACTACCACCGTATTCCCGGTGAGATCCATGCGCGTACCTCCTCTGTGTTGATCACCGCGAGCGTAGCCGTAGCATCAAACACGATGGACTCTCGCCTCGGCCGAGGCGCGATTGGGGAGATCCACTGAGCCCGTCTGGGGCGGACACGAGCATCACTCGGAGGCACCTGCCCGCTTACCTGTCAGTGCCGTCTGTCGCTTTCCACGCGCACCGTCAACCAGCTCGCCGATCTGCTGCGGCGCCATCTGAAGGCGATGGTGTCCCGGTGGGGCCTCCTGCCGCCGGGAAGGATCGGGGTGATCGATCGTTCTGGCCGTGCACCGTACGACCAGCGCCTGGCCGACATGGCCGATGGCAACGACGTGTCCGAGTCCACCGTCCGCCGATGGCGGGACGAGCTGATCGGACTGCTCGCCGCCCAGGCGCCACGTCGGGGGCCGGATCAGCTCGATCGGGCTGGACGAGAACGGGTCGCCGGTCATCGTCGAGTACAAGCGGGGCATCGACTCGGGCGTCATCAACCAGGGCTTGTTCTACCTCTCGTGGCTGATGGACCACCGGGCGGAGTTCGAGCACCTGGTCCGCTACCGGCTCTTCGGCACCGACCTGCTCGGCCTTGAGACCGTGGCGTCCGTGAGCGACGGCACGCAGGTAGCCCGGCGGGTGCGCCGACAGGCAGTCGCGCGGACGGTAGGCGACGTCCGGGAAGCGTCGATGGTCGAGTTGGTGAACGCGGTCGACGAGGCGTTGCTCGGCCTCGGGGACGGCGTGAACCGCGTTGAGCGCAAGCAGTACCGGGCGTATCAGCGTCTGCGGAACTTCGCCTGCGTCTGCCCGCCTCAGCGGAGCAAGCTCCTTGTACCTCAAGGTCGACCCGAAGGAGGTCGATCTCGTCTCCGGGTTCACCCGGGACGTGACGGGGCTCGGCCACCGCGGGACGGGCGACTTGGAGGTGCAGTTCCGCGCGTCGAAGGACGTGGAGCGTGCGCAGGATCTGTGCCAGGCAAGCTACGCAGAGACGTGATCGCTCGCCGGCAACTTGGTTATGAGCGCTTCGGGTCGGGACACGCGCGCATTTCTGCCAGTGGCAGAACACCGGCCGGACCGGGCTCGATGATCACTACAGTCCAGTCTCATGACGACGATTACGACGCGTACGGTCGAGTACCCGGCCGACGGTTTGACGATGACCGGGCACCTCGCTCTCCCGGCCGGTGTCGACCGCCGGCCCGCGGTGCTGCTCGGACCGGAGGGCATGGGGCTCAGCGACGTCGAACGCCGCCGGGCCGACGCTCTCGCCGAGCTGGGATATATAGCGCTGGCCTTCGACCTTCACGGCGGGCGCTATTTGGGCGACCCCGAGGAGATGCTGGCCCGTTGCCTGCCACTGCTCGCTGATCCCGACCGGATGCGGGGCATCGGCCACGCGGCGCTCGACGTGCTGCGCATCGAACCGCGGACCGACCCCGACCGGATCGCCGCCGTCGGCTACGGCACCGGGGGCGCCGTCGGGCTGGAACTCGGGCGCGGCGGCGTCAGCCTGCGTGCGATCGGGACAGTCAACGCACTGACCACAGGCCGGCCGGGCGAGGCTGCGCGCATCCGCTGCCCGGTGTGGGCCGGGGTCGGGTCGGAAGACCCGATCATGCCGCCCGCGCAACGGAACGCGTTCACCGCCGAGATGCAGGCCGCAGGCGTCGACTGGCGCCTCACGGTCTACGGCGGAGCCTTGCACGCCTTCCACCACCCACCGGTCGACCACCCCGCGGTCCCCGGCGTCGGCTACCACCCACGGCACGCACAGCGAGCCTGGCGCGACATCGTCGACCTGCTCGCCGAGTGCCTGCCAGTGACGGAGGATCTGGAGGCATGACCCAGGCAAGCATGCTGGCGCCGGACCTGGTCGGCGTCGGGCACTGACAGTCCCCGCCCCTCAAGTCCGCACAGCAGAACCGCATTGGGGCGGATGCTCGGCCGCGGAGACGCGTTCGCAACTGCCGCAGTAGATACCGGATTTACTGCGACGGAGCCCCTGCCGTGGTCGTCGCGACCCGCGGCGGTCCGTTCCGGCCGCCAGGGCGAGGCGCATGTATTTGCCCGGCGGCTACACCCTCACCACCAGCGATGGCCTTACCGACTTCGCTCGCCTCGCCCACCGCACCGTCGGCGGTGAGGTCTCTCTGGGCGGGAAACTCGTGCTCACCACCATCGAGAACGAGCGGATGGTGTGGCTGGAACTTCCCGAGGGGGATGTCGAGGCACTCGAAGCCCAAGCCCGTCATGCTGGCGCGACGACGCTCTCCCACGTCGCTTGAGCTTGACTAGTAACCCCACCAAGACCACGTCTTGGTGGGGTTCGTCGTTCGTCTGACAACTGGGGGGCCTGTTGAGTCGGCACGGAGGCACCGACGCCGACAGAGAGGATGCCGCTCTCTTCAGCGCCTGGCCCGCGGCGAAGAACCCCCGTCAAGGACGCCGAAGACCGACGCGAGGCCACCATCAGCGGCGTCGTCATCCGCTACGACGTCAGCGACACCACCGTCACCGTCGTCCGTGCCGTCTCCATCTGAGCGCGCCACTCGGCCGAGGCGGCGAGGCGGCGAGGCGGCGGGCGCGGGCCCGGCGGTAGGCGTTGCTGGTGAGGTCGGTACGGCCGGCCAGGGGCCTCCAGGGACGCGAAGCCCTGCCGTGCGAGGGCTGGCCGGGCCGGGTTGGGCGGGTGTGTCAGGATTCCGCGAGACGCGGCGTACAACTGCCAGCTTGCAGTCCAACGCTGAAGGCGGCACGAGCAGATGACGTTGGCGTGTCTGTGAGAATTGTTTCGTCAGCGGCAAACTCCGGTGGCGATCGAGGTGGCGGGCCGATTCTTTGTGATCACGTCGCTGCCCAGAGCGGGGCCGCTACCGTGATCCCATGTCACACGCATCCGCGCTCCTCGTCATCGACATGCAGAACGCCCCAGTGGCCATTGCCTACCAGGCAGCCGAGACCGTCGCCGTGATCGCCGGGTTGCGCGAACGCGCCAGAGCCGCTGGTGTACCGGTAGTAACGATTCTGGACCAGGGTGCCGGGATGGAAGCTGGGACCGAGGGCTGGCGGATCGTGCCCGAACTCGCGCCCGCTGCCGACGAGACCGTCGTCCACAAGACCAGCCCGGACAGCTTCCTTGACACCGATCTCGACAAGGTCCTGCGGGTGCTCGGGGTCACCGAGGTGGTCGTCACCGGGTTCGCGACCGAGATCTGTGTGGACACCACGGCGCGGCAGGCGCTGAGCCACCGGTATGACGTGGTGCTGGTCGCCGACGGGCACACCACGTCCGTCCGGCTCGACAGCGGCGAGTACGCCCCGCCGGGGCAGTCGATCGCGCACCACAATGAGATCTTCCGGCACCTCGACTTCCCTGGGCGCGGCATCCGGGTGCTGCCCGCGTCCGAAGTGGATTTCGCCGCGTCTGAGAAGCTGCCCAGGTAAGCGTGTGCTCAATGGGCGCCGGTTCGGGTGGCTTGGTTCACTTGGCTTCGTACAGCACGTCGATCGGGCCGCGCCACGTCTGGTGTGAAGCGACACCGAAGCACGGCTGACCTGGGCGCTTCCGTCCCGAGCTACAGCCTCACCTCAGCTGACTACTCGGGCGAGGCGCCCATGTGGCGGCGTCGGTCCGCAAGCTACGCAAGCTACGCGAGCTGATGCAGATCGCGGTCATCTTGGTGCTCTGCGCTTGACCTGTCGGGGGATCTTGGACTTCGCGCCGCCTGCGGCGCGGGTGGCCAGAGCCGCACATCATCATCGACGACGCGTTCCCCGACCAGGGCTGAAGGTCCGTCAGCGAGCCTAGACGGCGGTGTTCGTAGACCGTGAGGGACAGTGTGTTCATGGCGGATTGGACGCGGTCGACGTCCGGGCCCCGGTCGACGGCGTCCAGGGCGTCGGCAGGCCGAGACCCGTACGGCCAGGGGCAGGCCGTCGAAGGTGGATCCGGGCGGCAGGCTGGGACGTCATGCGCAGCAGTATGCACAGCGCCTCTGACACCCGTTCCGTGCGGCCGGACCGGGGCAACTCGGGCCAGGAATCGACGATTGGTGCCGGACCTCGCCGACTGCTCGCGGCGTATCGACCACCTGGTCCCCATGGCGGGGCGCGCGGGAAGCCGGTCACCACCGGGCCGAGCAGCCCCGTTGCCTTGCCGTTCCGGGCCCGGGTTCGTGCTCGGAGCCGTTGGGCCTTACTCGTCGGAGAAAACGGGCCAGTGGTCCGGCTTACCCGCGGACGGCAGCGGTGCCGGGGGCTGTAGGGGGCTGGCCGAGGTCGGGGACAGGGCGTCGAGGATGAGCGCGACGTAGCGCTTCCAGCCGTCGCTGTCGGGATCCATGCTCCACAGGACGCCGACCAGCATTCCCATGATCCTGTGCAGGTCGTCGGGTACCACGTCGTCGCGGATCTGGCCGGCCCGCTGTCCTTGGCGAAGGAGCTGGGCCAGAGTCGCGAAGAACTGGTCCGGTACCTCTGCGGCGATGGCTCCCGAGTTCTTGGCGGCGGCCAGGGTGTTGCGTTCGCGGGCCGCGACGGACATCGCGGCCTCCAGCATGGTGGCCAGTGCGCGCCGGGGGTTTTCGTCGCTGAGGGCCTGTTCAGCGGCGGGAGACATGATCTCCGTCAGGCTCTGGTCCAGGGCCGCCCGGACAAGTTCTTCCTTGTCGGTGAACCGGCGGTAGACCGTCGCGCTGCCCACCCCGGCGCGGCGGGCGATCTCCTCCAGCGATGCTTCGGGGCCGCTGGCGGCGAATACCTCCCGAGCCGCTCGCAGAATCCGCTCTGAGTTGCGCCCGCGTCGGCACGCATCCGTCTCGAAGGGCCGTTCGTCATCACCGACCGTAGCATCCGATGGCTCACTATCACTTGCGGTAGCGTCAGCCTTGGACGAGACGCCCCCTCCCGGTCTGGATGACGCCGTCCGCGAGTCGGCGATGGTCTGTCCGGCCGCTGCGATCCATCTGGTGGAGTCGTGAACCGGGTGGTGATCGTCGGTGCGTCGGCCGGCGCGGGCTGGCCACCGCGGAGGGGCTGCGGCGATCGAGGTACGACGGTGTGGTCACGCTGATCGGGGACGAGCCGTACCTGCCCTACGACCGTCCGCCGCTGTCCAAGCAGGTCCTGACCGGACAGTGGCAGCCCGACCGGCTCGCCCTGCGCCCGCAGGCCGATCTCGATGCTCTGCGCCTGGACCTGCGTCTGGGAGTGCCCGCCGCCGGGCTGGATCTGGCCGGGCGGACCGTGACACTGGCTGATGGCACCCGGGTGCCCTTCGCCCCCGAAGGGCACCCGGATGCCCTTCGGGGCCTGGTCGTCGCGACCGGTGTCCGCTCCCGCCGTCTGCCGGGCTGTGAGGGTCTGGCCGGGGTGCACCGCTCCGGGGCCTGCTAGACGCGCTGGCGCTGAGGGAGCGGCTTCTTCCGGGGCGGCGGCTGGTGATCGTCGGTGCCGGGTTCGTCGGCGCCGAGGTGGCCGCCGTCGCGCGTGGGCTCGGAGTGGACGTGACCATGCTGGAGTCCGGCCCGGTCCCGATGGCCATGGCCGTCGGTGAGCAGGCCGGCCGGTTCCTGGCCCAGGCCCACGTCGACCACGGTGTCCGCCTGCGCACGGGCGTCACGGTCTCGGAGATCCTCGGTGCCCGCGGTGAGGTCCGCGGTGTGCGACTGGCCGACCAGAGCGTGATCCCGGCGGACGACGTGCTGGTCGCCATCGGCTCCCTGCCCAACACCGAATGGCTGGAGAGCAGCGGGCTCGCCGTGCTGGACGGGCTGCTGTGTGACGAGTTCAGCTCCGCCGCACCCGGTGTGTACGGGGTGGGGGACGTGGCCCGGTGGCGCAACCCGCTGTTCGGTACGGCAATGCGCGTCGAGCACCGTACCAACGCCACCGAGCAGGGCCTTGCCGTCGCCCGCGACCTGCTGGCCCCGGAGCTTCGGCGGCCGTTCGCCCCGGTGCCGTACTTCTGGTCCGACCAATACGGGATGAAGGTCCAGGCGTACGGGCATCTGCGCGACCACGAGGAAGCCAGGGTGGTGGACGGTGAGGTGGCGCAGGGGCGCTTCCTGATCGCCTACCGCCGTCAGGACCGGCTGGCCGGAGCACTCGCGATCGGGATGCCCCCGAAAGCCCTGCGTGCGTGGCGGGCGCTCATCGCGTCCGGCGCGCGGTGGAACGAGGCCGTCACCGGCGCGGTCGCCGCCTGACCCCTTGCGGGCCCGCCGGCCCCGGAGCACGACCACCACCGCGTCCGAGCGGTGTCGTCAGCATCAACCGACCCCAAGCCAAGGAGCAGTCATGAGTCTGGGTACCGACATGAACGACACGGCGGGTCTGCCGTCCTTCCCCGGCGTGCGTGACGCACGCTGTCCCCTCGATCCGCCCCAGGAATAGGCGCAGTGGCGCGACAAGGACGGGTTGCAGCGGGCGGACTGGCACGGCGCGCCCGTCTGGATGGTGAGCCGCTTCGAGGACATCCGGGCGGTGCTGAGCGATGAGCGGATCAGCGCCGCCACGGTGGACACCGAAGGCCGGCCGCCGATCTTCCCGAAGATGGACGACCCGGAGCACGCGCGGCTGCGCCGCATGCTGACCAAGGACTTCACGGTCAAGAACGTCCAGGCGATGCGCCCGCAGATTGAGGAGATGGTCGACGACATCCCCGACAAGATGATCAGCAAGGGACAGCCGGCCGACCTCGTCACCGACTACGCGCCGCCCATCCCGTCACTGGTGATCTCCCTGCTGCTCGGGGTGCCCCACACGGATCACGAGATCTTCCAGGAACACAGCAACACCCTGCTCAACCAGAAGGGCCGGTGCGGAGGAGCGGCACGCGGCCAGCATGGCGCTCTACGGCTACCTGCTGGAGCTGGTGGCACTCAAGGAGCGTGAGCCGGGAGACGACCTCATCAGCAGGCTGATCACCGAGCGGGTCGGCACGGGCGAGATCACCCGCGAAACAGCCGCGATGAACGGCAACATCCTCCTGATCGCCGGACACGAGACCACGTCCAACATGATCGGCCTGTCCACCCTCACCCTCCTGCGGAACCCCGAGGCGCCGGCCCGCATCCGTGACACGGACGACCCGGGCGTCCTCGCGAACGCCGTCGAGGAGCTCCTGCGCTACCTGACCATCGCCCAGGACCTGATCGTGCGCGTGGCCCTTGAGGACCTGACCATCGGCGGGCAACTCGTACGGGCCGGAGACACGCTGGTCACGAACCTGTCCGCCGGAAACCGGGACTCGACGTTCCTGACCGACCCCGACCGCTTCGACATCGGCCGCAGCGCCCGCGGGCCTCGCCTTCGGCTACGGCGTCCACCAGTGCCTCGGGCAGTCACTGGCACGCGCGGAACCAGAGATCGCGCTGCCCGCACTCCGGCTGGCGGTACCGGCCGAAGAACTGAGGTTCCGCCACGAGATGGCCACCTACGGCGTCCACGAACTGCCGGTCGCCTGGTAGCCACGCCCTCACGCCGACGACGAAGGAGCGAACAGTGAGCCGATCCGCCACACAGTCCACGACGCCCGGCCGGGTGGCCGTGTCACCGGCGCCGCCTCCGGCATGGGGCTGGGCATCTCCCGGCGCCTCGCCGAACAAGGGCACCGCGTCGCCCTGTTCGACCGGCAGGGCGACGCGGCACGGCAGGCCGTCACCGAGCTGAGTACGGTGCTGGGCTCCGCCACGCGGGCCTACGAGGTCGACGTCACCGACCGCGACGCGATCAACGGCGTCGTTGACCGCGATGCGATCAACGACGCCGTAAGCGCGGTGCGGGACGAGTTCGGCCCGGTGGAGATCCTGGTCGCCTCCGCCGGCGTCGACTCCTTCACACCGTTCACGGACATCACCGTCCAGGAATGGGACCACATTCTCGGCGTCAGACCTCACCGGCACATTCCACTGCGTCCAGGCCGTCGTCCCGGACATGCGGGCAGCCGGCTGGGGCCGGATCGTCACCATCTCATCGGTCAGCGCGCAGTCCGGCGCGACCGACATGGCGCACTACGCCGCGGCGAAGGGCGGCGTCATATCCCTGACACAAGCCGGGCCCCCGGGCGTCACACAGGTGTCCCAGTTCCGCTTCGCGGACTACGCCACGCTGCGAACCACGAGCCTCCCTCCAAAGCATCCAGGCCCTCTTCCGCTACTACGCCACGTTCTTGGCCGAAGCGCGGAGCCACGCGAACAGGCTGATCGAAGCGTCCATGCGGCGTTGGGAGGCGCCGATGGGCGACGCGGAGGAAGACTTGGCGAGACCTCGGCCCGGGAATGCCCCGGAACTGCTGGTCAGAGCTGGGATACCAGTGGGAGTTATCGGGATTGACGGCGCATCTCGACATACCGCTCAGCCGTGCGCCGCGAAGGGCGCCTGACGGGTGAAGACCCAGGTCAGGCGCCCTCCTCCTGCGCCTAGAAGAAGCCCAGCTTCTTCGGCGAGTACGACACCAGCAGGTTCTTCGTCTGCTGATAGTGGTCCAGCATCATCCGGTGGTTCTCGCGGCCGATCCCCGACTGCTTGTAGCCGCCGAACGCGGCGTGCGCCGGGTAGGCGTGGTAGCAGTTCGTCCAGACCCTGCCCGCCTGGATCGAACGGCCCGCCCGGTAGGCGGTGTTCATGTCCCGCGTCCAGACGCCAGCGCCGAGTCCGTACAGGGTGTCGTTCGCGGTTTTGATCGCGTCGTCGAAGTCGCTGAAGGACGTCACCGCGAGGACCGGCCCGAAGATCTCCTCCTGGAAGATCCGCATGCGGTTGTGGCCCTCGAAGATCGTGGGCTGGACGTAGTAGCCGCCGGCCAGTTCGCCGTCGTAGTCGATGCGCTGACCACCCGTCAGGACCTTGGCGCCCTCCTGCCGGCCGATGTCCAGATACGAGAGGATCTTCTCCAGCTGGTCGTTGGACGCCTGCGCGCCGACCATCGTGTCGGTGTCCAGCGGGTGGCCCGGCACGATCGCCTCCGTGCGGGCCACGCCCGCCTCCAGGAACTCGCTGTAGTGGCCGTCCTGGATGAGCGCCCGAGACGGACAGGTGCACACCTCGCCCTGGTTGAGGGCGAACATCGTGAAGCCTTCGAGCGCCTTGTCACGGAAGTCGTCGTCCGCGGCCCAGACGTCGTCGAAGAAGAGGTTCGGGCTCTTGCCGCCGAGTTCCAGTGTGACGGGCTTGATGTTCTCGGAGGCGTACTGCATGATCAGCCGCCCCGTCGTGGTCTCGCCGGTGAACGCGACCTTCGCCACGCGCGGGCTGGACGCCAGCGGTTTGCCCGCCTCGACGCCGAAGCCGTTGACGATATTGACCACACCGGGCGGCAGCAGATCGGCGATCAGGCTCATCCAGAGATGGATGGAGGCCGGCGTCTGCTCGGCGGGTTTCAGTACGACGGCGTTCCCGGCGGCCAGCGCCGGCGCCAGTTTCCAGGTCGCCATCAGGATCGGGAAGTTCCACGGGATGATCTGGGCGACCACACCGAGCGGCTCGTGGAAGTGGTACGCGACGGTGTCGTCGTCCAGTTCGCTGAGCGTGCCCTCCTGGGCGCGCAGTGCCCCCGCGAAATAGCGGAAGTGGTCGATGGCGAGCGGGATGTCGGCCGCGAGGGTCTCCCGGACAGGCTTGCCGTTCTCCCAGCTCTCGGCGACCGCCAGCTCCTCCAGATGCTCCTCCATCCGGTGGGCGATCCGGTTGAGGATATTGGCGCGCTCCGCCGCCGACGTCCTCGCCCAGCCGGGGGCGGCGCCGTGCGCCGCGTCCAGGGCGCGCTCGACATCGTCGGCGGTGCCACGGGCGATCTCGGTGAAGGGGCGGCCATTGACCGGGCTGGGGTTCTCGAAGTACTGGCCGCGCGCCGGCGGTACGTACTCTCCGCCGATCCAGTGGTCGTAGCGGGACTTGTACGAGACGATCGCGCCCTCGCTGCCGGGCGCTG
This sequence comes from Streptomyces sp. NPDC039430, assembly GCF_055639435.1. Classification (NCBI taxonomy): domain Bacteria; kingdom Bacillati; phylum Actinomycetota; class Actinomycetes; order Kitasatosporales; family Streptomycetaceae; genus Streptomyces; species Streptomyces sp. NPDC039430. Next base: position 454,517 of record NZ_JBVKAK010000004.1, on the reverse strand, counting down.
CGTAACGGGTCATCTCTGTGGCCTCCCGGATTCCGCGCCGCCCGCCGTTGGACGGCGCCCACGCCCGACCTTATGGAGCGGGACGTTGCGACGACGTTGCACCGCCGCCGTGCTCAGGCGTGCTCAGCCGGTGCTCATCCGTTCGGTGCAGCAGGCCGCCCCGTTCCGCCTCTCACCCCGCGTCCGCCTTGATCATGTCCGCGCACTTCTCGCCGATCATCATCGTGGTGATACAGGGATTGACCGTGGGCAGGAACGGCATCACGGACGCGTCGGCCACCCGCAGCCCGGTGACCCCCTTGACCCGCAGCCGTGGATCGAGCGGTGAGCCGACGTCACCCGGCGCCCCCATCCGTACCGTCCCCGCCGGGTGGTAGACGGTGTTGTGGGTCTCGCGGATGTACGAGAACAGCTCGTCGTCGGAGCGCGCCGCCGGTCCCGGCGCCAGCTCCGTCCCGGCCCACTCCGCCATCGGCGCCCGGCCGGCGATCTCCCGGGCCAGCCGCAGCCCGTAGGTCATCACCCGGATGTCGTGCTGATGCGTGAAGTAGCGCGGATCCACCGCGGGTTTGTCCCGGAAGTCGCGGGTACGCAGCCGGACCGTCCCCATGGACCGGGCCCTGGTGACATTCGGGGTGAGACAGAAGGCGTTGTCCGTGGTCGGATAGCCACGCCGGTAGGTGTTCAGGTCGAACGGCACCGAGCCGTAGTGGAACATCAAGTCGGGCCGGTCCAGGCCGGGTTCTGTGTCGGCGAAGATGCCGATCTCCCACCACTGGGTGGACGAGGTGACCATCGGCCGCTTCGCCTCCCACATGATCACGCCCTCGGGATGGTCCTGGAGACGCGAGCCGACCCCGGGGGAGTCCACCCGTACATCCACTCCGACGTCCCGCAGCCATCCGGCGGGACCGATGCCCGACAGCATCAGCAGCTTCGGCGAGTCGATGGCGCCGCAGCTGACGATCACCTCGCGCCGGGCCGCGACCGCGCCGCTGTGAATCGTGTCGGGTTCCAGATACTCCACCCCCGTACAGCGCCGTGCCTCGTCGAACAGCAGCCGCTTGGCCTGGAGACCCGTACGGACCTCCAGATTCGGCCGCTTGCCCATGACGGGGTGCAGATACGCCACGGAGGCGGAGGAACGGACGCCGTCCGCGCGCGCGTTGATCTGGAACCAGTGCGCCCCGCGTACCACCGTGGAGCCGGTGTTGAACGGCGTGACGGGGATACCGGCGGCGGCGCACGCCTCCAGCAGTGCCCGGCCGCACGGATCGTTCGGGGGTACGGTACGGATCGTCACCGGCCCCGACCGGCCATGGTGTTCGCCGGGCGCGTCGTTGGTCTCCAGCCGCCGGTAGAGCGGGAAGCACTCCGCCGCGCTCCACCCCGTACAGCCCAGCGCGCCCCACTCGTCCAGGTCCTCGGCCGGTGCCCAGAAGGCGATGCAGGAGTTGTGGGACGAGCAGCCGCCCAGCACCTTGGCGCGGGCCTGCCGCATGAAGCTGTTGCCGTTCTCCTGCGGCTCGACGGGGTAGTCCCAGTCGTAGCCGGACTCCAGCAGCGCCATCCACCGGTCGAGTCTGAGGATGCTCTCGTCGCCGACGTCCGAGGGACCGGCCTCCACCACGCAGACGGTGACCTCCGGGTCCTCGCTCAGCCGCGCGGCGACGACGGCGCCGGCGGTCCCACCGCCGACCACCACGTAGTCGAACTCACGCACAGAGTGTTCCGCGGACATCGCTGCTCCAGGTCCAGGTCGGAGGCGTTCAGGGGATGGTGGCGGGCGGCTCGGGCTCCTCGGCCGCCGACCGGTGCGCCGCGAGCGTGCCGGTGCGGGTGCGCTGGACGAACCAGTAGTAGGTGAAGCCGCCGACGGCGACGACGCCGACGAAGAGGAACGCGCCCCAGCGCAGATACCAGTGGTACGGCGGCGAGGCGTTGTACACCTCGTGGCGAGGCCACGCCAGGTTGAGTGACATGGCCGCGCCCCACAGCACGGCGAGGACATTGACCGGCAGCCCGAACCCGCCGAGCGAGAAGTGTCCCTCGGCCGGCTTCCAGGTGCCGCGCAGCCGGCGGACCAGCATGGGCAGGGTGACCAGCAGATAGGCCACATAGATCATGATGATCGCGATGCTGGTGATCACCGAGAAGATCTGCGGCTGGTCGATATTGATCACCAGGATGCAGATGGCGACGAACCCGATGAAGATGGCGGGCACCACCGGGGTCCCGAACCGCGGGCTGACCCGGGCCACCAGCGAGGACGCGGGCAGGCAGTTGTCGCGCGCCATCGCGAACGCCAGCCGGATACCGGCCGCGTGCACCGCGAGCGCGCATACGGTGATGGCGACGACCACGCACCACAGCACGATCTGGCCGACGGTCGAACCGAGCGTGGAGAGCACCACGTACTGGAGTCCGTCCGCGGCCAGCGCCTTGTTGTGCAGATCGGGCACGGCGAGCAGCGCGAACAGCAGGATGAGCCCGCCGATGAGGAAGGACGCGATGAGGGCCCGCAGGATCGCGCGTGGCGCGTTGCGACGGGGGTTGAGCGACTCCTCGCCCAGCGAGGACGCCGTGTCGAACCCGTACATCACATACGCGGAGGCGAGCGACGCGGTCAGGAAGGCCCCGAAGTAGCCGAGCGGCTGACCGGCGCCGAAACCGCCGGTCGTGACGATCGCGCCGGGGCCGCGGGTGATGTGCGCGGCCAGCAGCCCGATCAGTACGATCGCGGCGATCAGTTCCACCATCACCCCGGCGGAGTTGATGGTGGCCATCAGTTTGACGCCGAAGGCGTTGACCAGCGTGGTGAAGACGATCAGTACCGAGCCGAGCAGTACGGCGTTCTTCGCGGCGTCGGTGGGTCCGCTGCCGTTCCCGACGAACTGGAAGACGCCGGAGATCTGCGGCAGTGTGATCTGGTAGGCGAGGGCGACCGCCGCGAGGGAGACCATGGTGGCGGTCACCATCATCCAGCCGCCCAGCCAGCCGAGATGCGGTCCGCCCAGCTTCTTGGACCAGTTGTAGATCGAACCGGCGACCGGATAGCTGGCGGCCAGCTCGCAGAAGCACAGGGCCACCATCAGCTGGCCGAGGAACACCATCGGCCACGACCACCAGTAGCCGGGCCCGGCGAACTTGACGCCGAAGTAGAAGAGCTGGAAGGTTCCGGTGAGGATCGAGATGTAGCTGATTCCGGCGGCGAAGGTGTGGAAGGTGCCGAGAGTGCGCTTCAGTTCGGGTTTGTAACCGAACGCCTTCAGGGAGTCGTCGTCGTCCTGGCTCTGGATGTCATGGGCGCTGCGGGCATCAGGCGCGGGCTCAGGACCCGACGGTACGCGGCCGGGGCCCGGCGTCACTCGAACCATCCCAGGGGCCGCGGTGCGAGATTGCGCCACACATGTTTCGCCTCCTGGTACTCGGCGAGTCCGGCGGGCCCCAGCTCACGGCCGAAGCCGGACTGTTTCATCCCGCCCCACTCCGCCTGCGGCACATACGGCTGGAAGTCATTGATCCACACGGTGCCCGCGCGCAGCCGGGAGGCCACCCGGTGCGCGCGGCCCACGTCCTGCGACCAGACGGCCCCCGTGAGCCCGTAGACCGTGTCGTTGGCGAGCGCGAGCGCCTCCGTCTCGTCGCGGAACCGCTCGACGGTGAGGACCGGTCCGAACGACTCGTCGCGCACCACGGACATCCCCGGCGTGCACTCGTCCAGCACGGTCGGCAGATAGTAGAAGCCGTCGCGCAGCGCGGGGTCGTCCGGCCGCGCGCCCCCGCACCGCAGCACCGCGCCCTCGGCCAGCCCCGCCGCCACATACGCCTCGACCTTGGCGCGGTGCGCGGCGGAGATCAGCGGTCCGGTACGGGCGTTCTCGTCGAACGGTCCGCCCAGCGGGATCGCGCGCGCCCGCGCCACCACGTCGTCGACGAACGCGTCGTGCAGCTCGTCCTGGACGAGCAGCCGGGCCCCGGCCGAACAGACCTGCCCCGAATGCAGGAACACCGCGGTCAGCGCGTAGTCGACGGCCGCCTCGTACGCGGCGTCGGCGAAGACGATATTGGGGTTCTTGCCGCCCAGCTCCAGAGCGATCCTCTTCACGGTCGGCGCCGCGGCGGCCATGATGCGCCGGCCGGTGACCAGACCGCCGGTGAACGACACCATGTCGACCCGCGGGTCCTCGCTGAGCGGTGCGCCCGCGGTCGGTCCCGCGCCCAGGACGAGATTCGCGACCCCGGCGGGCAGCCCGGCCTCGGTCAGCAGACTCATCAGCATGATGGCGGTGTGCGGGGTCAGTTCGCTGGGCTTGAGGACGAACGTGTTGCCCGCGCCGAGCGCCGGGGCGACCTTCCAGGCGGTCTGGAGCAGCGGATAGTTCCACGGGGTGATCAACGCGCACACACCGACCGGCTCATGCACCACCCGGCTGTCCACGCCGGGGTTGCCGGTGTCGACGATCCTGTCGGTGCCGCCCGCCGCCGTCAGATTGCCGAAGTAGCGGAAGCAGTTGGCGATGTCGTCGATGTCGTAGGCGCTCTCGACGAGCCGCTTCCCGGTGTCCAGGGACTCGGCTCTGGCGAGTGCCGCCTTGTCGCGCTCCAGCAGATCCGCGACGCGCAGCAGCAGCGCGCCGCGCTCGGCGGCCGGGGTGGCGGGCCAGGGACCCCGGTCGAAGGCGTCACGGGCCGCGGCGATCGCCGCGGCGGCGTCCTTCGGCCCGGCCTCGTCGACGGTCGCGACCAGCGTGCCGTCGGCGGGACAGCGGATCTCGCGCGTCTGCCCGCTGACGGCCGCCGTCCATCTGCCGCCGATGAACAGCTCCGGCATGAAGGCTCCTCCGGTTCCGGTCGGGACACCCGGCGGAGTGCGGCCCGTCGCACGGGCGGGTGCCGTGGTGCTCTGTGAACCGACAGTAAGGAGCGAGGAGCGGCTCCGCAGCGCGGGAGGCGCCGAGCGTGGTCAGCCGGCGGAGCGGTTCATCGTATGTACGTTCGCCCGCATGGCCGGGGCGCAGCCGTCACCTCCGCTGCCACGCGTCGAGTTCGCGTACGCGCGCGAGTGCGGCGGGGCGCTGCTGTCCGGGGAGCACGGACGCGAGCGCCCGCCACGCCGGAAGGTCGTCCTCGCCCCAGGGGCTGTACGCCCAGTCCGCCAGCAGCCCCGGGTCACCGCGGGCGATCAGCGCGGCCCGCAGCTGGTCCGCGAGACGCCGGCGCAGCCGTACCACCCTGGGCGCCCGCGAGGCGGGCAGCAGCGGCCCGGCGTACGCGCTCATCGCGGAGGTCACGGATCCGGAGGCCAGCCGCCGCCGCACGGTGTCGTAGTCCGACTCGACGGGCGCGGCCAGCCGGTAGGGCCGCGAACGCAGCAGACCGGGGCCGAGCAGCCCGCGCAGCCGGGAGAGTTCCGCGCGCAGCGTGACCGGCGTGACCGACTCGTCCTCGTACAGCTCGATGAGCAGTTCGTCCCCCGTGACGCCGTCGGGACGGCGCGCGAGGAGTGTCAGGATCTCGCTGTGCCGGGGGCTCAGCCGCAGCTTGCGGCCGGCCGCCACCAGCAGCGCCTCGTCACGTCCCAGCGCGGTCAGCCGTACGGCCCCGGCGTCGGCGTCGGGCGCCGGCGCGAGCAGCGCGAGCTGTGACTCCGCGGCCCGCGCGACCGCGCCCACGAAGGCCAGACTGTGCGGATGGGCCAGCCGGTCACCACCGGTGATGTCCACGGCGCCCAGCAGCCGTCCGCTGAACGGATCGTGGACGGGCGCCGCCGCGCAGGTCCATGGGTGCGCGGGCCGCTGGAAGTGCTCGGCCGCGAAGACCTGTACGGGCCGGTCCACGGCGATCGCGGTGCCGGGCGCGTTCGTTCCGGTGACGGCCTCCGACCAGCGCGCGCCCGGCACGAAGTTCATCCGGCCCGCCAGCAGCCGGGTCGCCCGGTGCCCCTCGACCCAGAGCAGTCTGCCGTGCGCGTCGCACACGGCCATCAGATGCTCGCCGTCCATCGCGTACGCGCCCATCAGTTCACGGAAGAGCGGCATCACCCGGGCCAGCGGGTGGGCGTCGCGGTATCCGGCCAGCTCGTCGTCGGACAGCTCCACGCGCGCCGTGCCCTCCGGGCTGACATGGGCACGGGCGGAGCGCCGCCAGGAGGCCGCCACCACCGACCGCACCGGATGCTCGACCCGTCCCGCGGTCGCGTACGACTCGTACGCGCGGCGCAGCGCCCCCCGGCGCTTCACCGGGTCGGCGCCCGCTTCCAGAGCCACCCAGGTGTCGGTCAACACGGCCTCCCCGGTCGGACGTCACCGGACGTGACCATCGTCGCTCCGGCGGCCCGGCCGGACAAGCGTCCCACCGGGCCACCGTGCCGTACAGATCACCTCATTCCCCGGTGGGCACGTCCCCGGCGAGCGCGTCCGCGAGGGCCGCCGCGGGATCGGGGCCGCCCGGACCGGCCGGGGCCCAGCGGCCGCGCTCCTTGCGGTACGGCCACCAGCGTCCGTCGCGGCCGTACCGCAACTGCGCCGGAGTCCCGGCCACCGTCCAGCGACCGCCGCCGCCCGCCCGCAGCGGAGGCCGGTCCCCGTCCTCCCAGGCGGCGTCGAGAGCCGCCGTGGCCCGTGCGAGGGCCTCGGGCTCCGGGGTCCAGGCGTCCTCCAGTACGGCGAGGGCCGCCGCGCCGCCGTACCTCCAGGCGCGTACCGCGAGATCCAGCTCGGCCGGCCGCCGGCCGGAGCCCGAGGCGAGCCGCGCCACCAGCCGCTGGCCGGACGCCGTCGCGGCCAGCCGTACCGCGTCCTGCGCGGGCGTCAGCTCCGGCTCCTCCGGCTGCTGTTGATGGCCGGGCAGCAGGGCCTCCGACAGCAGCCGCAGCGCCCGCGCCGCCGCGTCCGCGGCGAGGAACTCCAGGGCGTCCGCGTCGATCCCGGCGGGCGGCGCGCCCTCCGTGTCCAGGGCCGGGGGCTGTCCCGGCTCCGGCTCCGGCGGCAGCGGCGGGGGAGCGGGCAGCGGGGGCAGGAGGCCGCGCGCCGCGAAGGCGGCCACGGCCGGTACGCCCGGCTCCTCGCCGCCGGCGCCGTCACGCGTACCGTCTCCCGGCTCCTCCTTCGTACGGGCGGCGCGCGCGACGCTGCGTACCTGAAGCTCGTCGAGGAGCCGGCGCTCGCTCCTGCCCCGCATCAGCAGCAGGACGAACGGATCCTGGTCCAGCAGCCTGGCCATCTGGTAGCAGAGCGCGGCGGAGTGCGGGCAGTGGTCCCAGGCCTCGCAGCCGCACTCCGGCTCCAGGTCGCCTATACCGGGGAGGAGTTCGACCCCGGCGCCCGCGGCGTCCTCCACCAGATGCGGCGGCATCTCCCGGTCCAGCAGGGCCGCGATATGCCCCGCCCGGTCGACCGCCATGTCCAGGAAGCGGTCCCACTCCTCCTCGCTCAGCTGCTGCAACAGCACATCGCTGCGCTGGGCGGTGCCGTCCCGGTCCTGGACGACCGCGGTGATCCGTCCCGGCCGTACGGACACGGCGCCGACGGCGCCCTCGCGGGCCTGTCTGCGCCCTCGCTTCAGCTGCTGGCCGTCGAGCGCGGTGTCCTCCAGCGCCTTCAGCCAGGCCCGGCCCCACCAGGTCTGCGCGAAGGCCCGGCCCTGGGCGGGCGCCAGGGCGGCGAAGGTGCGCTCGTCGCCGTCCTGCGAGCCGCCGGGCGAATCCAGCGAACCGTCCTCGGAACCGCCGTCGTACGCACCACTCATCGGGCGCTCCCTCGCAGCTCCACCAGATCCGCCAGCTCGGCGTCGGTCAGTTCGGTCAGGGCCGCCTCGCCGGAGCCCAGTACGGCGTCGGCCAGACCTTGCTTGCGCGCCAGCATCTCGGCGATCCGGTCCTCGATCGTGCCTTCGGTGATCATCCGGTGCACCTGTACGGGCCGGAGCTGTCCGATGCGGTACGCGCGGTCCGTCGCCTGCGCCTCGACGGCGGGGTTCCACCAGCGGTCGAAGTGCACGACATGCTCGGCGCGGGTCAGATTGAGCCCGGTGCCCGCCGCCTTCAACGACAGCAGGAAGACCGGCACCTCGCCGTTCTGGAAGCGGTCCACCATCGCCTCGCGCTCGGCGATCGGCGTACCGCCGTGCAGGAACTGGGTCGGCACACCGCGCGCCGCGAGATGCCGCTCCAGCAGCCGCGCCATCTGTACGTACTGGGTGAAGACCAGCACGCTCGCGTCCTCCGCGAGGATCGTGTCCAGCAACTCGTCCAGCAGCTCCAGCTTCCCGGAGCGGTCCGTGAGGCGCGGCCGCTCCTCCTTCAGATACTGCGCCGGGTGATTGCAGATCTGCTTGAGCGCGGTCAGCAGTTTGACGACGAGCCCGCGGCGTTCCATGCCGCCCGCCTCCGCGATCGCGGCGAGGGTCTCCCGTACCACCGCCTCGTACAGGCCGGCCTGTTCCCTCGTGAGGGAGACGGCGCGGTCGGTCTCGGTCTTGGGCGGCAGCTCGGGCGCGATCCCCGGATCGGACTTCCTGCGGCGCAGCAGGAACGGGCGGACCAGCGCGGCGAGCCGTTCGGCCGCCGCCGGGTCGTTGCCGCTCTCGACGGATTCCGCGTAGCGGGTGCGGAACGTGCCGAGGCGGCCGAGGAGCCCGGGGGTCGTCCAGTCGAGGATCGCCCACAGCTCGGAGAGGTTGTTCTCCACGGGCGTGCCGGAAAGGGCGACCCTGGCCCTGGCGCCGATCGTGCGCAGCTGCCGCGCGGTGGCGGAGTACGGGTTCTTGACGTGCTGCGCCTCGTCGGCCACGACCATGCCCCAGTCCGTCCCGCCGAGCCGCTCCGCGTCCAGCCGCATGGTGCCGTACGTGGTGAGGACGAACTCGCCGTCACCCAGCTCCTCCAGACCGCGCGAGGCACCGTGGAAGCGGCGCACCGGTGTGCCGGGACCGAACCGTTCGATCTCCCGCTGCCAGTTGCCCATCAGGGAGGCCGGGCAGACGACCAGGGTCGGGCCGGCCGCCGCCGGGTCGGTCTGCCGGTGCAGATGGAGCGCGATGAGGGTGATGGTCTTGCCGAGCCCCATGTCGTCGGCGAGACAGCCGCCGAGTCCGAGCGAGGTCATGCGGTGGAGCCAGTTGAGCCCGCGGAGCTGGTAGTCACGGAGCGTCGCGGCGAGCGCGGCCGGCTGGCCGATCTCCTGTTCCGCGCGCTCCGGATCGGCGAGCCGGTCGCGCAGGGTGGCGAGCCAGCCCGTCGCCCGAACCTCGACCCGGCGGCCCTCGACCTCGGTGGAGCCGGTGAGTACGGCTTCGAGCGCGTCGACCGGGCTGAGCTTGCGGTCCTGGCTCTCGCGGGCACGCCTGGCCTCCGCCGGGTCGATCAGGACCCACTGGTCACGCAGCCGGACGACGGGACGGCTCGCCTCGGCGAGCCGGTCCAGCTCGGCGCGGGTGAGCCGCTGATCGCCCAGCGCGAAGTGCCAGTTGAAGGAGAGGAGCGCGTCGGCCGACAGGAAGGCGGGCAGATCCGTCCCCCGCCGCGGGGATCCGCCGGTTCCGGCGGAATCGGCACCGTCTGTCGCGGCGGCCGCGTCGGAGCCGGCCCCTTCCTCCGGGGGGCCGATCACCGCGCGGGCCGTCAGTGTGCGCGCCGGCTCCCGTGGCCAGTGCACCTGGACGCCGGTCGCGGCGAGCGCTCCGGCCGCCTCCCCGAGCAGTTCGGTGACCTCCTCGTCCGCCAGCTCGATGGAGTCCGGCACGGCGGCCGAGAGCAGCGGGGCGAGCGGCGGCCAGGCGCGGGCGGCGCGGCGCAGCGCGAGCAGGGCGTCCAGCCGGGCGCGCGGCCCGAAGGCCGCCGCCGAACCCGACCACACGTCGGCGGCGTCGGCGACCGCCGAGGGATCGCTGACGCTGTGCATCTGGAGGACGGCGCGGAAGACCGGCCCCGGTGTGCCCGACGCGTCGTCGGCCAGGCCCGGCAGTTCGACGCGCAGCGAGAGCCGTACGCCCGCGTCGTGCCCCGCCGCCACATCCCCGGCCCAGTCACGCAGTTCGGGAAAGCGCCGCGGCGGGGTGGCGGCGAAGGCGGGCCCCGCCGCGACGAGCGTGGCCGCCGGCGTACGCGGCAGCCCGTCGGCGACGGCGTCGAGGAAAGCCCTCAAGAGCCCTTCGGGCCGGGGGAGAAGGAGCGTGTCCACCGGGCCGGCCGGTGGGCCGGCGGCGGTGCCGAGCGGTACGGCGTGCGCGCTGGGCGGCATGGACGCGGCCAGCGCGCGGATCCGCTCCAGATCCTCGGCGCTCAGCGGTCCGGCCCGCCACGCGTCGTGATCCGTACCGGTGAGGCCGGGCAACAGCCGCCCACGGGCGGCGAGTTGCAGGGCCAGCAGCGCCGCGGCGCCCCAGAAGGCGGCGGACGGCGATGTGTTCGCCGCGGCGCGGGCCCTGGTGAGCACCGGGAGAGCGGCGGATACGGGAGTCAACAGCGCCCGGACCGTGAGAAGGTGGCCTTCGGTGTCGACGACGGCCAGTTCCTCCGGGGAGCCCGGTCCGGACGGCGGCTCCGCGCCGTCGGATCGCCAGAAGGCGATCCGTCCGGTGCGAGCCGGATCCGCGGGGAGAAAGACGGTGGAACACGTTGGGAGTTCGGCGGTTCGGGAGAGCGTTGCCGCAGGGAGCCTGTGCACAGCGAAGACGCATTCCTCAAGTTTGACTAATGCGGGTCGGAGCCGCCGAGGGTACCCCACCGCGAAGCCACGCGGCGACGGCACCGCCGTGACCCGGCTCACTCCCGCGACACCCCAGGTGTAGCCAGCACCACCCCCACCCCCCCGGTCAGCACCCACCCGTTCCGGGTGGTGGCCTCATGGCTGCCAGGTAGCACACACCCCTACGTTTCACAGGGGCCGACGCAGTCCGCGCGGCCCTCTCTCAGCGCCCACCTCGGCCTACAGACCGGAGACCGACATGCCCCAAGCCGCCGCCAGCCCCCTCGCGGAGCCCATACCCGACCCCGCAGTCGGCCGCGCCGGCGGCAGCGACTTCACCCCTCTCCTGCGTACGGTCAAGGAACAGGGCCTCCTGGAGCGACGGGTCGCCTGGTACGCCCGGGGCATCACCGTCAACTTCCTCTTCCTGGCCGCGATCGTCGCCGGAATGGTGCTCCTCGGATCCTCCTGGTGGACGCTGCTCCTCGCGCCCCCGCTGGCCGTCGTATCGGCGCGTATGGCGTTCGTCGGCCATGACGCGGGGCACGCCCAGATCACCGCCGACCGGGGCAGAGGCCGTGTCATCCAGCTCGTCCACGCCAACCTGATGCTCGGAATGAGCCAGGAGTGGTGGAACGACAAGCACAACCGGCACCACGCCAACCCCAATCACATCGACAAGGACCCGGACGTCGCCGCCGACATCCTCGTCTTCACCCAGCACCAGACGGCGGGCCGGACGGGACTGCGCCGCTGGCTCACCCGCCACCAGGCATGGCTGTTCTTCCCGCTGACCACGCTGGAGGGCATCGCCCTCAAGGTGTACGGCTTCCAGGCCGTCTTCTCCCGCGGCGACGACCGGATGCCCGCCCGCCGGCGGGTGACCGAGGGGGCGCTGCTCGCCGCGCATGTCGTGGCGTACGTGACCCTGCTGCTGACCACGATGAGCGTCGGCCAGGCCGTTGTCTTCGCCGTGATCAACCAGATGCTCCTCGGTCTCCATCTGGGCATGGCCTTCGCGCCCAACCACAAGGGCATGGAGATGCCCGATCCGGAGAACAGCGAGGGCTGGGGCCATCTCCGCCGTCAGGTCCTGACCTCGCGGAACGTCCGCGGCGGACTTCTGACCGACTGGTTCCTCGGCGGGCTGAACTACCAGATCGAGCACCACCTCTTCCCCAGCATGCCGCGCCCCCATCTGCGGCTCGCCCAGCCGATGGTGCGCGCCCACTGCCTCGCGCTGGGGCTCCCGTACACGGAGACCGGACTGATCGAGTCGTACCGCCAGGCGCTCGGCCATATGCATGAGGTCGGCGAACCGCTGCGCGCGGGCGCATAGTGGAACTGGCGGACGCCCGTGCGCGTTCACTGGGCAGGAAGCGGCTTGGCCGCGAAGGAGGCGTCGGGATGTCGACACGTACGAAGATCGCCATCGGGGGAGTGGCCGTTGGCCTTCTTCTGATACCGCTGATCGGATTCTGGTTCTCGCTACTGGTGGTGCTCGGCGTGCCGGCGGCCGCGTATCTGATGCTGGACCCGTCGCAGCGCCGCAGGCTGCGGAGGATCAGCCGGAAGGAACTCGGCCGCTGACCCGGCCGGGGTGAGTCACCCGCGTGCGGGGTCCTGGGCCGGACGGCCCGGGGGCCCCGCACGCGCACGCCGTAGGTCCCGCGACCGGAAGCCGGCCGTCCGGGTGGGGCGCCGCTCGTGGGGCGCCGTCCGCGCGGGTGTCGCGGGTGTCAGGCCGGCCGTACGGCCATGTCGTCGAGCGCCTTCAGCAGGTGAGGCAGTTCCGCGCCCCGGCCGACCGGCAGCACTTCCCCCGGCTCCTCGTCCAGCAGGACGAACGCCATGTCGTCGGTCCTGGCGACGAAGGACCAGCCGGGACCGTCGGCGCGCAGGGTCCGCGCCTCGCCGGGGGCGAAGCCGGAGCGGACCCGGCCGGGTGGCGGTGGCGTGTCCAGATAGCCGCGCAGCTCCTTCAGCACGCGCCGCACCCCTTCGTGGGCGGGCGCCGGTGCTCCGTCGCCGTCGGCGGCCTCCGGTTCCCTGCCGTGCAGCTGTTCCCGCCACGCCGTCCACTGGAGCGCGATTCCGTCCGCGCCGAGGCGCCGCTGAGCCGGGCCCCATGTCTCCGTGTCGGGCGGCGCGAGAGGCGGCCGGAGGCGATCCTCCCCGGCGCCGGGTTCCGGTTCCGGGTCGTGCGGGGCGGGTACGCCGGGCGCCGCGACCGCCAGGGCGACCGGCCAGCCGGGCAGGGCGCACACCACGGTCCGTTCCCCCGGGGACAGGTCGTGCTCCATGCCGCAGTCCCAGGCCGCGATCGCGACCGCGACCAGCGACACGTCGTCCACCACCACGGTCCAGCGGGCCCCGTCGCCGTCCTGGCCCATGACCAGCCCATACCCCCGGTCGTACGGATCGAGACCGAGGGCGGCACAGGCCTCCGGGTAGTCGTCGCCGAGTACGGCAGGGAATCCCGCCGGTGTGAGCAGCGCGGCGGTGAGCACATACAGTGCGTCGTCGTCCACGGAGTCTTCCGTTCCGGTCACCGCGCCTCCCGAACCCATCGGTTGTCGGCGCACCCTAACCAGTGGGTAACCCGGACGTCGAGAGCGCGGTACGAGCAGGCTTTCCCGCTCAGGGCCCGGCCACGGGCAGGCCGAGCAGGCCGCGGGCCACGGTCTGCGGCGACTCGTCGCGCTCGCGGGCGAGCGCGATGACCGCGCGGCAGGCGAGTTCGCTGACACCGAAGGAGAGCGCCTCCGGTGAGACCCAGCCCGCCGCCTCGTCGATCCGCTGCTGATCGTCCTCCGCGCACGCCGACACATAGGTGGCGGCGGCCTCGAATATGTTGTGCGGCCGGGCCGGGGACCGTTCCGCGGCCGGGGCGGTGGCACGGTCCGACACGAGGATCCTGCGCAGTCTGCTGAACACGGGGTCCACCTTCCCTGCTGCCTGGCGCTGCTCGGGGCCGCGCGGCCGTCGGGGCCGCCCTTCCAACGTACGGTCGACCGGGCTCCGGCAGAAGAGGCCCTTCCCCGGTGCGCGCCGGGAGCAGCCGGGACGGGGCCCGGCCGTGGCGCTGCCGCGAAGGGCCGGGACGCGGGGATCAGCCGTGGCGTACGGCCAGGGCCAGGAAGCGGGAGTCCTCGTCGGTGTACGACTCCAGCCGCCAGCCCGAACCGGCCAGCAGCGGGCGGAGGTTGGGCTCGGCGCGCAGATCCCCGTCCGTGATCCGCCGGCCCTGCCGGGCCGCCAGCGCCGCCCGGCCGACGGGATGGAACAGCGCCAGCCGGCCCCCCGGCCGTACGACGCGGGCCAGCTCCCGCAGATTGTCGCCGGGGTGCGGGAGGTGCGCGATCAGCCCCGCACCGAACACCGCGTCCAGCGCCGCGGAACGCACCGGCAGCCGGCTCACATCCGCGAGCAGCAGCTGTCCGGCGGCGCGACGGCCGGCCCGTACGGCCGCGGCGAGCATCTCCGGGGTCAGATCCACGCCCAGGACCGTGCCCCGCGCGCCCACCGCGTCCCGCAGGGGAGGCAGCGCGCGGCCCGTCCCGCAGCCCGCGTCCAGCACGGCGTCACCGGGACGCAGCCCCAGTTCGGCGACGGCGGCGGCATAGGCCGGACCGTCGTCGGGGAAACGCGCGTCCCACTCCGCCGCCCGGGAGCCGAAGAATTCCTGCACATGTGTGTGGTCATGGGCCATGTGGCTATGATCCACGGCGCGGCCGTCACACCGCTCGGGCCGCCCCACTTCCCGTCGGCTTTTCCCGGGGGTAGCTTGTCCCAGAGGTTCCGGACATCCGGGATGTCCGGGATGTTCCGGGATCTCGGAGGTCGCCAGGGGGCTTCGCGTGGAGATTCTCTTGAGAAAACTTCGCTCGTCCCCGTCGAGGATGTCGAAATCACGGCGCGTGCTTCTACCTGTCAGTGAGAGCGCCGAGAAGGGCGCGACAGTGAGGAGAACGTCATGAAGTACATGCTGCTGATGCAGTTCAGTGAGAAGACCGTGGACTTCCCGCCGATCACGGAGTGGACCCAGGACGAACTCAGGGCCCATATCGCCTTCATGCGCGACACGAACCAGAAGCTCTCCGAGGCGGGGGAGCTGGTCTCGGCGGAGGGGCTGGCGGGTCCCGGCCAGGCCAGGATCGTACGGGCGGGCGGCGACGGCTCCGCCGTCATCACCGAGGGGCCGTTTCCCGAGACCAAGGAATTCCTGGCCGGTTACTGGATCGTGGACTGCGACAGCGCGGAGCGCGCGGTGGAACTGGCGGCGCACGTGTCGACAGCGCCAGGCCCGGGCGGAAAGCCGCTGAACATGCCGGTCGAGGTGCACCAGGTGATGGCGGGACCGCCCGAGGAGATGTGAGCGCTGACTGATACGACCCCCCGTCCGGTGGAGCCCGAGCCCGATCCGGGCAGGGATCCGCGCATCGACGGGGAGACGACGGCCGAGGACCTGCTGCGCACGCTGGCGCCGCAGGTCGTCGGCGTGCTCACCCGGCGGTTCGGGGACTTCGACTGGGCCGAGGACGCCGTGCAGGAAGCGCTGCTCGCGGCGGCGACGCAGTGGCCCGACGAGGGGGTGCCCGGCAACCCACGAGGCTGGCTGATCCAGGTCGCGAGCCGCCGGATGACCGAGCGGGTACGTGGCGAGCAGGCGCGCCGCCGCCGCGAGGACCTGGCGGCGAGACAACTGCCCGCGGACCGGTGGACGGCGCCGGCGGCGGACCGCGAGGACCCGGCGGACCGGGACGACTCGCTGGTCCTGCTGTTCCTGTGCTGCCATCCCGCGCTGTCGCCCACGGCCGCGATCGCGCTGACCCTGCGCTGCGTCGGGGGTCTGACCACGAGCCAGATCGCGCGCGCCTTCATGGTGCCGGAGACGACGATGGGGCAGCGGATCAGCCGGGCCAAGCAGCGGATCAGGACGTCCGAGGTCCCGTTCCAGATGCCGGAGGACGAGGAGCGGGCCGGCCGGCTCGACGCCGTGCTGCATGTCCTCTATCTGATCTTCAACGAGGGATACGCCACCAGCGAGGGCCCCGATCTGCAACGGGTCGAGCTGTCCCGGGAAGCGATCCGGCTGACCAGAGCCGCCCATCAACTGCTCCCCGATGACAGCGAGGTGGCCGGTCTGCTGGCACTGATGCTGCTCACCCACGCCAGAAGCGCGGCGCGCACCGGCCCGGACGGGGAGCTGATCCCGCTCGCGGAGCAGGACCGGGGGCTCTGGGACGCGCGGGCCATCGACGAGGGGACCGCGCTCCTCACGGCCACCCTGCCGAAGGGGCCTCTCGGTCCGTATCAGGTCCAGGCGGCGGTCGCCGCCGTCCACGACGAGGCGGCGACGGTCGAGGAGACGGACTGGCCGCAGATCCTCGCCCTGTACGGAGTGCTGGAGCAGCTGTCCGCCAATCCGGTCGTGTCGCTGAACCGGGCGGTGGCCGTCGCGATGGTGCGCGGCGCGGACGCCGGGCTCGCCATCCTTGATGACCTCGACGCCGACGGCCGTCTCGCGGGCAGCCACCGGCTGTATGTGGCGCGGGCCCACCTCCTCGAAATGGCCGGTGACCCGCAGGGCGCGCTGGCGAACTACCGGGAGGCGGCGCGCCGTACGACCAGCCTTCCGGAACGGCGCTACCTCACGCTCCGGGCCGCCCGGGTCGCCGCGCGGGACTGAGGGGCGTCTCCTCGGCGGCGGCCCGTATCCGCTTGCGCTGCCGCGAGGCGCGCAGATTGACGGCGTTGCCGCAGATACGTACGTCGTGCCAGACGCCGCTGTTGTTGCGTGACGTGTCGTAGAAGGCCGATCCGCACTCGCCGTTGCGGCAGATCTTGAGCCGGGGCCACGTTCCGGCCCGCTGGGCGAGCAGTGTCTCCGACCAGAGGGCCGACTCCAGCCAGCCGCGCCCCCGGCCGACCGGGAGCAGCTGTACCTGCCCCTGCTCGTCGGGGGCGAGCCGCACCGTCACGCCGCGAACGGGACGCGGCGCCGTCCCGGGAACGAGTACGGGACGGGGCGCCGCGCCGGGTGCGGGATCCGTATCCGGCGCCGGGGGCGGGGTGGTGAGCAGCCGCTCGAAGGACTCCCGCAGGTCGCGCAGGGCGCGGGGATCCGACGGGGACAGCGTGCAGTCGGGGGAGCCGAGGCCGTGGATACGGGTCCACTCCCCGGCGGCGCCGGCCAGCCATCGCTCGGCGGTCTCGCGATCGGCCAGCAGATCGGGCGCGTAGTCGCTGATCGCGCGGGTGTTGATCAGCTCCTGCACCAGCGCGAGTCCGGCAGGAGCCTGGCGTACGCGATATCGCTCACTGGCTACCCATGACATAACCGAATCCTACTTGACTATGTCGCGACGGGCGAGCACCGTGGAGACAGAGGCTAATGGATTACGCCTCTGTCTACTCCATTGTCCGTTCCATGAGGAGAGAGCGACATGACCACCGTCAACGGAGCGACCGCCCTGGTCACCGGCGGGCAGCGCGGCCTCGGCCGGGCCTTCGTACAGGAACTGCTGGAGGCGGGAGCCGCCAAGGTCTATGCGACGGCCCGTACACCCGTCGCCGAGAGCGACCCGCGGATCGTCCCCCTGCCGCTGGAGGTGACCGACGGGGACTCGGTCGGGGAACTGGCGCGCAGGGCCGGCGACGTCTCCATCGTCATCAACAACGCCGGGGTCTTCGCCGGAGGGGCGCTGACCGAGGTCGATATCGACGAGGTCAGGGCCCTCTTCGAGGCGAATGTGTTCGGCGCGCTGCGCGTCGCCCAGGCGTTCGCCCCTGTACTCGCGGCCCGTGGTGGCGGCGCGCTGGTCGATATTCACTCGGCGCTGTCCTGGGCGGCGGGAGCCGGTGTCTACGGTGCGACGAAGGCCGCTCTGTGGTCGCTCACCAACTCGCTCCGGCTGGAACTGGCGCCCCAGGGAACACAGGTGGTGGGGGTTCATCTCGGGTACACGGACACCGACATGATCCGTGGGCTGGACGTCGTCAAGAACGATCCGCGGCATGTGGCCCGCGATGTGATCACCGCGCTGGAGAAGGGCGAGAGCGAGGTCCTCGCCGACGATGTGAGCCGTGCCGTCAAGGCCGCGCTCTCCGGACCGGTCGAGGGGCTGAGCATGGGGTCGGCCGCCTGACGCCCGAGATCGCGCGCGGCCCGTCGCGGCGCCGACCAGGCGGGCGGGGCGGGGCGGGCTGGGCGGCTGGGCGGGGCGCCCGACACGGAGTCGTGTCGGGCGCCCCGCCCGCACGTCAGTCGGCGACCCCCGCGTAGGCCAGCACCTTGTCGATCTTCACCCGCACCACCAGTTCCCCCGGCACGCCGTTGCGCTCCCCGAACTCCCGCGCCCGGTCCTCCCCCATGTAGCGCGCGGCGATCCGGGTCGCCCAGTCGCGCAGTTGGTCCGGCTCCTCGTGGATCTCGGCCCGGCCGTTGATCACCACGAAGGCGAACGGCGGACGTTCGTCGTCCACGCACAGCGCGAGCCGGCCGTCGCGCAGCAGATTGCGGCCCTTCACGGTGTCCTTGCCGGTGTTGAAGACGAGATCGTCACCGTCCAGTACGAACCAGACGGGCGCGATGTGCGGGCTCCCGTCGGCCCGTACGGTGGACAGCTTGCCGGTGCGCGTACCTTCCGAGACGAAGGCGTGCCACTGCTCCTTGCTCATGTTTGTCGCCATGTCCGCATTTTCCGCCGCCGGAGCGGCCGACGCGACGCGACGCCCCGGGGACCCGCTTGCCCGCGAGCGGCCGGTGAGGAAGGCTACGGGCGTTGCGGAACCATGGGGAACACCTGAACGGGGAGGAACGACAATGCCGTTGGAAAAGGGACTCGACTGGTTGCTCGACGACCTGACCGAACGAGTCGAGCACATCAAGCACGCGCTGGTGCTGTCCAACGACGGCCTGGTGACGGGGGCCAGCAGCGGACTGGAGCGCGAGGACGCGGAACATCTCGCGGCGGTCTCCTCGGGGCTGCACAGCCTCGCGCGGGGATCGGGGCGGCATTTCCGGGCCGGCCAGGCGCGGCAGACGATGGTCGAGTTCGACGAGGCGCTGCTGTTCGTCACCGCCGCCGGTGACGGCAGCTGTCTGTGCGTCCTGACGGCGGCCGAGGCCGATGTCGGTCAGGTCGCCTACGAGATGACGCTGCTCGTCAACCGGGTCGGTGAGCACCTCGGCGTCGCGGCGCGGCAGCCGGGAGGCACCAGTCTGAGCGGTCTCTGACGTCCCCGGGGCTTAGACGTCCTCAAGGTCTCGGACATCTCGGAGGTTCCCGGAGAAGACCCTGAGCCGGAGGCCGGATTTCGGCCCGGTCCGGGAGTTATCCACAGGCTCGGCGAGAAACGCCGCTGTCGCGCTACGGTCGTCACCGAGAGTAGTTACGCCTCACGGGGGAGGACCACCATGTCCGTCAGCGATGCTCAGTCACAGACCCGGAACGACGACGCCGGGGAAACGAACACGATCGCCGTGGCCGCGACGGCCGCGACGGCGGAGACCGCGGGGAAAGAGCCACGGTCCGTCGGCGCCGACCGGGCCGCGCGGGAACTGGAGCTGCGACGCGGCGAGTTCGAGCTCGCCGCGCAGCTCGGACACATCCGTACCATCACCATCGCCGGCGCGACGACCGCGGGCTCGGTCACCGGGATGACCCTGGGCCGACGGCAGGTCACGCGCCTGGAGATCGACCGTCTGCGGGCGGCGGAGGGATTCCCGGACACCCTGCGCGAGCGGGTGCGGACCGTGGGCACGGCCGAGGGGGCGGCGCTGATGCCCGTCAGCCCGGGGCGCTTCACGCAGCTGGCCCGATCGGGGTTCATCGTGCCGGTGAGGTTCTATCTCAATCGCTATCGCGCGGTCGTATGGCTCTATCTGGCCGAGGAGCTGCGGTCCTTCGCCATCAGAGAACCGGCCCTGCTGGCCGGAAGGTTCCCACGGCCGCTGCGGGCCGGGCTGGGGGCGGGGGAGGACTGGCGTCCGCGCAACTGGCGGGGTCGGCGCATCGGTCAGTTGCTGCATGAGAGCGGGGACCCCTGGGAGCGGGCCGCCATCGCGGGCTGTGTGCTCGATCCGGTCCAGCTGGCCGAGCTGGTGGCCGATCCGTACGAACGGGCCTATCTGGAGCGGCTGCGGCCGGACCTCGGCCGGGGCCGGCCCGAGTCGGAGGCCGCGCGGACGGCGGTTCAGCGTCTGCTGGTGGCGGATCACCCGGACGAGATCCAGTGGCACCAGGCCAGTCTTGACACGTTGCTCACGGCGGCCCGGCGCGTGCGCCCCGCGCCGCGCCCCGGCAGCTCTCTTCCGCACGCCGGGGACGCTGCCCGGGGGCACGAGGGGACAGGACGAGCGCCAGCGCCGGCACCGGCGCGAGCACCCGGACACGGAATCGCGTCCAGGCACCGACTGCGGCAGCGACACGAACCCGTACCCGCACCCGGAGCGACAGGACCGGCAGGACCTGGACGAGCAGGACCAGCGGCACCGGCATCCGGGTCGACGGCCGTGGCGCACGAACCTCCACGCGCGGGCGGCCGCCGGGGGCTCCTGACCCGGTTGCGGGTCAGGAGCAGGCGGGAGGGAGACCGCCCGCGTGCCTCGGTCCGAAGCTGAGGCGGGTGGTGTACGAGCCGGAGCCCAGCCCCTGGCCGCTGCCCGGGGCCTGCGGCGGATGTCAGGAGGTGACGCGCAGGACGAGCTTGCCGCGGGTCCGTCCCCGCTCGCCCCGGCGGTGCGCCTCGGCCGCGTCGGACAGCGGAAGGACGTCCTCGACCTCGACCTTCGTGACGCCCTCGTCGATCAGCCCCGCGATCCGGGTCAGGGAAACGCCGTCGGGCTCCACCAGAAAGGCGGTCGCGCGCACGCCCCTGGCGAGGGCCGCGTCGTACAGCCCGGGGGAGATGCCGGAGGGCACGGCGACGAGGACGCCGCCCGGCCGCAGGGTCCTGAGCGAGCGGGTGCTTGTCGCGTCGTGCCCGTCCCCGACGAGATCGATCACCACATCGACGTCGCGTACGGCGTCCTCGAACCGGACCGCGGTGTAGTCGACGAGCTCATCGGCGCCGAGCGAGCGCAGCCAGTCGTGCTTGGCGGCGCTGGCGGTGCCGATGACATGAGCGCCGAGGTGCTTGGCGAACTGCACCGCGAAGTGGCCCACACCGCCCGCGGCGGCGTGGATGAGGACACGCTGTCCCGGCTCGACCCGCGCGGCGTCGGTGAGCGACTGCCACGCGGTGAGCGCGGCCAGCGGTACCGCGGCGGCCAGTTCATGGCTGACCGACTCGGGCTTCCGGGCGAACTGGCGGGAGGGCGCGGTCACATACTCGGCATAGGCGCCTGCCTGCCGGGGGAACCACGGCATCCCGTACACCTCGTCGCCCGCCTGAAGGGTGTGGACACCGAAACCGACCGCCGACACGACGCCGGAGACATCCCAGCCCAGCACGAAAGGAGGTTCCCCCAGGACGCCGGACATACCGCCGCCCTCGCGGGTCTTCCAGTCGACGGGGTTCACCCCCGCCGCGTGGACTCGTACCTGTACCTCGGTCGGCAGAGGTTCCGGCCGTGCCAGTTCGGTGAGCCGGAGTACCTCGGGGCCGCCCAAGGTGTCCTGGGTGATCGCGCGCATCGTTGTCGCGTTGTCGCTCATCGCGGTTCTCCTGTGGTGCGTGCGGGGGCACCTGCATACCCCCGGCGGCTGCTGTCCGACGTCCGCAAGCTATCCCCGGGGTATTGGTTTCCCGCAAGGGCAATTACTATCTCTGGGGAAGTATGCAGCTCAGGGCAGTATGGAGGGACGCGCGATGGCCATCACCTGTACGACGGGCCGACACGCCGAGCACGACGTCTACGCGGCCCAGTGCCCGTGCCGGGATGTGCTCGATCTGCTGGCCAACAAGTGGGCCGCGCTGGCGATCGGCGCGCTGGAGGAGGGGCCGCAGCGGTTCGGCGCGCTGCAGCGACGGCTGCAGGGCGTCAGCCCCAAGGTGCTGACGAGCACCCTGCGCCGGCTGGAGGACCACGGCTTCGTCGACCGCACGGTCTACCCGGCCGTACCTCTCCATGTGGAGTACGCGCTCACGGCGCTCGGCGTGAGCGTCGCCGAACCGCTCGGGCAGGTACGCGCCTGGGTGGAGAACCATCTCGACGAAATCGGGTCGCCCGGCCCGGAGGAGGCCGCCTGTGTCACTGCCGGAGGTGACTCACCACATTGACCACCCGGCCGTTGGGATCGGTGACGAAGAACCGCCGCACCCCCCACGCCTCGTCGCGCAGCGGGTAGACGATCTCGGCTCCGCTCGCGACGACCGCCGCGTACACCGTGTCCACGTCGTCCACCTCGATGCTCAGATCGGGGACGACGGCGACGGACTCGTCGTGCCGCATGAGCGTCAGCTGCGCGCTGGGCTGGGAAGGGGAGGCGAGCGTCATGACCCAGCCCAGGTTCATGACTTCCTCCAGTCCGAGGAGTCCGTAGAAGTCCCGGCTCTCCTTCATGGCCTCGGACCGGATGTCGGGTACGACTCTGCGGACGGACATCGGTGGCTCCTGTCGTGAATGCGGGCGGTCCCGCGTGCCCCATCCTTCCCCGAAGCGGGGCCCGTTGTCCGTCGTCAGGGCCGGGCGTCGCCGGTGACGATGGTCCGTTCCGCGGAGAACTTGCCCCAGTTGCCGTCGGGCAGCTTGGCACGGATCTTCACCCGGTAGGTCTCGCCTGCCTTCTTGCTCGCGTACACGCTGTACGTGGCCCTGCCCGTCGGGGGCTCGCCACCCCAGATCAGGGTCGTCGCGAACTTCCCGTCGAGATAGATCTGATAGGAGGGGACCTTGCCGCCGGTCTTCGGCGCCAGCCAGGACAGATCCACGTAGTGAGCGCCGTCGGCGGCGTGTGTCGCGGCCCGGAAGTCGATCGGCGCGGTGTCGGGATCGTCGCCGGGGCCGCGCGGGGTCGTGATCTCCACCGCCCGGCTGGCGGGCGAGGTGTTGTCGGCCGCGTCGCGCGCGGTGACGGTGAAGCTGTAGCGGGTCCCTGGCCGCAGCTGGGTGAGCCGCGCGCCGGTCGCCTCCCCGTCGACGCTATGGATCTTGGAGCCGCCCTGGTAGATGTCGTACGAGGTGACGCCCTGGTCGCCCGCCGCCGCGGCCCAGTTGAGCCTGGCGCCCCGGGCGCCGTCGCTCTTGCCGGTCACTCCGGTCGGCCGGGCCGGAGCCTTCTTGTCCTCGGCGACCGCGGCCGGTGTGGTGACGGCCAGTTCACCGCTGGGCGGGGAGACGGTGCCCTCGGCGCCCCGGGCCCGGACGCTGAAGGTGTAGGCGGTAGCCGGCTTCAGCCCGGTGACGTCGATCATGCTCTGGCCGGCCGGGACGTCCTTGATCTTCGTCTTGCCCCGGTAGACCTCATATCCGCTGACTCCGTCCTTGCCGGCGGCCGGCTTCCACATGACATGGACGGAAGTGGCGCTCCCGGCCTGGGCCGTGACGCCGGTGGGTGCCGAAGGCGCCTTCGCGGCCTCGTCGCCGGTGCCGCACGCGCCCAGCACGAGGACGGCGGCGGACGCGAGGGCGGCAAGGCTGAGGGTCCTTCTCATGGCCGTGTCCTCCACCTGGGGGGCAATGGTCTAGACATATATGACACAGGTGTCGGGTTCACATCAAGGGGCAGGCGGCATCCGATGACGGATCATCACGACACCCGCGCGCGACGGCGCCCGGCCCGACACGCCGCCCGGCACGTCGGGCCGGGACCTGGTGCGTCCCTCGCACACCATGGGCGTGACGCAATGAAGGCACCGGAAAGGGAGCTGAATCGTGCAGATCGACCTCGCCGGAAAGACCGCACTGGTGACGGGCTCGACGCAGGGGATCGGCGCGGCCATCGCGGCGGGACTCGCCCGCGCCGGGGCCCGCGTCGCCGTCAACGGGCGCGGCGCCGACTCGGTGGACGCGGCGCTGGAGCGCCTGGGCGGGCAGGTGCCCGACGGTGAATTCCTCGCCGTGCCCGGTGACGTCGCCTCGGACGAGGGGACCCGGCAGGTGCTCGACGCACTGCCCCGGGCGGACATCCTCGTCAACAATCTGGGTATCTTCGGCGCCCGGCCCGCGCTGGAGATCAGCGATGACGAGTGGCGGCGGTACTTCGAGGTCAATGTCCTGACCGCGGTCCGGCTCACCCGGGCCTATCTGGGAGGGATGACCGAACGGTCCTGGGGACGCGTCCAGTACATCGCCAGTGACTCCGCGATCGCCATCCCCGCCGAGATGATCCACTACGGAGTGTCCAAGACCTCGCTGCTCGCGGTCGCCCGGGGATTCGCCAAGGCCGCGGCGGGCAGCGGTGTGACCGTCAATTCCGTACTCGCGGGGCCGACCCACACGCCCGGCGTGGAGGAGTTCGTGTACGGGCTGATGGGCTCGTCGCTGCCCTGGGACGAGGCGCAGCGCGCCTTCATGCTCGAACACCGCCCGCAGTCCCTGCTCCAGCGGCTGATCGAGCCCGAGGAGATCGCGAACATGGTGGTCTATCTCAGCTCGCCCCTCGCCTCGGCCACCACGGGGGCGGCGATCAGGGTCGACGGCGGACTCATCGACTCGATCGTTCCCTGACCGGGACACCTTCCAGCCCCGGTCAGGGAACGATCGAGTGGCGGCGCGGGGAGCCGGTCAGGCGATCTGGTGGACCAACTGGTTGGAAAGCTCGTAGCGGGCACCGACGATGGCCAGCTTGCCCGCGGACACCTTGGCCGCGAGGTCGGGCTCGGCGGCGAGGCGGGAGCGGATCATCCTGACGTTGGCACTGACGGTGGCGTCTACGCGTGCGTCGCCCTGCTGGGTGTGATCGATGGCGGGCTTGATCTGGTCGGCCAGATACTGTATGTGGGACGGCAGCCGCTCGCCGGTCTCGTCCGCCTCGACCGCCGCGGCGACGGCGCCGCACGACTGGTGGCCCAGGACAAGGACCAGCGGGATCTCCAGCTCCAGCACGCCGTAGGCGATGCTGCCGAGAACGGCCTCGTCCAGGACCTCGCCGGCCGACCGTACGGTCATCAGGTCGCCCAGGCCCTGGTCGAAGGCGAGTTCCGGGGCCACCCGGGAGTCGATGCACCCGAGCACGACGGCGAAGGGATGCTGGCTCGCCACCAGGGACTGCCGCACGGTCGCGTTCTCGTGCGGGTGCTGCTGGCGGAAGGTTCGCCAGCGCTTGTTGCCCTCGGACAGCTCATGGAGCGCCTGCTCGGGGGTTGCCGGGCGGGCGTTCCTCGTACGGGTGACGGACGCGCCCGCGGCGGGCGCGGCGAGCGTCACGCCCGCGGTGGCGGCGGTTCCCGCGAGGGCCGCGCGAAGCAGCGTCCTGCGAGGTGTTCCCGTGGACATGGGGGGTCTCTGTGTGTGTCTGCTCAATATCACGGCCGGAGACTATCCGTGACAGCCTTGGCCAACGATTTCACTTGGTGATCTGTTGACCATGTCTTGAGCCAACTGTGGCTTAAACAGAGCGGTTTCGGAGCCCGTTCCCTGCCCGTTCCACTGTCGTTCGGCCGTTGGACCCGAGGAGGAAAGCCACCGGTCTGTGGTTGCATGGTTCGGTGAATCGACAGACTATGCCTACGGCCGATGACATCCCCATGTGTGATGTCCGGCGTCGCGGCAGGGATGACCTCGACGCGTGTGTGCGGGTCCTGGCCGAGGTGCACAAGAGCGACGGATACCCGGTGAACTGGCCCGAGCACCCCATGGGCTGGCTCGCCCAGCCCGTCCAACTCGACGCCTGGGTAGCCGAATTGGACGGCCGGATCGTCGGCCATCTCGCTCTCTGCCCGGCGGGCGAGGGCGATGTGGCCCCCGCGCTCTGGAGCAACCGCGCCGGCACCACCATCCATGAAACCGCCGTGGTGAGCCGCCTGTTCGTCGACCCCTCGGTGCGCGGTCACGGGATCGGCGCCCTGCTCATGGCCCAGGCGGCGAGGGAGGCCAGACAGCGCGGTCTGCACCCCGTACTGGACGTGGTGTCAACCGACGCCGCCGCGGCGGCACTTTACGAACGCATGGGCTGGAGCCTGCTCGCCGTCGTCGAACAGCGCTGGGCTCCGGGGCAGACGGTCACCGTCCGCTGCTACGCCGCGCCCGCCTGATCCCACCGCCGCAGGCCCGATTCGAGGTGCGGGGCCACAGGGCGCCATGCCCAGGACTGTTGTCCGGCCCCGTAACCACGCGGTACTCCTTCCGCGGCGTGATCAGAGGGAGACGGCCCGTACCCAAGGCCCGGCCGTGACACGGACGGGGGAATTCTCACCCCGCACCCTCACCACCCGCCGACGGCCGTCACGTGCTCAGCGCCCCAGGCGCCGCGTCGAACTGCGCACCACCAGTTCCGGCTGGAGGACGACGGAACGATGCGTGTGACGCTCCGCGTCCGGGCCCGTCTCGTCCATCAGCATCTCCGCCGCCGCCCGTCCCATCGCGGCGGCCGGCTGCCGTACGGACGTGAGCGGTACGACGGCCGCCGCCGCGAACTCGATGTCGTCGTAGCCGACGATCGACACATCGCCCGGCACATCCACCCCGGCCCCATACATCGCCTGCAACACGCCCAGCGCCAGCAGGTCGTTGGCGCAGAAGACGGCGGTGGGGCGGTCGGCGAGACCCAGCAGCCGCGCCCCCGCGTCGATACCGGACGCCACGTCGAGCCGCGCCGACTCGACCTGCCGCAGGGCCTGTTCGGGCAGACCCGCCTCGCGCAGGGCGGCCAGCGCGCCCGTACGGCGGTCCCGGCACTGGGGGAGCGACATCGGGCCGCTGATGTACGTCACGGACCGGTGCCCGGCCGCCAGCAGATGCCGGACGGCGAGCGCGCCGCCGGCCACGTCGTCCACCGATACGGAGCACCCCTCGGCGGCGGGCACCGCCCGGTCGACATGGACGAACGGAATGCCCCGGCGCGCGAAGTCCCGTACGTTGGCGCCGGTCGCGTCGGCCGGGGTGAGCAGCACCCCCCGCACCCGCTGCTCGGCGAAGAGCGCCAGATACTCCGCCTCCTCGGCCGTGCTGCCCGCGCTGTTGCAGAGCATCACCCCGAGCCCCGCCTCCCGCGCCGCGCGCTCCGCGCCCTTGGCGACGGCGACGAAGAACGGGTTCGCCATGTCGAGCACCAGGATGGCGAGAATGCGGCTGGTACCGACCCTGAGCTGCCGCGCCGTCTCGCTCCGCACGAATCCCAGCTGGTCTATCACCGCCCGTACCCGCACGCGGGTGTGCTCCGACACCTTTTCGGGCCGGTTGAGCACATTCGAGACGGTGCCGACCGAGACCCCCGCCAGCCGGGCCACGTCCTTGATACCGACCGTCTGCGCCACGCGTCCTGCCCGTTCTGTCACATCTCGTTGGTTCCCCTGACCGAGTGGACCATCCTAACGGGGGACGGGGCCCCGCCGGATATATCACCCAGAGGCATGTCACCACAGGTATGTCCCCTCAGGCAGGTCCACCCGGAGACATATCAGCGCCGCGCGCCCTCCCCGGCGAGCAGCGCGGCGGCCCGGTCCCAGCCTGCCCGGTCCCCGGTGGGCTCGTACCGGCGCGGCTCCAGCGTGGCGCGGAGCAGGGCGCGCAGTTCGGTGAGACCGCCCCGGACGACGCCCGCGGCACGCGCCTGGACGAGTACGTTGCCGAGCGCGGCGGCCTCGGCGGGACCCGCGACGACGGGCAGCCCGCAGGCGTCCGCGGTGAGCCGGCACAGCAGTTCGTTGTGGGCGCCGCCGCCGACGACATGCACGGTGTCCACGGCGCGGCCCGACAGCCGCTGGGCGTCCTCGATCGCCCCGCGGTGCGCGAGCGCCAGGGAGTCGAGGACACAGCGGGTGACCTCGGCCGGAGTCCGCGGCGCCGGTCCTCCGACACGGCGGCAGGCGTCCCGGATACGGTCCGGCATACCGCCGGGCGCGAGGAACGCCGGATCGTCGGCGTCCACGAACGACCGCAGCCCCGGCACCTGCGCGGCCTCGCCCAGCAGCCGGTCGAGCCGCTGCGGCGCGCCCTCGGCCTCCCAGGTCCGCAGACACTCCTGGAGCAGCCACAGGCCCATGATGTTGCGCAGATAGCGGACCGTGCCGTCGACGCCCAGCTCATTGGTGAAGTTGGCGCGCCTGCTCTCCTCGGTGACGACCGGGGCGTCCAGCTCCAGGCCCGCCAGGGACCAGGTGCCGGTGGCGACATAGGCGAACCGGTCGCCGGAGGCGGGCACCGCGGCGACCGCCGAGGCCGTGTCGTGGGAGCCGACGGCCGTCACCGGCACCGGGCCGGTCAGCCCGGTCTCGGCGAGCACCTCCGGGAGCAGCCGTCCCGCCGGATCGCCCGGACCGCGCAGCGGCGCGAAGAGTGTCAGATCGATGCCGAGCGCCTCGGCGACGGACCGTGACCACTCCCGGGTCCTGGGGTCGATGAGCTGGGTGGTGGAGGCGTTGGTGAGTTCGGTCCCCTCCTCCCCGGTGAGCCAGTACGCGATCAGATCGGGGATCAGCAGCAGCCGGCGCGCGGCGCCGAGCGCCGGGCTGCCGTGCGCGGCGGTGAGCTGGTACAGCGTGTTGAACGGCAGATGCTGGAGGCCCGTGGCCTCGTACAGCGCGGACGGCGACAGCACCGCGCCGACCTTCGCCGCCTCGCCCTCGGTACGGGTGTCCCGGTAGTGCACCGGGTTGCCGAGCAGCGCGCCGGAGGCGTCCAGCAGCCCGTAGTCGACGGCCCAGGTGTCGATCCCGATGCTCGCGGGCGCGCGCCCCGCCGCCGCGCCGGCCGCCCGCAGTCCGTCCAGCACGCCTCCGTACAGCGACAGGATGTCCCAGTGCAGCGTGCCTCTGGTCCGTACCGGCCGGTTGGGGAAGCGGTGGACCTCCGCCAGGCGCAGCGCCCCGGTGCCCCGGCCGGAGACATGCCCGACCATGACACGGCCGCTGGACGCGCCGAGGTCGACGGCGGCGAAGGGGAGCGGTTCGGTGGGCGGCACGGCTGACCTCGTCGGAACTCGTCGAACAGCGGGGGGAGACGAACAGCGGGAGCTGAGGACGTCGGGGAGCGGGAGCGGCGGGGAGGGGGTACGGGCGGCGCGGCGGGCCGGACCGATGCCCGCGGCCCGGCCCGCTCCGCCGTGACGTCAGCGCAGGAACGCCGCCGCGACCCCCGCGTCCACCGGCACGTGCAGCCCCGTCGTATGGCTCAGCTCACCGCCGGTGAGGGCGAACACCGCGTTGGCCACATGCTCGGGCAGCACCTCCCGTTTGAGGATCGTCCGCTGCGCGTAGAACTCGCCGAGCTTCTCCTCCGCCACGCCGTACACCGCGGCGCGCTGCGCGCCCCAGCCGCCCGCGAAGATCCCGGAGCCGCGCACCACCCCGTCGGGGTTGACGCCGTTGACGCGGATGCCGAGGCCGCCCAGCTCGGCCGCGAGCAGCCGTACCTGATGGGCCTGGTCGGCCTTGGTCGCGGAGTAGGCGATGTTGTTCGGGCCCGCGAACACCGCGTTCTTGGAGGCGATATAGACGAGATCACCGCCGAAGCCCTGGTCCGTCATCACCCGGGCCGCCTCGCGCGACACCAGGAACGAGCCGCGCGCCATGATGGAGTGCTGGAGGTCCCAGTCCCGGGCCGTGGTCTCCAGCAGCGGTTTGGAGATCGAGATACCGGCGTTGTTGACGACGAGGTCCACCCCGCCGAAGGCGAGCGCCGCCGCGTCGAACGCGGCCTTGATCTGCTCCTCGTCGGTCACATCGACGCTCACCGCGACGGCCTTGTCCGCGCCGCCCAGTTCGTCGGCGACCGCCGTCGCGCTCCCGGTGTTGAGATCGGCGACCACCACACAGGCGCCCTCGGCGACCAGCCGGTGCGCGATGGCCCGGCCGATCCCGGAGCCCGCGCCCGTCACCAGCGCCACCCGGGAGGCCAGCGCCTTCGGGGCCGGCATCCGGCGCAGTTTGGCCTCCTCCAGCTCCCAGTACTCGATCCGGAACTTCTCGGACTCCTCGATCGGCGCGTACGACGAGACGGCCTCGGCGCCGCGCATCACATTGATGGCGTTGAGGTAGAACTCCCCGGCGACCCGGGCGGTCTGCTTGTCCTTGCCGAACGAGAACATGCCCACGCCCGGCACCAGCACGATCGCCGGGTCCGCGCCGCGCATCGGCGGCGAGTCGGGCGACGCGTGCCGCTCGTAGTACGCCCGGTACTCCTCGCGGTACGCGGTGTGCAGCTCCGCGAGCCGCTCCCGTACCCGCTCCAGCGGCGCGCCGGCCGGCAGATCGAGGACCAGCGGGCGGACCTTGGTACGCAGGAAGTGGTCCGGGCAGGAGGTGCCCAGGGCCGCCAGCCGCGGATGCTCCGCGCGGGAGAGGAAGTCGAGGACCGGTTCGGTGGCCGTGTAGTGGCCCACCTGGGGCCGGTCGGTGGAGGCGAGACCGCGGATCAGCGGGGCGAGCGCCGCGGCCCTGGCCCGCCGCTCGTCCTCCGGCAGCGGTTCGTACCCCTGCTGTACGGGGCCGAACGGCTCGGGCGTGCCCCGCTCGGCGAGAAACGTCTCGGCCGTACGGATGATGTGCAGGGAGTTGCGTTCGCACTCCTCGGAAGAGGCGCCCCAGGCGGTGATGCCATGGCCGCCCAGCACACAGCCGATCGCCCGCGGATGGGCCTCCTTGACCGCGGCGATGTCCAGGCCCAGCTGGAAGCCGGGGCGGCGCCAGGGCACCCAGACCACGGTGTCGCCGAAACACTCGGCCGTCAGCTTCTCGCCGTCGGCCGCGCAGGCCAGGGCGATCCCCGAGTCGGGGTGGAGATGGTCCACATGCGGCGCGTCGACCAGCCCGTGCATCGCGGTGTCGATGGACGGGGCGGCCCCGCCCTTGCCGTGCAGGCAGTAGTCGAACGCGGCGACCATCTCGTCCTCGCGCGCCACACCCGGGTAGACCCCGGTCAGCGCGCGCAGCCGGTCGACGCGCAGCGCTGCCAGCCCACCGGCGGTGAGCGTGCCCAGGTCGCCACCGGACCCCTTGACCCACATCAGTTCGACCTCGTCGCCCGTCACCGGATCGGTGGCGGATCCCTTGGCCGAGGTGTTGCCGCCCGCGTAGTTGGTGTTGCGTGGATCGGCGCCGAGACGGTGCGAACGGTCGAGCAACTGAGCTGCCACAGGATGGATATGGGGCTGGTCGGTCATCATGTCCCTCTGTGAGGTGCGGTCTTCGCAAGGGCGGGGGTACGGGGTGAGCGCTCAGGCTCCCCAGCCGGCCTGGGTGCCGCCGATCCGCTCGGCGACGATCTTCTCGCCGTAGCCGGAGGCGTGGTAGGCGGCGACGGGGTCGGCGTCCGCGCCCAGTTCGGCACGGACCTCGGCGACCAGCGGGCGCACATCGGTGTTGAAGGCGTCCATCAGCGCCGCGTTCGCCGCCAGGACGTCGCCGGAGCGCTGCGCCGCGTCCAGCGCGTCCGCGTCCACCAGCAGCGCCTTGGCCGTGGCCTCCTGGACGTTCATCACCGACCGGATGATCGCGGGGATCTTCTCCTCGATGTTGTGGCACTGGTCGAGCATGAACGCGGTCCGCGCGGTGAACCCACCGCCCTTGATCACCTCGTACATGATCCGGAACAGCTGGAAGGGGTCCGCGGCCCCCGCCATCAGATCGTCGTCCGCGTAGAAGCGGGAGTTGAAGTCGAAGCCGCCGAGCCTTCCCTCGCGCAGCAGCAGCGCGACGATGAACTCGATGTTGGTGCCCGGCGCGTGGTGTCCGGTGTCGACGACGACCTGGGCCTTCTCGCCCAGCTTGAGGCAGTGCGCGTACGCCGTGCCCCAGTCCGGGACGTCCGTGGCGTAGAAGGCGGGTTCGAACAGCTTGTACTCCAGCAGCATCCGCTGCCCCTCGCCGAGCCGCTCGTACACCGCGGCGAGGGCTTCGGCCAGCCGGCCCTGGCGGGCGGAGATGTCGTCCTGGCCCGGGTAGTTGGTGCCGTCGGAGAACCACAGCTTCAGATCGCGGGAGCCGGTGGCGTCCATGACGTCCACGCACTCCAGCAGATGCCCCAGGGCCTTGCGCCGGACCGCGGCGTCCGGATGGGTCACGGACCCCAGCTTGTAGTCGTCGTCCTGGAACACATTGGAGTTGATCGCCCCGATACGCAGGCCCAGTTCGCGCGCCTCGGCGGCGAGCGCGCCGTAATCGTCCACGCGGTCCCAGGGGATGTGCAGGGCGACCGTGGGAGCCACGCCCGTGTGCGCGTGCACCCGGGCGGCGTCCGCCAGTTTCTCCTGTGGAGTCCGCGGCACGCCCTGCTGCGCGAACACCTTGAAGCGGGTGCCCGAGTTCCCGAACGCCCACGACGGCGTCTCGACAGCCTGTGACTTCAGCGCGTTCTTCACAGCGGACACGGCGGATCGACCCGTCATCTCTCAGCGCTCCCGTGGTGCGGACTCGGCGGGCGAGTCGGTGCAGCGATTCCTTATGAATCGTTTCATCGCGGTGAAGTTATGGGAGTCCCCGGTGCGTGTCAACCCTTTCCGCACCGCCTTGACCGACACCAGCGTGCCCCTCGGATTCAACGGAAAATGTCGCGCACAGCCCATTGACGCCGTCGGTAGTGGCCGTTTAGCTTCCGTGCAACCTCATTGAAACCTTTCACGGCGGGTCGTGCCCCGAGTCCCCACCGCTGAGGAGCCCCTCATGAACCAGCCCGCCACGGGCCCCGCCCCGGTCCTGGCCCTCAAGGATGTGAGCAAGTCCTTCGGCGCCGTACGGGCCCTGCGGGACGTCTCCCTGCAGCTGTTCCCCGGTGAGGCACACGCCCTCGCGGGGGAGAACGGCGCGGGCAAGTCGACCCTCATCAAGACGCTCGCCGGGGTGCACAGGCCCGACGCCGGCGAGGTGGTGCTCGACGGCGAGGCCGTCGTCTTCCACGGCCCGGCCGACGCCAGGGACGCCGGTATCGCCGTCATCTACCAGGAGCCGACGCTCTTCCCCGATCTGTCGATCGCCGAGAACATCTTCATGGGCCGTCAGCCGCGGCGCGCGCTCGGCCGTATCGACCACAGGGCCGTACGGGACACCACCGCGGCCCTGATGAAGCGCCTCGGCGTGGAGCTCGACCCGGACCGGCCCGCCCGCGGACTCTCCATCGCCGACCAGCAGATCGTCGAGATCGCCAAGGCGCTCTCCTTCGACGCGCGCGTCCTCATCATGGACGAGCCCACCGCCGCCCTGACGGGCAGTGAGACCGCCCGGCTGTTCTCCGTCGTACGGACCCTGCGGGCCGAGGGCGCCGCGATCCTGTTCATCTCCCACCGCCTGGAGGAGATCTTCGCGCTCTGCCAGCGGGTCACCACCTTGCGCGACGGCCGCTGGATCTCCTCCGAACCGCTGGCCGGACTGAGCGAGGACGATCTCGTGCGCTCCATGGTCGGCAGGGATCTGGGTGAGCTGTACCCCAAACAGTCCGCCGACGTCGGGGAGATCGCCCTGTCCGTGCGCCGGCTGACCCGGGAGGGGGTGTTCCGCGACATCTCCTTCGAGGTGCGCAGGGGCGAGATCGTCGCCCTGGCCGGACTCGTCGGCGCGGGCCGCAGCGAGGTGGCCCAGGCCGTCTTCGGCGTCGACCGGGCGGACGCCGGGGAGGTGGTGGTCGACGGACAGTCGCTTCCGGCCGGTTCACCGACCGCCGCGATGGACGCCGGACTCGCGCTCGTCCCCGAGGACCGCAGACAGCGCGGACTGGTGATGGACATGTCCATCGAACGGAACATCGCGCTCACCGGACTCGGCCGGCTCGGCAGGGGCGGCATGGTGCGCCGGGTCCTGGAGCGCGGCCGGGCCGCGGACTGGGCCGTACGGCTCCAGCTCAAGTACAACCGCCTGGCCGACCCCGTCGGCGTACTCTCCGGCGGCAATCAGCAGAAGGTCGTCCTCGCCAAATGGCTGGCGACGGAACCGGCCGTACTCATCGTCGACGAACCCACCCGCGGGATCGACGTCGGCACCAAGGCGGAGGTGCACCGGCTCCTCTCCTCCCTGGCCGCGGAGGGGCTCGCCGTCCTCATGATCTCCTCGGACCTGCCCGAGGTGCTCGGCATGGCCGACCGGGTGCTGGTGATGCACGAGGGCCGGCTCACCGCCGAGATCCCGCGCGCCGAAGCCACCGAGGAAGCCGTGATGGCCGCCGCCACCGGCCGCAACGAGAGGGCGGCGGCATGACCACCCTGATGGACAAACCCACCACGAGCACCAAGGACGACGGCTCGGCGCGCTCGCTCGTCGACGCCGTGTTCCGGGCCCGCGAGATCAGCATCGCGGGAGCGCTGGCGCTGCTCGTCCTCGGCACCTGGATCGCCAACCCGCGCTTCCTCGACGACCAGGGCGTCAAGGACCTTCTCCTCAACGCCTCCATTCTGGTCCTGCTCGCCGTCGGCCAGTCCGTGGTCGTCGTCACCCGCAACATCGACCTCTCGGTCGGCTCGGTCGTCGGACTCTCCGCCTTCGCCTGCGGCAAGTTCGTGGCCGGCACCGATCACGGCGTACTCACCGTCATGCTGCTGGGCATCGCCCTCGGTGTCGTCTGCGGACTGGTCAGCGGCGCCCTGGTCAGCTTCGGCAGGGTGCCGGCGCTCGTGGTCACCCTCGGCATGCTCTACATCATTCAGGGCCTCGACTACTGGTGGGCGCAGGGCGAGCAGATCAGCGCCAACGACGTCCCCGACCCGATACTCGGCCTGGGCAGCGGCAGTGTCCTCGGCGTCCCCTATCTGCCGCTGATCGCCCTCGCCC
The DNA here is from genome assembly GCF_055639435.1 of Streptomyces sp. NPDC039430. Classification (NCBI taxonomy): domain Bacteria; kingdom Bacillati; phylum Actinomycetota; class Actinomycetes; order Kitasatosporales; family Streptomycetaceae; genus Streptomyces; species Streptomyces sp. NPDC039430. Next base: position 420,027 of record NZ_JBVKAK010000004.1, on the reverse strand, counting down.
TGCTCGCCGCCACCGCGTACTACCTGCGGGGCTACCGGTCGGGACGCGAGCTGTACGCGATCGGCTCCAACCCCGAGGCCGCCCGGCTGGCCGGCGTACCGATCCGCCGCCGGATCCTCGGCGCGTACGCCTTCTCCGGCGCCGTGGCCGGATTCGCCGGCGCCCTGTGGCTCGCACGCTTCGGCACCGTCGTCGCCGACAACGCGCACGGCTGGGAACTGACCGTCGTCAGCGCCGTGGTCGTCGGCGGCGTCGCCATCACCGGCGGCACCGGCACGGTCTGGGGAGCCGCGCTCGGCGCGCTGCTGCTCACCACCATCGGCAGCGCGCTGGTCGTCCTGAAGGTCGACTCGTTCTGGCAGGGCGCCATCACCGGCGCACTGCTCCTCGCGGCCATCACCGTCGACCGGATCGTGTCCCTGCGCATGACAGCCGCCCTGAGGAAGAGGAGCGCCCGACATGGGAATGGCGCCTGACACACAGACCGCGCCGCGGCCACCGGCCACGACGCACGCGCCCCGCGCCACGACGGCGGGCGAGCTCGTCAAGTCCGCCGGGCTGCGCTGGGACACGGCGGTCGGCGCCCTGCTGGTGGCGGTCTTCGTCGTCGGCCTCGGCACCACCGACGGCTTCGCGTCCGGTGAGAACCTCGCCTTCGCCTTCAACGACATCGCGGAAGTCGCCCTGATCGCACTGCCCATGACCCTGCTGGTGGTGGCGGGACAGGTCGATCTGTCCGTCGCCTCGATGCTCGGTCTCGGCAGCGCGCTGACCGGCGCCCTGTGGAACGCGGGCTGGGCGTTCGAGCTGATCGTGCCCGTCGTCCTGCTGGCCGGAGTCGCCGGCGGGCTCCTCAACGGCTGGCTGGTCACCCGCGTCGGCCTGCCCTCGCTCGCCGTCACCATCGGTACCCTCGCCCTCTACCGGGGGCTCGCCTCGGTCGCGCTGGGCAGCGACGCCGTCACCGACTTCCCCCAGACGTACGCCAGTTGGGCCGTGGACACCACCACGATCCCCGGCACCTTCATCACCTATCCCATCGCCCTGTTCATCACGCTGGCCGTGGCCACCGCCGTACTGCTGCACTCCACCGCCTTCGGACGGTCGCTGTTCGCGATCGGCGCGCAGGAAGAGGCCGCCTACTTCGCCGGGATCAGGGTCAAGCGCTTCAAGCTGATCCTCTTCGTGGTCACCGGGGTCTTCTCGGCCTTCGCCGGGATCGTCTTCACCCTCCGCTACGGCAGCGCCCGCGCCGACAACGGTCTCGGTTTCGAGATGCTCGTCATCGCCTCCGTCCTGCTCGGCGGCGTCGACTTCGACGGCGGCAAGGGCACGCTCTTCGGCGCGGTCGCCGGGGTGCTGCTCATCGGAGTCCTCAAGAACCTGCTGACGCTGAACGATGTGCCGAACGAGGTCCAGGTGATCGTGACCGGACTGCTGCTCGTCGCCTCCGTCCTCACCCCGCGCGTCATCGCCACCGTGATCGAACGACGGCACCGGCGCGCGGCGGGCGCCGCGCCCGAGTCCTGAGCCGCCTCATCCCGCCACATCCCGTACCCCTCGCCCCCCGTACCTCCCCGAGCCCGTCGTACTCCCGAAAGGCACGTGCCCGCCATGATCATCCGTACCGCTGTCCGACGCCGCGCGGCCGCCACCGCCGCCACCGCCTGCGCCCTCGCCGTCGCGCTGACCGCCTGCTCCGGCACCACCAAGGACAGCGCCAAGAAGGACACCACGAACGCGGGCACCGCGGCGAAGGCCGACCCGAACGCGCCCCTGAAGAAGGGGCTCAAGCTCGCGTTCCTGCCGAAGCAGATCAACAACCCGTACGAGAAGATCGTGGACGAGGCGGGCATCGCCGCGGCCGAGGAGTACGGCGCCACCGGCAAGGAGGTCGGCCCCTCCGACGCCAGCGCCTCTTCCCAGGTCTCGTACATCAACACCCTCATCCAGCAGCGCCAGGACGCCATCCTGATCGCGGCCAACGACCCCAACGCGGTGTGCGGCCCGCTCAAACAGGCCATGAAGAAGGACATCAAGGTCGTCGCGTACGACTCGGACACCGCCAAGGACTGCCGCCAGCTCTTCATCAACCAGGCCAGCTCCGAGGAGATAGGCCGGAGCCTCGTCCAGCACCTGGGCGAACAGATCGGATACCAGGGCAAGATCGCGATCCTCTCGGCCACCCAGAACGCCACGAACCAGAACACCTGGATCGAGTTCATGAAGGACGAGCTGAAGCTGCCCAAGTACAAGAACATGCGGCTCGTGAAGGTCGCGTACGGCGACGACGCGGACCAGAAGTCCTTCCAGCAGACCCAGGGCCTGCTCCAGGCGTACCCCGACCTCAAGGGCATCATCTCGCCCACCACCGTCGGTATCGCCGCCGCGGCCCGCTACCTCGGCGACTCCTCGTACAAGGGCAAGGTCGTGCTCAACGGTCTGGGCACCCCGAACCAGATGCGCAAATACGTCAAGGACGGCACCGTCGAACAGTTCTCGCTCTGGAACCCGGAAGAGCTCGGCTATCTGGGCTCGTACGCCGCCGCGGCCCTCGCCTCCGGCCAGATCACCGGCGCCGAGGGCGAGAAGTTCAAGGCGGGCAAGCTCGGTGAGTACACCATCGGCAAGGACGGCGAGATCATCCTCGGCGAGCCGACCGTCTTCGACAAGCGGAACATCGACAGGTTCGACTTCTGAGCGGGCGGTATTCCGTGCGACGCGTCTGTTCTCCGCTGAAGGTCCGCGAGGACCGCGCGGCCGAGTACCGCGAGCGGCACGCCGCCGTCCGGCCGGCCATGCTCCGGGCCCTGACGGAGTGCGGCCGGCGGAGCACCGCCGGTACCACCGGCGGCTCCGGGTCCGCCGCGGCGCCGAACGCCTTCGGCGAGGTCGTCGTGGACGGCACCCGCGTCGCCCAGGACGGCGTTCTCTCGTTCATGTATCAGCGGAAGCCGGCCGGCACCACGCCCTCGCCCCTCCGGGTCATCGACTTCCGGCTCCCGTCCTGAAGCACCACCCGTCCAGAGGCACGAAGGAATCGCCATGAACGCACGCACTCCCGCCGTCGCCCGCAAACCCAGGATCGGCCTCGTCGCCGGGGGACTCGGCGCCTACTGGCCGCAGTTCCCCGACCTGCTCCCGCAACTCCAGCGCTCCGCGGACCGTGTCACCGTACGGATGAGGGAGTTCGACGCCGAGGTCATCGACGTCGGCTTCATCTCCGACGCCCAGGAGGGCGCCGAGGCCGCCGGGAAACTGCGCGCCGCCGACTGCGACCTGATCGTCGGCTTCCTCACCACCTATATGACGGCCACGATGCTCGTGCCCATCGCACAGCGCAGCGGTGCGCCCGTCCTGCTGATCAACCTCCAGCCCAGCCCGGCCATGGACCACGCCTCGTTCGACACCGGACAGTGGCTGGCGTACTGCGGTGCCTGTCCCCTGCCGGAGATGGCCAACGCCTTCGAACGCGTCGGCGTGCCGTTCCGCTCGGTCTCCGGCCATCTGGAGGACGAGCGCGCCTGGCAGCGCATCGGCCGCTGGATCCGGGCCGCCGGGGTCCGCTCGGTGCTGCGCAACGGCCGGCACGGTCTGATGGGCCATCTCTACCCCGGGATGTACGACGTCTCCACCGACCTCACCATGGTCCCGAGCCGGCTCGGCGGCCATGTCGAGGTCGTCGAATTCGATGATCTGCGGGTACGGGTGGAGCAGGTCAAGGACGCCGACCTCACCGCGAAACTGGACGAGACCCGCGAGGTGTTCACACTCGCCGACTCCGTGGTCGAGGAAGACCTCCGCTGGGCGGCCCGCGTCGCCGTCGGCCTCGACCGGCTGGTCGAGGACTTCGACCTGGACTCGCTCGCGTACTACCACCGCGGACTCGACGCCGAGGTCCACGAACGGCTCGGCGCGGGCATGATCCTCGGCTCCTCGCTGCTCACCGCACGCTCCATCCCGGCCTGTGGCGAGTACGAACTGCGCACCTCCCTGGCCATGCTGATCGCGGACCGGCTCGGCGCCGGCGGCTCGTTCACCGAACTCCAGGCGCTGGACTTCACGGCCGGAGTGGTCGAGATGGGCCACGACGGACCCGGACATCTCGCCATCAGCGCGCGCAAGCCCCTGCTGCGCGGGCTCGGCGTCTACCACGGCAAGCGCGGCTGGGGAGTCTCCGTCGAGTTCGACGTACGGCATGGACCCGTCACGCTGGTCGGGCTCGGACAGAGCCGCGACGGCCGCTACCGGCTGGTCGCCGCCGAGGGCGAGGTCGTCCCCGGCCCGCATCTGGAGATCGGCAACACCACCTCGCGTGTCGATTTCGGCTGCGACCCGGGGGAGTGGACCGACGCCTGGAGCGCCAGCGGGGTCGGCCATCACTGGGCGCTGGCCACCGGCGCACTGCTGCCGGACCTGCGCGCGCTGTCCGGGCTGACCGGCCTGGAGCTCGTGGAGGTCTCCGTCTGATGCGCCGTCCGGTGGGAATCAAGGACGTGGCCGGCGCGGCCGGTGTCTCGGTGGGCACCGTCTCGAATGTGATCAACCGCCCCGAGTCCGTGACCGAGGAGACCCGCCGGCGTGTCCTGTCCACCATCGAACGGCTCGGCTACGTGCGCAGTGAGTCCGCGCGCCAGCTGCGCGCGGGCCGCAGCCGCATTCTGGCCATGCTCGTACTCGACATGGCCAACCCGTTCTTCGTCGCGGTCGCCTCGGGCGCGGAGCGCTCCGCCCGCGCCGCCGGGCTCGGCGTGATGCTGTGCAACAGCGCGGAGAGCCCGGCGGAGGAGGCCACCTATCTCCATCTCTTCTCCGAGCAGCAGGTACGGGGCGTGCTGGTCACCCCGGCCGATATGAGCGGACGCAATCTCGACGCGTTCCGGCGCCACGGCATCCCGTTCGTCCTCGTCGACCGCATCGTGCCGAGCGCGGACGGCTGTTCGGTCTCCGTCGACGACGTGGCCGGCGGCGCCCTGGCGGTACGCCATCTGCTGCGGCGCGGCTGCCGGGAGATCGTGTACGTCAGCGGGCCGATGCATCTGGCGCAGTGCCGGAACCGCCGCGAGGGCGCGCTGCTCGCCCTCGCGGCGGCGGGACTGCCGCCCGAGGCGCTCCGCCATGTCGAGGCCGCGCGGCTCGATGTCGTGGCGGGACGGGACGCCGGGGCACGGCTGCTCGGTATGGAGTCCCGGCCGAGCGCGGTGTTCTGTGCCAACGACCTGCTCGCGCTGGGCGTGCTCCAGACGCTGTACCACGCCGGAATACGGGTGCCCGAGGACATCGCCCTCGTCGGCTACGACGACATAGAGTTCGCGTCGGCCGCGGCCGTACCGCTGACGTCGGTACGTCAGCCGGCCTTCCGGCTGGGCGGGGCCGCGGCGGATCTGCTCATCGAGGAGACCGGCGAGGACGCCGCGCGCCACGAGCACCGGCGCATCGTCCTCCAGCCCGAACTCGTGGTGCGGGCCTCCACGCTCGCCCGGTCGCATCCCTGAACGGCCGGAAACAGACGGCCTGTTGGACGGCCGTCAGCGGAACGCCGGTTGAACGTCCGGGGACGAACCGCCGTGAACGAAAGGGAACGGACGGCCCGTCAGTCACTGACTTGGTCTAGACCTTGACAGGGCCCGCACAATTCCGCTTTGGTTCCCTCACCCCCCATGGCGAGTGCCGGCAGCGGCCGCTCGCGCGAAGGAGTGAGTCGTTTGAGACAGCGAGTTCTTGCCCTGCTCACGGCGATGGTTTCGGCCCTCGCCCTCGCGGTGTTCCTGCCCGCGTCATCCGCCTCCGCCGCCGCGGCCTGCGGCCCCGGCTGGAGCGCCTCCGCCGTCTACACCGGCGGAGGTGTCGCCTCGTACAACGGTCACAACTGGTCGGCGAAGTGGTGGACCCAGGGGGAGACCCCCGGTACCTCCGACGTCTGGGCCGACCAGGGCAGTTGTGACGGCTCCAGCCCCGGTGGCGGATCCGGTGGCAGCTGTGACTACCCGGCCTGGGTCGCGGGCCGCGCGTATGTCGCCGGCGACATCGTCAAGTACACCGACGGCAAGTTCTACCGAGCCGAGCACGACAACCCGGGCTACGACCCGGTCATCAGCACCTGGTACTGGGAGCCGTACACCTGCGGCGGCACCACCCCGCCGCCACAGGGCGGATTCGTGGTCAGCGAGAGCCAGTTCAACCAGATGTTCCCGAGCCGGAACTCCTTCTACTCCTACAGCGGCCTGACCGCCGCCCTGAGCGCCTACCCCGGCTTCGCGAACACCGGCAGTGACACGGTCAAGCGCCAGGAGGCCGCCGCGTTCCTGGCCAATGTCAGCCACGAGACCGGTGGGCTCGTCCATATCGTCGAGCAGAACACCGCCAACTACCCGCACTACTGCGACACTTCGCAGTCCTACGGGTGCCCCGCGGGCCAGGCCGCGTACTACGGCCGCGGGCCGATCCAGCTGAGCTGGAACTTCAACTACAAGGCGGCCGGTGACGCGCTGGGCATCGACCTGCTCAACAACCCCTGGCTCGTGCAGAACGACTCGGCCGTGGCCTGGAAGACCGCCCTCTGGTACTGGAACACCCAGACCGGCCCCGGCACGATGACCCCGCACAACGCCATGGTCAACCAGCGCGGCTTCGGTGAGACCATCCGCAGCATCAACGGCAGCATCGAGTGCAACGGGGGCAACCCCGGACAGGTGCAGAGCCGTATCAACAACTACCAGCGCTTCGTGCAGATCCTCGGGACCACCCCCGGGTCCAATCTGAGCTGCTGAGCGGCATCCGGGCAGAGGCCGGTCCGACGGGTTCACCACCGTCGGACCGGCTTTCGCGTACCGACCGGCTCACCCGGTCACGGCGAGGCCGGTTCACCCGGCGGTTCACCCGCCGGAGAACTGATCGGCCGCCGTGTCGTTGTGCCGGTCGGGGTCACGGTCCGTCTCCGCGCGCCCGCCGCGCGGCCGGAGCCGCCGCCCCGACCGAGCAGCGCGCGACGAGCGGAGGCCTATATGCCGGCGGAAATCCACGCGGAACCGGACCGTACGAGGACGCTTCCCGAGGCCGAGGACGCCCCGTGGACCAACGGGGCGGTGTCCGTCGGCAATACGGTGTCCGCCGGGAGCGCCGCCGGTGATCCGGGCGCCGCCGCGACCGGGCCGTCCGGACGCGGCAGGCCGCGGCGCGAGCTGCTGCGCGGGCTCTTCACACTGGGCGTGGTCGCGGGCACCGCGGCGGCGCCGGCCCCCGTCCTCAGGGCGGGCCGCGAGTCCGTCGGCGCGGCGGCCGGCAGCGGTGCGCGGAGCGCGGAGGCCGGAGCCGGCGGGGTCCTCGACGAGATGTACCGCGGACGGCATATCCAGATCGGCCGCTCCGGCACCGCGTACCCCGGCTCCCTCGCCGCGGTCTCGGCCGGCCCGGACGTCTCCGCGCTGTCTCCCCCCTCTCCGCCCGACATCCGGATCGACGGCCGGCCGCTCCAGGTGATGCGGCGGGCCGACGGCAGCTATCTGAGCATGGTCAACCACTACGAGTCGTACCCGACGCCGCTCGCGGCGGCCCGTGCGGCGGTCAGGGACCTCCGGGGCGCGCAACTGGCCCTCGACGGGCCGGTCCACCACATCTGACCCGTCCGACCACCCCGTCTCCTCGCATCCGACGGCTGGAGGGCCTCACCGGTGTACATCAGAAAGAACCAGCGGAATCTCACCGGCGCCGAGAAGAAGCGCTTCGTCGGCGCCGTCCTGGAGCTCAAACGGCGTGGTGAGTACGACGAGTTCGTCCGGCTGCATGTCCAGTACTACGTCTCCGACGCGGAGGGCGGACCGCGCGCCGGACACATGGCCCCGTCGTTCTTCCCCTGGCACCGGCGCTTCCTGCTGGAGTTCGAGCGAGCGCTCCAGCGGGTGGACCCGAAGGTGACCGTCCCGTACTGGGACTGGACCACCGACAACACCGCCGCCGCCACGCTGTGGTCCGAGGACTTCCTCGGCGGGACCGGGCGGCCGCGCGACCAGCAGGTCGTCACCGGTCCGTTCGCCTACAAGGAAGGCAACTGGACGATCAGGGGCGGGGTGACGGAGGGGAAGTTCCTCACCCGCGATCTCGGCCGCCCCTCCGAGCCGGTCGCGCTGCCCACCAGGAGCGAACTGGACTGGGCGATGAGCGACGGGGTGTACGACGTGGCCCCCTGGGACTCGACGTCGGCCGCGGGCTTCCGGAACAGACTGGAGGGCTGGATCTCTGGAGGCGAGGCGCCCTGGTGCAACCACAACCGCGTACACCGCTGGGTCGGCGGCCATATGCTCGGCGGATCCTCCCCTGCCGACCCCGTCTTCTGGCTGCACCACGCCTTCGTCGATCTGCTCTGGGACCGCTGGCAGAGCCGACACCCGAAGGCGACCTATCTGCCGAGGACGAAGCTGGGCGCCGGAGACCCGCAGCGTGGCCGGGCGATCAGTCTGGTGGAACCGATGCCGCCCTGGAACGTGAAGCCGTCCCAACTCCTCGACCACCGGGACCTCTACCGCTACGAAGGGTGACTCTCCGGCGGATATGCGACGGCCCCCCGCGTGAACACGCGGGGGGCCGTCCTTCACCGGAAGCGCGCGACCCCCGGGCCGCGCGTCCTCATCGGTGATCAGCCGCCGTAGCCGCCGTGCTTGTGGTGCTCGCCCGACAGGTTGGCGCACTTGTTGCCGAACGCCGGGTTGAGTACACCGACCACGTCGATGGTGTTGCCACAGACGTTGATCGGGACGTGCAGGGGCACCTGGATGACATTGCCCGACACGACACCGGGCGAGCCGATGGCGGCGGCCCCGGCGTCGGCGTCGGCAGCGGCCATACCGGCGCCACCGGCCAGCACGGCGCCCGTGCCGACGAGAACAGCTGTTGCCTTCGCGATACGCGACATCAAGAATCTCCTTGAACCGTTTGGAGCACAGCCGCACGATGTGCGGCCTCACGCCCCTTCAACGCCCCGACTCACACTCGGTAACGGATATCCGGCGATCCGATCGCGATCACCGTCATCATCACCTGGTCAGCGGAGCAGACTCAGCCCGCCGACGAGCCGGTCGATCCTGTTGCGCGGGCCCACCAGACTGATGGCGCAGTACCCCAGCTCGTCCTGGCCCGTCCCGGCGAGCACGCCGAGATACTCGTCGTACACCCGTGAGGTCTGGGCCGGTTCGGGCATGTCCACGATCAGCACCTCGTCCTTCGTGGCCGCCTTCGCGCGCAGCACGCGCAGGGTCTCGCCGTCGGCGGCGAGGACCGTACAGCCGGCCCAGGGCAGCCCGGGATGGGTGACGCCGGAGGCGTCCGCGCCGTCGGGCCCGAGGAGAGCGGGCAGCGCCTTTCCCACGGCGGCCGCCATACACGCGGCGGCGTTCGTGATCCGGCCCGCCGGGAGACTCCCGTCCACGACGATCACCCACTTCAGCCTGGCCTGCCGGGTGGAGCGGTCGGTGGTGATGTCCTCGCCTGCCAGCCGGGGGAGGGACGACTGCGGGAGAGACGGGTGGGGGAGGGACATGGAACTCCTTCGTCTGTGGATATCCCGCTACGCTAGGCAGAAGTTCCCGTGCTGTCCCGAGCCGCCGCATGTCATACGGCAATCGAGGTGTTCCGTGAAATTTGATGTGATCGATCAAGCTCTGCTGCGGGAGCTGCAGAACGATGCACGGCAGACCAACCGGGAGCTGGCGGCCAAGACCGGGGTCTCACCCTCCACCTCGCTGGAGCGGGTGCGGCTGCTGCGCCGGAGCGGCGTCATCACGGGCTACCACGCGGCCGTCGACCTCGACGCGATGGGCCGGCCCGTGCAGGCCCTGATCTCGGTCCGTATCCGGCCGCCGGCCCGGCCGGTGATCGAGGGGTTCCGTGAATGGGCGGCACGGCTGCCGGAGGTGATCGGCCTGTTCGTCACCTCCGGCGCCCATGACTTCCTGCTGCACATCGCCGTTCCCGACGTCAACGGCGTCTACGCCTTCGTCATCGACCGCCTCACGGAACGCCGCGAAGTCGCCGATGTGCAGACGACGATGGCGTACGAACACGTCAGAGCGGGCCGGATCGACCCGGTCGCCGACGAGCGGCCCGTACGGTCGCGCCACGAACGCTGAGCGGCGCCGTCAGCCCGAACGCCTCGGCTGGAGCGTGGTCGCGTACGCCCCGCCCCGCGCCAGCAGTTCATGATGGCTGCCCGCCTCGACGATGCGGCCCCGCTCCATCACGATGATGCGGTCCGCGTTCTGGATGGTGGACAGCCGGTGCGCCACGACGAACACGGTCCTGCCCCGGACGAGATGGGACAGCGCGTCCTGGATCAGCCCCTCCGACGTGTTGTCGAGGGCGGAGGTCGCCTCGTCGAGCACCAGGATGCGGGGATCCCTGATCAGCGCCCTGGCGATCGCCAGCCGTTGCTTCTGCCCGCCCGACAGCCGGGCGCCGCGCTGCCCCACCACCGTGTCGAGGCCGTCCGGCAGCCGTTCGACGAACTCCATCGCGTTCGCGGCGAGCAGCGCCCCGCGCAGCGCGTCCTCGTCGGCCCCGCCCTCCAGACCGTAGGTGACGTTCTCCCGGATGGTTCCCTCGAAGAGGATCGACTCCTGCGGCACGACGGACAGGAAGCGGCGGTAGGTGCGCAGATCCAGGGAGGCCATATCGGCGCCGTCGAGAAGTATCCGGCCCTCGGTGGGGCGGATGAAGCCGATCAGCAGATTCAGGATCGTGGACTTGCCCGCCCCGGACGCGCCGACCAGGGCTATGGTCTCGCCGGGCCGTACGGACAGCTCGAACCCGCGCACCGAGTGCTCCGTCGCCTCCGGATAGCGGAAACCCATCCCCTGGAAGTCGATACGCCCGCCGATACGCTCGACGGACGCCTTGCCCTCGTTGCTCTCCAGATCGGGCGCCTGAAGGACCTCACCGATCGACCGCACCGACTCCAGGCCCTTGGAGATGATCGGGGTCAGATTCATCAGCGTCGTCAGCGAGGCGGTCAGCGCCGTGAAGAAAGCGCTGATCATCACGACATCACCGGCCGAGAGCCCCAGCCAGCCGTAGTACGCGACGATCGCCGAGCCCGAGAGACAGCCGACCGCCATCGTGTTGAGCAGGATCCAGGAGAGCGATCCGAAGCGGCCGTTGAGCAGATCGAGCCGGAACCCGGCGGAGAGCACCCGCTCCAGGGTGTGGTCGACGCGGTGCAGCGCCGTCCGCTCCAGCCCGTGGGCACGGGTGATCGGGATCAGTGTGGTCATCTCACCGACACGTGAGGAGAGCTGCTCGATCTCCAGCCGGAATTCCTCGTTGTTGCTGCGGATCCGGGAGCGCAGCCGGCGTACCAGCAGGGCCGCGAGCGGCACGACGACCAGGAACACCGGCAGGACGACGGGGGCACGGTAGCCGATCACCGCCAGTCCGCCGATCAGCGTCATGATGGCGCCGAGCCCCATGTCGGCGCTCTGCTGGGTCATCTGCTCCACGCCCTCGACGTCCCGTACGACCTTGGTCTGCAGGACGCCCGCGCTGACCCGGGCGTGGTAGCCGATGGACAGGTACTGCATCCGGCGGCAGAGCGCCGAGCGCAGCTCACGGCCCATCCGGCGGATGCTGGAGCTCATCAGGCGCGCGTACAGCAGCGCCAGCGGAAAGTTCAGCACGAGGACGAACACCAGAACCCCGGTGTTGTACCAGAGTTCGGCGACCGGACCGTGATCGACCACCACGTCGATGATGTTGGCCGTGATCAGGGGGAGCAGCCAGACCGGAATGTGTTTGACGGCGAACACCACGACCGCCAGGGACAGCCGGTGGCGGTCGGGCCGGAAGAGATAGGCGAGGGTGCGGAGCGGATGCTCCCCGGAGTAGTGATGGTCCAGTGGACTGGGACGCGGGGCGGATTCGGGTTTCTGCATGGAGAGCGGAGTCCTCTTTCGGCAGTGTTGGCGCACGCTCGGTCGCAGGCAACCAGTTTCCTCCGGCACCTGTCCGTGGAGAAACGCTTTCTGGACGCTCCAGGCGCTCCGCGCGCTCTCGCTGTCCGGCGCCGGCTCGGGCAGCGGCCCGGGACGGTCTCAAGGAGTGGGAAGGGCCGATCGGTGAGATGGTGGCTCCATGGCTGATCCGGGCGCCCCTCCGGCTGCCGTGTCGCTGCCGGACGACTGGCCCGCCCATCCGGAACTGAGTCTCGCGCTCAACCGGGTGGGAAGCTTCGACTGGGATCTCGCCGGCGGGCTGCTGCATCTGAACGCGCCCGCCCTCCAGATCCTGGGCCTTCGCCCGGAGGAGTACGACGGCAGTCCGCGCAGCCTCGCCCGCCGTATGCCGCTGTTCGAGGCCGCGCGGCTGAAGAGCCTGCTGGCGCGGGCGCTCAAGGAGGGCACGGCCGGGGTGGCGGCGTACTTCCGGATCGTCCGCCCCGACGGATCACGGCAGTGGACCCGTGCCCAGGGGCATATCGCCTACGACGGCGCGGGACGGCCCCGGCGGATCATCGGCCTCGTACGGAGCGCGGAACACGAACTGGCCGAGGTGGCCGCCAGAAGCGATCTGGACGAGGCACGGCGCAGGCTGACCGGGGTGGTGGAGCGCACCACCGTCCTGCTGGCGCGCGCCGAGACCGTCGAGGACGTCCTCGACGTCCTGCGGGACGAGGAGGCGCTCGGCCATCTCAAGGCCGTGAGCGTCATGCTGGGCGTCGTGGAGGGCGGGCGGATCAGGACGATCGCCGAGGGCCGGTCGGGGTCGTACGTACCGGAGCTGCAGTACACCCGGATCGACGCGCCGTTCCCGATGAGCGAGGTGGTACGCACCCAGCGGCCCCGCTTCATCACCTCGCGTGAGGACTTCCGGTCCTCCTATCCGCTTCTCTGGCCGCATGTCGAGCCGCTGTCGGTACGCTCCGGCGCCTATCTGCCGCTGATCGCCCAGGGCAGGATGATCGGCGCCATGGGGCTGCTCTACCCCCGGCACGGCGGTTTCAGCGCCGAGGAACGCAATCTGCTGGTCGCGCTCTCCAGCGGTATCGCGCAGAGCCTCCAGCGGGCCATCCTCTACGAGCAGGAGCACGACCTCTCCGAGGATCTCCAGCGGGCGATGCTGCCCCGGCACGTTCCCGAGGTCCCCGGCGCGCGGACCGCCTTCCGCTACCGCTCCGCGCGGACCGGCCGGAGCGTCGGCGGTGACTGGTACGACGTGCTTCCGCTGCCCGGCAACCGGGTGGGGCTGACGATCGGTGACGTCCAGGGCCATGACACGGACGCGGCCGTGGTCATGGGCCAGCTGCGCATGACGCTCTGGGCGTACGCCGCCGAGGGGCACCCGCCCGACACCGCGATGGCCCGCGCCTCCGCCCTGCTGCGCGAACTGGGCACCGACCGCTTCGCGACCTGCACCTACGCGGAGGTGAACATGTCGACCGGCGGGCTGCGGATCGTACGGGCAGGCCATCTCAACCCACTGGTCCGGCGCGCAGACGGCAGTTGCCACTGGATCGAGGCGTCCGGCGGGCTGCCCCTCGGACTCTCCGCGGAGTTCGCGGAGCTCGGCGGGATCAGCTACCCGGTGACCACGGGAGTGCTGAAGCCCGGGGAGACGCTGCTGCTCTGCACCGACGGGCTGGTGGAGCAGCCGGGCATCGACCTCGGCGAGAGCCTGGAGGGGCTCAGAGAGACCGTACGGACGGGCCCGGCGGATCTGGAGGCGCTGGCGGACCTGCTGTTCGCGGCGGTGGGGGAGCGGAGCGGCGGGGACGACATGGCCCTGCTGCTCCTGCGGCGTGACGGCGACTGACGCCGGGACAGCCGCGCACGTCCCGGTCGCGCATGTGAGCCGGGCTCGGCCGTGCGTCTCAACCGGCTCGGCCGGACGGGTGAGCCCTGGGCGCCCGGCCGGTGAGCCCGGCCGGAGAGCCCGGCACCCTTTCTGAGGCCGTGAAAGCCTCTGACGCCGGGACAGCTTCCGGCGCCGCGGCGGTGTCCGATTCCGGCCGGACGCGCCGCCTCGTGCTCCCCTGTCACCGCGTGTTCTCCGCGACGTCTCCGCGAACCCCTGGTTCATTGGTGTGTGCACGGCAATGCTGGCGGCCGACATCGCACACGCCATGCGTATCCACCGTCTTCCAGGAGAAGTTGTGGGCCCAGGCATCGCCGGGCGGACCGCCGTGCTCTTCGCGGCCGTGACCGCTCTGACGGTGGGGGCGGTATCCCCGTCCTCCGCCGACTCCACCCCCGACCCCCGACCCCGTACCGCCGCGGACGTGCTGCGGCCGGTCGCGCCGCCACCCGCGAGCGCGGCCACCACGGACCCGAGAGCCACCGGAACCCCGAGATCCGTCGCGGACGCCGACGGCATCGAGACCGCGCGGGCCGCGCGCCCGATCGCCCTCGGCGTCCGGCTCACCTCGTACGACCGGCTCGAAGCCGACAAGTGGCTGCGCGTGGACGCGCTCTCCGTCGACCTCGACGGCACCGGCGCCCAAGCCGACTACCTCTCCTCGGGCAAGGTCTCCGACCGCCGTACGGTCTCGCAACTGGCCGCCGGCCATGACGCGGGACCCGGACGCCGTACCGTCGCCGCGATCAACGCGGACTTCTTCGACATCAACGAGACGGGCGCGCCCCAGGGCCCCGGGATCGCCGACGGAAAGGTCACGCACTCACCCGCGCCCGGAGCCAACCAGGCCCTCGGCATCGGCCCCGGGAGCGCCGGGCGTCTCCTGAAGCTGTACTTCGACGGCACCGTGACACTCCCCTCGGGGCCGCGCGCGCTGGACGCCTACAACGCGGCCAATGTGCCGGCCGGCGGCATCGGCGCGTACACCCCGGGCTGGGGCGTGGCGGACCGCGCGCTCACCGTGGACCGGGCGGCACCCGTCGCCGAGGCAGCCGTACGGGACGGCAGGGTCGTGTCCGTGACGGACCGTCCCGGCACCGGAACGATCGACGGGGGTACGACCGTCCTGGTCGGCCGGGAAGCGGGCGCCGAGGCACTCCGCGCCCTGCGCCCCGGGGACCCGGTCACCGTGGAATACCGGCCGCGCACCGACAGCGGAGCCATCCCGCGGACGGCTGTCGGCGGCCGTGAACTGCTCGTCGTGGACGGCGTGGCGCAGAACCACGACGGCGAGGGCAACAACACCGCCGCCCCGCGCACCGCCGTCGGGTTCTCGCGGGACGGCGGCACCATGCAGGTGATCACCGTCGACGGCCGGCAGGCCGACAGCGGTGGTGTCACCCTCACCGAGCTGGGCGAGATGATGCGGCGCGCCGGCGCCCACAGCGCGCTCAACCTCGACGGCGGCGGCTCGTCCACGCTGGTCGCCCGTGCCCCGGGCAGTGACACGCTGCGCGTGGAGAACAGCCCCTCCGACGGCAGCGAGCGCACGGTCCCCAACGGCCTCGCCCTCACCGCGCCGGACGGCAGCGGACACCTCAAGGGCTTCTGGGTCGAGCCCCATACCCCCGCGAGCGGCGCCCCGGGCGTCGACCCCGTCAAGGGTGGCCACCCCGAGCGGGTC
Organism: Streptomyces sp. NPDC039430; assembly: GCF_055639435.1. Lineage (NCBI taxonomy): Bacteria > Bacillati > Actinomycetota > Actinomycetes > Kitasatosporales > Streptomycetaceae > Streptomyces > Streptomyces sp. NPDC039430. The sequence continues at coordinate 404,507 of NZ_JBVKAK010000004.1, read as the reverse complement.
TTCCCCGGACTGACCCGCCCGCTCACCGCGGCCGGATACGACGAGACCTACGGGCCCGCGACGGGCGAGCCGCGCTGGCGGGCCGTACGGCCCTCGGTGGGCCGCGTCGACGCCGACGGCGTGTTCACCGCGCGCGACAGCGGCACCACCGAGGTACGGGCCGAACGCGGCCGGGCCGGCGGCGGCACGGAGCTGACGGTCCTCGACCGGCTCGACCGCATCCAGCCCACCACCCGGCGCGTCGGACTCGCCGACGCCACGGCGACCGGCACCTTCGGCATCGTCGGCCTCGACGCCCACGGGACCAGCGCCCCCATCGAACCCCGCGACGTACGGCTCGGCTACGACCACTCGCTCTTCTCCGTGGCCGACGACGGCCGGGGCTCCTTCACCGTCACATCCCTGACGGGCAGCGGAGCCGGGCGCGTCACGGTCGAGGCGGGCGGCCGCACGACGGTCCTCGCCGTCAGCGTCGGGCTGGACGAGCAGCCGGTCTCCGCCTTCGACGACGCCGCGTCCTGGACCTTCGGCCAGGCCCGCGCGGACGGCTCGGTCTCGGCCACCCCGGACGGCCACACCGGCACCGGGCTCACCCTCGCGTACGACTTCACCCGCTCCACCGCCACCCGCGCCGCCTACGCGAATCCGCCCCGGCCGATCCCGGTGCCCGGCCGGCCGCAGTCCTTCACGCTCTGGATCAAGGGTGACGGCAAGGGCGCCTGGCCCACCCTGCACCTCAAGGACGCGGCGGGCTCCGACCAGTTGCTGCGCGGCCCGTATGTCACCTGGACCGGCTGGCGGCAGGTGACCTTCGCCGTGCCGGCCGGAGCCGCCACGCCGCTCAGCGTGTACCGCTTCTATCTCGCCGAGACCGCCGCCGCCAAGCAGTACACCGGCGAGATCGTGATCGACGGACTGACGGCGCAGGTGCCGCCGGCGGTCGAGCTGCCCGCGCAGCCGCGCCCGGCCGATCCGCTGATCGATTCGGCGGCCGGGACCGGCGCCAGGGACTGGCGGTTCGCGGTGATGTCCGACGCCCAGTTCGTCGCCCGTGACCCCGGCAGCGCGATCGTGGCGCAGGCACGCCGTACCCTGCGCGAGATCAAGGCGGCGAGGCCCGACTTCCTCGTCATCAACGGCGACCTGGTGGACGAGGGATCCCCGGCGGATCTCGCCTTCGCCGGAACACTCCTGACCGAGGAACTGGGCGACGCCCTGCCCTGGTACTACGTACCGGGCAACCACGAGGTCATGGGCGGCACGATCAACGACTTCGTGGACCGGTTCGGCCCCGCCCAGCGGATTTTCGACCACCGGGGGACCCGCTTCCTCACCCTCGACACATCGAGTCTGACGCTGCGCGGCGGAGGCCTGGCGCAGATCAAGGCGGTACGGGAGCAGCTGGACGCGGCCGCGAAGGACGACCGGATCCGCTCGGTGATGGTGATCGAGCACGTACCGCCGCGCGATCCGACCGTCCAGAAGGCCGGCGAGCTGAGCGACCGCAAGGAGGCGGCCCTCCTCGAACAGTGGCTCGCGGACTTCCGCCGGACGACGGGCAAGGGCGCGGGATTCATCGGCGGCCACGTCGGTGTCTTCGACGCGTCGCGGGTGAACGGAGTGCCGTATCTGATCAACGGGAACTCGGGGAAGGCACCCGCGGCCCCGGCGAACGAGGGCGGGTTCACCGGCTGGTCGCTCATCGGGGTCGACCAGGTCTCGCGGGGCGCGCAGTCCGCCGCGCGGCTGGCCCCGTGGAAGGGCGGCCCTGACTGGGTCTCCGTACAGACCCGCGCCCACACCGACGCGCTCACGCTGGAGGCTCCGGCCGCGCTGGCTCCCGGGCAGAGCGCCCGTGCCACGGCGACCGTCACCCAGGGGGCCAGGGCGGTGCCCGTCGGCTTCCCGCTCAGCGCCGACTGGACGGGCTCCCCGAATCTCCGTATCGGCGACCGGAACGGCGCCCGCCCACGCCACGCGGCGGTGTTCGACCCGGCGACGGGCACCCTCACCGCGCTGCGGCCCGGGACGGTCGTTCTCGCCGTGACGGTCAACGGCGTCACACAGCGGGCGGAGATCAGGATCGCGGCGACGGCCTCCGGAGCGTCCGCGCTGCTCGCGCCGGCGGCGTGAGCAGGTGAGCACGGTGGCCCCGCGCCCGCCCGGCGGACGCGGGGCCACCGCGTGCGACGACTTTGGGACGGGCGAGCGGGACCCGCTCGCGACTTTGGTCACCGAGGCCGCTCCTGAAGGCCAGTAGCCGCACTGAGCTCGCTCTTTCTAGCCTTCAGTGGTGAAGACGGTATGCGGAGTCCTGTGTTTCCTCCTGTTGTCCCAAGGCGTGGGAGGACTGCTGCACGAATGGACGGACGGATGGTTCGAACTCTGGTCGCTGGTCGCGCGGATGAGCTACTTCGACGGCTACGAGATCTATGTGTCCCTCGTGCTGATCGTGGCGGGCCTCGGCATGGGCGCGGCCGCGGAGAGCGCGAAGAAGCGCGGTCTCTAACCCTCGATCCGCCGATCTGACTCGGTGCCCACGCTGACCCGGCCGGAGGGACCGTGGCGGCGAAGCGGGTCCATGCCTGCTGGAGTTCGCGGGAGAGCGCGAGGGCCCCGGGGGTGGGCGGGTCGCCGCTGATTTCTGTCCCGGTGAGGTGCCGCCGGCCGCGGCGTTCGCCCCGGCCGACTGCTCATGACGCCGAACAGGGGAAATTCGTCCCGGACATGGCCGACGAGCAGCTCGATCCCGCCCGCACGCCCACCGGCCAGTGCGGGCCAGGGCGCTTCGGGGAGAACCTCGACATCGAGGACGGGGCACACGGCAGTGCCGGTCTCCGTGCGCCCTCCCCAGCTCTTCCTGTGCGCGTGGAGGCCGGCCCGCCGGAACAGGCCGCGCGCCGGCTTCATCGTCGGCAGGACCGCCACCGCCCCGGCGGACTGCCCGACCACGGTGACCCGGCCGGGGTCTCCGCCGAAGGAGGCGATGTTGCGCCGCACCCCTTCCAGCGCCGCGATCCGGTCGAGAAAGCCACGGTTGAGCGGTGCGTCGTCGAGGAGTGCGCAACCCTCCGCACCCACACGGCAGTTGACGCGCACCACGACGAGCCCCGCCCCGGCCAGGGCCGTCGGGTCGTACACCGGGTCGCTCGACCACGCCACGCCTGTGCCGCTTCTCCGAGGTCCATCGGACCGGGATGATCACGGCGAGAGCCGCGAGCAACCGGTTTCGGTGGCCGACCACCCGGTGGGCACCGGCCGCGCTCGCCGGCGCGGCCTTGGCGGGCCCTGACCACGGCGCCCAGTACCCGTTCGAACCACTGCGCCGGACCATCCAGTCGTTCGTCCCGGCGCCCCGACACACTCCCACGGATTCGTCAGGTTGGACGAACAGTGGTCGCCGGTCCCCTCCTAGGGTCTGGGGCGACAGCAGGCGCTCCAGCGCGTCCTTGAGGAGATGAAGGCATGCGGACACTCTTGCGCGGCGGCCGTGTCATCGACCCGGAAACCGGGTTCGTCCGGCATGGCCGGCGTGGTTGTGCCGGGCGGCGTGGCCGAGGCCCTCGGCGCAGGGCTCGTCGCACCGCCGGGGTGTGCGGCCCCCGACATGACGGGGCGGGTCGTCGGTCCGGGGTCCGTCGACCCGCACGGAGCCATATGCACCCGGTCGCGGGGCAGCGGCTCCAGGCCATGGACGGCGTGACGGATGACCGCGACAGGCGTTGACGCGGTGGTACGGGACCTGCTCGCCGACATCGAAACCCTGGTGCGCTGCGAGTCGCCGTCGTCCGACCACGAGGCCGTCGCCCGCAGCGCGGACGTGGTGGCGGCCCTCGGACGCCGGCTGCTCGACGCCGAACCGGACCGCGTCGTGGTCGACGGGAGTACGCATCTGAGATGGCGGCTCGGCGGGACGCCGCGCGTACTGCTGCTCGGGCACCACGACACGGTGTGGCCCATCGGCTCGCTGGAGACCCACCCGTACTCGGTCCGCGACGGCGTGCTGCGCGGGCCGGGCTGCTTCGACATGAAGGCGGGCGTCGTGATGGCGCTGCACGCCGCCGCCTCGGTCCGTGACCGGGCGGGGCTGTCGATCCTGATCACCGGCGACGAGGAGGTGGGCTCGCCGTCGTCGCGGCGCCTGATCGAGGAGGAGGCGCGCGGCTGCGACGCGGTGTTCGTGCTGGAGGCGTCGGCCGACGGGGGCGCGCTGAAGTGTCGTCGCAAGGGCGTCTCCCTGTACCGGATCGACGTGGAGGGACGGGCCGCGCACGCCGGGCTCGAAGCGGAGAAGGGCGTGAACGCCGGAGTGGAGATCGCCCACCAGATTCTCGCCGTGGCCATGCTCACCGACCCGGAACGCGGCACGAGCGTCGTTCCGACGGCCCTCTCCGCCGGTACGACGACCAACACCGTTCCCGCCCGCGCGAGCGTCGCGCTCGACGTGCGGGCGTGGGACCCGGCGGAGCAGCGGCGGGTCGACCGGTCCGTACGCGAACTGAGACCGGTACTGGCGGACGCGCGGATCCGAATCTCCGGCGGCATCAACCGCCCGCCGCTCCACGCGGAGGCGTCGTCGGGGCTGTTCGGCCTCGCCGCGTCGCTCGCCGAGTCACTCGGCCTCGGCGCGCTCACCTCCGCCGCCGTCGGGGGCGCGTCGGACGGGAACCTCACCGCCGGCCTCGGGATTCCCACCCTCGACGGACTGGGCGCCGTGGGTGGCGGGGCGCACGCGGACGACGAACACGTCGTCGTCGCCGAACTGCCCCGCCGTACGGCGCTGTTGGCGGCTCTGATCCAAGCCGTGACCGACGGCGCGAACGCCCACGGGACCGCCCCGGCCACCGACGCCGACACAGCCGACACAGCCGGCGCCACCGGCGCCGCGTCGCCGAGGTGAACTCCGTGCGGCACGACGAACCCGGCGCCCTTCTGGTGCCTCACCTCGGAGACGGGCCCGGCGGGTCCGGAAAGGAGCGTCCCGTGACAGATCTCGCGACGAACGTGCCCAGGCTGGTCTCCCCGGCCGTGCAAGCGGAAGCGGCGGCCGCCGCGACCCTGGCCGCCGCCGCGTCGAGGGTGGTGATCAGGGACCTGTCGGATGTGGCCGAACTGGCCGAGGTCGCCGGACTCTTCGGCTCGATCTGGCAGCGGGGCGCCGGTGCCGAGCCGGTGACGACGGAGCTGCTGCGGGCCATGACCTCCGCGGGCAACCCTGTCGCGGGCGCGTACGAGGACGGTGAACTCCTGGGCGCCTGCGTCGGCTTCTTCGGCAACCCGGCGGAGGCGAGCCTGCACAGTCACATCGCCGGAGTGGCGCCCCGAGGACGCGGCCGGGGGATCGGCTTCGCCCTCAAACTGCATCAGCGCGCCTGGGCGCTGCTCCACGACGTCTCTCTCGTCACCTGGACGTTCGACCCCCTCGTCCGGCGCAACGCACACTTCAACCTGGCCAAGCTCGCCGCCCGCCCCGCGTGTTACCTGCCGGACTTCTACGGGCCGATGCGCGACGGCATCAACGGATCGGGCGAGTCCGACCGGCTGCTGGTCCGGTGGGAGCTGGCCGACCCCGCGGTGTCGACCGCCGCACGCGGTGAGCCTCCGCGCGTCCACATCGACGTCGATGTGGGTGTGGACGCGGACATGAAGGTGAACGGCGCCGCGCTCGCTCTGTCGGTCGGACTCGACGGCGGGCCGCGCACCGGCCCGGCGGACGGGCCGGTCGTCCTCGTCGCCGTACCGCCCGACATCGAGGCGCTCCGGCGCACCGACCCGGGCCGGAGCCGGGCGTGGCGCCACGCGCTGCGGGAGGTGTTGAGCGGTCTGATGGCGGAGGAGGAAACCAAGGTCCTCGGATTCGATGGTGCCGGCAGGTACGTGATCTCAAGGGAGTGGTCCACATGAAGCTCGACGGTCTGGAACTCCTGCGTGTCCGGATGCCGTTGGTGGCACCGTTCCGGACGTCGTTCGGCACGCAGGACGAACGTGATCTGCTGCTCCTGCGCGTCGTGACGCCGTCGGCGGAGGGCTGGGGCGAGTGCGGCGCGATGACGGGGCCGGTCTACTCCTCGGAGTACGTTGACGGAGCCGAGCACGTACTGCGGAACTTCCTGATACCGGAAGTCCTGGCGGCGGACGGCGTCACGGCGCACACGGTCGCGCCCCTCCTCGCCAGGTACAAGGGTCACCGGATGGCGAAGGCCGCCCTGGAGATGGCCGTGCTCGACGCCGAACTCCGCGCGCGTGGCCAGTCCTTCGCCTCGGCCCTCGGCTCCACCCGCGACTCCGTGCCCTGCGGGGTCTCGGTCGGCATCGTGGACTCGGTGCCGCGACTCCTGGATGTCGTCGGCGGCTATCTGAACGACGGCTACGTCCGCATCAAACTGAAGATCGAACCCGGCTGGGACATCGAGCCGGTCCGCGCGGTCCGCGAGTGCTTCGGCGACGACGTACTGCTCCAGGTCGACGCCAACACGGCGTACACCCTGGCCGACGCGCCCCACCTCGCCCGTCTCGACCCCTTCGGACTCCTCCTCATCGAGCAGCCGCTGGAGGAGGAGGACATCCTCGGCCACGCCGAGCTGGCCCGCCGTATCCGAACGCCGATCTGCCTGGACGAGTCGATCGTCTCCGCCCGGTCCGCGGCCGACGCGATCACACTCGGCGCCTGCCGGATCGTGAACATCAAACCCGGCCGCGTCGGCGGGTACCTGGAGGCGCGGCGGGTGCACGACGTCTGCGCGGCCCACGGGGTCCCCGTGTGGTGCGGCGGCATGATCGAAACGGGGCTCGGGCGGGCGGCCAACGTCGCGCTCGCCTCGCTGCCCGGCTTCACGCTCCCCGGCGACACGTCGGCGTCGGACCGGTTCTACCGGACCGACATCACCGAGCCGTTCGTCCTGCGCGACGGGCACCTGCCCGTGCCGTCGGGGCCCGGCCTGGGCGTGGCCCCGGTCCCTGACCTGCTGGCGGCCGTCACCACCTCGAAAGTCTGGATCGGTTCATAACACCGTACGAAATCGGTGGTAACTTCGGTCGGACCGGACCAACGGGACCCGGTACGCCCGGGGTTACCTTCAGGTGGTGCTGACACCGGTGCCCGGCAAACCACATACCAGCCTGGCACGTGTCCTCGACGACCTCGGGGACACGCTGCTGGAGTCCATCGCGGGCGGCCGGAGCGCCCGTCGGCGGCTCGGCGGGGTGGTCATCCACGACCCGCTCGACGCATCGGAGTTCCCCGCCCAGGCCGTCGTCCTCGGCGTCGGGGTCCACGAACCGGGCGACGTCGTACGCCTCCTGCGCGACCTCGGCCACAAGGGCGCGGCGGCGCTCGTCGTCCGGTCCCCGTTCATTCCGACAGCCGAGGTCCGGCGGGCCGCCGACATGTCCGGCGTCGCGCTCCTCGGACTCACCCGGGGCGCCTCGTGGGCACAGGTCGCCGCCATGCTCCGGACCCTGCTCGTGGAGGGTGACGTCGGCGACGTGTCGCCGCAGACGCTCGGCGGCATGCCGTCGGGTGACCTCTTCGCGCTGGCCAACGCGGTCGCCGCGCTGCTGGACGCGCCCGTGACGATTGAGGACCGCAGCTCACGGGTGCTGGCCTTCTCCGGCCGCCAGGACGAGGCCGACCAGTCCCGCGTCGAGACGATCCTGGGCCGTCAGGTGCCGGAACGCTTCACCCGGGGCCTGGAACGCGACGGCATCTTCGAACGGATCTACCGCGATCAGGACCCCGTGTACGTCCCTCTGCTGCGCGATGAGTCGATGACCATCCCACGGGTGGCGCTCGCGGTGCGGGCCGGCGACGAGATCCTGGGGTCGATCTGGGCGGCGGTGCGCGGACCCCTGTCCGAGGAACGGACGCAGGCGCTGATCGACGCCGGCAAAGTCGTCGCGCTCCATATGCTCCGGCTGCGCGCGGGTGCCGACGTTGAACGACGGCTGCGGGCCGACCTGGTGAGCACGGCGCTGGAAGGCGGAACAGGGGCGCCCGAGGCGATCGCGCGGCTCGGCCTCCAGGGTCAGCCCGCGATCGTGCTGGCACTGGGTCTGTTCGGCGGCCCGGAAGGGGATCCCGCGGGTGATCCGTTCGCCGAGGACGATCTGCGCCGGGTCGCGGACCGCCAGCGCATCGCGGACGCGCTGGCCATGCACCTGAGCGCCGTCCAGGCACGCTCAGCCGTGGCACTCCTGGGCGACGTCGCCTACGGCATCGTGCCGATGCCCGGGAACGGGGCGGACTTCGAGGAACGGTCGGTCCGCGTCGCGGCCACGTTCCTGGAGCGCACCGGGCACCGGGTGGCGGCTGCGATCGGCATCGGCCCGCCCGCCCTCGACGGCACCGGCCTCAGCCGCTCGCGCGACGGCGCGGACCGGGCGCTGCGGGTGCTGCTCACCAACCCGGGCGCCCGGCGGGTCACCACCGCCGAAGACGTCCACGTCGACGCGCTCATGCTGGACCTCGCCGATCTGGCCACCTCGCGCGGGGACGTGGCGACCGGTCCCATCGCCCGCCTCCTCGCCTACGACGACCGGCACCAGTCACGGCTCGTCCACACGCTGTGGTGCTGGCTGGACGCTTTCGGCGACGTGGCGGCGGCGTCGGCGGCGGCGTATGTGCACCCCAACACCTTCCGGTACCGCCTGCGCCGGCTCGCAGAGGTCGGCGGGATCAATCTCGACGACCCGGGCGAGCGGTTCGCGGCGATGCTGCAACTGCGGCTGCTGCCCCCCGCGGTCCGGCGCCCCACGGGGGAGTGAGAGCGGGAAACCGCGGCGAAACATCGTTGGCCGGCGCTGCCGGAAAGGCTTCTGAAGGTTCGTGGAACTCCACGAACCCCCGCCACCACCGGATGCTCAGGACGGGACACCGCCGCGACGGCGGCCAGGGCGGCGGCGGGGGACCGCGCGGCTTCGGCGCTGATCACCGCGGCGGCCGTCGAGTTCGTCCGCCGCGATGAATATTCTCCCCGATCTCGTCATTTCTCACGAATCGGTGGCGTCGGCAGCGGCCGTATCATCCCAGAATCGCCTGCTCTCCCTCTCAGAGATCACGAGGTGCGCATGTCGAAACTCAACGAACCGGGCCGCCTCGGCGGCAAGGTCGTCGACGCGGGCTCGACAAGGCGCGCGGCCGTACTCGTCGGCACGGTCACCGCCGTCGCTCTGACGACGAGCGCGTGCGGCGCGGGCGGGCAGTCCGGCCAGGACCGGACCGCGAACGGGAAGCCGGTGAACGGCAGGACATTCACCCAGGCGATCGCCTCCGACCCCGGCACTCTCGACCCGCACATGGCCGTCATCTCGGTCGCTCTGCAGGTCGACCGTTATCTCTACGACCCACTGCTCCATCTCGACCCGGACGGGAAGCCGGTGGCGGGACTCGCCGAGAAGTGGACCGTCACGGCCGACAAGGCCACCTTCACCCTGCGCAGCGGGATCACCTGCGCCGACGGCTCTCCGCTGACCGCGAAGGATGTCGCCGCGAACATCAATTTCGTCGGCGACCCGGCCAACAAGTCGCCGATAGCGGGCCTGAACATCACTCCGGGCACGAAGGCGACGGCCGACGACGCGACCCGCACCGTCACCCTCACCAGCGGCGCGCCGGACGCGTTCCTGCTCCGTAACGCGGGCAGCCTGCCGATCGTGTGCGCGGCGGGCCTCAAGGACCGTTCGCTGCTCGCCAAGGGCGGCGCCGGTACCGGGATGTTCAGCCTCACCGACGCCGTGCCCAACGACCACTACACGCTCACCCGGCGCAAGGATTACACATGGGGACCGGGCGAGTGGAAGAAGGACCAGCCGGGGCTGCCCGAGCGCGCGATCATACGTGTGATCCCCAACGCGAGTACCGCGTCGAACCTGTTGCTGTCCGGCGAGCTCAACGCGGCCGAGATCTACGGGCCCGACAAGAAACGGCTCTCCGCCCGGAAGCTGTTCCACATCGACTATCTCTCCGTCATGGGCGAGATGTTCTTCAACCAGGCCGAAGGCCGGGTGAGCGCGGACGGCGGCGTCCGGCGCGCCCTGGTCCAGTCACTCGACCTGGCGAAGATCGGCAAGGTCCTCACGGGCGGGGACGGCGAACCGGCCACCGGGATGGTCACCGCCGAACCCAAGTCCTGTACGGGCGACTCCGTGACGGGCAATCTGCCCGCGTACGACCCGGCTGCGGCCAAGTCGGCGCTGGACGCGGCTGGTTGGCGCACGGGCCCGGACGGCGTACGCGCCAGGGACGGCAAGCGGCTCGCCCTCGACGTGATCTACGGGAGCCAGTTCGGGCCGACGTCGGCGCCCACCGCCGAGCTGGTGCAGAAGACCTGGAAGGACATCGGCGTCGATGTCGCGCTGAAGAGCGCCGACAGCAGCAGCGTCAGCCGGGCGCTGTTCGACACCGGCGACTGGGACGTCTCGATGAATCCGGTGGGCTCCGCGCTGCCGAGCCAGGTCGTGGCGTTCCTCTCGGGGCCGAAGCCGCCACAGGGCACGAACTTCGCGCACATCGAGAACGCGACGTATGAGGCGAAGGTGCGTGCGGCGATGACGAAGACCGGCGAAGCGAGCTGTCCCGACTGGCTCGCCGCCGAGACGGCTCTGGTCAAGGAGGTCGACGCGGTGCCGTATATGAACTCCGTCAACTCGTACTTCGGCAACGGCGCGCGGTTCGCACTCAGCCAGGACAGCATCACCCCGACGTCCATCCGAATGTATTCCTGATGGCGGCCACCGTCCCCGCACCTGCTCCCGCGACATCCGCCGTGGCGCCCGGCGCGCGTGCCGGAGTCCGGGGCATCCCCTGGCTGCTGTTCGCCCGGCACCGGCTCGGCCGGTTCGTCGTGTCGCTGTGGGTGCTGGTGACCACCGCGTTCCTGATGATCCAGCTGGTCCCGGGCGACCCGGTCCGGGCGTCGTTGGGGCTGACCGCGCCCGCCGAACTGGTCGAGGCCCGGCGGCACGCGCTGGGCCTCGACGACCCGGTATGGGTGCAGTACGGCCACTATCTGGGCGGTCTGTTCGCCGGCGACTTGGGCATGTCGATGGGGAGTGACCTGCCGGTCTCGCAGGTGATCGGCGACCGGCTGCCCGCGACGCTGGAGCTGGCGGTCCTGGCGTTCGCGGTGGTGGTCGTCGTGGCGATCCCGGTGGGTGTTCTGTCCGCGGTACTGACCCGGGGCGGCAGGCGGCGCGGTGGCGAGCTGGCCTTCACCTCGGTGAGCGTTCTCCTTGCCGCCGTCCCCGAGTTCCTGGTCGCGGTCGGTCTGGTCGCGCTGTTCGCTGTCCGTCTGGGCTGGTTCCCGGTCGCCGCCGGCGACGGCGCGAGCGCGTACGTACTGCCGGTGGTGGCAATGGCGGTCGGCCCGGCGGCGGTGCTGGCGCGGATCGTACGGGTGGAGATGCTCTCGGTCCTCGGCGCCGACTTCATCCGCACCGCACGGGCGAAACGGCTGCCGGCCCGTGCGGTGTACCTACGGCACGCGCTGCCGAACGCGCTGACCGCGGCGCTGACCCTGGGCGGGCTGATGTTCACCTCGATGGTCGCGGGCACGGTGCTGGTGGAGAACGTCTTCGCCTGGCCGGGACTGGGCTCGACGATCGTGTCGTCGATTCTGGAGAAGGACTATCCGCTGGTGCGGGGCATCGTGCTCGTGTACGGCATCGGGGTACTTCTGGTGAATTTGACGGTCGATGTGCTGCTGGCGCTGATCGACCCGCGTTCGACGATCCGGGAGAGCTGAGATGACGGCTGGGACGACGGAGAGCCCGCAGAGGGCGGAGCCGGAAGCGGCGGCGGGAACGCGAAGGCGAGCCGCACCCTGGCTGGCGGCCGTACGCACACCGATCGGCGCGTGCTCCGCCGTCCTGCTGGCGGCCGTGGTCCTCCTGGCCGTCCTGGCACCGGTCCTGTGGGGCGACAGGGCAGCCGCGATCGACACCGACGCGATCGGCCAAGGACCCTCCCGGGGGCACCTGCTGGGCACGGACTCCCTCGGCCGCGACATCCTCTACCGCACACTGGTGGCGACCAGGCTCTCCGTCGAACTGGCGGTGACCGCCACCGCTATCGGCGTCACGGCCGGACTGGTACTGGGAACCCTGCCGACGGTGCTGCCGCGCCGTGCCGGCCGGCTGGTGACGTCCGCGGTGAACATCGCGGTGGCGTTCCCCGGTCTGCTGCTGGCGCTGTTCTTCGCCGTCATCTTCGGCGTCGGCACCCGCGGCGCCATGCTCGCGATCGCGTTCGCCATGGCGCCCGTGTTCGCGCGGCTGGCACAGACGCTCGCCGCCTCCGTGGCGGGGCGGGACTACGTGTCGGCGGCGCGGGTCGCCGGCGTCGGCCGGATCCGGCTGCTGGTACGGCACATCCTGCCCAACATCGGCGAGCCGCTGGTGGTGAACGCGACCGTCGGCGCCGGCACCGCCCTGCTCGCGTTCGCCGGGCTCTCGTTCCTCGGCATCGGCGTCCAGGCCCCCGCCTACGACTGGGGACGGCTGCTCGGCGAGGGCCTGGACGGGCTCTATGTGAACCCCGCGGTCGCCCTGGCACCGGGCGTGGCGGTGGTGCTCGCCGGTCTGGCGTTCAACCTCGTCGGCGAGACCGTCGCGGCGGTCGTCGGAGTCCGTACGCCGTCGGCGCGGATCCGGGAACGGCTGGTGCCGGCCGCCCGTACGGCGCCGGCCGAGGAGACCGGCACGGCGCCGCTGCTGGCGGTGGAGAACCTTCAGGTGGCGTTCCCCGGCCAGGCAGGCTGGACGGTGCCGGTGCGCGGCGTGAGCTTCACTGTCCACGCCGGGGAGGCGATCGGCGTCGTCGGGGAGTCCGGGTCCGGCAAGAGCCTGACCGGGCTGGCGGTGTCACGCCTCATCGAGGCGCCGGGTGTGGTGACCGCGGACCGGCTGGAGTTCGCGGGTACGCCGCTGCTGACGACCCCGGAACGGGAGTTGCGCGGCGTACTCGGCACCTCGCTCGCGATGGTGTTCCAGGACCCGATGACCTCCCTCAACCCGACCCTGCGGACCGGGCGGCAACTCGCGGAGGTGTCCGAACAGCATCAGGGCCTGTCCCGGGGACCGGCGCTCGCCCGCGCCGTCGACCGGCTGCGGGCGGTGCGGATTCCCGCCGCCGAGCGACGCGCACGGCAGTACCCGCATGAGTTCTCCGGCGGGATGCGGCAGCGCGCGATGATCGGCATGGGCCTGATGGGGCAGCCCCGGCTGATCGTGGCCGACGAACCGACGACCGCGCTGGACGTCACCGTGCAGCGGCAGTTGCTGCGCCTGCTGGCACGGACGCGGGAGACCGAGAACGCCGCGATCCTGCTGATCAGCCACGACATCGCGGTCGTCGGGCAAACCTGCGACCGGATCCTCGTCATGTACGCCGGGCGCGTCGTGGAGGACCTGCCGACCGCCGACCTGACGACCGCGCCCCAACACCCGTACTCACGCGCGCTGCTGGACGCGACCGTTGAGCTGGACACCGACCGGGACAGGCCGCTGGCGGTGATTCCCGGGCGCCCACCCGAGCCGGACCGGATGCCGGTGGGCTGCGCGTTCGCGGCCCGGTGCGAGCGGGCCACGGAGCGGTGCGCGGCGGAGGACCCGGAGCCGGTACCGGTCGGGCCGGGACACCGGGTCGCTTGCTGGCACCCGCACACGGCGCCGGCCCCGCACACGGCGCGGACCCCGGCCCCGCACGTACCTGAAACCGCCGGCCCGCGGTCCGGCCGGGAAACCGTCACCGCCGGAGGGGACGAATGAGCGAGTTGGTGTTCGACGCGGTGAGCGTGCGCTACGGCGGCGGACACGGCGGCCTGACCGCCGTCGACCGGGTCAGCCTGACCGTCCCCAGCGGCCAAGTGGTCGGCCTGGTCGGGGAGTCGGGCTCGGGCAAGTCGACGCTGGCGCGGGCCGCGGTCGGCCTCTCGCCGGTCAGCTCGGGCCGTGTCCTGCTCGACGGCACCGACATACGCCGCCTGCCGCGGCGCCGACCGCTCCAGATGGTGTTCCAGGACCCGTACTCCTCCCTGGACCCCCGCATGAGCATCGGCGAGTCGATCACCGAGGCCATGCCGCGCGACGCGCACCCCGGCCCGGCCGGCCGGCGTGCCGAGGTGGCCCGGCTGCTCGGCCTGGTCAACCTGGACCCCGACCGCGCCGCCGTGCTGCCCCGGCAGCTCTCCGGCGGCCAGCGCCAACGCGTCGCACTGGCAAGGGCGCTGGCCGGGCAGCCGCAGGTGCTCATCGCCGACGAGATCACCTCCGCACTGGACGTCTCGGTGCAGGGTGCCGTACTCAACCTGGTCCGTTCCGTGCAGCGGCAGCTGAACCTGTCGATGCTGTTCATCTCCCACAACCTCGCCGTGGTGCGGTACGTCAGCGACATCGTCGCCGTCATGTACCTCGGCCGCATTGTGGAGGCGGGCCCCGCCGAACAGGTACTCGATGACCCGCGGCACCCCTACACCCGCGACCTGCTCGCCGCCGCGCCGTCCGCGCACATGGGCCTGTTCGACGACGAAGGGGACGGTGAGGGCCCCCTCCACGACATCGACCCGCCCGACCCGCACCATCCACCAACGGGCTGTCGCTACCACCTCCGCTGCTCGATCGGCCCGCTCGCGCACCCCGAGCGCACCGTCTGCGTCACCACCGACCCGGTCGACGACGCGGTCCACCGTCGCCACCGGGCGGCCTGCCACTTCACCGGAAGCGGCACCGGACAACTCGCCCCACCCAAAGGAGGCAGCCCGCTATGACCCGACGCCAGGGCATCGACGACCTGTATGGCTTCGCACTCCCCGAGCAGCCCGCGGTCTCACCGGACGGCCGTCGGATCGTGTACGTCCTGCGCACGGCGGACCGTACGCGGGACAAGAACGCGTGCGCGCTCTGGCAGGTCCTCGCCGCGGGCGGCGAGGCACGGCAGCTGACCCGCGGCACGGCCGACACCGCCCCCGCCTGGTCGCCCGACGGCAGCCAAATCGCCTTCCTGCGGGCGCGGGACTCGGCGCCGCAGCTGTGGCTCCTGCCCGCGGCGGGCGGGGAGGCCGAGCAGGTCACCACACTGCCGCTCGGCGCGGGCGCACCCGTCTGGAGCCCGGACGGCACCCGGATCGCGTTCACCGCTCCGGCAGATCAGGCGGCGGAGGACGGCGAGGACGACGACGCCCGCGAGCGCCGCGCCAAGGCGCCGGTGGTGGTCGACCGGCTGGACTTCAAGGCCGACGGCGCCGGGCTGCTGCGTACCGTACGGACCCATGTGCACGTCCTCGACACCGGCACCGGGGAGATACGCCAGGTCACCTCGGGGGACTGGCACGCCGGTGATCCCGCCTGGTCGCCCGACGGCGGCCGGCTGGCGTTCCCGGCCGCGCAGGACCCCGACTCCGACCTCACACTGCGCTCGGGGGCGTACGTGGTCGACGCGGCGGAGCGCGCCGCGACGCCGCGGCTGACCGGTTCCGGCGAGGGCGTGGCTGCCTCGGTCATCTGGACCACCGACGGCTCGGCGCTGCTGGTCGTCGGCCGCCGGGACACCGAGATCGGGCACGCCGGTCTGCTGCGGGTACCGCTGGACGGGGGCGACACCGTCGACCTGACGGCGCCCCTGGACCGCAACGTGATGCCGGGCGGCCCCGGTTACCCCGGCGGGCTGCCCCGGCCCACCGACGACGGACGCGTGCTGTTCTGCGTCCGCGACAGGGGCTGCACCCATCTCTACGAGGTGGCGGCCATGGGGGATGCCGGTGACACACCGCGGCATGTGGCAGGCGGCGCCGGGGACACCATCGCCGGTCTGTCCGTCGCGGGCGGCACGGTGGCGGTCGTCCTCGCGACGCCGACGTCGTACGGCGAGATCGCGACCGTAAGCCGGGCGGGGAAAGCGGCGGAAGCCCTCACGCGACACGGCGCGAGCGACGCCGACGTTCGGCTGTTCGTTCGCGAGGAGCGCGAGTTCACCATCTCCGACGGCACGGTCGTACAGGGCTGGCTGGTGCGCGACCCCGCGCGCGGCGGTCCCTCCCCGCTGCTGCTGGACATCCACGGCGGCCCGCACAACGCCTGGAACGGTACGGCCGACGCCACCCATCTCTACCACCAGGTACTGGCCGCGCGCGGCTGGACGGTCCTGCTGCTCAACCCGCGGGGCAGCGACGGCTACGGCGAGGCGTTCTGCACGGCGGCGGTCGGTGCCTGGGGCGAGGCCGACGCCGCCGACTTCCTCGAACCGCTGGATCAGCTGGTCGCCGAGGGCGTCGCGGACCCGGAGCGGCTGGCCGTGGCCGGCTACAGCTACGGCGGATTCATGACCTGCTGTTTGACCAGCCGCGACAACCGTTTCGCCGCCGCTGTCGCCGGGGCGGTGGTCAGCGATCTGACGAGCATGGCGGGCACGTCCGACGCCGGGCACTACATCGCCGTCCGTGAACTGGGAGGCGAGCCCTGGGCGGTGGAGGGGCGGTACGCGACGCGGTCACCGCTCAGCCACGTCGACCAGGTGCGTACGCCCACGCTGATCGTCCAGGGAGCGGACGACGTGCGCTGCCCCGTCGGGCAGGCCGAACAGTGGTTCACCGCGCTGCGCGAGCGGGGCGTGCCGACCCGGCTGGTGCTCTATCCCGGCGGCTCGCACTTGTTCATCCTCAACGGGCCGCCGTCGCACCGCGCGGACTTCAACCGCCGCGTCGTCGAGTGGGTGGAGCAGCACGCGGGCGCCCGGGGGAGCGCCCCGCGCGTCCCCATCGACGCCGCGCGCTGGCGGCGGCGGCTGGGCGAGCTGGCGCGCGAACACCGTGTCCCCGGCGCGTCGTTGGCCATTCTGCGGCTCGGCGCGGACGGCCTGCGCAGTGCCGGCGGCGTGGGCGACGCCGGTGGTGCCGGTGGTGCCGACGAACTCGTACAGGCGAGCTACGGAGTCCTGAACAAGAACACTGGCGTCGAGGTCACCGACGACACGCTGTTCCAGATCGGCTCGATCACCAAGGTGTGGACGACGACCGTCGTCATGCAACTGGTCGACGAGGGCCTGCTCGACCTCGACGCGCCGCTCGCGGACGTACTGCCCGAACTGCGGCTCGCGGACCGGGACGTGGCCAAGCAGGTCACCATGCGGCACCTGCTCACCCACACGAGCGGCATCGACGGCGACGTGTTCACCGACACCGGGCGGGGTGACGACTGCCTTGAGCGCTATACCGACCTGCTCAAGGACGTCGGGCAGAACCACCCGCTGGGCGTGACGTTCTCCTACTGCAACTCGGGATTCACCCTCGCCGGCCGGGTGATCGAGAAGCTGACCGGCAAGACCTGGGACACCGCGCTCCGCGAGCGACTGATCGTCCCGCTCGGCCTCACCCACACCGTCACACTGCCCGAGGAGGCGCTGCTGTTCCGCGCCGCGGTCGGCCATGTCGCCGCCGGCGGCGAGGAACCGGAGCCGGCGCCCGTCTGGCTGATGCAGCGCTCGGCGGGCCCGGCCGGGCTCATCACGGCGGCGACCGCGGACCTGCTGGCGTTCGCCCGGCTCCATCTGACCGGCGGCCTCGCCAAGGACGGCGAGCGGCTGCTCTCGCGGGCGTCGGCGGACGCGATGGCGGAAAAGCAGGTCGACCTGCCCGACAAGCACAGCATCGGCGACTCGTGGGGACTGGGCTGGATCCGGTTCGACTGGGACGGACACGAGGTTATCGGCCACGACGGCGGCACGATCGGCCAGTCGGCGTTCCTGCGGCTGCTCCCGGAGCAGGGCCTGGCGGTGGTGCTGCTCACCAACGGCGGCAGCACCCGCGACCTGTACGAGGACTTGTATCGGGAGATCTTCGCCGAACTGGCCGGGGTGGCCGTGCCGTACACGCTCGTCCCGCCCGCGGAGCCGCCGGCCGTCGACGCGACACGTCATCTCGGCGTATACGAGCGGGCCACGTATCGCACGGAGATCCTGCGGACCGACGCAGGGCTCCGCCTGCGCCAGATCACCACCGGGCCGGTCGCCAAGCTGATGCCGGAGACGACACAGGAATACGACCTGGTACCGGTTTCCGACATGCTGTACGCGTATCGGGCGCCGGATTCGGGGATCTGGACCCCGGTGACGTTCTACTCGTTGCCGACGGGAGAGCCGTACCTCCACCTCGGTGTGCGGGCGGCCCCGAAGATCTCCTGACCGGGACGCGGCCGGTGCCTTTCTCCCAGGGTGGGAGGGGGAGCGCCGACCGTCAATCCGCCAACGAGCGCGGCGGGTTGATCCAAGCCGCCGCCGGCGGCGAGGTCGGCGCAGTCCGTCCAGGCCTGGATCCGTTCGGCCTCGGTCTGGTCGAAGACGCACTACCTGGTCCACGTCCCGGCCCGGATCGCCCGCTCAGCAGGACGCATCACCCCGCACCTGCCACACAACCGGCCCTGCGGCACGCCTGGACACACCTCTTCGACACCGTCCGCGACCCACCCGGACCGGCCTGACAGCCCCCGCCCAACCCCGCCCGCCAGGGCCCGGCCGGAACCGAACCGTGAACAGCTGGACCGACCAGCAGGTGCCACCTGTCCAACCACAGCCACCAACCGGAACCAGCTCACAAAACGATCAGGAGATCAGCTTCGGAGCACGTCGGTGGATCGAGGCCACCAGCCCTCAGGGCGCGTCCTGGCGGCTCCGGATGGCGTGGAGGGTGCCGCGGACGGGGCGTGACGGCTGGAGGGTGAGGCCCGTGCGCGGCGGGATCTCGCCCTCGTCCACCTCGACATGGAAGCGCCGCGCGAGCGTGGCCAGGACGAGTACGGCCTCCACCATCGCGAACCTGGCCCCGAGACAGGCGCGCGAACCGCCGCCGAACGGGAACCACGCGTGGTCCGGTACGGAGGCGGCCGCGTCCTCGTCCCACCGCTCGGGACGGAACGCCTCCGGGTCGGGGAACCAGCGCGCGTCGCGGTGGGCACTCCACTGGCTGGTCCAGAGCACGGTGCCCTTCGCGACCGGACGGCCACCCAGTGTCGAACGCTCCGTGGCGATCCCGGTCATCAGCCAGACCGGGGGATAGAGCCGCAGTGTCTCCTTGATGATCTGCTCGGTCCAGGGCAGCAGCCGGAGGTCGTCATGGCCCGGCGCCCGGCCGCCGAGGGCGTCGGTGACTTCCCGGGTGAGCCTGGCCCGCGCCTCCGGGCTGCGGGAGAGCAGATACCAGGCCCAGGTGAGTGTGGTGCCGGTGGTCTCGTGCCCGCCGATATAGAGGGTGACCGCCTCGTCCCGGATCTCCTTGTCGGTGAGCGGACGGTCCTGTTCGTCCCTGGCCGCGAGCAGCCGGCTCAGCAGATCGTCGCGCTCCTCGCCGCCGCGGCGGCGTAATTCAATGACATGGGCCACCTCACGGTCGATGACGGCGACGGCCCTCTTCAGCTTCCGGCGGCCCGGAGTGGGTATCCAGGGCGGCAGAAACAGCGTGACGCCGCGGAACTCGTCGCCTATCGCCCGCTGTGCGATGTCCATCGCCGGTCCGATCGTGGCCTCGCGACCCACGGTGTCGGCGCCGAAGAGCGTCCGTACGGCGATCCGCTGGGTGAGCCCCAGCATCGCGTCACGCACATCGAGACGCTGGCCGGGCCGCCAGGACTGCGCGAGCGTGGCCGCGCAGTCGGTCATCGTCTCCGCGTAGCCCCGCACCTGGCGGGGGCGTACGGCGGGCTGTACGAGGGCGCGCTTGCGGCGCCAGGAGGGACCCTCCGAGGTGACGACGCCCTCGCCGAGCACGAGCTTGAACGCCCAGCCGAGCTGGGGGTGGCGGTACTCGCTCTCGATGCCCGTGAGCAACTCCCCGATGTGCTCGGGACGGGAGAGGAACAGGGCCCGCTGCGGCCCGAGCCGCCACTCGACGAGGTCGCCGTGGCCGCGCAGCCGGGTGAAGAAGCCGAGCGGATCGCGCGCGAAGGCGGGCAGATTCCCGACGAACGGCAGTCGGCGCGGACCGGGTACGGGGACAGTCGTCATGGCGGGACTCCTCGGCGGTCGAAGGCTGCGGGAGGTGCGGTTCGGAGACGACGGGGCCCGACAAGCAAAGCGTCAGGCCACGCCCCGCGCCAGAGGGCCCGCGGCCGCACACGGGGCGGGAACGGAGCACGGCTCCGTATCCGACCGCGAGAGGGCCCCCGCCACCGGCGGCCCGGCCGCTCCGCTCGCCCGCCGGATCAGTCCGTTTCGAGGCGCAGCGCCGTGAACCGCGTGGTGAAGCCCGTGCCGTCGGGCGACGCGCACATCGGTCCGGCCTGCGCGGCCGCCTCCGGCGGGAAGTAGGCGAGCCGCAGCATCGTCCCGGGCTCGCCGTCGAGACCGTAGAGGATCGTCACGGTGTCGCCCTCGCGCCGCAGTTCGACGGTCACCGGTGCCGGGGTGTCGGTGAGGTGGGCGAGCGGTACGACGTTCCAGTCCGACACCTCGCGCGTGACGACGGCGCTGAGCTGCTGGCGGCCGTCGACGTACTCGATGCCGGTCTTGATCCAGTTCTTCTCGTCGAGCCGCAGCAACAGCCCGGCCTGGTCGTACTGTTCGCGGTAGTCACCGGAGAACGTGACCCGCAGCCGGAAGGCCGCGGGCACCGGCCGCAGCAGGGCGTGTCCCGTGTCCCGTACGAAGCCGTAGTGCGTGGTCACCCAGAAATCCGTGTCGGGTTCCGTGGTGATGTCCAGGGCGTCGTCGTACGCGGTCCACTGGGCGGGCCGGTTCAGCCACGTCCAGTCGGTGAGACCGAGACATGATTCCGTGCTGGTGCCGTTGGTGCTCTCGCCCATGGTGTCTCCTCGCGTCGGCGGTCGGGCGACCACATTGCCACGGCGGCGCGCGGCTCCGGCGAGCGGGGGCAGGGCGCCGGGGTGCGCCGGACCCGCCGGTTCCGCTTGCCCTGGAGCGCGCTCCAGGGTGGAGGCTTGAGGCATGAGCGCAGTGGTTCCCCGGCTGGAGCCGGAAGTGGAGATTCCGCACGGCGGACTGACGATCGGCGAAGCCGCGGCGGTCTGCGGCCTCAGCATCGACACCCTCCGGTACTACGAACGCGAGGGGCTGACGGCGCTCCCCGCCGATCGCGCGCCCTCGGGCCAGCGACGCTACTTCGCCCAGGATCTCCGCCGGCTCGCCGGGATCGTCATGCTGCGCGGCACCGGTATGCCGATCCGCGACATCCGCGCCTTCACCGAGATCTGCCGGTACGAGGGCAACGAGGCCGAGCGGCTCGCTGTGCTGGAGCAGCACCGTGAGCGCGTACTCGAACAGCTCAAAGTGACCCAGAATCATCTGGCCGCCATTGAACGGAAGATCGATTTCTACCGAAAGGGCGTCTCCTCGTCATGAAATCCGTGAAACTCGGTTCGCAGGGCCTCACCGTCTCCGCCGAGGGCCTGGGCGCGATGGGCATGAGCGTCTGGTACGGCCCCCGGGACGAGCGGGAGGCCATCGCCACACTCAACCGGGCCGTCGACATCGGGGTCACACACATCGACACGGCCGAGGCATACGGCCCGTTCGAGAACGAGAAGCTGATCGGACGCGCCCTGAGCGAGCGGCGCGACGAGATCACGATCGCGACCAAATTCGCCATCGAGTTCGACGACGACGGCACCCCGCACGGTCACAACGGCGGCGCCGCGTACGCGCACCGGGCGGTGGACCGCTCCCTGCGGCACCTCGGCACGGATGTCATCGACCTGTACTACCTGCACCGCGTCGACCCGAACGTCCCCATCGAGGAGAGCATCGGGGCGATGAGCGAGATGGTCCAGGCGGGCAAGGTCCGCTACATCGGAGTCTCGGAGGCGAGCCCCGAGCTGATCCGCCGGGCCCACGCGGTGCACCCGCTGACCGCGCTCCAGTCGGAGTACTCCCTGTTCTCCAGGGACGTGGAGCACAACGGGGTGCTGGAGACCGTACGGGAGCTGGGCATCGGGTTCGTCGCGTTCTCGCCGCTGGGACGCGGCTTCCTGTCCGGGAAGATCCGGCGCCGCGACGACCTCGCGCCCGACGACGCGCGCCGCGGTCTGCCTCGGTTCACCGAGGAGAACATCGCGGCGAATCTGGCGGTCGTCCACAAGGTCACCGAACTGGCGGAGGCCAAGGGCATCACGCCGACGCAGCTGACGCTGGCGTGGCTGCTGGCGCAGCGGGTCGTGCCGATCCCCGGCACCAAGCGGCGCACCTATCTCGAACACAACGCCGAGGCCGCTGATATCGAACTGACCGACGGCGATCTCGCGGCGATCGACGCGGCGGCGCCGCACGGCATCGCGGCGGGCGAGCGGGACGCCTCACCCCGCACGTGACGTACCTGATGCGGCCGTGGTACCGCGCGGCGTCCGTCCCGCCCGGTCACTCCCGGGGCAGACACGCCCGACCGTGGCCGTCGCGTACGTCGCGGATCACCTGGAAGTCCCCGACCGGATTGCCCTTCGGGTCCACCGTCAGGACCACCGCGTGGTCACCCGCGCGGCGCGCGCCTTCCCCGGCCTCGTCGCAGAACAGGACGTACCCCTTGAGCCGGTCGACCGTGCCCGGTTCGAGCCACCAGAGCCCGGACACCATGTCGACCCCGGCCCGGGGTCGCGTCGTGCGCAGCCAGTCGCGTACGGCGTCCCCCACCGCCTTCTCGAGCGCCCTCCGGTCCTCCCACGGAAAGGAGAGGTACGCCCTGCCGGACGCCGGATCGACCACCCCGTCGCGCACGGTGTTCACGGTCACCGAACGCCTCGGCGCGCCGTTCGCGTCGCGGGCCGGGCCCCACGTCCGTACGCACGCGCCGAGCTCGGCCAGTACGCGCGTGACGGTGGCGTTCGTCGGCGCGGCGGCGACCCAGGGGCCGGAGAAGGCCGGGTCCACGCCCACCAGTTCGTATCCGCGGTCGGTGAACGCGCCCCTCATCCACCGCAGTTCGCCGGCCCGGGACCTGCCGCGCTCCACCGCCTCGTCGAGCGCGCGGTCGCGGGGCCCGCGGTCGCGGGTGCCCGCCGCGGTGTCGATCCGCAGCAGGACCGCGGCGTCGGGGTCGTCGGCCACCGGGAAGGTCACCTCGGATCCGCCGGCCTGAGGGAACAGTGTGCGCGCGGAGAGGACGTCGAGGATTCCGGGGTACCGCGCCTCGGCCGGCTCCGCCGCGCGCTTCCGGTCGTTCTTCGTCGTCACCACTCCGCGGCCGGCGACCAGCAGCGCGAGCGCGCACAGCAGCACGCCCGTCGGTCCGCCCAGGACCCGTCCGCCCCATGTCGGCGCCATGGTCCGTCTCTCCCCCCGCCCGGCCCGCGCCCGCTCCTCGCCGGTACGGCGAATCGCGGCGGCCTGTGGCGGCCTGTGGCGACTTGTGGCGACGATAGGAGACGGCGGGGCGCGGCAGATGAGTACGGCTACTCAACTGCCGCCCACGCGACTGTCCTCGACGGTGGTCGAGCGCCCGAGATAGGTGAGCGGACCCGGATCCGGCACCGCGATCTCATGGAAGCCGAGCCGGTCGTAGAAAGCGCGGGCGGCGGTGTTGGCGGTGACCATCGAGAGATGGACCGCGCCGGCTCCCCGGTCGCACAGGGCGCGCAGGAAGGTGTGCATCAGGGCCCGGCCGTACCCCTGGCGCTGCACGGCGGGCAGCAGGTCGATATGCAGATGCGCGGGATAGCCGGCCAGTTGGGGCACGATCATCCGCTCCGGCCGGTGCAGCAGGGCGATCATCTCCTCGCTCGGGGTACGGGCCGGGCCGGCCGGTTCCGGATAGCGGTCGGCGAGCGGCGGCAGCCACACCTCGCGGAACGCCCTGACGAAGCCGGCGGTGTCGGCGGTGCCGAGGACATAGCCGACGGCCCGGCCCCGGCCGTCATCGAGGACGAAGGTCAGCTCGGGCTCCAGCGCCGCGTACGGCGCGGCGAAGATGCTCGGCATCAGATCCGGATCCGGATAGAGGTGCCGGGAATCCCGGCCCTCGTCGGCGGTGCGTACGCAGATGTCGTGGAGGGCGGGAAGGTCCTCGGGGCGGTAGGCGCGGACCGTGGTGGGTGGAGGCGGCACAGCAACGCATGGTGCCAGCGCCGGGAGCGCTCCCACAAGAGTCGTACGCCGTGCGTAATTGCGCACAGCGTACGGTCTCCGTACAGTGTGCGGAGCAACGTACACCGTTCGTACGGATGCGCCGACGCCGTCGCCATTCGAAGCCGCTGGAGAGATGACATGTCACAGAGCCCGCACCAGGACCAGCACGCCGCCGCCACGGCCCCGGCTTTCGACCCCGCTCGCTGGCAGGCCCGGCTCGATGAACTCCTCGCCGTCCACCACATCCCCGGCGCCTCGCTCGCGGTGCTCGCAGGCGGTGAGATCCATGAGCTGGCGGGCGGAATTCTGCACACCGGTACCGGCGTCCGGGCGACGACGGACTCGGTCTTCCAGATCGGCTCGATCAGCAAGGGCTACACCGCCGCGCTCGTGGTGCACCTCGCCGACGCCGGGAAGCTGGACCTGGACGCACCGGTCGTGGACGTACTGCCGGGCTTCGCCGTCGCCGACGCGGCGGCCGGCGGAACGATCACGGTGCGGCAGCTGCTCAACCACACCAGCGGTATCGAGGGCGACTTCGTGAGCGACACCGGCCGGGGCGACGACTGCCTCGCCCGCTATGCCGAGGGCGTCAGAAACGTGGGGCTCACCAACCCGCCCGGCGCCACCATGTCGTACTCCAGCACCGCGTACAACGTCCTCGGCCGGATCATCGAGGTCGTGACCGGCCTGACCTGGGACGAGGCGCTCAAGAAGCTGATCCGCGAGCCGCTGGGGCTGGCGCACACGATGACGCTGCCCGAGGAGGTGCTCCGATTCCGCGCCGCGATGGGACACATGGGCGAGCCCGGCGAGGACCCGGTCCCCACGCCGCTGTGGAACATGCTGCCCCGCTCGGCGGGTCCGTACGGCGGGATCTGCGCCACCGCGGCCGATGTGGTGCGGTTCGCCCGGCTCTTCATCGACGGCGGTACGGCGCCGGACGGCACACGAGTGCTCTCCGCCGGGGCCGTGGAGGCGATGCTGACGCGTGAGGTCGAGATGCCCGACCAGTGGTTCCTCGGCGCCCACTGGGGCCTGGGCTGGGGGCTGTTCGAGTGGGACGGTGCGCGCGGCTTCGGCCACGACGGCAGTACGTTCGGGCAGCTCGCCTACCTGCGCGCCATCCCGGAGGCGGGGATCGCCCTCGCGCTGCTGACCAACGGCGGGGGCGCCGCGCCGAAGGTCTTCGAGACGCTCTGCCGCGAGCTGACCGCCGAACTCGCCGGGGTGACCATGCCGGGGTTCGGTCCCGCGGCAGGGGCACCGGGCGCGGATGCCGTGCGACCGGCCGTGGATCCCACGCCGTTCGTCGGCGGCTACCGGCGTGAGGGGTTCCTGATGACGGTCACCGACCGGCCCGCGGGCGAGGGCGTCCTCCAGGTGAGGTACGAGGGCGCCGACGGTCTGAAGGACACGTTCGAACCGCTCTTCTGGAACCTGGTGCCGGTGTCGGACACGCCGTCGAAGACCGTGTTCGCCGGGCGGCGCAACGAGAAGGACGCCTGGATACCGGTGGTCTTCTACGCGCTGGCGGACGGCTCCCGGTATGTGCACTTCGGCGTGCGGGCCACGGCGAAGTCCGCGTGAGAACCGGCGGGACGGGCCCGCGTGAGGCGAACCCCGCGTACGGGCACGTCCGTTCGCGGCCCGGTGACCGCGACGATGCCGCGTGGGGGCCGGGGCGATGGCGTCCGGGGGCGATGGCGGCCGGTGACGCGGGGCCGGGGACGCGATTCATGAGCGCGGCTCGTGCGTCCGGCCCGTGCGAGCGGCTCGTGAGCGCTGCCATACCGCGTACATACGGGCGCAATGTCCGAGGACAACAGTAGAGGAGGGTGCCTTCGAACCGCCCGGCAACGCAGGGGAGTCATGACCGTGACCGTACGAGAACAGCTGAGCCTCGGCATCGCGCTGGACGGGGCGGGCGCGCACCCGGCGGCCCCCGGCGGAGCGCCGCCGCCCGAGGAGTTCATCAGGCTGGTCCGGCGGGCGGAGGCGGCCCTGCTCGACTTCGTCACCGCCGAGGACGGACCGGGCCGGCTCGACTCCACCGTGCTGCTGGCCGCGGCGGCGGGCTCCACCTCACGGATCGGGCTGGTGCCTCTCGCGCCGGTGACGGGAGCGCCCGCCGCCTACGCCACACAGGTCGCCACCCTCGACAGACTCAGCGGCGGACGGGCGGGGATACGGCCCCGGGTGGCGACGAGCGCGGCGGATCACGACGCTCTCGTCCAGCTGATCGGCACGCCGGAAGGCGACCGCAGGATCGCCGAACTCTTCGATTCCGCGGCGGAGTTCCTGGGCGAGGTCGAAGCGGAGTGGAACGGCGCGGCCGAGGGAGCGGGGGCGCCGCAGGGACGCCCTCCGGTACTGGTGCTGGCGCATGACACCGTGCCGTACCGGCTCGCCGCGCGCCGGGCCGATGTGGTGTTCGTGACGCCCGGGGACCTCAAGGGCCTGCGGCCGATCCGCGAACAGGTGGGGCGGCTGGCGGAGGAGGCGGGCCGGAAGCCGGACTCGCCGCGGGTCTTCGTGGATCTGAACGTCATCCTCGCCGACACGCCCGAGCAGGCCACCGAACGCCGGGAACAGCTCGACGCCGCGGCGGGCGCGCCGTTCGTGTCGGACGCGCTGATCTTCACCGGCACCCCGGACGGCCTGGCCGACCTGCTGGAGGAGTGGGCCGGCGAGGGCGGCGCCGACGGATTCCGGATCAGGCCGGCGGCGCTGCCGGAGGATCTCTACGCGCTGGTGGACCGCACGGCCCCGGAACTGGTCCGGCGCGGACTGCTGCGCTCCGCCTACGGCACCCGCACGCTCCGCGGCCATCTCGGCCTCGGAGACGCCCGTTGAACCGGCCCCGGAACGCGGGAGCGGCGGCTTCGGTCCGGCGCGCGCGGTACGCCATCCAGGCCGGGGCCGCGCGGCCGGTCGAGTAGGACGCGGGGGACGCGGGGACGGCGGGGAGCACCGCTACCGGGCGCCGAGGGCCGGAATCCGGGCCGCCGCGAACTCCACCGGAAGGGAGACCGGGATCCGCGTCCAGGGCGAGGGGTGCCAGGAGACCTCCTCGGCGGGGATGGCGAGCCTCATGTCGGGCAGCAGATGCAGCACGGTGTTGACGGCGGTGCGGGTGATCAGGCGCGCGGGTACCTGCGCGGGGCAGACGTGGGGGCCCGCGGAGAAGGCGAGGTGGGCGCGGTTGCCGGGCTCTCCGGCGGGGTCGTCGGGACGGATGGCGGGGTCGTCGTTGGCGGCGGCGATGCCGAGGATGAGGACATCGCCGCGGCGGATGCGCCGGCCGCCGAGTTCGGTGTCGCGCAGGGCGTAGCGGGCGGGCATGTTGTTCATGGGCGGATCGCGCCAGAGGGCCTCGTCGAGGGCGTCGTCCACGCCGAGGCGACCGCCGTGCATCCGGGCGGCGAACCGCGGATCGGTGAGCATCAGCCGCAGCGTCAGTGATGTCCAGGCGTTGACGCCCTCCGTGCCCGAAGAGATCATCACCGCCATCGACTGGATACGTTCCGACTCGTTGCGCAGATTCGGGTGGTTGATGAACGCCGTCGTCAGATCGTCCGTCGGGCTCTCCTGCCGGCGGCGCAGCGCGTCGACCAGGATCTCCTCGAAGTGGCGGTTGCCGTCCTGCGAGTCGTCGGCGCTGCCGAAGAGCGCGATGAGCGCCCGCAGCAACTCCTGGCCCTCCGCGCTGTTCAGACCGAACAGGGAGGCGATGGAGAGCAACGGCACGATCGTGGCGTAGTCGTTCACCAGATCCGCCCGGCCCTGCTGCGAGAAGCGCCCGATCAACTCCGTACACACCGACTGGACCTGACGGCGTGCCTTGCGCTGGTCGATCCGCGCCACACCGTCGTCCAGCGGCTGACGCAGCCGGCGGTGCTCGGGACCGTCCGCGCCGATGACGTTGGCACGCCAGGCCATCATCGGCAGCAGCCCCGAATGCGGCGGGACGACGCCCTCGTTGAGATCGCGCCAGTTGCGGGCGTCGCGGGAGAAGACCTGCTCCTGCCGGGTGATCGTGAGCAACTCCCGGTAGCCCATGACGAGCCAGGCGGGTACGCCCGGTTCCAGCTCGACGCGGGCGACATTGCCCCACTGCTCGCGCAGTCTTCGATAGACCTCACGGGGTTCGGACGCGCCGGTCGCGGCGGACAGGGGGAGCGGCTCCGCACCGGGGGAGTGGGCCGGACACTCCGCAGGCGGGGAGAGCGGGGAGGGGTGGTTCATGAGGCGGTCTCCTCGGCACACCGCGCCGACCCGCGGCGCGCATTCGACAAGGCTGATCAGGGCTTCCACCGACGGGGCACGGTCACGCGGACGGGGCACGTGCACGCATGTGAGGCATCACCAAAGTCGTTTCCTCCTCCGGGCAAACGACCCACTCGCCACGGAGGACACGGGCAGCGGGAGGCGGGTGGGCGCGCGCCCCTGTCCCGTGCCGCGAACGCTGTTCGCGGCACGCGCCGCCCGGATTCCCCGCCCCGCGAGGGAACTTACGGGTCCGTGCCGGACGAACGGCCGCGACGACGACGGGCCCGCGCCCCCGCGGTGATCACGCGCGGCCCCCGCGCGGCGGGGGTTCGGCTCACCGCACGACCCGGACGGGCGTACGTTCCACGGCGTCCTGAACGCACCCGCCGGTGCCGGGGGCGGCCACGCGGCTTCTCCTGGCAAGGGCGGACGACGACGAGACAAGGCTGACAATCAGTAACTTCTCGCGGATGCCGTGCCCGGCCGTGAACAGATCGCGCGCGTCCGATCAGGCGGGGCGTCGGGACTTGCCCGACACGCCGGGCAGGCGTCACCCGAACGGACGAGACGGCCCGGCCCTAGTTAACGGTGCGTAGTTGCCGTGCGAAGCCCCGGAGGCCCTTCGGATCCCGCGCCGGGACCCTTCGGAGCAGCCGTCGCCGCCTCCTTCGACCCCCCGCTCCCGGGTTGCGGGGCGGTTGCCCACCGGTGAGTGTGGGCCGCAGTTCACAGCGGACACGAACGAAGGAGAGAGCGCGTCGTGGCGACTCTGTGTAAACCCGCGGTCTCGGTTCCCCAGTATGTGATCACCATGGAGGACACGCTCGCTCTCGCGCGCTCGCTGCACGCGGACCATCCTCAACTTCCCCTGGCGCTACGGCTGATCCAGAACACCGGGGTGGCCAAACGGCATATCGTCCAGCCGATCGAGGAGACGCTGCGGCATCCCGGCTTCGAGGACCGGAACATGCTGTACGAGGCCGAGGCCAAGGCACGCGTCCCCGAGGTGATCAGGCGCGCCCTCGACCACGCCGAGCTGCGCCCCGCGGACATCGACATGATCGTCTATGTCTCCTGCACCGGCTTCATGATGCCGTCGCTGACCGCCTGGCTGATCAACACCATGGGCTTCCCCGGCGACACCCGTCAGCTCCCGATCGCCCAACTCGGCTGTGCGGCGGGCGGCGCGGCCATCAACAGGGCGCACGACTTCTGCCGCTCGTACCCCGGCGCCAACGTACTCATCGTCGCCTGTGAGTTCTGCTCGCTCTGCTACCAGCCGACCGACCTCGGAGTCGGATCGCTGCTGTCCAACGGGCTGTTCGGGGACGCCGTCGCCGCCGCCGTCGTACGCGGCGAGGGCGGCACGGGGATCGCGCTGGAGCGCAACGGCTCCCACCTCGTACCGGACACCACCGACTGGATCGCCTACAGCGTCCGGGCCACCGGCTTCCACTTCCTGCTGGACAAGCGGGTACCCACCACCATGGAGCCGCTGGCGCCCGCACTGCGCACGATGGCCGACCAGCACGGCTGGGACGCCACCGGGCTCGACTTCTACATCATCCACGCCGGCGGACCGCGCATCCTGGACGACCTCAGCCACTTCCTCGAAGTGCCGCCCGAGGCATTCCGGTTCAGCAGGGGCACGCTCACCGAGTACGGCAACATCGCCAGCGCCGTCGTCCTCGACGCGGTGCGCAGGCTCTTCGACGAGGGCGGGGTGCCCGACGGCGCGCGCGGCATCATCGCCGGCTTCGGGCCCGGCATCACCGCCGAAATGGCGCTGGGGCGCTGGACGACCGCCGGCGCCTCCGCCGGCACCATGGTGACCGGAGACCAGGTCATGGAAAGCCTGGAACGCGACAGCGAGCCGTCGCCCGTGACCGAACCGGTGAGATGACCGCGCGGGCCCCCGTCACCCGAACGGCCCCGCGTCCCCGCACCGCCGTACGACCGTCACCCCCACCGTCATGGAGCACCGCATGACCCAGCTGACCCGGGCCGAGGGGCTCATCGTCCCCCCGGGCGGGGGCACCACCATCCTCACCGATGCCCAGCAGGTGACCTTCAAGGTCACCGGGGAGCACTCCCGGGTCTCCTCCAGCTTCGAGGTCGTCGTGCCGCCCGGCTTCGACGTCGGCGCCCACCGGCACACGCACAGCGAGGAACTGTTCTACATCCTCGACGGCGAGCTGGACGTGATGGCGTTCGAACCCCGGGTGCTCGGCGAGGACTGGCGGCACTGGGAGTCCTCGTCGGGGCTGAAGTCCGTACGGGCCACGCCGGGCACGGTCATCGTCGTACCCCCCGGCTGTCCGCACGCGTTCGCCAACCGGGGCGACGGCCCGGCCAAGATGTTCTTCCAGTCGTCCCCGCCCTCCGACCACGAGCGGTACTTCGAGGAACTGCTCGACATCCTCAAGGACGGCGGAACGCCCGATCCGGCCGCCATCGCCGATCTCCGGCTGCGCTACGACATCGAGCAGCTCACCCCGCTGCGCCATGACGCCCAGGACCGCCCCGGCGGCGACGTCGGCGCCGGTTCCACGGCCACTCGTATGAGTCACTGACGCTGCGTGAACCCGGTCCCTGACTGACCGTAGGGGGATGGACTCCGCATTGGACATCAGGCGCCCACCGCGGCGAACCTCCCGGCGGGCCCGGTCGTCGGTCATCGGCGTCCTGCTCGTCATGGCCGCTCTGACCGCGGGCTGGCCCCTGATCGACCGGGCCCTGAACGATCACCAGCGGCTGCCGGACGGCACGCTGCTGGAGCTGGGGCCCGACGACAACATCGCGGTCCTGCGGGTGACCGGCGCGGGCTGGGCCCTCAGCAAGTCGGAGAGCGATCCGGACTCGATGTACGTACTGACCCGTGACGGCGTCGACCTCGTCGCCGGGTATGTCGCCCTGTCGGCGCCCGGCCAGGCCGGCGAGCTGTGGGCGGGCCTGCGCAAGGTCCAGTCCGTCCCGGACGCGAACACCCGGCTCGGCGCTCCGCACCCCGTCACCAGCGCCGGGGGCGCGCAGGGCGAGACGGGCACCCTGACCCGTGGCGGCCGTACGGGCACGGCCACGGTATGGCTGCCGCCCGACCTGAGCTACGCGGTCGGGATCACCGTGCTGGCCGGGGCGGACGCGGATCCGCGCGCCTCCGCGGACGCCGCGGCCATGGTCCGTTCCGTCGCCTTCCCCCGGGAGGCGCCGTGACGACGGCGGCCGCGTCCTCCGCGTACACCGGACTGCGCGGCTCCGTCCGACGGCGGCCGGTGGGCTGGCTGTGCGGCGTCCTGTGCGCCCTCGGTCTCGCGCTGCTCGCCGTCGAATACGGCCCGGCCATCAGGGTGTTCCCCGGCCCGGCGCTGCTGGCCTTCCTGCTGCTGCTGTTCACGCTGGGCATCGGGGTGGCCGTCCTGGGGCGGGTACGTCCGTTCCGGGCGCCGCCGCGCGGCTGGGCCTGGAGCGGGGTCGCCTGGGGAGCCACCGCGGCGACGGGCTGCGCGATCGTGGCCAACGGCGGGCTCCAGGGCATCTGGTCCAAGGCGGCCGGTATCGACTTCGGCTCGCAGTGGGGCGCCGCGCTCACCGCCCCGCTCAACGAGGAACTCCTCAAGGTGTCCGGCGTCGCGCTGATCGCCCTCGGCGCACGGCGGCTGGTGCGCGGGCCGCTCGACGGGTTCTTCCTCGGGGCCTTCACCGGACTCGGCTTCCAGGTCATGGAGAACTGGACGTACGCGATGAACTCCATCCTCAGCGGTGGCGGAGTGAACGCGGACAACGACGTCTTCCAGTCCTTCGTCACCCGGGTCGGGCTGACCGGTCTCGGCTCGCACTGGGCGATGACCGCCGTCTCGGGGACGGGCGTCGGCATCCTGCTCGCCCACAGCGGCCGGCCGGTGCGCCGGCGGATCGTGCCCGCGGCCCTCTGCCTGCTGACCGCCATGGCCATGCACTGGCTCTTCGACTCACCCCTGCTCGGCTCCGCCCCGGGCCTCGCCGGCAAGGTGGCCGTCAACTTCCTTGTCGCCGTGGGGTTCTATGTCGTCCTGCGGCGCGCCGCCCGGCGACGGGCCCGCGCCTTCCTGCTCTCGCCGGGATCCCCGTACTCCATCGAACTGCTCACACGCCGCTCCCGCAGGCGCGCCCTGCGCCGGGTGCCGCCGGCGCGCCGCCCCGCCGCCGCCCTGCGGGCCGCGGACCACCTCGCGGTGGTCGAGGAGTACGCCGGGGCAAACCGACCACCCGGTTCGACGGATGTCCTCGACGGTGAGCGACGGGTGCATGAGTGACGTCCGCTCGGTGAATCACTGAACGACTCGACGGGAGCGTCCCGATGCCACAACTCCGTGCGGTCCGTACCCGCGCCGCGATCCTGGCGGCGGCGGCCTCCGTCTTCGACCGGCGCGGTTATGACGCCGCGACGATCGCGGAGATCACGGCGCGTTCCGGGACGACCAAGGGCGCCCTCTACGCCCACTTCTCGTCCAAGGAGGAGCTGGCGCGGGGCGTGCTCCGCGAACTGACCGGGATTCTCGCCGTGGAACCGGCGGATTCACGTGTCCAGGAACTCATCGACACGACGATGGCCCTCGCGTACCGCTCCCTGCGCGACCCGGTCGTCGGCGCGGGGCTGCGGCTGGCCGGGGAGCGCGGCTCGGTCGACTTCTCCGAGGCGGGCCCTCTCCCGGCCTGGGCGGAGCTGAGCGAGGACCTGCTGCTGCGGGCCGCGGAACGGGGCGAGCTGCTGCCGTACGCCGTGCCTCGGGAGACGGCCGAACTGGCGGTCAGCGCCTGGGTGGGGATCCAGGTCTACGCGCGCGCCGTGACCGGCCGCCGGGACGTGGAGCGCCGGATGTCGGTGATGTGGGCGCATCTGCTGCCCAGCGTGGTGATGCCGCGCCTGCTGCTCGAACTCGACGTGGCGCCCGATCGCGGCGCGCGCGTCGAAGCCGTCCGCGCTCTCCGGTCGGCCTCAAGCGGATCTTGAGCCGGGAGGGGGCCGGTGGTGGCTGGGATCGGCGAGAATAGCGGACACGCAAACCGCGATGGCGGATTGTTTTCACTGGACCCGCCGCATACCGCTTCCGGTCCTCCATGGCAGGAGACGATGATGGTCACACAGGACCGCGCCGCGCGCACCCGGCGGTCACTGATCCGGGCCGCCGCGGAGATCTTCGCGGTCGAGGGATTCGTCCCGGCGTCGCTCACCATGATCAGCCGACGTGCCGGGGTGAGCAACGGAGCGCTGCACTTCCACTTCAAGAGCAAGGAAGCCCTGGCGGGCGCGGTCGAGGAGGAGGCCGCGCGAGAGGTACGGCTGATCACCGAGTGCCGCGACGGCGACGAGGTGCCGGTCCTGCAACTCCTGGTCGACGCCACCCACGCGTTGATGCTCCGCCTCGACGAAGACGTCGTCTTACAGGCCGGCTTCGAGCTGAGCGGCGAACACTCGCGCCTCGGCGGCGTCGATCTGTGGCGGCAGTGGCGGGGCTGGACCGAGGGCTTACTCCAACGGGCTTCGTCGGACGGCGAGTTGGCGCACGGTGTGTCGCCGGACGCCGCCGCCGATGTCCTGCTGGCGGCGACCGTCGGGTTCGAGGTGCTCGGCGCCCGGGACGGCAAGGAGTGGATCTCCGGGCACACGCTGGCCCGGTTCTGGGAGCTGATGCTGCCAGGACTGGCCGCGCGGCCGGACTCCCTGATCGCCCCCGGGTCTCCGGGAGTTGTCCGTCCCCGCGCGAGCGAATCCTGAATCATGCCTCGGCGGGGGCTTCCTATGCGCGGGGCCGTGGAATTTTCCGCATTGTTTACCCGCGTCCCGTCGCTCCTTTCCAGCGGTTGTCGCGTACCCCAATTCCGCCGTCATACCCGGTAAATAAAGGCGTTGGAGATGTGCTCGACGGTTACTCAAGAATTCAAGAATCTACGCCCGCGCGGGACTAGCATGCCTGGCGTCGAAGAGTCATTCGGCGGGGATTCGACGAGGTGCGGGAGGAAAACCGTGGAGATGCAGGTTCCGGGGCCGCTACGACGGGAAAGACCGATGAGGGTGCCGGGAAATCCGGTGGCCCTGATCACGGGCGGGACACGGGGGATCGGGCTCGGGGTGGCACGGGAGCTCGGTGGCCGGGGCCATCGCGTCTTCATCTGCGCCAGGACCGCGCAAGAGGTCAAGCTGACGGTCGAGGAGCTGCGCGCGGAGGGGATGGAGGCCGAGGGCGCCGTCGCCGACGTCCGCGACCGCGCGTCGGTGTCCGCGCTGGTGGCCGCCGTCGTCGCGCAGTTCGGCCCGGTCAACATCCTGGTCAACAACGCGGGCCGGGGCGGTGGCGGCCCCACCGCGGAGATAGCAGATGAGCTCTGGTACGACGTGATGGACACCAATCTCAACGGAGTGTTCCTGCTGACACGCGAGGTCCTGGTGAACGGCGGTCTGCTGGAGTCGGGTTACGGACGCATCATCAACATCGCCTCGACCGCCGGGAAGCAGGGTGTCCTGCTGGGTGCCCCCTACTCCGCCTCCAAGCACGGTGTCGTGGGCTTCACCAGGTCGCTCGGCAAGGAACTGGCCCCGCTCGGCGTCACCGTGAACGCGGTCTGCCCGGGATACGTGGAGACGCCGACCGCCGAACGGGTGCGCCAGGGGTACGCGGCGGCCTGGGACACGACCGAGGACTTCGTCCAGGCGCAGTTCGAGGCGAACATCCCGCTCGGCCGCTACTCCACCCCCGAGGAGGTGGCGGGCCTGGTCGGCTATCTCACCACGGAGAGCGCCGCCTCGATCACCGCGCAGGCGATCAACGTCTGCGGCGGTATGGGCTACTCCTGAGCCGCCTCGCGCCAGGATCGTAGACGCACGCGTATGGAACTGAGCTTCGCGGCTATGTTCCGTCTCAACGGAGTGGACTTGACTGTACGCATGACACAGACCACGCAGAACACCCGGACAGAGACGAAGACCACGCTCGTCATCGGTGGCACCGGCAAGACCGGACGCAAGGTCGCGGAGCGGCTCGCCGGCAAGGGCCTGCCGGTACGCATCGGTTCGCGCACCGCCGACCGCCCCTTCGTCTGGGAGGACCCGGCCACCTGGGCGGGCGCGCTGGAGGGCGTCGGAGCCGTATACATCACCTACTACCCCGACCTCGGTTTCCCCGGCGCCGCCGAAGTCGTCAGCGAGTTCTCGGCGTTCGCCGTCGCCCGCGGCGCCCGCCGTCTGGTGCTGCTCTCCGGCCGCGGCGAGGAGGGCGCGCAGGCCGCCGAGGAGAAGATGAAGGCGTCCGGCGCCGACTGGACCGTGGTCCGGGCCAGCTGGTTCAACCAGAACTTCAACGAGAGTTTCTTCCTGGAGCCCGTCCTCGCCGGGGAACTGGCGCTGCCGACCGGCGACGCCGTCGAGCCCTTCGTGGACACCGACGACATCGCCGATGTGGCCGTCGCCGCGCTGACCGGAGACCAGCACATCGGCAAGACCTACGAACTCTCCGGCCCCCGGCTGCTCAGTTTCCAGGACGTCGCCACCGAGCTGTCCAAGGCCACCGGCCGGGAGATCAGCTACATCCCGGTCTCGATCGACGACTACCGCGCCGCACTGGCGGAGCACGGGCAACCGGTCGAGTTCGCCGACCTGTTCGGCCTCATCCTCGACGGCCGCAACGCGTTCCTGGTGCACGGAGTGGAGGAAGCACTCGGCCGCAAGCCCCGTGACTTCTCCGACTTCGCCCGCGACGCCGCCGCCAGCGGCGTCTGGAACGTCTGATCCCGCACGGCGAACGGCCGGGCGGTACCGGTACGCGGACGGCCCCCGCGTACCGGTACCGCCCCGCGAACGACGCACCATCCGCGAGGAGGCGGCCATGAGTACCCCCCTGTCCAGTGAGTACGGACTCGCGTCCCTGCCCGGTCACTTCCACGGGTTCGCGCTGATGCACATCGCGATGCGCCGGGACGCCCGCAGACTGCTCGCCGCCGCGCCCGCGCTGACCCCGGCCGGGCTCGGCGCCGCCGCCGCGTGGTGGCGGCAGCTGCGCGACATCATCGACTGGCACCACCACAGCGAGGACGAGGTGCTCTGGCCAGGACTGCTCAGCAGGGCGCCGCGGTTCGCCGCCGAGGCACAGCGGCTCGCCGACGACCACGCGGTGCTCGACCGCGCCATGGAAGCGGTCACGACCGCGCTGCGCCCCGGCGGGAACACCGCGGCCGTCGGCCCCGCGGCCACCCGCTTCGACTCCGTGCTCCGCGACCATCTGCGGGACGAGGAGAGCGTCTCCTTCCCCGTCTTCGCCCAGCTCTCCCCGGCCGACTACCTCGCCGTCGAGCGGAAAGTGATCGCCAGCGCCCCGTTCGCGGTCATGACGCGACTCCAGCCCTGGATGTTCGACGGCGCCGACAAACGGTCGGTGGCACACGTCGCCGCCACCATCCCGCCGCCCGTCCGGCTGATCGGCAATACGGTGCTGCGCCGACGGTACGAACGGACCCTCGCCGGAGTGACCCGCCCCCACTGACCCACCCCACCGCCCCGCCCCCGCCGACCCGCGCCACCGAACCGCCCGACCGGATGAGGAAGCCCCGATGCAGACCGCTCCAGCAGTCGCCGGCCCCGTGCTCGCCGCCGCCACCATCGGCACCGGGCTGATGGCCGGCCTCTACTTCGCCTTCGACGTCTCCGTCATGCCGGGACTCGCCGGCGCCGACGACCGTACGTTCGTCACCGTGATGGGCGGCATCAACCAGGTCATCGACAACAGCGCCCTGTTCGGCCTGCTGTTCGTCGGGGTGTTCCTCGCCACGGGCGTCGCCGCCGTACTCCAACGACGCCTGGGCCGGCCGGAGGCCGCGCGCTGGACCAGGACCGCCTTCGCCCTCTACGCCCTGTCCGTCGCGATCACCCTGTGCGTCAACGTCCCGCTGAACAGAATGCTGGCCCGCGCCGTATCACTCGGCAGCACCCCCGACTTCGGTGCGGTACGCGGCAGATTCGAGCGGCCGTGGACCTCCGCCAACGTCGTCAGGACCCTGGCCTGCACGGCGGCCCTCGGCGCGCTCGGCCGCGCCCTGGTCCTGCACCGCAGGGGAGCGGCCCAGCCGCTCTGACGGCCCCTCGGCCCGTCCGGGCCCACCCGAACCGCGCCCGTCCTCCTACTCGTTCCCCCGCGGGGAGGGCGGGCGCGTCCCATCCTGAGACGGATCCCAAAGAAACAGTGACCCCGCATACGTCGTCGTCTAAGGTGATGACATGGACACACTGACCGGTCTGCTCGAAGGCCCGAAGGCCCGCGGCGCGTTCCTGCTCAAGTCGGTCTTCAGCCCGCCGTGGTCCCTGCGCGTCGAGGACCGTGCGCCCATCTCCGTCGTCACGATGGTCCGCGGCGACGCCTGGATCCTCCCCGACAACGGGCATCCGGTCCGGCTCTGCCCCGGTGACGTCGCCGTGATGCGCGGGCCCGACGCGTACACCATCGCGGACCGGCCCGACACCCCCGTCCAGATCGTCGTCGGCCCCGAACAGCGCTGCAACACCACCGAGGGCGAGGACGTCACCGAAACGATGGCCCTGGGCGTACGCACCTGGGGCGACGACAGCCTGGCCGGTTCCTCGGTCATGCTCAGCGGTACGTACCAGGCCCCCAGCGAGATCGGCCGACGGCTGCTGGCGGCGCTGCCCGTCGTGCTGGTCCGCCCCGCGGAGGCGGGCGACAACCCGCTGGTACGCATCCTCGCCGACGAGATCGGCAAGGACGAGATCGGCCAGGAGCTGGTCCTCGACCGGCTGCTCGACCTGCTCCTCGTCAGCGTGCTGCGCACCTGGCTCGCGGTCCCCGAGTCCGGCGCGCCCGGCTGGTACCGCGCCCAGAGCGACCCGGTGGTCGGCCCGGCGCTCCGGCTGCTGCACGAACAGCCGGGCAGGGCATGGACGGTGGCCTCGCTCGCGGACAACGTCGGTGTCTCCCGCGCGGGTCTGGCCCGGCACTTCACGACGCTCGTGGGCGAGCCGCCGATGGCCTACCTCACGGGGTGGCGGCTGACCCTCGCGGCGGATCTGCTGCGCGAGCCGGACGCGACGGTGGCGACGGTGGCGCGGCGGGTGGGGTACAGCGGGGCGTTCGCGCTGAGTGCGGCGTTCAAGCGGGTACGGGGGGTGAGCCCGGCGGAGTTCCGGCGGGGTGGAGGGGCGTCGGCGGAGCGCGCGGGCGCGCCGAAGCGGACGGTGGTCCTGGACCGCTGACGCCTGCCGTCCGGCTGTGGGGAAGGGGGACCGATGCGGCCCGGTGGGTTCCGCCGCCCGTCCCCGACCCCGCCGCGTGTCGCCGGACTCCCTGGACAACGACCCCCGCCGTACCCGCGACCACGGCCCCGGCCGAAGCGCGGCTCAGGCCCCGTCCGCTCGCGCGGCGAACGTCACCAGAAGATCCCCCCGCGTCAGCCACCGCCCCGAGAACCGCAGGGCCGCCCCCCGCGGCGGGGGCGTCGTCGGGGTGAGCTTCGCGGTGAACGTGCCCGTCGGGGCGAGGCGCACCTCCGCCTCCGCGAAGCCGAGCCACCGCCCCGTGGACGGGAACCACGCCTTGTAGACCGCCTCCTTCGCGGAGAACAGCAGCCGGTCCCAGTACACCCCCGGCCGCTCAGCGGCCAGCCGTTCCAGCGCCGCGCGTTCACCGGCGGAGGCGACCAGCCCCAGTACGCCGCGCGGCAGCGGCCCCGCCGGCTCCGCGTCGATGCCCAGCGCGGCCACGTCCGCCGCTCTGGCCGCCACCGCCGCCCGGTAGCCGTCGCAGTGGGTGATGCTGCCGACCACCCCGTCCGGCCACCGGGGCGCGCCGCCCGCGCCCGGCAGTAACGGTACGGGCGCCAGGCCCAGTTCGGTCAGGGCGCGGCGCGCGCAGGCGCGCGCCGTGGCGAACTGCGCGCGCCTGCGCTGCCGTCGGCCCGCCATCAGCGCCTCCTCCTCGGGGAACAACGGCGCGGGCGCCAGATCGTCGAAGGCTTCGGCCGATCTGACGCCCGGGGGGAGGATCTCCTCGATCACGGTCTCAGCGGGGACGGGCGAGAAGGCCCGACACGGCGCGTACGATCTCCGCCGGCCGTTCGAGCGGCAGCGTATGACCGGCGCCCGGGAGGCGTTCGAACCGCGCGTCCGGCAGCGCCCCGGCCAGCGCCTCGCCCAGCTCCGGCTTGACGACCCGGTCCCGCTCGCCCGCGAGCACCACGGCGGGTACGTCGACCGTGGCCAGCTCCGCGCGCAGATCCATGCCGCGTGACGAGGCGAAACAGTCGGCGCGTACCCGCGGGGAGGCCGCCGCGAACATCTGCCGGTTGACTTCGAGGGCGTACGGGTCGACCCCCTTGCCCATCGTCTGGGCCAGCAGCCGCCGGCCGAGCGCCGGCCGGCGCAGGGCCCGGGAGAACAGCGCGCTGCCCATCATGCGCACCTCGCTGTCGGGGGTGTCCTGGTCGTGCGCGGCGGTGCCCAGCAGGACGAGCCCGCGCAGTCCGCGCGCGGCGGCCCTGTGGGCGGTGACGTACGAGAGGGCCGCGAAGCCGCCGCCGGAGTGCCCCACCAGGAGCGCGTCACGGGAACCGGTCTCGCCCAGCACCGCCGCCAGGTCCGCGCCGAAGCGGCGGATGGCGATCGGCTCCTTGCCCAGGCCGGAGGCGCCGTGCCCGCGCTGGTCGTACAGCACCACCCGGTGGCCGGAGCGGATCAGCCGGTCGGCGACCGTACCCCAGATCCGGCGGCCGGCCGCCCAGCCGTGCGACAGGACGACGGTCGTGCCGGTGGGCGCCCGCAGCGGGGCGAGGACGGTGACGGCGAGCGCGGCGCCGTCGTC
This sequence comes from Streptomyces sp. NPDC039430, assembly GCF_055639435.1. Taxonomy (NCBI): domain Bacteria; kingdom Bacillati; phylum Actinomycetota; class Actinomycetes; order Kitasatosporales; family Streptomycetaceae; genus Streptomyces; species Streptomyces sp. NPDC039430. The sequence goes on along the minus strand of NZ_JBVKAK010000004.1, from coordinate 364,349 downwards.
CGTACGTACCGTGGTCTCCTCGGTACGCGAGCCGGCCCTCGTGGTGCTCACCGGGACCTCCCGGCCAGCGGCTCGGTCAGCAGCGTGTTGAGCGAGCCGAAGGCGGCCAGCGTCGCCTTCGAGTGCTCGGCCCCGATGTCGGCGACCTTGGCCAGCAGCTTCAGCTTGCCATGCGGGCGCCCCCGGAAGTGCATGCTCACGCGGGTGCGGTGGCCGTCGTCCAGTGGTTCCAGGATGAAGTCGCTCGGACCGCGGAAGGCTCCGTCGACGTACTCGACGGTCAGCCGGCGGCCCGGCTCGACGGAGACCGTGCGGGCGGTGAAGCGGAGCTTGAGTCCGCCCTTGTCGACGCCCTTGGTGTGGACGGTCACGGCGACCTCGCCGCCCACCACGTCGGGGGCTCCTGAGACGGTCGCGAAGGTGTTGGCGGGCACCCACCAGCGGGCTGCACCGCGGAACTCGGCGACGAGCGCGTCCCAGACGACGTCCGCTGGGGCGTCGACCACCGCCTCGTCGATGATGTCGTAGCCGTTCATGCCAGTCTCCCTGTAGGGGGCGGCGGATGGGAAGGTCGGGAAGCGGGGCCCGGGGAGGGGCCCCGCTCCGGTGCGGCCGGGCCGGTCAGGCGAAGAAGCCCTGACCGGGGGTGAGAATGCCGGCCGGGTCGTAACGCCGCTTCGCGTTGCAGAGGTCGGAGTAACGGTTGCCGAAGTGCCTCTTCCAGTCCGCGGGCGTCATCCGCGGGATGGCACCGACCAGATAGCGCTTGGCGCCCAGGGCGACGGCCTTGTCGTACAGCCGCCGGTTCTGCTCCAGCATCCCCGCGATGTCCGGCTCACCGGGGTGCGGGAAGCGCAGCAGGTCGAAGAGGTAGCCCACGGAGTCGTTCGGCTGCACCGCCATGGGACGCCTGAGCTTCGACGTACGGTACGGGTAGGTCAGCACGAAGCCGACGCCCAGGTCGTTCGCGGTGAGATCGGCCTCCGCGATCTGGAGGAACTGCTTCACCTTGGAGGCCGGCAGGAACAGGCTCAGCCAGGGCTTGGGCTGGTCCCAGTAGTCCGCCTCCTTGTAGTACTCGACATAGGCGTCGAACCGGTAGACGTAGTCGAGGAACGCCATGTCGTCGATGACGGCCTCGGAGCGGACGTCCCGCAGCCCCGCGATCAGCGGCTCCCGGGCGGGAGCGGTGCCGGTGTAGGTCGCGCCCAGCTCCATCTTGTAGCGCCAGCCCGAGTCGTCCGGCTTGCGCTGGAGTTCACCGGCCTGGACCTCGAACCGGCCCTCCGCCAGGACCTTCTCCGCGTCGGCGAGGTAGGTCGCCACGTCGTTGTAGACGAGGTTGAAGACGACCACCCGCTCCTTGGGCGGAACGATCCTCACCGTGGCGCGGACGATGATCCCCACCTGGCCGCCGCCGGCCAGCGCGGCGTTGAACAGGTCGGGGCGTACGGAGGGGGAGGCGGTGAGGAGCTGGCCCGCACCCGTGACGATGTCGATCGACTCGATGGTGTCGACCGCCAGGCCGTACTTGCCGACCGTGCCGCCGATGCCGCCGACGCTGATCGTGCCGCCGATCGACAGATGCATGTAGTCGGGCATGGCCGGCGGCATCTTGCCCTTGGCCAGGGCCGCCTCGGTGAGCTGGTGCCAGGTGACACCCGCCTCGACCACCGCGGTGTTCGCACCGATGCTGACGACCTTCGACAGACCGCGCGAGTCGATCGAGATACCGCCCGGGACCGCCGCCTGGCCGTAGTTGGAGTGCGATTCGAGATCGTCACCGGTGCCGCTGCGTCCGTTCGCGGCGATCTTCAGGTTGTTGGCCCGCGCGAAGTTGACCATCTTGACGATGTCGTTGACCGAGCCCGGCACCAGCACGGCCCACGGGGTGATGTCCGGCACCAGGTTGCCGAAGTCTTTGCTGAACTGCACGAGGTCGGCCGCCGAGGTCTTGAGCGTGCCGTCCAGCGCCGGTACGGGCGACACGCTGCCGCCGCCGCCGTGGCCGCGGCCCGCCTCCGCGGCGGTGGCCCACGTCTGCGTCGCGACGTTCCAGCCCACGACGGTCGCGGCGGTGGCGGCCATGCCGCCCAGGACTCTGCGCCGGGAAGGGGTGTTGGTGCTCATCTGGTCCGTTCTCCCGTTCGTCATGCGTGATCGACGGCCGGTCGCCCGGCGCCCACGGTGGTGGCGAGCTGGTACTCGCCCAGGTCGAAGTGCTTGGTACCGTTGCGGAACCGCCAGGTGTACGTGGGCCAGATCGACGGGTTGCGCCCGGCGCTGTCCAGGTACCAGCTCTTGCAGCCGCCGGCGCTCCAGACCGCGCGCGCCTGGCGCTTGTCGAGCGTCGCGTTGTACGCCCGCTGCGCCTCCGGCCGCACCTCGACGCTGGACAGCCCGCGCTTGTCCATCTGCTTGAGCGCGTCCACGACGTAGGCGATCTGGGACTCGATCATCACGGTCTGCGAGGAGTGGCCCAGTGTCGTGTTCGGGCCGAGCATCATGAAGAGATTGGGGAACCCCGCGATGGTGGTGCCGCGGTGCGCGGACATCCCCTCGCTCCACGCCTCCCGGAGCTGGACCCCGCCCCGTCCCCAGATGCGCCGCGCGATCGGACGGTCCGTGGCGAGGAAGCCGGTGCCCATGATGATGGTGTCCACCTCGCGCTCCCGGCCGTCCTTGGTGACGATGGACTTGGCGCGGACGTGGTCGATGGAATCGCTGACGATGTCGACGTTCGGCTGCTGGATCGCCGGGTACCAGGTGTTCGAGAACAGCAGCCGCTTGCAGGCCACGACATAGTCGGGGGTGAGCCGCTCCCGCAGCGCCGGGTCCTCGACGCTCTTCTTGAGATGGTCCGAGGCCATCTTCTGGACCTTCTCGGCGACCTTGGGCCGGGCGAAGGCGAAGGCCAGGACCTCCCGGCCCCACATGTTGAAGTTGCGCCGGAAGCTCTGGTAGCCCGGGAAGCCGCGCAGCATCCTCGTGTGGAACGCGCTGTTGACCTTGTCGTTCTTGGGACCCACCCAGGGAGGCGTGCGCTGGTACAGGTCGAGGTGCCCGACCTCGGGCTGGATCTTCGGCACGAACTGGATGGCCGAGGCCCCCGTACCGATCACGGCGACGCGTCTGCCGGTCAGATCGTGGCCATGGTCCCAGCGGGCCGAGTGGAAGACCTTCCCCTCGAAGTCACCGAGCCCCGGCAGATCGGGGACGGCCGGCTCACTGAGATAGCCGGCGCCCGCGACCAGGACCTGGGCGGTGTACGCGCCGCCCGAGGTCTCGATGTGCCAGCACCGGGTGTGCTCGTCCCAGCGGGCCGCGATCAGCTCGTGGTTGAAGCGGATGTGCGGGCGCACCCCGAAGCGGTCGGCGCAGTCCCGCAGATACGCGTACACCTCGTCGCGCTTGGCGAACGTGCTCTTCCACTCCGGATTGCGGGCGAAGGAGAAGGAGTAGAGATGGGCCTGGACGTCACAGGCGCACCCGGGGTAGTCGTTGTCGCGCCAGGTGCCGCCCACCTCCTCGGCCCGTTCGAAGACCAGGAAGTCGTCGACGCCCTGCTGGAGCAGCCTGATGGCCGTTCCCAGGCCCGAGAAACCGGTGCCGATGACCGCGACCCGCAGATGCCGGGTCGGTCCCCGCCCGGCCGGGCGCTCCGGCTCCGTACCGCCGCTCACCCCGTCTCCGCGGGCGGGTTCGAGAATGCTCGTCACGGCGGCCTCCTCAGCCCCTGCGCGCGATGGTGACGCGGAAATTGTTGAAGAACTTGTCCTCAAGCGTGTAAGCGAAGATGTCGAGGTAGCGCTCGAAGCGGGCCACGACCTCCTCGCCCTCCAGGGCGACGGCCGTCTCACGGTCCGCGGCCAGCCGCTTCAGCCAGGCGCGGCACGCCAGCGCGAAGGACTCCCGCTCGTTGACGATCTCCACGACCTCGAACTGCCCCTCGGCGGCGGCGGCCAGCTCGTGGAGATGCGGGATGTGCATCCCCTCGAACTCGGAGCGCTGGAGGAACTTCAGATCGGCGAGCAGCTCCCGGTTCATGGGCTGCGCCTCGGCCGTCATCGTGTGCAGGACGAACTTCGCGCCCGGGTTGAGCGCCTTGTACACCTGGCTGAAGAAGAAGCGGTAGCGCTTGGTGCGCTCGCGCGGCGGCAGGTTGGACGAGACGAAGTGCTCCAGCGCGTTGATGCAGAACGCCGCGTCGTACTTCTCGTCCGTCTCGTGGTCCGCCCAGCTCTCCACCCGCGTGGTGATGCGCGGGTTGTCCAGGCCGGCGATGAACGCCTCCTGGGTGCGGCTCAGCGTGAGACCGACCGCCTCCTCCACCCCGTGCACGGTGGTGAGCCGGTTGAGCATGGTGCCCCAGCCGCAGCCGATGTCCAGTACGCGGCGGGCGCCCTGGGCCCCGGCCAGCGCGGCGAACACATCGAGCTTGCGCTCCTGGGCCTCGTCCAGTGTCGCGACGAGATCCTCGCCCTGCTCCCAGTAGCCGCCGGAGTACATCATGGTCGGGCCCAGCAGGAGCCGGTAGAAATCGTTGCTGACCTCGTAGTGGTGTCTGACCGCGTCGACCTCGGGGTCCACCGACCTGGGTGCGACCGTTGTCATCCTCGACCTCTTTCCTGATCCTGTCGCTGCGCCGCTCGTACCGACCGTGTGATGCGGTCACGAGATAACCGCGTGGCTCGCAACAGATGTGCAAGACGCCCGCGCGTCAGCGGTGTTGCGTCCCGGTTGCGCGCGCCGCGCTTCCATGCCACTCGACACCGGATGCACCGCGAGAGAGGACCGAAGCTCATGACGCTGCCCACCATCGAAGAACTGGCGAGCCAGCTGGAGGCCGTGTCGGGCGCCGAGGAGGTCAGCCCCGACGCACCGCTCCAGCACATCGCGGACGTCGACTCGCTGGACCTGATGGAGTGGCTGTACGGGTTCCAGAACCAGTACCCGCACATCCCCGCCGACGAGTCGCTGTTCGCGGACCTCGACGACACGACGACGCTGCGGCATGTGTACGAGCGGATCGTCGCGCTCGTCCCGCAGCCGGCGCAGGCGTAGCGAGAGCGCCCGTGAACGGCTTCGACATCACCGGGTGGGGCATGGCCGTACCCGAGCGCAAGGTCACCAGTGTGGAGCTCGCGGAGCGGTTCGGTGTCGACGAGAACTGGATCGTCAGCCGCTGCGGCATCCGGGAGCGCCGCGCCGTGGGGCCGGGACAGACGACCGCCTCGCTGGCTGTCGAGGCCGGCCGGCGTGCCCTGGAGAAGGCGGGCCTGACCGGTGGCGACATCGCCCATCTGATCGTCGCCACCGCCACGCCCGAGCAGCCCTCACCTGCCACGTCCGCGTTCGTCCACCACGATCTCGGCATTGCGGGCAGCGCGCACGACGTCAACTCGGAGTGCGCGGGCTTCGTCTACGGTCTGGTGTCGGCGATGGCGCTGATCGCCATCGATCCCCGGCCGATCCTGCTGATCGGCTCCGACACGCACACCCTGACGGCCAACCCCGCCGACCGCGATCTGTCGATCCTCGTCGGCGACGGGGCCGGCGCGGTCGTACTCCAGCCGGGGCCCGAGAACCGGGTCAGGGCGTGGAACCTCGGCGCGGACGGCTCGTGCACCGGCAGCCTGAAGGTGCTGGCGGGCGGCAGCAGGATGCCGACCACCGAGGAGACGGTCCGCGAGGGGCTGCACTTCGCCAAGATCAACGGCAACGAGATCTATCTCAACGCCGTGCGCTACACGGTCCGTACGGTCCGGGAGACGCTGGAGAGCGCCAAGGTCGACGCGGCCGACGTCGACCACGTCATTCCGCACCAGGCCAATATCCGCATCATCAACTCGATCCTCAGCCACACCGGACTGCGGCCGGAGGCGCTGGTCACCAATCTGGAGCGGTACGGCAACACCGCGTCCGCGTCCATCCCCATCGCCCTCACCGAGGCGCTGGAGGACGGCCGGATCCAGCCGGGCGACCAGGTGCTGCTGGCCGGCTTCGGCGCCGGGATGACCTGGGGATCGATACTCCTGGAGTGGGGCGGGGAGAGGAAATGAGCCGTAACAGCGAGCCGGGCGCCCGTCCCGAGCGGCCGGTCGCCCTGGTCACGGGGGCGTCCGGCGGGCTCGGGCAGGCCCTGGCCCTCGAACTCGACGCGCTCGGCTGCCGGGTCGCCGTCCACTACAACAGCTCGGAGGCGCAGGCCCGCGCCGTACGGGAGAAGCTGGGCAACGACTCGGTCGTCGTGACCGGCGACGTCGGCTCCTGGGACGCTGTCACCGCGATGTACGCCGAGATCAGTGAACGGCTCGGCCCGGTCGACGTGCTCGTCAACAACGGCGCCATCCGCAAGGACGCGCTGATGGCGATGCAGTCGCCGGCGGACTGGCAGCAGGTCATCCAGACCAATCTGATCGGTTCGTTCCACACCGCGCGGGTGTCCGTTCCGTACATGCTCCGGCAGCGGTGGGGCCGGATCATCAATGTGGTGTCGCCCTCGGGTCTGATCGCGACGGCGGGTCAGACGGCCTATTCCGCCTCGAAGGCGGGCCTCATCGGCTTCACCCGCACCCTGGCGGCCGAGTGCGGCAGACGCGGTGTGACCGTGAACGCGCTCTCCCCGGGGTTCATGATCACGGGTATGACCGAGAACCTGCCGGGACATGTCATCGAGGGGATGGAGGGCAAGGCCCCCATTCCGCGCTTCGTCACAGTCGAGGAAGTGGCCCGCAGCGCGGCCCTGTTCCTGGACCAGGACTGTATGACGGGCCAGGTCATCAGTATCGACAGCGGCGTCTCGATCACCTGAGACCCGCTCGCGCGCACGAAAGAGGCGGCCCGGCGTATTCGCCGGGCCGCCCGCGTATGTTCCCCCGCCGAGCCCCTAGGCCACACGCCACTCGGGCGCCGGCGGCGCGGGATGGGTGAGGCAGCCGTCCGGAGTCAATAAGCAGGGCCGCGGCGGGGCGGGGCGTGGGCGCGGGGCCTCGAACATGCCCATCAGCAGCGGGTCCAGCCGGGTCACGGCGCCGGTGTCCGGCTCCGGTCTTCGGCGGGTGTCGGAGCTGCGCAGCAGTTCCAGATAGGCCGCCTGGCTCTCCGGCGCGGGATCGATCCCCAGCTCCTCGGCGAGCACCTCCCGCAGCTGCTGGTACGTGCGCAGCGCCTCGGCGCGGTTGCCGGCCGTCCGGTGCGCCGCCATCCGGCACCGGTAGGCGCTCTCCCTGAACGGGGCACGCCGTACGGCCTCCTCGGCGTACCGCAGCGCGTGATGCTCGTCGCCCAGGGCCGCCGAGGCCAGACTCGCCGTCTCCAGCGCGGACAGCCGCAGCTCGTCGAGCCATTCCCGCACGCCGTTGACCCACTCGCCCTCGTGAGCGGGCAGGAATGACCCGCGTAGATTCGACACCGCCGCGGCGGCGAGCTGTTGCGCGACGGCGAACGAGCCGGTGGCGTACGCCTCGGCCGCCTCGGTCGCCGCCGCCTCCGCGCATTCGAGGTCGACGGCCGCGTCGTCCGGCAGCCGCAGCAGATAGCGGCCGCCCTGGGCGACCAGCGGGGTGACACCGGGCCGCTGCTGGGGGAACGTGACGAACGTACGGACCCGGCTGACAACACTGCGCAGGGCCGAGGCCCAGGTGTCCGGCAGCCCGTCGGGCCAGACCGTGTCGGCCAGTTGATCCCGGCTGGTACCGGCGGACCGTTCGAGGATGAGCCTGGCGAACGCGACTTGAGCCTGAGCGCTGGACAGATGCTGCGGCGGAACCCCTTCGGGTTCGATCGTTACAAGGCCAGCGAGTCTGATGAGCAAGCTGTACTCCCCGGTGCGGTCGGCTCTGGGCCGGTTGCACCGACGGCGGGTGCCGCCGGCGAGGGTGTCGACATCACGCCAGGGGGCCCCGTCCCAGTGGTCCTTGTGAAGGAGTTCGGGACACTCTGTGCATGCCCCCTGCACAGAAATTGGACGATATCAATCGGCCATCTCGGTGTGTCAATAGTGGCCGGGGAACATTCCCCTGGATTTCCCTGGAGACCTTCATTCCGCTTGCGGAAAGCTGTCGCTCTGTTCTTGCGTTCCCCTCTTTCCCCACTTCAGCGCCGTGTTGCGCGCGCCTTGCGCGCCTGTCGTTGAATTGCGTCGCAACTCTGAGTCCAGGTTGAGCGGACTCCGGTAATTGTCCGAAACGTGGTGAGGAGATGTACGTGAACACATCCGGCGGCTGGGAACGTCTCGCGCCGAAACTGGCCGCGACACACCGCCGCGTGCGGGCCCTGGAGTGGGAGCCCGCCCGCCGCAACAGCTTCGTGACGTACACGGTCGAGCGCGACTCCGCCTACGCCGACCTCGACGGCGAACGCCTCCTGATGATGTCGGGCTACAGCTATCTGGGCCTGGCGGGCGACGAACGGGTGGTCGCCGCGGCCAAGGCCGCCGTCGATCTGTACGGCACCGGCAACCACGGAGTGCGGGCGCTGGCGGGTTCGATCCCGCTGCACGAGGAACTGGAGGCGGAGGTCGCCCGGTTCGCCGGCCGCCAGGAGGCGCTGGTGTTCGGCTCCGGGTACGCCGCCAACGTCGGCACGGTCGGCGCGCTGGTCGGCGCCGGGGACACCGTACTGATCGACAAGTACGACCACGCCAGCATCGTGGACGGCTGCCGGCTGAGCGGCGCCACCGTCACCCGCTTCCGGCACAACGACGTGAGCCACCTCGACCGCAGGCTCGCCGCCGCGAGCCCGGACGGGATCCGGCTCGTCATCGTCGACAGCGTCTACTCCATGGACGGCGACATCGCGCCGCTGCCGGAGCTGCGCCGGGTGTGCGACGACCACAACGCCCTGCTGATGGTGGACGAGGCCCACGCGCTGGGTGTCATCGGCGCCACCGGCAAGGGCATCGAGGAACACTTCGACTACACCGCGAGGGTCGACGTCAAGCTGGGCACGCTCTCGAAGGCCATCCCCTCGATGGGCGGCTGGGTGGCCGGACCGAGCGAGCTGATCGGCCATCTCAAGTACGCGGCACGGCCGTTCCTCTTCTCCGCGGCCCTCGGCCCGGCCCAGTCGGGAGCGGCGCTCGAATCGCTGCGGATCCTGGAGCGCGAGCCCGAGCGCGTCAGCCATATCCAGCGGGAGTCCGCGCGCTTCCGGCGGATGCTGAACGACGGCGGGATGCGGACCGGCGACAGCGAGACCGCCGTCGTCCCCGTCATCGCCGGCTCCGACGACGCCGCGTACGACTACGCCACCGCCTGCCGCGCGGCCGGTGTCATCGGACTGCCGGTGGTCACCCCGGCCGTCCCCAACGACCTGGCCAGGCTGCGGATCGCCATCACCGCACGCCACACCAAGAGCGACATCGACTTCGCCGCGGAGGCGTTCCTCAAGGCCGCCCACGTGTGCGGGCTGATCAAGGACTGACGGCCGGCTCGGCCCGCGTCCTGCCTCCGCCCTGCTCTCCTGCCCCTCCTGCCCCTCCTGCCCCTCCTGCCCTCTGTCCTCCGCCCTCCGACGTTCGTACGGGATACGGGATCCGAGATGCCAAACTCACCGAGGCACGCACCGCCACACGCGCCCGTCGCGATCACCGGCATGGGCGTCGTCACCCCGGCCGGCTGCACCCCCGACGACCTGTGGGCCGCGCTGCGCGCCGGGAAGTCCACCGCCGCCGCGCTGACCCATCTCGATCTGGAACGCCACCGGGTGCGCATCGGCTGCCGGGTCCGCGGGCTCGACTCCCTCGGCCTCGTGCCCGCCAAGGACGCGCGCCGGATGGACCCGTTCGCGCTGTACGGGACGACCGCCGCCCTCGCCGCGCACCGGGACGCGGGAGCGCCCGCCGCGGACCCCGGCCGTACCGCTGTCGTCGTCGGCAACGCCGTCGGCGGCCGGGCCACGAGCGACCTGGAGTCCCGGCATTTCACCGAGTCGGGACCGCACCGGGTCAACCCGCTGATGCCGCTGATGACCATGCCCAACGCGGCGGCGGCCCAGATCTCGATGCGGCTCGGCTGGCACGGCCCCGCCCTGACCATCGCCACCACCTGCGCCAGCGGCGCCGACGCCATCGGCCACGCGCTGACACTGCTCCAGACCCACCGGGCCGATGTCGTCCTGGCCGGCGGGTGCGAATCGACGCTCACCCCCGTCACCCTCGCGGGGTTCGGCAACCTCAACGCCGTATCACTGCGCAACGACGACCCGGAACACGCGTCCAGGCCGTTCGACGCCGACCGGGACGGCTTCGTGATGGGGGAGGGCGCCGGGTTCGTCGTCCTGGAACGCCTCGACGACGCGCGGGCGCGCGGTGCCCGTACGTACGCCACCGTCGCCGGTTACGCCGCCACCTCCGACGCGTACCACCTGGCCATGCCGCTGCCGGACGGCGGCGCGGCCGTCGGCGCCATGGCCGGAGCCATCGCCGACGCGGGCCTGGCCCCCTCCGACATCGTCCATGTCAACGCGCACGGCACCTCGACCCCGCACAACGACAGGGCCGAAGCGATCGCGCTGGCCAAGGTGTTCGGCACGGACGGGCCCCCGGTGACCGCCAACAAGAGCGTCATCGGCCATCTCATCGGGGCCGCGGGCGCCGTCGAACTGATCGCCACCGTGCAGGCGATGAGCCGGTGCGAGGTCCCTCCCACCGCCAACCACGAACAGCTGGAGCCAGGTATGGAAATCGATGTGGTCCACGGCGCCCCGCGCGCCGTGGCGTCCGGACCTGCCCTCTCCAACTCCTTCGGTTTCGGCGGGCACAACTCCAGCCTGGTGGTGGCCCCGATATGACCACCGCCCCCGCCCCGGCGGTGACGCGAACCGTCACCGCCGAAGAGATCGCCGCCTACCGGGGCGCCGTCCGCGCCGGGCTGCCCGCCGCGCGGGACCAACTCGCCTCGCCCGTGCACGCGTTCGTCCTCGCCCACACCGTCGCCGAGCAGACCGTGGCGGCCCTGACCGCCGACGAGCCCGGCCCCGTGTCCGTCGTCCACCTCGGCCAGGACATCCGCTGCCGGCGGCTCGTACGCCCCGGTGAACAGGTCACCGTACGGCTCGATGTGCTCGGCGCCCGCCGCGAACCGCGCGGGGTGCGGGTCGCCCTGCGCTCCCGGCTGACCGGCGACGCCGCGGATTCCACGGGATCCACGGCATCCACGGAGCCGGGCGCCGCGGAGCCGTTCGCCGAACTGGTCACCAGCGCCCTGCTCGTGGGCGCGACCGCCCTCGAACCCTTCGGAGAGATCTCCGGCGGCGCCCCCGCTCCCGCACCCGCCGGAGCCGCCGAGCCCGCCACCGTCGTCCATGAACCGACCGTGGAGTGGATCCGCCGCTACGCCCTGGCATCCGGCGACGAGAACCCGATCCATCTCGACGCCGACGCGGCCCGCGCCGCCGGCTTCGGCTCGGTCATCGCACACGGCATGAGCGTGCTGGCCCTGGCGGTCGAGGAGATCACCGACCGGTACGCGGACGGAGACACCGGCCGGATACGAGGCATCGGCGGCCGCTTCTCCGCGCCCGTCACGCCGGGAGAGCCGCTCCGCTTCGACCTCCAGCCGGACGCGGCCCGGCGGGTGGTGCGCTTCGGCTGCCGCACCCCCGCGGGACCCGCCGTCAAGAGCGGCTGGGTCGAGCTGGCCGCGCACGCGGCGGAAGAGAACGGGAGCCGGCCATGACGACGAACGGCTCTGGTGCGAACGGCCTCGGTACGGACGGCCTCGGCCTGGTGGGCGGCTTCCTCTCCCAGGTCCGCGAACGGCCCGACGCCACCGCCCTGGTGTGGAACGGCGAGGAGACCACCTACCGCGCGCTGTACGAGCGGGCCGGACGCGACCGCGACCGGCTGGCCGGGCTCGGACTCAGCCCCGGCGAGCCCGTCGGCATCCTGGCGGCCAAATCGCCCGCGGCCGTCGCGCTGGTGCTGGCCTGCCTGCTGTCACGGCGCCCCTTCCTGCTGCCGTCGCCCGCGCTCGCCGACTCCCTGCTCGCGGATCTCTTCGCCCAGGCGGGCTGCCGACAGGTGATCACCGCCGACGGCACGGACGCGGCGGTGACACCGAACCCCGAGGTCACCGCGCAGCCGCTGGCACCCCGCGAGGCCGCCGAGGTGTCGTTCATGCTCACCACCTCCGGCTCCACCAGCCTGCCCAAGATCGTCCCCCTGGGCCGGGACGCGGTGAACCGGTTCGTCGCCTGGGCCGCCCCCGCCTTCTCGATCGGGCCCGGCGTCACCGTCCTCAACTACGCGCCGCTCAACTTCGATCTCTGCCTGCTGGACATCTGGACGACCCTCGCCCACGGCGGCCGGGTGGTCCTGGTCGACCCGGCACTGGCCGCCCGGGGCGCGCATCTGCTCGACCTCCTCGTGCGCCATGACGTACGGGTCGTCCAGGCGGTGCCGATGTTCTTCGGGCTGCTGCTCGACGCGGCCGAGCGGCGCGGAGTGACGTTCCCCGCGGCCGCGCACGTGATGTTCAGCGGCGATGTCATCCCCGACCGCACCTTCGCCGCACTGCCCGGACTCTTTCCCGGGGCACGGATCCACAACATCTACGGCTGCACCGAGACCAACGACAGCTTCGTCCACGAGGTCGACACCAGCGCCACGGAATTCCCGCCGGTACCGATCGGCCGGCCGCTGCCGGGAGTCGGGGCCCTGATCCTCACCCCGGACGGCGCGGCCGTCGAGGGGCCGGGCTCCGGCGAACTGTACGTGTCCACGCCCTTCCAGGCGGCCGGCTACCTCGACCGGACCCGCCACGCGGACAAGTTCACCGGCCATCCGCTGGGTCTCGACGACCGGCGCTGGTTCCGCACCGGCGATCTGGTGCGGCGCGACGCCGACGGCCGGCTCCATCTCACCGGACGCGCCGACCACCAGGTCAAGGTCCGCGGTGTCGCCGTGAACACCGCGGAGGTCGAACGGGTGCTGCTCGACCACCCCGCCGTACGTGAAGCGGGCGTGGCCGCCGTACCCGACCCGATCGAAGGACGCCGGCTCATCGCCGCCGTACAGAGCGAACCGGGCAGCGGACTCAGCTCCCTGACGTTGCGTCAGCACTGTGCGCGACGCCTGCCGAGGGCGGCCGTACCCGCCAAGCTCCGGATCGTCGACGAGCCGTTGCCCAAGACCGCCACGGGAAAGGTCGACCGCAAGGCGCTCGACCGTCTCGACGAGCTGTCCACCGTCTCCACCGTCACGTCAGCCACAACCGCCCAGGGAAGGACGTCATGAGCCACGCCGGCACCATCAAGCAGTTCGTCATCGAGGAGTTCCTGCCGGACATCACCGCCCAGGAACTGGCGGACGACCACGATCTGCTCTCGGACGGGGTCATCGACAGCCTCGGTGTGCTCAAGCTGATCGCCTGGGTCGAGGACCGCTTCGAGCTGCCGATCGGCGACACCGACCTGGACCCCGACAACTTCCGCAGTGTGGCGGCCATCGACGCGTTCATCGCCGGTGCCCGCCGTCCCGAGGTGGCGGGCGGCTAGCGGTGCATGACGCACTCACCGGCCTGCTGGAGCGGCGCGCACCGGTCGGCCTCGACACCTGGCGGTCGTTCTGGGACCAGCTCGGCGACGGCGGCCTCGACAGAGCGCAGTCCCTCGCCCTGCTGACCTCCCTGGCCACCGCACTGCCCGGCCACGACACCCTGCGTCCCCTGCTCGACTCGCTCGCCGAACGGCGGCCCGCCCGGCCCGCGGGCCGCTGGCCCGGCACGGTCAACGTGGTGGGCACCGGAGGCGGACCGAAGACCTTCAACATCTCCACAGCCTCGGCGTTCGTCGCCGCCGCGACCGGGGTGCGGGTCGTCAAGACGGGCTCGCGCGCGTACACCAGCTCGCTCGGCTCGGTCGATCTGCTGGAACGGCTCGGCGTCCGGCTGACCTCCTCCTACGACCAGACCGCCGACACACTGGACCGGTACGGCATCGCCTTCGCCGGACCGTTCGTCTACCCGGCGCAGCTGACCCGGCTGGCCAGGACCATCGCACCGACGAGCATGAAACCCTTCGGCCGCTTCCTCAACGCCATCGGGCCGTTCCTCGCGGACCTGCCCGTCACGGCGCAGGTCACCGGAGTCTCGGCGAACGCGCCCCTGGCCGTACTGCGCTCGCTCGCCGAGACCGAGCCCCGGCCCGGCCGGACGCTGTGGCTGACCACCAACGACCGCGGCGCCGACGAACTGCTCGGTTTCGCCGACAACACCATCCACACCCACGACGGCCGCGAACTCCACATCCCGGCAGGCGAGCTGGTGCCGTCCGACGGCGATTTCGACGATCTCGGGCCCGCCCGGGACCCCGCCTCGGCACCCGCCCACTTCCTGTCCGTCCTCGACGGCACCGAGGGGGAGGTGGCCACCCGTACGGTCTGTCTCAACGCGGCGGCGCTGGCCGTGGCGAGCGGTCACACCACCGACTGGACGCGAGCCGTCGCCGCCGCCCTGGACGCGGTACGGAGCGGCGCCGCCCGCGCGCTCGCCGAGCGCGTACGGGCCGGGACGCGCCCGCCGCCCGCCCGGACGAGAGAGATGACCCATGGCTGACTTCTTCTCCCGCACCGGTGCCGGCGAGGGACCGGGCCTGGCCCTCTTCCTCAACGCCGGGGACCCACCGCTCGATGTCCTCGCCGACCTCGTTCTCATGCTGGACGAGGAGGGCGTCGACTGCCTCGAACTCGCCGTGCCCTTCCCCGACTCGGTCACCGACGGGCCGGTGATCCGCCGCTCCGCCCGCCGCGCCCTCGACCGGGGCGTCGGGCTCGACGAGGTCCTCGCCTTCATCGCGTCCGTACGCCCCCGGCTGCGCCGGCTGCGGATCGCGCTCCTCGCCGACTGGAGCCACTCCCTTAAGCACCGGGACCGTGAGCACGGGGACCCGGCGCACACACTCCGTACCATCGCCGGCTCGGGCGCGGACGGACTGCTCGTCCACGCGCTGCCGCCCCGGCTGCGCGCCGCACACTACGCGGCGGCCCGCGAGGCAGGGCTGCCCGTCGTCACCACCTGCTACCAGCAGAGCCCGCCGCCGACCATGGCGGAGGCGGCGGCCGAGGCCACCGCCTATCTCTATCTCGTCGCCCACTACGGACGCAGCGGCACCGCCCCGGCCACCGGGCACGCCGCGCTGGCGACCACCGTCGCCGCGCTCCGGGCGCACACGGAATCCCCGATCGCCATCGGCTTCGGGGTCAGGACCAGACAGGACGTGGAGACCGTGGGCGCCTGCGGAGCCGATGCCGTCATCATCGGCTCGGCAGGCGTCGCCCGGATCGAGCGGTCGCTCGCTCAGGGGGACGACGTCGTCGACGGGTTCCGCGCCTTCGTCAGGTCCGTATCACCCAACCGTTCCATCACACCTGAGACAACAGGGAGCTGAACATGTTCGTCCGTGACCTGGAGAGCGTGAAGACGGTCGAGTGGGGCAACGGCCTGAGCCGTCGCTTCATCGTGGCCGCCGACGGCCTCGACTACAGCATCACCGACACTACCGTGCGCGCGGGCACCAAGTCCCGTCTGGAGTACCGCAATCACATCGAATCCTGCTACTGCATCGAGGGTTCGGGAGAAGTGATCGAGCTGGACGGCACCTCGCACCCGATCGTGCCGGGCCGTCTCTACTCGCTCAACGAGCACGACGCCCACTACCTCGTGGCGAGCCCGCACGAGGACCTGCGCCTGGTGTGCGTCTTCTCCCCGGCGCTCCAGGGCGACGAGGTGCACCAGCTCGACGAGCAGGTCTCCTCGGCGTACTGATCCGCGCCGCGCCAGTCGCCGACCGTCCGCCACCGACCCGCCCGTCACCGATCCGTCAACGAACCGCCCGTCACCGAACCGTCATGGAAAGGCTCGCCGTGATCCGCTGGAACGCCGACCAGACCGAACTGCGCGAAGGTCTGGCCCGGTGGGGTGAGGCGCTCAGCGCCGGCCACATAGAACAGGACGAACAGGCCACGTTCTCCTGGGACAAGTGGAAACTGATCCGGGAGACCGGCATCCTCGGACTGCCCTTCGAAGAGCGCTGGGGCGGCCTCGGCCAGTCCCTGCTCACCACCATGTATCTGCTCGAAGGGCTGGGCGAGCACTGCCGTGACTCCGGGCTGAGCTTCTCGGTCACCACCACCATGGCCAGTACCGGTGTGCCACTGGAGAAATTCGGCACGGACGCGCAGAAGGAGCGGTATCTGACCCGGATCTGCTCGGGAGAGGTGATCGGCGCCCATGCCATCACCGAGTCCGAGGGCGGCTCGGACGCCATGGCGATGACCACGCGAGCGGTACGGGACGGTGACCACTTCGTCCTGAACGGCTCGAAGATCTTCGTCAGCAACGGGCCCGTCGCCGATGTGTTCGTCGTCTACGCGCGTACGCATCCGGACGGCGGCCCGCTCGGGGTCACCGCGTTCCTCGTGGACCGGAACACCCCGGGGCTCACGATCGGCCCGCCGACCAAGAAGATGGGACTGCGGACCTCGCCGCTCAGCGAGTTGTTCTTCGATGAGTGCCGGGTCCCGAGGACCCAGGTCCTCGGCCGGGTCGGCGGCGGATTCATCGTGCTCGACCACGTGATGAAGCGGGAGATCCTCTTCTCCTTCATCGTGAACGTGGGGGAGATGAGGCACCGGCTCGACCGCTGCCTCGACTACGCGAAGACCCGCCGTTCGTTCGGCAGACCGATCGGCTCGTACCAGTCCGTCGCCAACAAGATCGTCGACATGAGGATCCGGCTGGAGACGGCGGCCAAGTGGCTGTACGACACCGGTGAACGCCTCGCCGCCGGCGAGAACGTCACGGTGGATCTGGCCATCGCCAAACTGGTGACGAGCGAGAGCAATGTGGCGACCAGCCTGATGGCCGTGCAACTCTTCGGCGGGCACGGCTATATGACCGAGTACGGTCTGGAGAAGGACGTGCGCAACGCCGTGGCCGGCACGATCTACTCCGGCACCACGGAAATCCAGTACAACCGCATCGCCTCGATGCTGGGTCTGGGCACATGAGCCCGGAGCCCGCCTCCGGGCTCCCGGCGGGACACTCGGCCGCACCCGAGACCCGCCGGGTTCTGAAAGTCTGCGGCGCCACCTCGCCCGGCGACATCACCACGCTCGCCTACGCCGGAGCGGACTGCGTCGGCCTGTGGCACGGCATCCCCGGCGGCCATGCCGAGCTACCCGAGCGGCGCCTCACCGAACTCGCCGCGGCGGCCCGCGCCACCGGCCGGCTCGAACCGGTCCTCGTCACCTTCCTCGGCGACCCCGAAGCCCTCACCGGCCTGGCCCGTCGCACCGGCCTGCGCTGGCTCCAGCTGCACGCCTACCAGCCGCCCGCGGTGGTACGGGCGCTGCGCGCCGCCCTGCCCGACGCGGTCCTCGTCAAGGTGCTCCATCTGCGCGGCGGCAGCTGTCTCGAACGCCCGCTGATCGGCGCGTACGAACGGGCCGGGACCGACCTGTTCCTCCTCGACACGGCGACCGAGGACGGGCGGATCGGCAGCACGGGACATCAGCTGTCCGAGCGGGATGTGCTCGGCCTGCTGCCCCGGCTCACCCGGCCGTTCCTGCTCGCCGGCGGTATCTCCCCGTACAACCGCCCCGACTACGGGTCCGTCGCCGCCCACCCCGGCTTCCGCGGCATCGATGTCGACACCGCCGCCCGCGATGCCCACGGACGTTTCTCGGCGCCCGCCGTCACCGCTCTGGCCCGCGCCTGGCGGACCGACACGTCCCCTGAGGAGTCCCGATGACCGCCCGATTCCTGGAAGCCCTGCTGACCGCCGGCCGCCCGCTGGTCATGGAGATCAAACGGCGCGACGCGCACGGCTACGATCTGCTCGGCGGCCGCACCCCCGCCGCGATCGTGGAGTCGTACGAAGGCGCGGGCGCGCCCTGTATCTCGGTGGTGACGGGACGCTGGTTCGGCGGCACCACCGATCTGCTGCGCGATGTCGCCGCGCTCACCGATCTGCCGCTGCTCCAGAAGGACTTCATCACCCGCAAGGACCAGCTGTCGACCGCAAGGGACCTCGGCGCCTCCGCCGTGCTGCTCACCGCGGCCCTGCTGCCCCGGTCGAGTATGCGCACCCTGATCACCGCCTCTCTGGCCCTCGGCCTCACCCCGTTCGTGGAGGTGACGGAAGAGGCCGAACTCGACGGTCTGCCACACGCCGAGGAGTGCGTCGTCGCCGTCAACAACAAGGACATCAAGGCCAAGGAGCGTGACCGCGGCGACCTCGACCGCAGCCTCGCCCTGCTGCCGGCGGTCCGGGCCTCGGGCACCCGCTGCCCGGTCAGCGCCAGCGCCATCGACGGCCCGCTCGCCGCCGCGAAGCTGCTCGACGCGGGATACGCCGGCCTGCTCGTCGGCACCTCGCTGCTGCGTACCGACAGCGCGGCCGGCTGGGTCGACCGCCTGGACCGCGCCAGGACCCGCCCCGCGGGCCGGCCCAACTGAACGGCCCTGTCCGGCCCGCCCCCGCCGCCTTGGAGAACCGCCTGCCATGACCGCTCCCGTATCCACCCCCGCTCCCGTGCCCACCGCCACTCCTGCTCCCGTCTCCGTTCCCGCCCTCGCCTCCTCCCCGGTACCCGCCGTCCGTGCCGTGACCCTCGACGCGGGCGGCGTACCGCTGTCGGGTCTGATCGCCGAGCCGGACGGCGCCGCGGGACCCCGCTCCGTGATCCTCGCCATCCACGGCCGGGGCATGTGCGCCGACTACTTCAACGGGCTGACCGACCCGGCCGACTCGCTGCTCACCCTGGGCGCCCGGCTCGGTCATACGGTGCTGGCCCTGGACCGGCCCGGTTACGGCTCCTCCGCCGGTCCGCTGCCCGACGGACAGCCCCTCGGCGAGCAGGCGACCACCCTGCACCGGGCACTCGCGGACTTCGCCCGGTACCGGCCGACCGGCGCCGGCTTCTTCGTCGTGGCCCACTCCGACGGAGGCAAGGTGGCGCTGCACCTGGCCGCGCAGGACGCGGGCAGCGCGCTGGTCGGTCTCGACATCAACGGATGCGGCTGGCGGTACGCACCCGAGGCGCGGCACTTCCCCGATACCCTCGGCGGTGGCGCGTCCCGGCTCAACTGGGGCCCGCTGCGCCTGTATGCACCCGGCACGTTCAAGGCGAGCCGCTCCCTGCTGAGGCCCGTACCGGCGCGCGAGGCGGCCCAGACGGCGACCTGGCCCCTCCAGTACCCGCGACTGGCCGGCCGTATCACCAGCCCGGTCAGACTGACCTTCGCGGAGCATGAACTGTGGTGGGAGCTGGACGACGAGGCGGTGGCGGCGATGACGGGGCTGCTCACCGCCGCGCCGCTCGTCGCCGTGGAGCGGCTCTCCGGTGCCGGGCACAACATCAGCATCGGCCGCGCGGCCCGCACCTACCATCTGCGGGCGCTGGCCTTTCTGGAGGAGTGCCTGCGACGTGCCGGAGAGGCCCCCGCCGGGTCCTGAACTCCGCACGGGAGCAGGGCGGTTGCCGTGGAAGCGTCCTCCCGGTGATCACTGGGTGATCAATCCGTGGTCATGGCGGGGGAGCGGCGCGCATCGCGGCTACTGTGTGCGCACCGTATTCGTCCACGCACCGAGCGACTCCAGGAAGGACTCCTCCTTATGGCGGCAGAGACCGCGGACCTCCCACAGCACCCCAGGCCGGGCCCGCGTGCCCTGATGGCCGACGGGCAGCGCTCGTACTCCTTCGAGTTCTTCCCGCCCAAGACGCCCGCCGGGGAGCGCACGCTGTGGAACGCGATCCGCCGGATCGAGGCGCTCGCGCCGTCCTTCGTCTCCGTGACCTACGGCGCCGGCGGCTCCTCGCGCGACCGGACGATCGAGGTCACCAAGCGCATCGCCGCCGAGACCACCCTGCGCCCGGTCGCCCATCTCACCGCGGTCGGCCACTCGGTCGCCGAACTGCGCCACATCATCGGCCAGTACGCGGACGCCGGTATCCGGGACGTGCTCGCGCTGCGCGGCGACCCGCCGGGCGACCCTCGCGGTGAGTGGGTCCGTCATCCGGAGGGATTCGCCCAGGCCAGTGAACTCGTCGCCCTCATCAGGGAACTGGGCGACTTCACCGTCGGGGTGGCCGCCTTCCCCGAGCGCCATCCGCGCTCGCCCGACTGGGACAGCGACATCCGCCACTTCGTCGCCAAGTGCCGGGCGGGCGCCGACTACGCGATCACACAGATGTTCTTCGACGTCGAGGACTATCTGCGGCTCCGCGACCGGATCGAGGCCGCGGGCTGTACGACCCCGATCGTCCCCGAGATCATGCCGGCCACCGACGTACGGCAGATCCGCCGCTTCGCCGAACTCAGCGACGCCCGCTTCCCCGACGCACTGGCCCAACGGCTCGAAGCGGCCCGCGACCGGCCCCAGGACGGGCATCGCATCGGTGTCGAGTACGCCACGGCCATGGCCGAACGACTGCTGGCCGAAGGCGCGCCCGGACTGCACTACATCACCCTCAACCGCTCCACCGCCACGTTGGAGATCCACCAGAACCTGGGCGTGGGGGTACGGCGCGACCGTCCGCTGGCCGGGACCCGGCCCTGATCGCCCGGCCCGCCGGTGCGCCGTCCGCCCCCTTGGACGCTGGAACATGGACCTGAGCTTCATGGCTATGTTCCGGTCGCACCGCGCCGTACTTGACTGGTCCCCTGACGCAGTACGTGAGAAAGCCGTGTCACATGTCGGCGGCGGCGTTGGCGACGACACCGTGGCGGTCGCCGGATCACCTCGTATCGGACGGCTTCGACCACCAGACAAGGAAGTCCCATGAGCTTCAACCCGACCGGAACCCCGAACCCCTACGCCGCCTATCCGCCCGCCCCCGCGGTGGCGCCCGTGCGCCGCAGCAAGGCGGTGGGGCCGCTGCTGATGATCGCCACCATCACGACGGGGCTGATGGCGGGTCTGTTCTTCGCGTACGACATCTCGGTGATGCCGGGGCTGGCCAGGACCGACGACCGTACCTACGTCGACGCGATGCAGAACTTCAACGCCCTGATCGACGGCAACGGTCTCTTCGGCATGATCTTCATCGGAGCGCTGCTGGCCGCGGCGGTCGCCGCGTTCCTGGAGCACCGCCAGGGCCGGCGGGGCGCCGCGCTCTGGATCGGCGCGGCGGCCGCGCTCTATCTGGTGGCCCTGATGATCACGTTCAGTGTGAACATCCCGCTCAACAACGAGCTCGCGGCCGCCGGTGACCCCGCCAAGATCACGGACTTCTCGATCGTCGAGAAGTTCAAGGGCACGTGGGAGACGAGCAACATCGTGCGGACCCTGGTCTGCACGGCCGCGCTCGGCTTCCTCGCCCGCGCCCTGGTGCTGCACGGCCGTGGCGCCGGCGCCGCCGGCGGTGCCGCGATGCGCCCGCACGGCGTCTGAGCGCGGGCCGACGGAGAGCGGGGCGGCGGGGTTCCTGCCCCACCGCCCCGCTCCGTGATCGCCCGGCGGCTGTTCGCCGGCCGTCCGGAGCGGCCCGCTCAGCAGTCCCGGAACTCGGGCGACTGGTTGAGGATCTGCGAGCGCACCGAGGTGAACCGGGTGTGCGTCGCACCGCCCCGGTCCTCCGGACGGAAGACGGCGACGCGGTGGCAGTTCATGAACGCCAGGGTGACCCCGAAGTGCCGCTCCAGGCTGGAGCGGATGGCGTCGCTGGCGAGAGCGCGCAGCAGCTGGCCGCGCTCGCGCTCGGACGGCGGCGGTGTCTGGTTGTCGGCGAACACGGCGTCGCCGCCGCGCAGTTCGCCGACCAGACCGGCGATGAGGTGGTACGCGTACGGCAGGGAGGTCCGGACGGTGTCCACGAAGTCCTCTTCGCGGACCTGGCCGTTCTCGGCGTCGGCGAGCAGCGTGGGCGAGACATCGAGTGACATGGGTGTGTGTCCTGTCGGGTCGGGGGTCACAGGGGCCCCGGTGGGGGAGGGAGCGGCGCGGCGGAAGCCGGGCTGGACGTGTCGGAACGCGTCGGACCTACTCGTCCGGGGCGCTTACACGTCCAGGGCGTCCGGGCCGTGCCGGAAGCCGGGGTCGACCTGGAGCGCCAGTTCGCTCCCGGTGGCCCGGTCGGCCCACGCGCGCGCGTTGCGCAGATGGAACTCCACGGCGTGGCGCTGGAACGCGTCCCAGTCCTTGGGGCGCGCGTCGACGGCGGCGCGCAGCTGGCGCAGGGTGTGCGCGTTGTGCGGTTCGAGCCCGCCGCCGGTACGGCCCTGTTCCTGTGCCCGTACCCAGGGGGACTGCTCGCAGTAGGCGATCAGATCGTCCCCGACATGCTCCTTGAGGAAGAGGAGGTCGTCCTCGCCCGTGACCTTGTTGCCGACCACCGCGAGCGCGATCCCGAACTCCCGTGCGTGATCGCGGTACTGGCGGTAGACGGAGACGCCCTTGCGTGTGGGCTCGGCGACCAGGAACGTCAGATCGAACCGGGTGAACAGGCCGGAGGCGAACGCGTCCGCGCCGGCGGTCATATCCACGACGACGTACTCGCCGGGCCCGTCGACCAGATGGTTCAGATACAGCTCGACGGCGCCGAGCTTGGAGTGGTAGCAGGCCACCCCGAGGTCGCTGTCGTCGAACACCCCGGTCACCATCAGCGGCACCCCGCCCACCGGACGCGCGTGGTGGGCGTGCACCGGGTCCTCGCCGAGCAGTCGCAGCAGCCGCGAACCGCGTCCCGGCGGGGTGGTCTTGATCATCTCCTCGCGTGAGGCGATCCGTGGATTGTCCCCGCGCAGCCAGTCCTTGATCTCGCCGGTGCGCGAGCTGAGCGGTGGCGCGCTGTAGCTCTCTCCCTCGCCGGGGGAGAGAGCCTCGGCCAGATGCTGGTTGATGTCCGCGTCGATGGCGACCACGGGCGCCCCCTCGGCGGCTAACTGCCGGGCGAACAGGGCCGACAGTGTGGTCTTGCCACTGCCGCCCTTGCCGACGAACGCTACGCGCACGGCTCAGCCCTCCGGAGTCAGCAGGCCGCGCTCGTACGCCCTGACGAGTCGCTGGGGTACAAGATGGGACGTACCGTCGAGGGTGACAGGCACCAGGGTCGGCGTGACGCCTTTCCACTGGGCCCGGCGGTGACGGGTGTTGCTGCGGGACATCTTCCGTTTGGGTACGGCCATGGCGGACCTCCTGAGTGCGCGGAGCACGACGTGACGCCGTCGAACGCTACATGCAAATGAACACCGTTACCAAAACCGCCTCGCCGCACCCGATTACCGCAGGGATGCCGACGAGCCCCGCGCGGGGCTCGCCGGGAAGGCGGCATCGGGCCGGCGCCGCCGACGGGACCTGGGGCGGCCGGCCGTCCGCGAACGAACTGGAGAGAGCCATGACCGCTGCGCACGCCCCCCACCCGCACCACACCCACCGGCACGGCACGGGCTGTGGCCATGTGTCGTTCCCGCACGACGGGCATGTGGACTACGCACACGACGGCCATGTCCACGCGGTTCACGAGGACCATGTGGACGAATGCGAGCCCGGAGCCCACGCCCCGCACGGTGGTCACGCCCACCAGCACGGGGAAGGGTGCGGGCATGTGTCAGTGCCTCATGGCAACCATGTGGACTATGTGCACGACGGACACCGCCATGCCGAGCACGACGGTCACTGGGACGACCACTGACCCCTCCGCGTACGGCCCGGTCGTCCAGGGCCTGTCCGGATCTACGCGTACGGCCCCGGTCGCACCCGAGAGGGCGCGGCCGGGGCCGTGATGTCATGCCGTGCGGCAGTTCCCGCGGATCAGCCGACCGGGGAGGGCGGAGCCGGCGTGGAGCCCTCCGCCTGCTTGCTCTCCTCCGCGAGCCGCTCCATGCCGCTCGTCGTCTTGAGCGGCTTCTCCTTGATGAAGAGCACCGCGACGAGCGCCAGCGCGGCGAACGGCGCGGCGACGAGGAAGAGTTCCGCCGTGGCCACACCGTAGGCGTGCTGCACGATCTCCCGCATGGCGGCGGGCAGCTTCGACACGTCGGGTACGGCGCCATGGCCCGAGCCGCCGGACGCCCCCTGGCCGGACTCGCCCAGGCTCTTGGTCATCTCGGTCGCCACCCGGTTGGCGAGCACCGCGCCGAGGACGCTCGTACCGATCGTTCCGCCCATGCTGCGGAAGAACGACAGGACGGATGTGGCCGCGCCCAGTTCGGCGGCGGGTACGTCGTTCTGTGCCACGAGCACCAGGTTCTGCATGAGCAGCCCGACGCCGACACCGAGCACCGCCATGTAGAGGCTGAGCAGCCCGAAGCCGGTGTCGGCACTGATGGTGGCCAGCAGGCCGAGACCGGCCGTCATGATCACGCCGCCCGCGATCAGATAGACCTTCCACTTGCCGGTGGCGCTGATGATCTGGCCGGCGACGGTGGAGGAGACCAGCAGACCGAGGATCATCGGCAGGCCCATCAGCCCGGCGACGGTCGGGGACTTGCCGAGCGAGATCTGGAAGTACTGCGAGAGGAAGACGGTGCCGCCGAACATGGCCACACCGACCAGCAGGCTGGCGACCGTGGTGAGGGCGACCGTGCGGTTACGGAAGATGTCCAGCGGAATGACCGGCTCGGGGACCCGGGCCTCCACGAAGACCGCGGCCACCAGCAGCACCACACCCGTGCCGGTCAGGGCGAAGGTCTGCCAGGACGCCCAGTCGAACTGGTTGCCCGCCAGGGAGGTCCAGATCAGCAGCGCGGAGACGCCCGCCACGATCAGGAACGCGCCCAGGTAGTCGATCTTCACCTCACGCCGGACCGTGGGCAGCCGCAGCGTGCTCTGGAGCATCAGGATCGCGGCCAGCGCGAACGGCACGCCGATGAAGAAGCACCAGCGCCAGCCCAGCCACGAGGTGTCCACCAGCACGCCGCCGATCAGCGGCCCGGCGACCGTACCGACGGCGAAGACGGCGCCGAAGATCCCGGAGTACTTGCCCAGCCGCCGGGGCGGAATGACCGCGGCCATGACGATCTGCGCGAGCGCGGTCAGACCGCCGGCGCCGATGCCCTGGACGACACGGCTGAAGATGAGCAGGCCGACGCCCTGGGAGAAGCCGGCCAGCAGCGACCCGATCACGAACATGGCGAGCGACAGCTGGAGCAGCAGCTTCTTGTTGTAGAGGTCCGACAGCTTGCCCCAGAGGGGCACGGTCGCCGTCATGGCGAGCAGTTCGGACGTGACGACCCAGGTGTACGACGACTGACTGCCGTCGAGGTCGGCGATGATCCGGGGCAGGGCGTTGGCCACCACCGTGCTGGCGAGGATGGCGACGAACATGCCGGCCATCAGCCCCGACATGGCCTGGAGTATCTGCCGGTTGGTCATGGAGGTCTGCGCCTGTTCGGGCGCCTCTATTGCACTCAAGGTGTCCTTCTTCAAGTCCAAGGTCGATGCGTGGGTGGAGCCAGTGGAAGCGGTGGAGGAGCGGGCCGTCAGCCGTCAGCCGGGGGTTCCGGCAGGCCGGCGGCCAGCTGGGCGAAGACGCACCGGAAGACGTCCGGGAAGGTGACCTCCGGGCCCTGCGCGCACCAGTGCTCGACGGAGACCCGTACGGCCGTCGTGGCGACGGCGGCCAGCAGCCGTGGGTAGAGCCCGAGCGCGGAGGTGTCAGGAACATGCGCGCAGGGACCGGGGCCACGGGTGCTCCGCTCGCCCTCGGCCGTACGGAACGCCGGCGCGCCGAGCCGTTCCGCGATCGCCTCGGCCAGTTCGAGCTCCTCGGCCATGTGCGCGCCCATGCCGCGGACCAGCAGATGAGGGGAGCGCTGCAGCACCGTGGCCCGCAGCTCCCAGATTTCCTGCCGCTCCGCCACATCGGCCAGTTCGGTCGCGAGCGCCTCGCGGACCGCGTCGAGCGCGGGCACCGAGCCCGGTGCCTCGCGCACCGCCCGGCGTACCCGCTGGCCGATGCCCCGGTCGATCATGACGAACGCGTCGTCGTGACTGTCGAAGTAGTTGAAGAACGTACGCGGCGAGACCCCCGCGGCCTCGCTGATCGCCTCGACGGTGACATTCTCCGCGCCGTGCTCGGCGGCCAGGCGCACCGCCGCCTCCGCCAGCGCCGCACGCGTGGCCCGCTTCTTGCGTTCGCGGAGCCCCAGCACCGCACTCTCACTTCTCACATCTTGCAGCGTATGCAAAAGTGCAGGATCCGCAAAATTTATTACCCGCCACCGACGCCGTAACATGATCCGTATGGAGCAGCGCACACTGGGCAAAACAGGACGAAACGTATCCGTTGTGGGTCTGGGGACCTGGCAGTTGGGTGCCGACTGGGGCGAGGTGGCCGAATCGGACGCCTTCGCCGTCCTGGACGCGGCCGTGGAATCGGGCGTCACCTTCTTCGACACGGCGGATGTGTACGGCGACGGCCGCAGCGAGCAGCTCATCGGCCGCTATCTGAAGGGCCGCCCGGACGCCGGGGTGTTCGTCGCGACGAAGATGGGCCGACGGGCCGACCAGGTCCCGGAGAACTACGTTCTGGACAACTTCCGCGCGTGGAACGACCGCTCACGGGCCAATCTCGGCGTGGACACCCTCGATCTCGTACAGCTGCACTGCCCGCCCACGCCCGTCTACACGTCCGACGAGGTCTTCGACGCGCTCGACACCCTGGTGGCGGAGGAGCGGATCGCCGCCTACGCCGTGAGCGTCGAGACCTGCGCCGAGGCGCTCGCCGCCCTCGCGCGCCCCGGTGTGGCGAGCGTCCAGATCATCCTCAACCCCTTCCGGCTCAAGCCGCTGGAGGAGGTACTGCCCGCCGCCCGCGCCGCGGGGGTCGGCATCATCGCGCGAGTGCCCCTCGCCTCCGGCCTGCTGACCGGGAAGTACACCGTGGACACGGTCTTCGCCGCCAACGACCACCGCACGTACAACCGGCACGGCGAGGCCTTCGACCAGGGCGAGACCTTCTCCGGCATCGAGTACGGGACGGGACTGGCCGCCGCGGCGGAGTTCGCCGGACTGGCCCCCGAGGGTGTCACCCCCGCCGCGACCGCGCTGCGCTGGATCATTCAGCAGCCCGGCGTCAGCAGCGTCATTCCCGGTGCCCGCTCCGTCGAGCAGGCACGCGCCAACAGCGCGGCGGCGGATCTCGCGCCGCTGTCGCCGTCGGCCCTGGAGGCGGTCCAGGAGCTGTACGACCGCCGGCTGCGCGCCTCGATCCACCCCCGCTGGTAGCGCCCGGACTTCCGTGGCCCTGCTGGCGAACGGGTGATCGTGGGCCGTTCGCGCTCCGATTGCGCGGCACAGACGCAAGAGTTGGTCGTTTCTGTGGCTGTATCGCTTCGCGCCCTGTAGCGTCTTGATCAGCTGTCGTGGTTCCGAAGTACCGCTCGCCCGTGACGTGCCGTCACGGGCGTTTGTGCTGTTCAGCGTCTCTGCGGACCAAGGCGATCACCTCCGGTTCCCGTACGGTGCGGGAATCTTTGCGTCCCTTGAAACGGAGACTCATCATGGCCAGTGGAACAGTGAAGTGGTTCAACTCGGAAAAGGGCTTCGGCTTTATCGCTCAGGACGGCGGCGGCCCCGACGTGTTCGCGCACTACTCGAACATCTCGACGTCCGGCTTCCGTGAGCTGCAGGAGGGCCAGAAGGTCACCTTCGACGTCACCCAGGGCCAGAAGGGCCCGCAGGCGGAGAACATCCTCCCCTCGTAACACAGCGCCGTCCCAAGGGGCCTGAGCAGGACCCGAGCGTCGGCACGGAGCAAGAGGGCGCCGGCCCGGTGGAGCTTCCTTCCGCCGGACCGGCGCCCTTGCCGTTACCCCGTCCGTGAAACGGGGGAGGGCTTGACCGTGCCGGACGACCGCCGCGCGACGGAAGCGGTGGGGCCGGTCCGAGAGACGGAGGAGTTTCGGTGGCACTGACCCGAGAAGAGCGTGAACAGTTCCTGGCCGAGCCGCGTATCGCCGCGCTCGCGGTGGAGGCGGCGAAGGGCCGGGCTCCGCTCACGGTGCCGATCTGGTACCAGTACCGGCCGGGCGGAGACATCTGGATCATGACCGGACGGGACTCGCGCAAGGGCCGGCTCATCGCGGAGGCGGGCCGCTTCACCCTGATGGTCGAACGCGTCGAGCCCACGGTCCGTTATGTCTCGGTCGAGGGTTCCGTGACCTCGACGGAGCCCGCCACCCGCGAGGCGCTCCACGAGCTGGCGTCCCGCTATGTCGCCGCCGACAAGGTCGCCGCGTATGTCGACTTCGCCTGGTCCGAGCACGGCGAACAGGTCGTCATCCGGATGCGGCCCGAGCACTGGTTCTCCGCCGACCTCGGACAGCTCTGAGGCCCGCGGCCCCCGGCGCGCCGGTCAGGCCGCGTTCTCCTTCTCCCGCGCGGCGCGCCGCACGCTCTCGGGGAGGGCGAGGTTCCACGCGGTGATCACCGGCCGGTCGTGTTCCGTCCCGAGGCGGGAGACGGTCCCGGTGGCGAGCTGGAACAGGGCTCCCGCGGCCGGGGCCAGTCCGAGATAGCGCGCGGTGAGCACCCGCAGGAAGTGGCCGTGCGAGACCAGCGCGACATCGTCACCGGAGCGCAGCCCCTCCAGCGCCTGGGTGAGCACCCGGTCCGCGCGGTGCCCGACATCCGCGGGGCTCTCCCCGGGCCGGCCGTCGGGGCCGGGGACGGTGCCGTCGGTCCACAGGTCCCAGCCGGGGCGCGTGCGGGTGATCTCGGCCGTGGTGATGCCCTCGTAGCCGCCGTAGTCCCACTCACGCAGATCCGGCGTGGCGCGCAGCCCGTCGAGACCGGCCAGCTCCGCGGTGCGCCGGGCGCGCGCCATCGGACTGACGAGCGTGAGGCCGATCCGGCGTTCGTCGAGAAGAGGCACCAGGGAACGCGCCTCGCTCTCGCCGCGCTCGGTCATCGGCAGGTCGGTGTGGCTGGTGTGCTGGCCGGACAGGGACCAGGCGGTCTCTCCGTGCCGTACCAGGATCAACTCACCCATGGGTGCCGCCCACTTCCTGTTCCGCACTCCGCCGCCGGAGCCGTCCCCGGCGGTCGTTCGGCCCGGACGGCCCGCCCGTGCCGAAGAGGGAACCCGGCGGGCCCCGAGCGCATTCCTCGACGGGCCGCGGGAGACCCGTCACGCCCAGTGTCCCCTGTTCCGGCGCCCGGGACATGGCGGGGAATGCCGGGGCGAACCGTCGCGTTACCCCCATGTACCACCTGATGGAAACGATATCCATCATGAGGAGGGAGTTCCCATGAAGCCTCGTATCCACCCCGTCTCCCGTCCGGTCGTCTTCCGGGACCGCGCGGCGGGCACCGCGTTCCTGACGCGCTCGACCGCGGACTCGACGCAGCGTGTGGAGTGGGAGGACGGCAACACCTACCCCGTCATCGACGTGGAGGTCTCCTCCGCGAGCCACCCCTTCTACACCGGCACGGGGCGGGTGTTCGACACCACCGGCCGGGTGGAGCGGTTCGAGCGCCGTTACGGTGCCCGGCGCTCCGCGCGGAAGAGCTGACGCCGTACGGTTCGCTCGCCGGATCCGCGTCCATGACGCGAGTGCGCGACCTGTGTGAGAAGAGCCGGCCACAAGCCCCGAACAGGGTTTCCGGCCGGCTCTTCCGTGTGTGAGGCGCGAGGTGTGACGAGTCAGGGGGTCGGCCGGGTCAGGCGACGGAGCCGGATGACTCCACGGTCCTGACCAGGGCGGCCAGCTCGGGGACCTTCGCCGCCTCGTCGAGCGCCTCCCGCAGCGCCGTGTCGTTGGTGGGCCGCGCCTCGGCGAGCAGCCGCAGCCCCGCCTCGCTCACATTCGTGTAGATCCCCCGGCGGTCGGTCGGGCACAGATAGCGGGTGAGCAGTCCGCGGTCCTCCAGCCGGGTGACCAGCCGGGTGGTGGCGCTCTGGCTGAGGACCACCGCGTCGGCGACCTGCTTCATCTGGAGATGGCCGCCCTCGCCGTCGTGCTGACGGCTGAGGACATCGAGCAGGGAGTACTCACGGACGCTGAGGCCGTGCCCGGCCTGGAGCGCGCGCTCGATATGCCCCTCGATCCTGCCGTGCAGCAGCGAGAGGGCGCACCAGCCCTGGGCGAGCCCGGTGAGCGCGGTGTCCGTGGCGGTCATGGCTTCCTCCTGCGGGAGATGAGGGCGGGCGGCGGCGGGGCGACGTCCCTTCGGCCCCGTCCGGTCCCGTACCCCAGGATAGAGCACTCCTGCAATATAGCGCGCTTGCAATTAATCGGCGTCTGCAAGTATTGTCTTCGCTTGTAAGGCGCTCGCGCAATCGTTCTGGAAGGCCATACCCATGCCACTCGCGCTCCTCGCCCTGGCCATCGGGGCATTCGGGATCGGCACCACCGAATTCGTGATCATGGGGCTGCTCCCCGAGGTGGCCGCCGACTACGGCGTCACCATCCCGACCGCCGGACTGCTGGTCACCGGCTATGCCCTCGGAGTCGTGCTCGGCGCCCCGCTGATGACCGTCCTCGGCACCCGGATCCCCCGCAAGCGGATGCTGATGGTGCTGATGGGGCTGTTCGTGGTGGGCAATGTGCTCTCCGCGCTCGCCCCGAGCTTCGGACTCATGCTCACCGGGCGCGTCGTCGCCTCGCTCGCGCACGGGGCCTTCTTCGGGATCGGCTCCGTCGTCGCCGCGGGTCTGGTCGCCCCGGAGAAGAAGGCCGGCGCCATCGCCATGATGTTCACCGGGCTGACCGTCGCCAATGTCGTCGGCGTACCGTTCGGCACCTTCCTCGGCCAGAGCGCCGGCTGGCGGGCCACCTTCCTCGTGGTCGCCGGGCTAGGAGTCCTGGGCCTCGCGGGCATCGCCGGGCTCGTACCGGAACAGCCCAGGCCCGAAGGCGTACGGATACGGCATGAGCTCGCCGCCTTCCGTAACGCGCAGGTGCTGCTCGCCATGGCGATGACCGTGCTCGGCTTCGGCGGTGTCTTCGCCGCGATCACCTACATCACGCCGATGATGACCGAGACCGCGGGCTTCGCCCACTCCTCGGTGACCTGGCTGCTGGTGCTCTTCGGCCTCGGTATGGTCGCCGGCAACCTGATCGGCGGCAGGTTCGCCGACCGCCGGCTGATGCCGCTGCTGTATGTGTCCCTGGGCTCGCTCGCCGTGGTGCTGGCGCTCTTCAGCTTCACCGCGCACAACAAGGTGGCGGCGGCCGTCACCCTCACCCTGATCGGCGCCCTGGGCTTCGCGACCGTACCGCCGCTCCAGAAGCGGGTCCTCGACCAGGCGTCCGCCGCGCCCACCCTGGCCTCCGCCGTCAATATCGGCGCCTTCAACCTCGGCAACGCGCTGGCCGCCTGGCTCGGTGGCATCGTCATCGCCGCCGGGTCCGGGTACACGGCGCCGAACTGGGTCGGTGCCGCGCTGGCCGGCTCCGCGCTCGTCCTCGCGGTCGTCTCCAGCGCCCTGGAGCGCCGGACGGCCGCCACCGGACAGGCGGCCGTCGAGGCGGCCGCCGTACGGCAGCCCCAGCAGACCACCACCGCGGCGCGCTGACCCGGCTCGATCGTCCCGGGCCGCGGACCGCCACAGCGCGCGGCGCCGACGACGTCGTTACGTTGGAAGCCGGTGCGCCCGCTCTTTCCCCCGCCGATTCCCCCACCGCTCTCCCTCACCGCGTATCCGCGGTCTTTCCCCCCACTGTGAACCCGCGAAGAAAAGGAACACCATGAATTCCGTCCCCAACGTCGTACTCAACAACGGCGTCAGGATTCCCCAGCTCGGCTTCGGTGTCTTCCAGGTCGGCGACGAGGAGACCACCGGCGCGGTCCTCACCGCGCTGGAGGCGGGCTACCGCAGCATCGACACCGCCGCCGTGTACGGCAACGAGAACGGTGTCGGCCGCGCCATCGCGTCCTCGGGCCTGCCCCGCGACGAGCTGTTCATCACCACCAAACTCTGGAACGACGACCAGGGGTACGACTCGACGCTCGCCGCGTTCGACGCGAGCCTCGCCAGGCTCGGCCTCGACCGGGTGGATCTGTATCTCATCCACTGGCCCACTCCGGCGCGCGACCGCTATCTCGACACCTGGCGCGCGCTGGAGAAGCTGCTCGCCGACGGCAGGACACGCTCCATCGGTGTGTCCAACTTCCAGCCCGCCCATCTCCAGCGGCTGCTGGACGAGACGGGGATCGTCCCGGCCGTCAACCAGGTCGAGCTGCACCCCGGGCTCCAGCAGGAGGAGCTGCGGGACTTCCATGCCCAGCACGGCATCGCGACCGAGGCATGGAGCCCGCTGGCGCAGGGCGCCCTGCTCCAGGAGGAGGCGCTCACCGAGATCGCGGGGCGGCACGGGAAGACGCCCGCCCAGGTGGTGCTGCGCTGGCACCTTCAGCTCGGGAACATCGTCATCCCCAAGTCCGTGACCCCCGCCCGGATCCGCGAGAACATCGATGTCTTCGACTTCGAGCTCTCGGCCGGTGACATGGCCGCCCTCGCCACGCTCGACCGTGGTCTGCGCACCGGCCCGGACCCCGACACCCTCAACTGACCGGAGTCCGCGCCGGACGGCCGTGCGGCGCGCGCGGGACAGGGGGCTACCGCACGGCCGCCGCGCCCGTGCCGGCCGTGCCGGCCGGGCCCGCGGGAGCCGCGGCCGTCACACCGCCGAGCCACTTCAGCCCGTCGATGACGAACCGGTTCTGGACCTCGTTGCCGAACGTCCACGACAGTGTGGTGTTCGATCCGTAGTCCATGGCGTTGTGGCCGAAGTTGGCGTAGAGCATCCGGTAGTTCTTGTTGGTCCACACGATCGGGTAATACCCGCTGTACCAGGACTGGTTGGGGTCCGTACCCAGCGGGAAGCTGACCGGATCGACCGAGGCCAGAATATTGATGGCCGGATTCTTCCTGAGGTCGTTCGCCCAGCTGTACCACTCGCTCACGGCCGAGGTGAACGTCGCAGGCAGCCGGGTGGTCGAGGGATGGGTCCGGTTCTCGGTCCGCAGCACGGCGGTGGTCGGGCCCCAGGTGTTGGACTTGAACCCACCGCTGCCCAGGAACTCGTTGTGATACCAGGGCCACTTCTGCGCCTCGGTGGTGAACGCGGAGACATGGAAGCCCATCCAGGCTCCGCCGGCCCGCATGTACTGCTCGAACCCGGACCGTTGAGCCGCCGTCTGCGGCAAGTCGTCCAGGAACAGCACCACTTGGTAATCCCGGAGGCTCGCGGTGGTCAGGCGGTTCCAGTTGTTGGTCGACTCGTAGGAGAAGTTGTTGGCGGCGGCGGTCCTGGGGAACCACTCGTTCGCTTCATGGACGAAACTGATGTGGGCGGCGTCCCAGGTGCCGTTGTAGAAGGCGAGCACCTTGAACGCGGGGGCGGCAGGTGTCTGCGCGCGTCCGACGCCGGGCACCGCGGCCAGTCCCAGCAGGAGGGCGAGCAGTACGAGCAGGCGGAACGGGCCGCGTGCCGTACGGGTCTTGAGCATGGTCATCGTGACGATCCTTCCTGCGCCCGTCGGGTGAACGGAGACGCATGGAATGTGGGGGATGTCGCGCACATGACAGCAGGAAGCGCTTGCTGGACGATTTAAGAAGTGAACCAACGCCGTGTCAAGGCTTTGGTATGGACCAGTGGCCGGGCGGCCGGCCGGACGTGCGCTGTGCGGGGGCAGGGTGCGGGGGAGCGGGGCCGCGGGAGTGCGGGGATGCCGTGGTTCAGGGGAAGCGGGCGACGAACCGGCGCTGCCAGGGGGTCTCGACGGCGCGCCGGGCGTAGTGCTCCCGGACGTAGGCGACCGCCTCGGCCCGGGGCACCCCGTCCAGCACGGCGAGGCAGGCCAGCGCCGTGCCGGTGCGACCGATCCCGCCGCCGCAGGCGACCTCGACGCGCTCCGACCCGGCGCGCTCCCATGTCTCGCGCAGCGCGGCGGCGGCTGCCGCGCGGTCGGACGGCAGCCGGAAGTCGGGCCAGCGGAGCCAGCGGGATTCCCAGGCGACGGGGGCTGGTTGACGGCCCAGCAGATACAGCGCGAAGGCGGGCGCCTGGCCCGCGGGAAGAGGGCGGCGCAGTCCCCGGCCCCGGACGAGCCGGCCGGAGGGGAGTCGTAGTACACCCGTTGTCGCGGGGTCCCAGGTGGCGGTCACGGAGCGAGCGTAGTCGGTTCGTCCCCGTCGGGCGGAAGGGCAGGATCCGGTGCCTGTCCGGAGGCGTCAGGCGCTCTCGTCCGGATTCCACTCCAGCAGGCGCACCTTGGCCACGGTCCGCACATGCCGCCGCATCGCGGCGGCGGCCGCCTTGCCCCGGCCGCTCTCGATCGCTTCGAGAATGGCGCGGTGCTGGGCCAACGACCGCTTGGGGCGGCCGGGCTGGCGCAGGGACTCATTGCGGCTCTCGGCGATCTGCGCCGTGATGGAGCGCATGAACTCGGCGAGCAGAGCGCTGTGCGCGGCGGCGGTCACCGCGGTGTGGAAGAGCCGGTCGCCCTCCACTCCGTACCCGCCCGCCTCGATCTCGTCGGACATCTGGTGCAGCGCGTCGTGCAGCGCCGCCAGATCCAGTTCGGTGCGCCGCTCCGCGGCCAGCTCGGCGAGCTTGGTCTCCAGGGCCTCGCGCGCCTCCAGCACATCGGGCAGCCGGCGCTTGCGCTCCACCAGTCGCTCGACGGGCTCAGGATCGAGGCCGGACCGGGTCAGATAGGTGCCGCCGCCATGCCGCACCTCGACCAGGCCCTGGACCTCCAGGACGACGATCGCCTGCTTGACGGAAGCGCGGCTCACCCCCAGCCGCTGGGCCAACTCCCGCTCGGGAGGCAGCCGGTCGCCCGCGCCGAGGGCGCCCTCGCTGACATAGCTGCGCAGTCGGTCGAGGACCTGCTCGTACAAACGCGGCCGGGCCATCGGCCGCAGTGCGTCGGACATCCGGACCCCCCATCCCTGCCCACTATCTCCCGATCCTGTGGGTGTCAGCCTAACACCGGGCGGTCAAGTGGCTGAGCCAATTCCTGCCGGATCCCTTGACGCTCGCGCCGGCCGACCGTCAATGTGGTCCAGCCACTTGGCCAGTCGTCCAGTCAGCCAGTCGGCCAATTCCCCTCTGTAACCAGGGACCCAGGGACGGGAGCCCGCGCCATGTCCGCCGAACTGATCTCCATCCTCGTACTCGCGGTCGTCTTCGTGATCGCCACCACCCGCTCGATCAATATGGGCGCCCTCGCCTTCGCCGCCGCGTTCGGCGTCGGGGGCCTGGTCGCCGGTCTCGACGCCGACGGCGTCTTCGCGGGCTTCCCCGGCGATCTGTTCGTGGTGCTCGTCGGCGTCACGTACCTCTTCGCCATCGCCCGCGCCAACGGCACCACCGACTGGCTGGTCCATGCCGCGATACGGCTGGTCCGCGGCCGGATCGCGCTGATCCCCTGGGTGATGTTCGTGATCACCGGCGCGCTGACCGCCATCGGGGCCGTCTCCCCGGCGGCCGTCGCGATCGTCGCGCCCATCGCGCTCAGCTTCGCCGCGCGGTACGGGATCAGCCCCCTGCTGATGGGTGCCATGGTCGTGCACGGTGCCCAGGGCGGCGGCTTCTCACCCATCAGCATCTACGGTTCGATCGTCAACGGCATCGTGGAGCGGGAGAACCTGCCGGGCAGCGAACTCACCCTCTTCCTCGGCTCGCTCGCGGCGAATCTCGTCATCGCCGGGATCGTCTTCGTCCTCTTCGGCGGACTCAAGCTCTCCGGCAGGCGCGAGGAGCCCAACCGGGCCGCCCCGGACCAGCAGCGGGACCAGCGGGACCAGCGGGACCAGCGGGACCAGAAGAGCGAGCAGGACCAGCGGGACCAGAAGGGCGAGCGCGAGCCGGCGGCGGGGCGGCCGAGCGGTTCCCGGCTCACCCCCGCCGTCGGCGCCACCCTCGCCGCTCTGGTCGCGCTCGTCGTCGCCGTCCTCGGCTTCGATCTCGACGCCGGGCTCTCCGCGATCACACTCGCCGTACTGCTCAGCGCCGTCTGGCCGGACACCAGCCGGAAGGCCGTGGGCGAGATCGCCTGGCCGACGGTACTGCTCATCTGTGGTGTCCTCACCTATGTCGGTGTCATGGAGGAGATGGGCACGATCGACTACGCCGGTCATGCCGTCGGGGACATCGGCATCCCGCTCCTCGCCGCCCTGCTGCTCTGCTACATCGGCGCGATCATCTCCGCCTTCGCCTCGTCCGTCGGCATCATGGGCGCGCTCATCCCGCTCGCCGTACCGTTCCTCGCCCAGGGCGAGATCGGGGCGATCGGCATGATCACGGCGCTCGCGATCTCGGCGACGGTTGTCGACGTCAGCCCGTTCTCCACCAACGGCGCGCTGGTGCTGGCCGCCGCGCCCGATGTCGACCGGGAGCGTTTCTTCCGGCAGCTCATGGTGTACGGAGGGATCGTGGTGGCGGTGGTACCCGCCGCCGTCTGGCTGGTACTGGTGGTGCCAGGCTTCGGCTGACCGCCACCACCACCCTGACCGGCCAGACTGGTCAACACCGTCAACACCGTCAACACCAAGGAGAACGACGCGTGTCCCCTCTCTTCCCGGCTCTCACCGCGCGTTCGGAACGCCCCGCAC
This sequence comes from Streptomyces sp. NPDC039430, assembly GCF_055639435.1. Taxonomy (NCBI): domain Bacteria; kingdom Bacillati; phylum Actinomycetota; class Actinomycetes; order Kitasatosporales; family Streptomycetaceae; genus Streptomyces; species Streptomyces sp. NPDC039430. The sequence goes on along the minus strand of NZ_JBVKAK010000004.1, from coordinate 327,832 downwards.
TCCGGTTCGGTGACCGTGCCCTCACCCATGCCGAACTGGCGGACGCGGCCGGTTTCCTGGCCGCCCGTATCGCCGGTGAACGGCGGATCGCGGTGTGGGCCACTCCCACGCTCGGCACGGCCGTGGGAGTGGTGGCCGCGCTGCTGGCCGGGGTCCCCGCGGTCCCCGTCAACCCCAGGAGCGGTGAACGCGAGCTGGCGCACATCGTGGCGGACAGCGCCCCGACCCTGATCGTCGCGGAACCGGACGCCATCCTTCCGCCCGCGCTGGCCGAACTGGCACGCGTGGACGCAGGAATCGCCGGAGCCGGAGCCGGAGCCGCAGGCGTGGGTGCGGGCGGCGCGGCCACGGAACACCCGGGGGACGACGCCTTCCCCGAACTCTCCCCGGAAGCCCCCGCCCTGATCGTGTACACCTCCGGCACCACCGGGCCGCCCAAGGGCGCCGTCGTACCGCGCCGTGCCATCGCCGCGACCCTGGACGCGCTGGAGGACGCGTGGCAGTGGACCGCCGACGACGTACTCGTCCACGCGCTGCCGCTCTTCCATGTCCATGGGCTGATCCTCGGCATCCTCGGCCCGCTGCGCCGCGGCGGATCCGTCCGCCATCTGGGCAGGTTCGACACCGAGGGCGTCACCCGTGAACTGTCGTCGGGCGCCACCATGCTCTTCGGCGTACCGACCATGTACCACCGCATCGCCGAGGCGCTCGCCGGCGACGCGGCGCTCGCGAAGGCGCTGGCCGGGGCGCGGCTGCTGGTGTCCGGATCCGCCGCACTGCCCGTGCACGACCACGAGCGGATCGCGGCGGCGACCGGCCGCCGGGTCATCGAGCGGTACGGCATGACGGAGACCCTGATGAACACCAGCGTGCGGGCGGACGGCGAGCCGCGCGCCGGAACCGTCGGGGTGCCGCTGGGAGGCGTCGAACTACGGCTCGTGGACGAGTCGGGCGTCGCCTTCGAGGCGTACGACGGCGAGACGGTCGGCGAGATCCAGGTCCGCGGCCCGAACCTCTTCACGGAGTATCTGAACCGGCCCGACGCCACCGAGGCCGCCTTCACCGACGGCTGGTTCCGCACCGGCGACATGGCGATCCGCGACCCCGACGGCTATGTCCGTATCGTCGGCCGCAAGGCCACCGACCTCATCAAGAGCGGCGGTTACAAGATCGGCGCGGGGGAGATCGAGAACGTTCTGCTGGAGCACCCCGGGGTACGGGAGGCCGCGGTGACCGGCGAGCCCGACGCGGACCTCGGCGAGCGGATCGTCGCCTGGATCGTTCCCGCCCGCGCCGAAGCGCCACCGTCCGCCGAGGAGTTGGCGGACCACGTGGCGGCGCAGCTCGCCGCGCACAAGCGGCCGCGCACCGTGCGCTATCTGGACGCGCTGCCCCGCAATGACATGGGCAAGATCATGAAGCGCGCGCTCCATGGCTGAACGTCCGAGCGCGCGTGAGGCCGTCGCCGCCGTCGTCGACGAGGGCGCCTTCACCGAACTGCCCGCTCCGGAGGGCGTGTCCGCGCCGGACGGGCCGCTGGGCTGGGAGGGATACGACGCCTCCCGCGCCCGCGCCGGGGAACGTACCGGGGAGACGGAGTCCGTCGTCTGCGGCACCGCGCGGATCGGCTCGCTCGAAGTGGTGCTGATCTCCTTCGAGTTCGGCTTCCTCGGCGGCTCCCTCGGGGAACGCACCGGCGACCTGCTCGAAGCCGCGTACACCCGTGCGCGCGAGCGAGGGCTGCCGGTCGTCTCGCTGATCGCGACGGGTGGCAGCCGGATGCAGGAAGGAATGCGCGCGCTGCTCCAACTCCAGCGGGTGGCACGGCAGTCCGCCCTGACCCGGGCGGCGGGGCTGCCGCAGCTGGCGGTGGTGCGCGACCCGACGACGGGCGGTGGCTGGGCCACGCTCGGGGCGGGCGCCGATGTCGTACTGGCCCTGCCGGGCGCCCAGATCGGGTTCGCGGGCTCGCGCGTGCGCCCGGCGGACGCCGATCCGTACGCCTACACGGCGGAGGCACAGCTCGCCGCGGGCCATATCGACGCGGTGGTGGGCCGCGACGAACTGCGCGCCACCGTCGGCCACTGGCTGACACTCCTGACGGGAGGCGTACGGGACGGCGTGCCGTCCGCCGCCCCGCCTCCGGACGGGCTGGGCCTCGCCGGACCGCCCGCCACCGGATGGGAGGCCGTTCTTCAGGCCCGTGTCCCTCAACGTCCCCGGGCAGAGGCGTACTTGAACGCGTACTTCACGCACCGTGAGGCGATCGGCGGGGACCGCTGCGGTGGTACCGACCCCGGGATGCTGTGCGGTTTCGGCCGCCGAGAGGGCCGGACGATCGCGTACGCGGCGCAGCGCGGTACCGCCACGCGTCCGGCGGGGTACCGCACCGCCGCCCGGCTGGTACGGCTCGCCGGCCGGCTGGGCATCCCCGTACTGACCCTGGTGGACACCCCCGGCGCGGCCAATGACGCGGAGGCGGAGCGCGCGGGAGCGGGCAGCGCCATCGCGGACCTGTTCGCCGCCGTGGCCACCGCCACGGTCCCCGTCACCACCCTGCTGATCGGTGAGGGCGGCTCCGGCGGGGCGCTGGCCCTGTCGGCACCGGACAACACCTGGGCCACACCGGACAGTTACTTCTCCGTCATCGCTCCGGAACTGGCGGCGGCGATTCTCAAACGCGCCCCGGAGGAAGCCCGGGTGACGGCCGACCAGCTCCGGCTGCGCCCCCAGGACCTGGTGTCCCTGGGCGTGGTACGCGGAATCGTGTCGGCCCCGGGGTCGGTGCCGGTGCCGGATCCGGGGCGGGGAGGGGGGTAAGGCGGCCCGGGGCGACGGCCGGGAACGGCCGGGGACGGTCCGCGACGGGGGATTCTCATGGCCCTCTCACAAGCTTTTCAGACAATGTGCTTAAGGTGAGAGCCGTGACGTACACAACTCCGCCCGGCTGGCATCCCGACCCGGGGCACACAGGTGAAGGACCGCGCCAGGAACGCTGGTGGGACGGTTCCGCGTGGACCGACGAAGTCCGCGCCGCCCCGCCCGCCGAGTCGGATCCGCCCGCCGCGACGCCTTCCCCCGAGGCACCTCCCGCGACGGCCCCTCCCGCGATGCCTCCGGCCGCTCCGTCCTACGCCGCGTCGCCGTACCCGGCACCGCCGTACCCCGCGACACCGCCACCCGGCACGCGGCGCGGCGGGCGACGGATCGCGCTCGGTGCCATCGCCGTGGTCGTCGCGGTGGCCATCGCGGGAGGCTCCTATCTGCTCGGGCGCGACAGCGGCGACAACGCGGCAGGCCCCGAGGGCCCCGGTCCTTCCGCCGCCCCCTCGCGGCCCGGCCAGCAGAGCCCGGCGCCCGACGGACCGCGGGGCGGCGGCCCCGGCGGAGAGGGCGGCGCGCCCCAGCAGCAGCCGCAGACCGAGGACGGCTACGCCACCGACGCGGCCAGCGGGATCAGCCTTCCGGTACCGGACGGCTGGACCGGCGAATCGGGGACCATCGGCGCCGGGGTGACGACCGGGCAGTACGAGTGCCCGGGGGACACGTCGCAGAGCTGCGTACGGGGCGGGGTGTTCTCCGCTCCCGCGCCCGCCCTGAAGATCGACGCCACGACGGCCAAGGCGGCGGCCGAGAAGGACATCCAGGCCAATGCGGAGGAATCCTACGGCGGCGCGATCTACGGGGACATCTCCTCGCACCAGCAGCTGAAGTCGGAAGCGGTCACCGTCGCCGGGCAGAAGGGCTATCTGGTGCGGTGGAAGGTCGTCACGAGCAAGGGGGACGACGGCTATGTGCAGTCGCTGGCGTTCTCCTCACCGACGTCCCCGGAACTGATGGTTCTCGTACGCTCCGGGTTCGATGTCAACGACAAGGCACCGAAGCTGACCGTCATGGACGAGATCACCAAGGGGATCAAGGCGGCGGCGGGCACCGGCTCCGGAGGCAGCGGCCAGGGAGTCTGAGCGGGCCGGAATCCACACACACAGGCGGGTCGCTCCGAGCGGTCCGCCTGAGTGCTGTCCGGCGGTACTGAGCGCTGTACGTCGACAGGGCGGAGCCGCGAGCGGTCCTTCGGCCGTACACTCCACACATGGGTTGTACACGTGCCGTGAGGGAGTGCCTGCGACAGGCCCCCTGCGCGCTGTGCTCGGCCGCCGCCGCGATCGCCGCAGCGGGCCCCCTGTCGGCGCCGGAAGCCGGCTGCCGCGCCCTGCACGGCCACGGCTAGCAACCGATCCCCGGATCATGCAGCAGGACCGTTCTTCCAGTCCCGCCCGTTCCGGTCTCCTCCGGTAGGGCACCTGCCGCACGGCTCGCGCGTTCAGCTCGTCCGCTCGGCTCGTCCGCCCCGCCCGTCGCCCCGGCCCGCTCCCTCCCGGTCTGTTCCCCGTCACCCGCTCGCGAGAGCGCGCATCTCGTACGCACTCCCCGTACACCCACCCTTCCGCGACGCCACGGCGTGCCGTCGGTGCCCACTCGGCGACCGCCGGAGACCCGTCACGTCGCATCTCCGAGAGGACCCCTGTGAAGTTGAGCGCACTGCTCGCCGGGCATGACCACGAGATTCTGCGGGGGGATCCGGAGACGGCGATCACCGCGGGCACGTGTTTCGACACGCACCGGGTCTCACCGGGTTCGCTGTTCATCGCGGTTCCGGGCCACCGTGAGGGCGGACCGGAGTCCGTGGGCCCGGCCCTCGCGCGCGGTGCGGCGGCGGTCCTGCTCGACGCGGGGGCACCGGAGCCGCCGGTGTCGGTGTGGGCGGACACGGAGGTGTGTGCGGTGCGGGTACGGGACACGCGGGTCACCGCGTCCCTCGTCGCCTCCCGCTACTACGGGGAGCCCGGACGGGCCATGGACATGGTCGCCGTCACCGGTACCAACGGCAAGACCTCGGTGTCGTACATGGTCGAGTCCGTGCTGCGGCTCGCCGAGGGCGCGACGGTCGGGGTCATCGGGACGGCGGGCAGCCGGATCGGCGACGAACCGATCCCCATGCCGAGGTCGGTGCTCACCACCCCCGAGGCGCCGGACTTCCAGTATCTGCTGGGGCGCATGCGCGACCGCGGGGTCGGCACCGTGGTCCTGGAGGCCACCTCCATGGGCCTGTTGACCCACCGGGTGGACCACGCCCACACCGACATCGGGATCTTCACCAATCTGACGCAGGATCATCTGGACGACCACGGCACCATGGAGAACTACCGGGATGCCAAACTCCGGCTGTTCCAAGGGCTTTGCCGACGCGCCGTGGTCAACGCGGATGATCCGGTGGGCGCCGCCATCGGTGCGCTGATGCCCGGGGCCGTGACGACCTACGCGATCGATGCCGAGGCGGACTTCCGGGCGACGGACCTCACCATGGACGCGTTCGGTACGCGGTTCACGCTGCACCACGAGGGGCGCAAGTACCCGGCGGCGATCCCCGTCCCCGGCCGCTTCTCGGTGGCCAACGCCCTTGCCACCGTGGCCGCCTGCCGGCTGCTGGGGCACGATCTGGACGGCCTGGTCGGCGCGCTCGACCGGATGCCACCGGTTCCGGGACGGTTCGAGCGCTTCGAGACGCCGGCGGGCACGTCGGTCATCGTCGACTACGCGCACTCGCCCGACTCGCTGGAGAAGGTGCTGACCACCATCCGTGACTTCGCCCGCGGCCGGATCGTCACCGTCTTCGGCTGCGGCGGCGACCGCGACATCACCAAGCGCGCGCGGATGGGCGAGATCGCCGGGACCTACTCCGATCTGTGCGTTCTCACCTCGGACAATCCGCGTGACGAGGACCCCGAGGCGATCATGGACCAGATCACCCCGGGACTCACGGCCACCGGCACCCCGTTCGAGCGGCTCGCCGACCGGCGCCGTGCCATCGCCTCCGCCCTGGCGGACGCGGGCCCCGACGACATCGTCCTGATCGCGGGGAAGGGCAGCGAGCCGTACCAGATCGTCGGTGACCGACTGCTGCCGTTCAGCGATATGGCGACCGTGCGCGAACTCGTCCTGTAGCCGCGAACCCGTCCTGTAGGAGCCGTGCGCGAGGCAGGGACACGGGGCCGGCTGCCCGGGTGGTGTATGCCGTGCCCGAGCCGTGCCCCGTGCCCGGGGTGTGTGTCAGTTCGCGTCCGGCTCCCGGCCCAGTACGTACAGCTCGGGCAGATTGACGACGATCGCCTCCTGCGTGCTGCGGGCGATCACCACCACGGCCTCGTCGTCCGGGCTGGGATTCTCCTCGCGGTGCGGGACATACGGCGGTACGAAGATGTAGTCGCCGGGCGAGGTACGGATCCGGATCTCCTCCGGCGTACCGCTGGAGTCGTCCAGGAACACGAACTCCGGGTGTCCTTTCACCACATGGATCGCGGTCTCGGAGGCGCCATGGTGGTGGTTGGAGGACGCGGTGTCGGGCGCCACATGCGTCTGGCCCATCCAGATGCGCTCCGAACCGACGGTGGATCCGCTGATCGCGGCGAAGCGCCGCATGCCGCCGGTCTGCGCGGTGTCGCCGTCGAGCGCGTCGGCACGGATGTGATGCAGCCGCGCGCGCAGCGGCAGCCCGTTCTCCGCCGTACCGTGGTTCTCGTCGTGGTCGTGGTCCGGTAGGTCGGGATGGAACGCGTCGTGCGCGTCGTGCTCGGTGTGTTCCGTGTGTTCCGTGTGCGAGGCCATGGAGATCCTGCTCTTCGGTGGCGCGGGCCGCGGGCCGCGGGTGCCGGTCACGAGTGTGGGTGGCGGGCGTGGGCGCGTGGGTCGGTGCGTGGGTCGGTGCGCTGGGTCCCGGCGCCGACCGTAGAGAGCACGGCAAATGGATGTCAAGATGTGTCCATTACCGCCGAGCTGGCCGTTCCTGATGTCCGGCCGGTGGCTGAGCGGGTATGCGGGCAGGCAGGGAACCCTCGGGAGAAGGTGCACATGCAGATCTCGGCGAAGGCGGACTACGCGGTGAGGTCGCTCGTCGAACTCGCCGCCGACAGCGGACGGCCCTTGACGTGCGAGGGCATCGCCTCCTCCCAGGACATCCCGTTCCGCTTCCTCAAATCGGTCTTCCGCGATCTGCGCCAGGCCGGTCTGGTCCGGAGTCAGCGGGGCTGTGAAGGGGGGTACTGGATCGGCCGCGACCCGGCCGCGATCAGTGTCGCCGAGGTCATGACGGCGGTGGACGGTGAGTTCCTCACCCTGCGCGGGGCACGTCCCGACACGCTCAACTACCCCGGCGCGGCGCAGGGGCTGCCGGATCTGTGGCGCGCCGTCGAGGCCGCCGCGCAGGCGGTGCTCGGGCGTACGACGATCGCCGAACTCGCCGCGGAGGGGGTGCGGACGGACGGTGCCGGCCGGGAGCCGAGGGGTGAAGCCGGTCCGGCGCGTGACGTCGCTCCTGCCGTCCCCGTGTCCGTACCCGCGTCCGCATGACACCGGACGTGAACCGCATGACACCGGAGGTGAACCGCCGGGCACCGGAGGGGGACCGCATGGCTCCCGACCGGATCCGTACGGCTCCCGGGGCGGAGGCTCCTGGGACAAAGGCTCCCGGGGCCGAGACTCCTGGGGTGGACCGGCAGCTCGTCTCGGTCACCGAGTTCACCGACCCGGCCTGCCCCTGGGCCTGGGGCTCCGAGCCCGTCTTCCGGCTGCTGAAACTCACGCTCGGCTCTCGTGCCCACTGGAGGCCCGTCTTCGGCATCCTCTTCGACGAGGACGACGACCCGGCCCCCGATCCGGCGGCCGAGGCCCGCTGGTACGAGCGGTTCATCCGCGAGGTCACGGCGCACACGGACGCGCCCTGCGCGCCGCGGCTGCACTGGCTGACCCGGTCGAGCCTGCCCGCCTCGCTCGCCGCCACGGCGGCCCGGTCCCAGGGGCCCGAGATCGCCGAGCGGGTCCTGCGCCGGCTGCGGGAGAGCACGTTCGTCCTGGGCACGCCCGCCGATACTCCGGACGGAATCCGCGGTGTCGTACGGGGAGTCCCGGGCCTGGACAGCGACCGGCTGATGCGCGAACTCGCCGCCCGGGAGACCCGGGACGCGGTACGCGCCGACTGGACCGAGACCCGTCGGCCGATCCCCGAGGTGCTCGGACTCGACGGTCCAGGACCGCACCCCGGCCGGGCCAAGGAGGTCGGGGACCACCGTCGCTACGCGCTGCCGACGCTCCTGTTCGACGGTCCGGGCGGCCAGGTGTGCGTTCCCGGATGGCGGCCCTTGGAGACGTATCTCGAAGCCGCCCGCGCGGCGGCCGGGGGCCGGTTGCCCCTCACTCCCGTACGGCTCCCCGCCGTGGCCGCGCTGGAGCGCTGGCGCACTCTGACGGGGCCCGAACTCGCCCTGCTCACCGAGGAGTCGGCGGCCCCCGCCGAGGCGGTACGCATCGACACCGGGCATGGTCCGCTGTGGCTGCACCCCGACGAGGCACGCGCTTGCGCGCAGTCGTCGTTCCCGGTGAAAGCGCAGGTCGCCGAGGTCTCGGACAATGAGACACCAAGAGGTGTCCATTGACACCGTGTCGCGGGACCGTGAGGATACGGGGCATGCGTTCGATGCACCCCGCCGTGGTCTGCCGCTACGTGGATTACCTGCGTACCTCCAGCGCCCTCTGTCGCTGACCCGACCCGCCGAGGCGGCCCGCTGAGGCCCTCGGCTCTCCGGCCCTGCCGCTGTCCCCGTCCCCGGCCGCGCCGTCCGCGGTGAACCCGGACGACGCGACCGCGGGATGACCCGGGGGACGTACGCCGGTCCTCCGCCGGGCCCTTCGCATCCCGCGTTCCGGTTCCCCTCCGGGGCCCGGCCCTCCACGCCTCACGCACCCACGTCTCGTGCCCGGTGGGTGGTTCTCCGTCCTGAGAACGCAATCTCCCGAGTCGCCGTACCCGCCCCGATGCCGCGGTGGTGCACGGCGTCGCCCCTCGCGCGTCGCCGCGGTCCGCCGCCGTATCCGCTCAACCTCCCTGATTCCAGGGCCCGTTGCCCGGCAGTCCGCCATCGGTCGTCGGCGCTTCCGTGTCCCCTTCGGTCTCCTCGTTCCCCTCCTCGTTCCTCTCTCGTTCCTCTCTCGTTCCTCTCCCGTCCGTCCGCCCGGGGCGCCCGCCCGGGCGTCCCAAGGCCCCGCCCGCGTACCGCGTACCGCGTACCCGAGTGCACCGGCACGGCCCAGAAAGGTGGCGCACCCCATGCCGATCTTCCGCACCCCATCCACCACCGCCGGCGCGGACCGCCCGGCCACCGCAGCGTCGTCCACACCCCTGTCCGTTTCCGGCCTCGGCCTCGGCCCCGGACCCGGCCTGGGACGGCGGTCGTTCCTCGGACTCTCGCTCGGAGCGGGCGCCGCACTCGCCCTCACCGCCTGCGGAGGCGGGTCCACCTCGGCGGCCGGCGGTCAGGGCTCCACCCTCAAGTGGGGCTGGAACCTGACGACTTCCTGGGATCCGGTCACCTCGTCCGCCGGCTGGGACGTGCACTCCCTCTCCCTCGTCTACTCGGGACTCACCACACTCGACCAGGCCGGAAACGCCATACCCGCTCTGGCGACCTCGTGGAAGTACAACGCCGAGGGCACCGTCATCACGTTCACCCTCCGCCAGGGGCAGAAGTTCGGCGACGGCACGCCGATCGACGCCACCGCCGTGACGAAGAGTCTCGAACGCGGCCGTGACGACGAGAAGTCGCTGGTCGCCTCGCAGCTCGTCGGCGTCGAGCAGATCACGGCCGTGGACGCCCGTACCGTCGAACTGCGGCTCGCCGAACCCGACTTCCAGATACCGCTGCTCCTCGCCGGGAAGACCGGGATGATCGTCAACCGCAAGGTCTTCGAGAGCGACGCCGCGAGCCTCGCCACCGAACCGGCGGGCTCCGGACCGTACACCCTCGTCTCGTACGTACAGAACTCGAAGGCCGTGCTGCGCCGCAACCCGGACTACTGGGACGCCGGCCGCGTCAGGATCGAGAATTTCGAGCTCTACCCGCTCCCCGAGCCGTCGACGGTGGTCGCCGCTCTCACCTCGGGGCAGTACAACGTGGCGCAGATACCCGGCAGTCAGGTGGCGGCGGCCAAGGCCGCGGGCCTGGAGGTCCAGGTCATCCCGTCCATGGTGGTGGCCGTCCTCGATGTCCATATCGGCAAGGAGCCCTACACCGACCCCGATGTGGCCCTCGCGCTGAAGTACGCGATCGACCGCGAGGAACTGCTCAGGACCGCGTCCTTCGGACACGGCGAAGTCACCCGTCAGCCCTTCCCCAAGGGTTACGCGGGCCATGACGACGCGCTGGACGAGCTCTTCCCGTACGACCCCGAGAAGGCCAGGGAACTGCTGGCGAAGGCGGGCCACGCCGACGGGCTGAGGATCACGCTCTCCGCCCAGAACCCCGAGGGTGTACCGGAACTGATCCAGGCTCAGCTCAAGAAGGTCGGGATCACCGCCACGATCGAGGCCATCCCGTCGGCCCGCGCCACCCAGCTCGTCTACGTCCAGCGGAGCAAGGCGCTCTACGTCGACCAGTTCGCCGGGCGGGAGTCCGCCACCCAGGGCTTCCAGGTGCTCTTCGGTAAGGAGGGCCTGATGAACCCGGGCCGCACCACCTCGCCCGAGCTGGAGAAGGCACTCGACGAGGTCCGCCGCACACCGCTGGACGCGCCCGACTACCCGGCTGTTCTCCAGAAGGCCACCGGGATCGCCGTACGGACCATGCCGAACATCTTCCTCTACACCACGCCGCGCATCCTGGCGCGCAACCCCAAGGTCTCCGAGATCCCCGCGTACACCGTCGTCCAGCGGTTCGAGGGGGTCACCGTCTCATGACCGCGCCCGTACTGGCGGGGCCGGGGCGGACCGCGCGGCTCGCACGCGGGGGTTCCGTACGCCGGCGGCTCGCCGGGACGCCCCGGCCGCTCGGCCGGCTGCTCGTCACCACCGCCACGGTCTTCGTACTGGCCTCGCTCCTCACCTTCGCCCTCGGCGCCCTGTCCGACGCCAACCCGGCCGCGGCCGTGCTCGGCGACCAGGCGACCCCGGCCGACATCGCCCGGATGGAGGCGCAGTTCGGCCTGGACCAGCCTCTGTACCTGCAGTATCTGAGCTGGCTCGGCCATGCGCTCACCGGCGGTCTCGGCGTCTCGTGGTTCACCGGCGTCCCCGTCGCGGACAGCGTCGCGCAGGCGCTGCCGGTGGATCTGTCCATCGCCGGGCTGGCCCTGCTGCTGGCCGTGCTGATCGGTGGCGGAGCCGGGATCGCCGCCGCGCTCAACAGCGGCGGGCGGATCGACCGGGCCATCACGCTCATCTGCTCGGTCCTCGCCACACTGCCGCCCTTCCTCATCGGCATCGTGCTGATCGTCGTCTTCGCGGTGCAGCTGGGCGCGCTGCCCACCGGCGGGTACGTACCGCTCGGGCAGAGCCCGGGGGAGTGGCTGCGGTACGCGGTCCTGCCCGCGTTCGCCCTCAGCCTGGACGCCGCCGCGTCCATCGCACGGCAACTGCGGACCTCGCTCGTCGGGGCCCTGCGCGAGAACTATGTGACCGGCGCCGAGATGCGCGGTTTCTCGGCGCGCCGCGTGCTGTTCGGCCATGTGCTGCGCAACGCGGCGGGGCCCGCGCTCTCCGTCCTCGGGGTGAGTGTGCCGGTGATCCTGGGCGGCGCGGTCGTCACCGAGAAGATCTTCAATCTGCCGGGTATCGCCCAACTGTCGCTCCAGTCCGCCGAACAGCACGACATCCCCGTCATCCAGGGGACGCTGCTGGTCACCGTCGCCGTCGTGCTGGTCGCCAACATCGGCGTCAACGCCGCGCTCACCGCGCTGAATCCGGCGGCCCGCGGCCAGTCGCCCCGCGGCCAGTCGCCCCGCGGCCAGTCGCCCCGCGGCCAGTCGCCCCGTGGGCGGTCGGGCGGCGCTCAGCCCGGCGGCGCTCGTGGCCCTCGGAAGGGCGGGGCGTCATGAGGACACTGCGCCGCACCTGGCGGCTGCCCTCGGCCCGGATCGCGCTGGCCGTACTGGCTCTCGTCGCGCTGCTCGCGGTCGCGGGCGGCGCCCTCGCGCCCCACGATCCGCTGGCCCAGCGTTCGGTGGACATGCTGCACGGACCCAGCGCCGCGCATCCCCTCGGGACCGACTATCTGGGGCGCGATGTCCTCAGCAGGCTGCTGGCGGGCACGGGCTCCTCGATCGTGGGCGCCCTGGAGGCCGTCGGGGCGGCGATGCTGCTCGGAATCGTGCCCGGGATCGCCTCCGTATGGCTCGGCAGGACCGTCGAATGGACGGCGCAGCGGGCCGCGGACACCTTGATGATCATGCCGTTCACGGTCTTCGCGATCGCGGTGGTGGGTGCGCTGGGCAACGGTATGCACCAGGCGATGCTGGCGCTGGGTGTGCTCTTCGCCCCGCTGTACTTCCGGGTGACGCGGGCCGCGGCGCTGGGGCTGAAACAGGCGCAGTACGTCGAGGCGGCGGAGCTGATGGGCGCGTCCCGCTGGTGGATCCTGCGCACCCACGTCTGGGGCAAGATCCTTCCGACGGTAGCCGTCACGACGGCTCAGGCCGTCGGGCAGGCGCTGCTGGTGGTCGCGTCCCTGACCTTCCTGGGGCTGGGTGTCCAGCCGCCCGCGCCGACCTGGGGCGGGATGCTCGCCTCGGACCTGGGCTATCTGGCGCAGCAGCCGTGGGCGCCGTTGATCCCGGGCGCGGCGATCATGATCACGGTCGGCGCCCTCAACATTCTCGCTGACGCGGTGCGCGACAGCGGCACGGCGGCCGGCGATCCCCGGACGACGGTCCCGGTCCTCGCGTCCGGAACCCCCGCGTCCGGAACCCCCGCGTCCGGGCCCCCGGCGCCAGATCCCGCCGCCTCGGCCCCGGATCCCGCCGCCTCGGCCCCGGATCCCGCCGCCTCGGCTCAGGTGGCGGCCGCCGCTGCCCCTGATCAAGTCTCTGAACATAAAGGGGAGTTGGGCGAGTACGCCGCCTCCCCGCCGGGCCGCGTTCCCCCTGCCACGAACGGCAACTCAGAGGAGGCCGAGCAGCGTGTCACCACTGGCTGACCCCGGTACCCCGTCCGTCGCGGCGACCGCCCCGGCCGATCCCGTACTGACCGTCGACGGGCTCGATGTCACCGTCACCGGCGGAGCGCACGCCGTCCGGGGTGTGTCCTTCACACTCGGGCGCGGCGAAGCCGTCGGTCTGGTGGGGGAGTCCGGCAGCGGGAAGAGCCTGACCTGCCGCTCCGCCCTCGGAGTGCTGCCCGCCGGATGTTCGGTGTCGGGCGGCCGTATCACCCTCGGCGCCACCGGCTCAGAACCGGCCGCCGACCTCACCGCGTTCACCCGCAAGCAGTGGAACGCGGTACGCGGCAGCCGGATCGGCGCGGTGTTCCAGGACCCCGCCTCGTATCTCAACCCCTCCCTCACCGTCGGGCGCCAACTCACCGAGCAGCTGCGGGTGGGCGGCGCGCTCTCCCGTACGGACGCGCGCACCCGCGCCGTCGAGCTGTTCGCGGCCGTCGGACTGCACCGCCCCGAGGAGGTCTTCCACCAGTACCCGCACGAGCTGTCCGGCGGGATGCTCCAGCGCGTCCTGATCGCCGTCGCCGTGTCCTGCGCACCCGAACTTCTCATCGCGGACGAGGCGACCACCGCCCTCGATGTGGTCATCCAGGCGGAGATCCTCGAACTCCTCCAGCGGCTCCGTACCGAACAGGGCCTCTCCCTGCTCCTCGTCACCCACGACCTGGCCGTGGTCGCCGAGAGCTGCGACCGCATCCTCGTGATGTACGCGGGCGAGATCGTGGAGGACGGTCCGACCGCCGAGGTGCTCGCCGCGCCCGCGCATCCGTACACCGAGGCGCTGCTACGGGTCGCGTCGATCGGCGCGTGGGGACGCCGTGAGCTGGACATCATCCCCGGCCGGCCGCCGGAGACCGGCGCCGCGCTGCCCGGCTGCCGGTTCGCCGACCGCTGCGCCCACGCGGTCGCGCGGTGCACCGAGGGGCCCGTCGACCTGCACACGCTGGACGACGGACGCAGGGCGCGCTGCCTCCGCCCCGCCGGACTGCTGGACGAGGAGTCGCAGACGCGCCCCGGGGGCGCCGCCTCCGACCACGTTCCCGTACCCGCCGCTGCTTCCGTGTCATCCGCGTCGGCTGTGGCATCCGCGTCGGCTGTGTCTTCCGCGCCCGTGCCCGCATCCGAACCCGTATCGGAAGGAGCCTCCACATGACCACCGCCCTGGGCCGGGACCTGACCACCCGGAAGGAAGACGCGGCCACGTCACCACGGGACCGAGCGGCGCTGCTGGAGATCAGCGGACTGTCCGTGTCGTACGGCCGCCGGGCCACCACGTCGCGGCGCGCCGGCGCGACGCGGGTGCTGTCCGGTGTCGATCTCACCGTCGGCGCGGGCGAGATCCTCGGGATCATCGGCGAGACGGGCTCGGGCAAGACCACGCTGGCCCGTGCCACGGTCGGCCTGGTGCGGCCGGAAGCGGGCAGCATCGGGTTCGACGGGACCGATCTGGTCCGGCTCACCCGCCGTGAGCTGCGGGAGTTCCGGCGTACGGGACAGGTGCAGTTCATGTTCCAGGACCCGCTCCGCTCCCAGGATCCGGAGTTGACGGTACGCCGGACAGTGGCCGAGCCACTCGCCGCCGTCCGCGCGCTCACCCGGCGGGAACGCGCCGAGCGGGCCGACGAGGCGCTGGCCCTGGTGGGGCTTGACGCGGAGGCTCTCGGGTCGCGTATCCCCGGACAACTCTCCGGTGGCCAGCGGCAGCGGGTCTCGCTCGCCCGCGCCATCGTCACCCGGCCACGGCTGCTGCTCAGCGACGAGCCGGTCAGCGCGCTGGACGCCTCGAACCGCAATCTCGTACTGAGCCTGCTCGACCGCCTCCGCCGTGAACTGGGCCTCGCCGTCGTCGTCATCTCCCACGACCTCGGCTCGCTGGCCGGGATCGCGGACCGGGTGGCCGTCCTCTACCGCGGGCGGCTCGTGGAACAGGGCGCCATCAGCGAGGTGCTCGATCACCCCCGGCATCCGTACACCGCGCTGCTCACCGCCTCCGCCCCGAGCGTACGCCGTGAACACCGGTTGCTGCCCGCCCAGTTGAGGCCGGCTCCGGACCGCGAGCCGTGGCCGGACGACCAGGGCTGTGTCTTCGCGCCACGCTGCCGCTTCGCGGGACCGGAGTGCCGGGAGGAGCCGCGTCCCGTCGCCGTCACGGAGACCGGGCGGCTCCACTCCGTCGCGTGCCACCACGCGGACGGCTGGCGGGACCGGACCGGCTGAACACGGGACCGGCCGGCCGAGGAACGCGGGACCGGCCGGCCGAGGAACACGGGACCGGATCGGCCGGACGCGGGACCGGTCGGCCGGACGAATGAGGGAGAGAGCCATCCACGGAAGGAGAACCACCCCATGACCATCGAGTTCATCGGAATCGCCGCCACCCAGGAGACCAGCGAGAGCGGCTCCGCCACCCCGGCCCCGGGCCGCGACGGCATCTCCACCCAGAGCGAGACCGGCCGTGCGAGCGGCCCCGTCGTCCAGCCCGCGTATTTGCGTGAACTGGCCCGCGCCCATGAGGAATCGGGGTTCGACCGGGTCCTGGTCGCGCACTCCTCCGCGAGCCCCGACGGGTTCACCGTCGCCGATCAGATCCTGACCCACACCGACCGGCTCGGGGTGCTCCTCGCGCACCGCCCCGGCTTTGTCTCCCCGACCGTGGCCGCGCGGAAGTACGCCACGCTGGACGCCTTCCACCCCGGCCGGATCGCCCTGCATGTCATCACCGGCGGCGATGACGCGGACCAGGCGCGCGACGGCGACTTCAGCGACAAACCCACCCGCTACCGCCGCACCGACGACTTCCTCGACGTGGTCCGCAAGGAGTGGAACTCCACCGAACCCTTCGACCACGACGGGGAGTTCTACCGGGTACGGGGCGGCTTCTCCGCCGTACGGCCGGCCGCTCCCGTCCCCGTCTACTTCGGCGGCGCCTCCGAGGACGCCGTACGGGTCGGCGGCAGGCACGCCGACGTCTACGCCTTCTGGGGCGAGCCCCTCGCCGGAATCGCCGAACGCATCCGTGACGTACGGGCGGCGGCAGCGCCGTACGGCCGCGCCCCCCGGTTCAGCGTCAGCCTGCGCCCCATCCCGGCCGCCACCGAAGCCGCGGCCTGGGGGCGGGCCCGGGAGATCCTGCGGCTGACCAAGGAGCGCGCGGGCGAGGCACACGCGTCCTTCAACCTGAACCACGCCGAACAGCGCGGCTCCCAGCGGCTGTTGCGGTACGCGGCGCAGGGCGAGGTCCATGACAAGAGGCTGTGGACCGAGATCGCCAGGACCACCGGAGCGGCGGGCAACTCCACCGCGCTGGTGGGCAGTTACGAACAAGTCGCGGAGTCCCTGCTCGATTACGTCGCCCTCGGAGTGACCACCCTCCTGATCCGCGGCTTCTCCCCGCTGGCCGATGCCCGCGACTACCGCACCCTCATCGACCTGGTCCGCGCCGGGGCGGCGGGCATCCCTCAGGCGGCCGGGGACACCGCGGTGGACGCCGTGGACCCCGTGGACCCCGTGGTCCGCGTATGAGTGCCCCGCCCGCACCCGGCCGGGACGCGCTGCCGACAACCTCGCACCGGGGCGCGTACCGCGTACGCCCCGGCCCCGGCGCCGGCGCCGACGGCGGACTCGGCGTCACGCCGCACCCGCGGGACCCCTCGCCGTCCCCGCTGCTCCAACAGGACCCGAGCCGGCCGCCGTGGTGCGCGCACGGCGACCCCGACACCCTCACCGCCGATATCCCCACCTCGCGCCTCACCCAGGGCCGCACCGGCCGGCACGCGCTGGTCCAGGCCGGGAAGTTCACGGGGGAGCCGCCCCGGTGACCGTACGGAGCCCACCGCCCCCGCTCGCACGCGACCCCCACCCCGACGACCGGCCGGAGACCACACCGTGACCCGCATCCGTACCCATACCGACGACCCGCCCGGCGGACGCGTCCCAGGAGCCTCCGGGGTATCAGGGGTTCCCGGTGCCCCGGTGGTCCGCGCGCTACAGGCTCTGGACCTCGGCCGGCTCCCCGCCCTCACCACCGCGCTCGCCGCCCGCGCGGCCGAGCACGACCGCGACGCCACCTTTCCGGCCGAGGGGTTCGACCTCGCGCGGGAGGCCGGGCTGCTCACCGCCACCGTCGCGGCGCGGCACGGCGGCCCCGGGGCCGGACTCGCCGACACCGTCCTGATTCTGCGCGCGCTCGGGGCCGGGGACCCGGCCGTGGCCCTGATCACCGCCATGACCCTCTTCACGCACGCGGCGGAGGCCCGTACCCCGGGCTGGCCGCCCGCCGCGTACGCCGCGCTTCTCGACGAGGCGGCCACCGGACCCGCCCTGGTCAACTCCCTGCGCGTGGAGCCGGAGTTGGGCAGTCCGGTGCGCGGTGGCCTGCCCGCCACCACCGCCCGGCGCGACGGCGGCCGCTGGCTGCTGACCGGACGCAAGATCTACTCCACCGGCGCCGTCGGCCTCAGCCGGATGCTGGTCTTCGCGCGGACGGACGAGCACCCCGTACGCGTCGGCACCTTCATCGTCCGCGCCGGCAGCCCGGGGCTGACCGTGGAACCGACCTGGGACCATGTCGGACTGCGCGCCAGCCGCAGCGACGATGTCGTCCTCGACTCCGTACCCGTACCGGCCGGCGACGTCATCGCGCTCGACGAGCCGGGCGACATCCCCGGCGCCCGGCCCGACGCGGTGACCGGCGCCTGGAACGCCCTCGGGCTGACCGCCCTCTATCTGGGTGTCGCGGGCGCGGCCCGGGACTGGCTCACCGGCTTCCTCCACGACCGCGTCCCGACCGCGCTGGGCGCGCCGCTGGCCGCACTGCCCCGGTTCCAGAGCGCCGTCGGCGAGATCGAGGCCGCGCTCCTGGGGGCGAACACGCTGGTCGACGCCGTGGCCGGCCGGATCGACGACGGCGACCCGGAGGCCGTGGAACAGGCGGGCGCCATCAAGGTGCTCGGCACCCGCGCCGCCATCACGGCCGTCGAGCAGGCCGTCGCCCTCACCGGCAATCACGGTCTCACCCGCACCAACCCGCTTCAGCGGCACTACCGCGACGTGCTGTGCGCACGGGTGCACACACCGCAGGACGACTCCGTACTCCTCACCACCGGCCGTGCGGCGCTCGCCCGCGCGCTCGACCGCCGGTCCGCACCGAAAGGCGACTGAACCCATGCCGGATCCGACCGCACCGTCCGCTCCCGAGGACTCCGCCGCCCCGAACGGCCCGAACGGTCTGAAGGGCCTGAACGGCCCGAATGGCCTCACCGGCCCGGACGCCCTGGCCGCGCCGGGCGCCGCTGTCGTCTCGGGCGTCGAGTTCATCGGCATGATCGGGACCCAGGACGCCTCCGAGACAAGGCCGCCCAGCGGGCCTGTCATCGACCCCGACTACACGGCCCGGTTCGCCCGCGCCCACGAGGACGCCGGCTTCGACCGGATCCTCATCGGCTACAGCTCCAGCAGGCCCGACGGCGCGCAGGTCGCCGCGTACGTCGCCGCCAGGACGGAACGCCTCGGGCTGCTCGTCGCGCACCGCCCCGGCTTCATCGCGCCGACGCTCGCGGCCCGTTCCTTCGCCACGCTCGACCGGTTCACCGGCGGACGCGTCGCCGTACACACCATCACCGGCGGCAACGACACCGAGCAGCGCAGGGACGGCGACTACCTGGACAAGGAGGAGCGTTACGACCGCACCGACGAGTATCTGTCGATCCTGCGCCGGGCCTGGTCGTCCGCCGAACCCTTCAGCCACCAGGGGCGCCACTACCGCTTCGAGGAGTACGGCTCCGAGGTCCTGCCCTTCCACACCTCGGGCATCCCGCTCTACTTCGGCGGCTCCTCCGAGGCGGCCTACCGGGTGGGCGGCAGGCACGCCGACACCTTCGCGCTGTGGGGCGAGCCGCTCGCCGAGACCGCCGAGCAGATCGCGTCCGTGCGCGCGGCGGCCGTCGCCGCCGGGCGCACCACACCACCCGGGATCAGTGTGTCCTTCCGGCCGATCCTCGGCGCCACCGAGGAACTGGCCTGGGAGCGTGCGCACCACATCCTGGACACCATCAAGTCCGGTGCGGGACGCCCCTTCTTCGACCAGGCACGCCACCACCACGGGCAGGGCGGCCCGACGAGCGCCGGCCCGGCCAACGTCGGTTCGCAGCGGCTGCTCGCCGCCGCGGCCAAGGGCGACCTCCACGACCGCGCGCTGTGGACGCCGACGGCCACCGCCACCGGAGCGGGCGGCAACACCACCGCGCTCGTCGGCACCCCGGAGACCGTCGCGCGTGCGCTGCTCGACTATGTCGACATCGGTGCGACCACGCTGCTCATCCGTGGATACGACCCGCTGGACGATGCCATCGGGTACGGGCGTGAGCTGATCCCGCTCGTCCGTCAGGAACTCGCCCACCGCAGGGCCACCGCGGCTGCCGCACCCGCCGCCTCTTCCGGCCCGTCCGCCCTGCCCGCCGGATCCGCCCCCGACCCGCTCGGAAGCCACCGATGACCGATCTGTTCAGCCCCGCCGTCGGTGCCCGCTCCACCGCGGCCGACTGGCAGCCGCCCGCCGGCATCGCCCCGCGCGGCACACTTCTCATCCTGCCGGGCCGCGGTGAACACCCGCTGGTCTACGAGCGGTTCGGCCGTCGGCTGGCCGCCGACGGATATGCCGTGCACGCGCTCGGGACGGCCCCGGAGGACGGCACGGCCGACGTACTGGCGCGCGCGGCCGAGGCCGCGGGGCCCGGTCCTGTCGCGCCCGTGGTGCTGGTCGGCAGCGATACGGGAGCGCTCCAGGCCCTCCACGCGGCGGCGGCCGCCGACCCGAGGCTTCCGGTCGCGGGGATCGTGATCGCGGGGGCCGCCCCGACCGGGGACGTGGCCCGGCCACTGACCGGGGGAGTGGCTCAGCCACCGGCCGCGCGGCTGGATGAGCCACCGGCCGGAGCGGTGGCCGGTCCACCGGCCGGTCCACCGGCCGGTACAGCCGGGACGGGCACCTGGGACGCCGAACTGGCGGCGCGTACCGCGTGCCCGACCCACCGCAAGCGCCTCAGCGAGGACCAGGGTTTCGTACGGGGACAGCTCATGGCTCCCGTCCCCGCCCCTCTGCTCGCCGAGGCGCGGCCGGAGGCCCCCGCCCTGATCCTGCACGGCGGGGCCGACCCGGTCACTCCAGTCGAACACGCCCGTGAACGGGCCGCCGGGCTCCCGCGCGCCACCCTCGGCGTGCTGCGCGAGGGGCTGCACGACGTCCTCAACGACGCCTCGCACCGGATCACCGCGGCGGCCGTCGTGCTGTGGCTGGAGCGACTGCGCGCCGACCCGGGGCTGCGCCCGGTCCTCACCGTCGAGACGGGTGACCTGTGACCATCCGGATGAAGGGAAGCGGCATGACCGTGTCCGCAGAACGCACCACCTCCACCGATCCCCCCACCTCCACCGATCCCCCCACCTCCACCGATCCCCCCACCTCCAGCTCGTCGGCCACGTCAACTCCCGCCGCTTCCAGCCCTGTTGGGGCTGATGAGATACTCCGCCGTACTCTGCGGCGGCACGCGGCCGGGGTCACCGTGATCACCGTGCCGGGACCGGCAGGCTTCACCGCCACCTCGTTCACCTCGGTCTCGCTGGAACCCGCGCTGGTCTCGTTCTGCCTCGGCGTCACGGCGTCCACGCTCGCCGCCGTGCGGCACGCCGAACGCTTCGCCGTCCATGTACTGGGCACCGAGAACACCACGCTCGCCCGGCAGTTCGCGCGCAGCGGCATCGACCGGTTCGCCGGCGTCCCCTGGCGGGCGGATCACGACGGACTGCCGCTCCTGGAGGGCGTACCGGCCTGGCTCAGCGCACGGGTGACGCTGCGACAGCACATCGGGGACCATGTGCTCGTGGTCGGGGAAGTCGAGTCGGGCGGTGGCCATGGCGAGGGGCCCGCGCTGGTGCACCACAACGGCGCGTTCGCCACCCCCGTACCGCTTCCGCCGCATCCGGGGACCTGACGCCGCCAGGCCACCCACGGCGGTCACCCCTTCGCGGGGGCGTTTCCGTGGGTGGCCGGGTGGCCGGGTGGCCGGGTGGCCGGGTGGCCGGGCGGCCGGGCGGCCGGGTGACCGAGTGACCGGGGCCGCTTCGGTCTCCCGCACCTGCTCGTGCCCACTCGCACCCTGATGCTCCGTTTGATCCCGGTATGGCGCCGATGCTTACGGGGTGTCGCCCTCTTGACGTTCACTGTTCAGCTCTCCGACACCCGCTCTGCGGGAAAACGACCGTATGTGCATATGGCGTGAGTCACGGCAATGCAGGAACGACGTCGGACAGAGAGAGATGTGAACCATTCGACCCGCGCCCGCATAAGAGCCGGAGACACGGCCGCGTTCGGGCAGTTATTCGAAGACCACGCGGGAATCGTGTATCGCTATGCCATGCGCGTCACCGGCAATTGGGCCACCTCCGAGGACGTCGTATCGCTGACCTTTCTGGAGGCGTGGCGGCTGCGCGAGAAGGTGCACGCGGAGGGGGAAAGCCTCCGTCCCTGGCTGCTCGGGATCGCCACGAACGTCATGCGCAATATCGTGCGCTCGGCCAGACGCCATGACCTCGCGCTCGCCCGGCTCCCGGAACCGGAAGCCGAACCGGACTTCGCGGACGGTGTGGCCGCCCGGCTGGCGGACACCGAGGAACTGGCCGCCGCCCGGGTGGCGCTGGGCGGACTCCGGCGCGCGGAACGGGAGGTCTTCATGCTCTGCGTCTGGGAAGGGCTCGACCACGCGGCGGCCGCCGAGGCCCTCGGGGTGGCCGTCGGCACCGTACGCTCCCGGCTGTCCCGGGCGCGCGGGCGGCTCCGTAAACTCACCGAAGCGGAGCTCCGCCGGGGCAGGGGGAACGCGCAACACTCCGCGTCCTGCGGACAGTTCATAGGAAGCCGCGCTTCGGCGGTCACGTCGGTACAGGAAGGGAACCGATGAGCTTCTTCTCGCGACGGCAGTCCCGCGCCGGGCATGAGGAATCGTCTCCGGTTCCTCCGGCGCCGCAGTGCCAGGACCTCTCCGCCGACCGGCGGAGTATCCTCAAAGAGCGCTTTATGCGGCAGATCACCCAGGAATCCGCGCCCGCGCCCGCGCTCCCGTTCGTGTCCACGCCCGTACGCCCGGCCCGTCCCGGCTGGCGGCGGCGGACCGCTCTTGTCGCGTTCCCCGCACTGCTCGTGGCCGCCGTGGCCACGGCGACGAGCCTCACGGGCGCGTTCGGCGACTCGACGCCGTCCGAGGTGAGCGCGGCCGACCACCACGAGGCGGTGCGGCTGCTGAACCGTATCGCCCTGGCGGCCGCCGGACGCCCGGCCGGCACGGTGCGCGACGATCAGTACGTGTACACCAAGATCAAAGGCTGGCGGCCGGTGTCGGACCAGGGTACGGACGTCTTCGTCCGTGAGGACTGGATCGCGGTGAACGGCGAACGGAACGGCCTCGCCCGGCAAGTGTTCGAACAGGGCAGCCCTTCGCTGGATCCCCGGAAGGCGGAGGGCAAGATGCTGCTCTACCAGGACCCCAACATGACCACGTACCGCGAGCTTGAAGCCCTTCCCACCGACCCCGACACCCTGCTGAAGAAGATCGAGAAGGACACCGAGGGCCAGGGCCCGACCCAGGGCGAGGCGGTCTTCGAGGCCATCGCCGAGATGCTCCCGCAGGCGACCCTCCGGCCCGAGCTGAACGCGGCGCTGTACCGGGCGACCGCCAAGATCCCCGGAGTCGTCGTCAGGCAGGACGCCGTCGACGCCTCAGGACGGCACGGCGTCGGCCTCGCCCTCCGTACGGACAGGGACAGGGACACGGACAGGGACAGGGACAGGGACAGGGACACGGACACCGTCGTCTGGGTCTTCGACAGGGACCGGCTGAGCTATCTCGGTACGAACGAGGTCGCGCTCCTCGATGTGGGCATCGCCGACGCGACGGACCAGCGGCCCCTCTCCCGCTGAGGGGCGGTCCACGCCGCCGTCGGCCCCTCCCCGGGGCCGGCGGGCCCGGCTCTCAGGACGCGGCGCTCTCGACGGCGCCGACGGCCGTGCCCAGCGTCTCCGGCCTGCTGGCGTACGACAGGTCGTCCAGTGACCGGTCGGTACAGAACCGCGCCATCAGATCGGCGAAGTCCGCGATCCGCTCCACCGGGGCCAGATGGTCGGTCTCGTCGATGGTCAGGAACCGCGCCTCGGGAAGCTGGGCGGCCACCTCACGTCCCATGGCGGGCGTGCACAGCGTGTCGTGCTCACCGGTCACCACCAGGCTCGGCACGGCGGGTACCGGCTCCGGCCGGTACCACTCGTGCCGCATCAGCCGGGTGTTGTGCTCGGCGGACTTCCTCAGCTGCTCGGGGTCCTGCCCGGCGATCTGCTGGTACACCAGCCGGGACACGGCGGCGTGCTTGCGTACCCGGCCCGTGCCGGGCGGCGACATGAAGCGGTCGGCCAGCTCGCGGGCGATGGTCTCCGTCTCACCGCGGTCGATCATGACGGACCAGCGCTCCATCGCCGCCGCGTAATCCGCGGGGATCCGGGTGGTCATACCGACCAGCAGCAGCCGGGCGAGCATCCCCGGGTAGTGCTGGGCGAAGCGCAGGCCGACCGCTCCGCCGTAGCAGGCGGCGACCAGATTGACGCGCGGTACGTCCAGTTCGGTGAGCAGATGCCGGACGGCCGCGGCGAGAAAGTCGACGCCGTAGTGCGCGGGCAGGAAGTCGGCCGTACCGTACCCCGGCAGATCCACGGTGATCACCTGCCCCAGCGGAGCCAGCCACTTCTCGTGCCGCACCCAGGAGTTGCGGTCCTGGGAGGAACCGCCCAGCACGAGAAGGGGCTCGGTCAGCGCGGAGCCGTGGTCGACGACGCGGCAGGTGTAGCGGAAGCCGTCGAACGTCACGTCACGTTCGTCGACCGGACCGTCCGGCCCGCCCTCCTCGGCAGGCTGCTCCGGGATCAGCGGAGTGACCATGGGCGAGTCATGCTCCTGGGTGAGAACGGCATCGATGGGCATGGGTGACTCCAGAGCTACGGAACGGACACGAACGTCCCTGCCTAGCAGTTGACCCGGCCCGATCGCGCATCGCTGACCCGATCGTGGGCGGTTCGCGCCCCGCGACCCGCTGGTGGATTCGACTCTCGCTCAGCAGCACGGCGGATCGGTGCCCCACGGAGTACGGATACGGCCCGCCGCGGCGTCCCGGCATCGCCGACTTCCCGGACAAACCCGTCACCAGGGTGAACCTTACGAGGCCCGGCCGGCGCCCTTGACTTCGAGTGCGCTCCAATTCGTAGCCTTTCGGTCATGACAACCCCACAGCACAGGATCGGATCCGGGTTCGGAGCCCGCAGCACCACACAGGATGTGCTGCGCGGTATCGACCTCAGTGGCGCGCTCGCCGTCGTCACCGGCGGATACTCGGGCCTCGGCCTGGAGACCACACGCGCTCTCACCGGCGCCGGCGCACAGGTCGTGGTGCCCGCCCGGCGGCCCGAGACCGCCGAGAAGGCCCTCCACGGCATCGACGGCGTCGAGGTCGGTGAACTCGACCTCGCCGATCTCGACAGCGTCCGCCGGTTCGCCGAGCGTTTCCTCGACTCGGACCGCACCATCGACATCGTCATCAACAACGCGGCGGTCATGGCCTGCCCGGAGACCCGGGTCGGTCCCGGCTGGGAGGCGCAGTTCGCGACCAACCACCTCGGGCACTTCGCGCTCGTGAACAGGCTCTGGCCGGCGATCGTGCCCGGCGGGGCCCGGGTCATCTCGCTCTCCTCGTCCGGCCACCGCAACTCGCCCATCCGCTGGGACGACATGTGGTTCGCGCACGACTACGACAAGTGGCAGGCCTACGGCCAGGCGAAGACCGCCAACGCGCTGTTCGCCGTGGAGCTCGACGCGCTGGGCCGCGACTCCGGTGTACGGGCCTTCTCGGTGCACCCCGGTGGCATCCTCACCCCGTTGCAGCGCCACCTCGCCAAGGAGGAGATGGTCGCCGCCGGCTGGATCGACGAGCGGGGCAACGGCGTGAACCCCGCGTTCAAGACGCTGGAGCAGGGCGCGGCCACCCAGGTGTGGGCGGCGACGTCACCCCAGCTGGCGGGCGAGGGCGGGGTGTACTGCGAGGACTGCGACATCGCCGAGCCCGCCTCCCAGGACACCTCGGTGGCCGGCGGTGTACGCGCCTACGCGACCGACCCCGAGCAGGCCGCGCGCCTGTGGCGGCTCTCGGCCGAGCTGACCGGGGTCAACGCGTTCGCGGCGACCGCGTGAGCGGACTCCTCCGCCGCAGGGACCCGCTCCGCCTCACCGGCCGGCCGCGCCGGCTGGTGAGGCCCGTCCGCCCCGTCCGCCCGTCCGGACACGGGACGGGCGCGCCGGATAGCGTGCGGGTCATGAACTACACGGATCTGGTCCAGGGCGCGGCCCACGCGCCGTTCGAGGGCTGGGACTTCGGGGTGTTCGCCGGACGCTTCACAGAAGAGAACACCTCATGGGACTTCGCGGAGCTGGTGCGGTCGCGGCTGGCCGATGGGGACGCACTGCTCGATCTGGGCACCGGCGGCGGCGAGTTCCTCTCCGGACTCGCCCCGCTCCCGCCGGGTACCACCGCGACCGAGTCCTACCCGCCGAATGTCCCCGTCGCCCGCGGCCGGCTCGCACCGCTGGGGGTACCGGTCATCGACACCAGCGACGAGGACGAGGATCTGCTCCCACTGCCCGACGCGGCGTTCGGGCTGGTCACCAGCCGGCACGAGAGTTACGCGCCGGCCGAGGTCGCACGGGTGCTGCGCGGCGGCGGGGTGTTCGTCACCCAACAGGTCGGCGGTCGGGATCTGGCGGAGCTGAACGAGGCGCTCGGCGCGCCCGGACACGGCTACAGCCACTGGGACCTGGCCGCGGCGCGCGCTGGGCTCGCGGGCGCCGGCTTCGAGATCCTGGACGCCCGCGAGGAGTTGGTGCCCGCGGCCTTCCACGACATCGGAGCCGTACTGCTCTTCCTGCGCGTCACGCCCTGGCAGATCCCCGGCTTCGACGCCGACCGCTATGACGCCCGGCTCCGCGCGCTGCACGCGCGGCTGAGCTCCGGCAGCCCGCTGACCGTACGCTGCCACCGCTTCATGATCACGGCCCGCCGGCCGCTCACGCCGTGAGCCGGTGGACGAGAGTGGTCGGCAGCGTGAGCCGGCGGCGCGGCCGGGACGGGTCGTTGATCTCGTCGAGAAGCAGCCGGGTGATGGCCCGTCCGATGTCCTCGCTCGGCTGATTGACACTGCTCAGGGGCGGGACGGTGTGTCGCGCGACGATCGAGTCGTCGAAGCCGATG
Source organism: Streptomyces sp. NPDC039430 (assembly GCF_055639435.1). Taxonomy (NCBI): domain Bacteria; kingdom Bacillati; phylum Actinomycetota; class Actinomycetes; order Kitasatosporales; family Streptomycetaceae; genus Streptomyces; species Streptomyces sp. NPDC039430. The sequence goes on along the minus strand of NZ_JBVKAK010000004.1, from coordinate 301,457 downwards.
ACCGCGACGTCCGACGGGACACGCCGTCCCCGCTCCCGCAGCTCCGTCAGCGCGCCCGCCGCCATGACGTCGGACGCGGCGAAGACGGCGTCCAGGTCCGGGCGCCGTTCGAGAAGTTCACGCATGGCGGCCCGGCCGCCCTCCTCGGTGAAGTCCCCCGACACGACCAGGGATTCGTCCGCCCGTCGCCCGCCCTCTTCGAGATGCGCGTCCCGCCACCCCTGAAGGCGGCTCCGGCCGACGTCCATGTCGAGCGGCCCGGTGATCGTGGCGACGGCCCGGCGCCCCTGGCCGAGCAGATGACGTACCGCCTGCGCCGCCCCGCCGATGTTGTCGGCGTGGACATGGCTGAGCGGCTCGTCGGGTGAGCGCCGGCCCGCGAGGACCGTCGGTATCCGCGTCTTCTCCAGGAACGCGGGCAGCGGATCGTCCTGGTGCACCGAGACCAGCAGCACCCCGTCCACCCGCTGCGCCTCCACGAACCGGGTCAGCCGGTCGAGCTCGCGCTGATTGCGTACCAGAATCAGCAGCAACTGCATCTCGGTGTCGGCGAGTTCGGTGCTCACCCCCCGGATGACCGCCGAGAAGTACGGCTCCGCGGCCAGCCGGCTCTCCGACTCGGGGATCACCAGCGCGATGCTGTCGGTGCGGCTGGTGACCAGGCTGCGGGCAGCGGGGTTCGGTACGTAGTTCAGCTCCGCGATGGCCGCCTCGACGGCGGCGCGCGCCTTCGCGCTCACGCCCGGGGAGCCGTTGACCACGCGCGAGACCGTCCCGCGGCCCACACCCGCCAACTTGGCGACAGCTTCAAGAGTTGGCCTCCGGCCTGACCATTTGCTGCTGCTCATCACATCTCCTCAACTCTGCTCCTGGCGCGGCGTCACGGCGCTCACCAGGAGATTGTGCGGGGCCGCCGATCCGCCGATGGCCCGGAACGGGACACATTCCGGCAACGGAACCGACTTCGACTCTTGACAGAGCCTGGTCTCTGCGGAGAGTCTTCCACAACCCGTTGGGAGCGCTCCCAGTTTTCTCCCGGCACGGGTTTTTCGATCCCACTCGACCGTGAGCCGCAGCAGGCGCGCGCCTGAGCGCCGCTGCTAGGAGGAAGCACATGGGCACTGCCCGTAAGCGCTTCGGTTCGACCCTCGCCACCGTTACGGCGGCCGCCGTGTCCCTCGTTCTCGTCGCCGGCTGCGGAGGCGGCGGCGACTCGGACAAGGCACGGACCAAGGACGGCAAGACCGTCATCAGCATGGGCCTCTTCGGAGTCATGGGGTTCAAGGAGACCGATCTCCTGGACCGCTATATGAAGGAGAACCCGGACATCCTCATCGAGGCCGATGTGGCCGGTGACGAGCAGACGTACTACACCGCCCTCCAGACGCGCCTCGCCGCGGGCAGCGGACTGAAGGACATCCAGGGCATAGAGATAGGCCGGGCCAAGGAACTGGTCGACACGCAGGCGGACAAGTTCGCGGATCTGTCCGGGACGGCCGGTCTCGATCACTTCCTGCCGTGGAAGTCGAACCAGGTCACCACCGAGGACGGCAAACTGCTCGGCCTGGGCACCGACATCGGCCCCATGGCCGTGTGCTACCGCAAGGACCTGTTCGAGCAGGCCGGGCTGCCCACGGACCGCGCGGAGGTGGCGAAACTCTGGGAGGGGGACTGGTCCGAGTACGTCCGGACAGGCCGCGACTTCAAGCAGCACTCCAAGGACGGCGACGTCTCCTTCATGGACAGCTCGACCGGCCTGTTCAACGCGATGATCTACGGCGCTGAGAAGCAGTTCTACGACAAGGACGGCACACTCGTCTACCAGGACAACCCCGCCGTCAAGGACGCCTGGGCCCTCGCGTCGGACGCGGCCAAGTCCGGACTCACCGCCAAGCTGCGCCAGTTCCAGCCGGGCTGGGACCCGGGGCTGGCCAACGGCACCTTCGCCACGGCGGTCTGTCCCGCCTGGATGCTCGCCCACATCAGCGAGAAGGCCGGTCCCGCGAACAAGGGCAAGTGGGATATCGCCAAGGCACCCAAGGGCGCCAACTGGGGCGGCTCGTTCCTCGGCGTGATGGAGAAGAGCCCCGTCAAGGAGGAGGCCAAGAAGCTGGTCGCCTGGCTGAGCGCGCCGGAGCAGCAGGCGTACATCTTCGAGAAGCTCGGTAATTTCCCGTCCTCGAAGACGGCGCTCGACCTGCCGGAGGTCGCGGGCGGCACGTCCGCGTACTTCAGCGACGCGCCGATCGGCCAGATCTTCGGTGCCGCGGCGAAGGAGATCCCCGACGAGCAGATCCTCGGACGCAAGGACGGCACGATCAAGGACACCTTCTCGGCGGGCCTCCAGCTGATCGAGTCACAGGGCAAGAGCCCGGACGAGGCGTGGAAGACCACGGACGAACGCATCCAGAAGCTGGCGCGCTGACCGTCGCGGCCCGCCCGCGCGGCCGGTGGCCCGACGCCCCGGCCGCGCGCCCCGCCCGGCCCAGCCGTCGTCCCCCGGCTTCTCCGCCCTCCGGTCTCTTTGCCCAACCGCTCTCTTTGCCCCACCGCCCCCTCGGTCCTGAACCCCCTCGGTCCTGGGCCCCCTCCACTCTGTGTCACCGCCTCGCCGTCCCACCGCATCACTCCACGGAAGGAAGCCCGCGTGGCCACCTCCACCCCGGCTGCCCCCACGGGCGGGCAGCCGCGCCCCGCGTCGGCCCGGCCGCCCGGAAAGGGCACCGGCTCAGAGCCGTCCCGTCAGGCGCGACGCACTCTCCTGCACCGCCTGGACCTCGGCACGGTGCCGTACGCCTTCATCGCCCCGTTCTTCCTGATCTTCGGCGCCTTCGGTCTCTATCCGCTCCTCTACACCTTCTGGATCTCGCTGCACCGCGTCGAGCTGTCCTCGATGGACACCCGGGAATGGCGGGGCCTCGCCAACTTCACGGAACTCTTCGCGGACGACCGGTTCTGGAACGCGCTGACCAACACCTTCACGCTCGGCGTCATCTCCACCGTCCCGCAGCTCCTGATGGCCCTCGGCCTGGCCCATCTGCTCAACTACCGGCTTCGTGGCTCGACGTTCTTCCGGGTCGCCGTCCTGACCCCGTACGCGACCTCCATCGGCGCCGCCGCGCTCGTCTTCACCATGCTGTTCGAGCGCGACTTCGGGATGATCAACTGGGGGCTCGGCCTCTTCGGTGTCGACAACGTCGACTGGGAGAGCCAGAAGTGGCCCGCCCAGCTCGCCATCTCCCTCATCGTGATCTGGCGCTGGACCGGCTACAACGCCCTGCTCTATCTGGCCGCCATGCAGGCGATACCCAGAGATCTCTACGAGGCCGCGGCCATCGACGGGGCCTCCCGCTGGCAGCAGTTCCGCACCGTGACCGTCCCGGGCATCAGTGCCACGATCATCTTCACCATCGTGCTCTCCACCATCGGAGCGACCCAGCTCTTCGGCGAACCGCTGATCTTCGGACAGGGCCCCAACGGCATCAGCGGCGGCGCCGACAACCAGTACCAGACGCTCGGTCTGCTGCTCTACGAAGAGGGCTGGAAGAACTACCAGATGGGGCGGGCCTCGGCGATCGCCTGGGCCATGTTCCTCATCCTCCTCCTCGTCTTCGTCCTCCAGCGCGTCCTCGCGCGCGTCACGTCCCGTACGTCCCGTACTCCTCGTACACCCCGTACGTCCTGACCAGGGAGCAGCAGGCCCCATGACCACCGATATCGCGCAGGTACGGGCGGACGCCCGCGACCGGGCGCCCCATCCGCCGCCGTCCGTACCGCGCCGGTTCGGCCGCGTGCTGCGTCCCGGCGCCGGCCGTCAGCACCACGCGGGACCCCTCGCGTACCTCCTCCTCGGCTTCGCCGCGCTGGTCTCCCTCTTCCCGCTCTACTGGACGATGGTGGCCGCCTCCACCGACAACACCCGGGTCTCCCAGACCCCGCCGCCGTTCCTGCCCGGCCCGAACCTGTTCACCAACCTCGCCACGGCGTGGCAGGACGCGGCGATGGGCCGGGCGATGGTCAACAGCCTGATCGTGGCCGGGGTGATCGCCCTCTCGACCGTCTTCTTCGCGACCCTCGCCGGCTTCGCCTTCGCCAAACTCCGCTTCAGGGGCCGCAACCTCCTGCTGATGCTGGTCATCGGCACGATGCTGGTGCCGCCGCAGCTCGGAGTCGTCCCGCTGTTCATGATGATGGCCGACCTCGGCTGGGGGCAGTCACTGCCCTCCGTCATCTTCCCGACGCTGGTCAGCGCGGTCGGGGTGTTCTTCATGCGGCAGTATCTGAAGGAAGCCCTGCCGGACGAACTCATCGAGGCGGGACGGCTGGACGGGGCGCACTCCCTGCGGATCTTCTGGAGCATCGTCCTGCCCATCGCCCGGCCCCCGATGGCCGTGCTGTTCATGATCACGTTCGTTCACGCCTGGAACGACTTCTTCTGGCCCTTCATCGCGCTGGACATGACGAACCCCACGGTCCCGGTGGCCCTCACCCAGCTCAGCGCCGGCTATGTCCGCGACCAGTCGGTGATCATGGCGGGCGCGCTGCTCGGCACGCTGCCGCTGCTGGCGATGTTCCTCGTCTTCGGCCGCCAGATCGTCGGCGGCATCATGCAGGGAGCCATCAAGGGCTGACGGCCCGCCACCCCCCACCGCCGTACGCACACACACTCCGAGCGTTCACACGCCGAGCGCACACGCTCCACGCACCACACCGTTCGATCTCTGCGGAAGGACCCTTCGTGGCCACCTCAGCACTTGACCCCGGGCGCGCCCTGGACCCCGACCCCGCGGCCCCCCTGGTGTTCCCGCCCGGCTTCCTCTGGGGTACCGCGACCGCCGCGTACCAGATCGAGGGCGCCGTCGCGGAGGACGGCCGCACGCCCTCCATCTGGGACGTGTACTCCCACACCCCGGGCAGGGTACGCAACGGCGACACCGGCGACATCGCCACCGACCACTACCACCGCTGGCGCGAGGACATCGAGATCATGTCCGGCGTGGGCGTCGGCGCGTACCGCTTCTCGGTGTCCTGGCCCCGGGTCCGGCCCACCGGCGCCGGGCCCGCGTCACAGAAGGGGCTCGACTTCTACCGGCGGCTGGCCGACGGCCTGCTGGCGAAGGGGATCCAGCCCGTCGTCACGCTCTACCACTGGGATCTGCCGCAGGAGTTGGAGGACGCGGGCGGCTGGCCCGCGCGCGACACGGCCCACCGCTTCGCCGAGTACGCGGGGATCGTCGCCGACGCCCTGGGCGACCGGGTGACGACCTGGACCACCCTCAACGAGCCGTGGTGCAGCGCCTTCCTCGGATACGGCTCGGGCGTCCACGCCCCCGGCCGTACCGACCTCGCCGACTCCCTGCGGGCCGCGCACCATCTCAACCTCGCTCACGGCCTCGCCGTCCAGGCGCTGCGCGCGCGGCTGCCCGCCACCGCGCAGGTGTCCGTCACGCTCAATCTGCACCGGGTGCGGCCGCTGACGGAGAGCGCGGCCGACGCGGACGCCGTCCGCCGTATCGACGGCACCGCCAACCGGATCTTCACCGGCCCCATGATGTCCGGGGCCTACCCGGCCGATGTCATGGAGGACACCTCGGCGATCACGGACTGGTCGTTCGTCCGGGACGGCGACACCGCGCTCATCCATCAGCCGCTCGACTTCCTCGGCGTCAACTACTACTCACCGACCCTGGTCTCCCACCACTTCGGCCCCGCCGTCCACGGCTCGGACGGACACGGCGCGAGCGACCACAGCCCCTGGCCCGGCGCGGACCACGTCGCCTTCCACCAGACACCGGGCGGCAGGACCGCCATGGGCTGGACGATCGACCCGGACGGCCTCTACGAACTGCTGATGCGGGTGCGCCGTGACCATCCGGACCTGCCGGTGATGATCACCGAGAACGGCGCAGCCTTCGACGACTACGCGCGCCCGGAGGGCGACGTACACGACCCGGAACGCATCGCCTACCTGCGCGGGCATCTGGCGGCCGTGCACCGCGCCATCGGATCGGGGGCGGACATCCGCGGTTACTTCCTCTGGTCGCTGCTCGACAACTTCGAGTGGGGGTACGGCTACAGCAAGCGCTTCGGCATGGTGTACGTGGACTACGCGACCCAGCGCCGGGTCCTCAAGTCCAGCGCGCGCTGGTACGCGGAGCTGACGCGCACCGGCACCCTCCCCGAGGGGCGGTAGCCCACCGCACCCGCACGGGCCGCGGCCGGCGCCACCGGTCACCGGCCCGCCGGGTGCGGCGGCCGGTCCCGTTCTACGCTGGACGGACCGGTACGCGCGAGGAAAGCGAGAGATCCGTGACCAGTACCCCGGTCCACACGCTCAATGACGGCACCGCCCTGCCCGCCGTCGGTCTGGGCACCTATCCGCTCGACGACGACGCGTGCGAGAAGGCCGTCGCCGGCGCGCTGGCACTCGGCTACCGGCTGATCGACACCGCGCTCAACTACCGCAACGAGACCGGCACCGGACGGGGTGCCGCGCGCGCCGGGGTGCCGCGCGAGGACATCGTCGTCACCACCAAGCTGCCGGGCCGGCACCACGGTTACGACGCGACCCTCGCGTCCTTCGAGGAGTCCCGCGCCAAGCTCGGCCTCGACTACGTGGACCTCTATCTCATCCACTGGCCGCTGCCGCGCGCGGACAAGTACGTCGATTCCTGGAAGGCCATGATCAAGCTCCGGGAGGACGGGCTCGTCCGGTCCATCGGCGTCTCCAACTTCACTCCGGCGCACATCGAGCGGCTGGAGGCGGAGACCGGCGTCCTGCCCTCGGTCAACCAGATCGAGATGCATCCCGACTTCCCCCAGGAGGAGCTGCGCGCCGTGCACGCGGCCAAGGGGATCCGTACCGAGAGCTGGAGTCCGCTCGGGCGGGGCAGCCGGCTGCTGAAGGACCCGGAGACCGTGGCGATCGCCGAAGAGCACGGCGTCACCCCGGGGCAGGTGGTGCTCCGCTGGCACACCCAGCTCGGCGCCGTACCCATCCCGAAGTCGGCCGACCCCGGCCGTCAGCGGGAGAATCTCGACATCTTCGGATTCGAGCTGACGGCCGGTGAACTGGACAGGATCTCGGCGGGGCCGCACCGCAGGCTCGGCGGCGACCCGGAGCACCACGAGGAGTTCTGACCGGCGGCGCGTGCGCGGTGCCCGGTCCCGCCGTGTCCGGGCCGTGGCGCGCGTCGGCGGATACGGGGGCGCGTCAGCAGATACGGGGCAGCTGCTCACCCAGTGGCATGTCCACCACCCGGGTGCCGCCCAGACCGGTGTGCGCCACGACCATGCCGGGGTGGTCCGTCGTGCACGTGCCGATCGCCACCGCCCCGCGGCCCCGCGGATGCGCCCGCATGGCCGCCAGCACCTCGTCGGCGTGCTCCGGCGGTACGAACGCCACGAGCTTGCCCTCATTGGCGACATACAGCGGATCGAGGCCCAGGAACGCGCACGCGTTGGCGACGGAGTCCGGGACCGGTAGCGCCCGTTCCCGCAGGGTGATCCCCACCCCCGCCGCCGACGCGATCTCGTTGAGCGAGGTCGCCAGCCCGCCCCGGGTCGGATCCCGCAGCACATGCAGATCGCGGCAGACGTTCAGCATGGCCTGGACGAGCGAGGCGAGCGGCGCCGTGTCGCTCACGATCTCCACCCCGAACTCCAGGCCCTCCCGGACGCTCATGATCGCCACGCCGTGCTCACCGATCGCACCGCTGACGATGACCACATCGCCGGGCGCGGCCCGGCGCGGACGGATGTCGATCCCGTCCGGGATCAGCCCGATGCCCGCCGTGTTGATGAAGATGCCGTCGCCGTGCCCGGCGTCCACGACCTTGGTGTCACCCGTGGCGACGACCACCCCCGCGGCCCTGGCGGCCGCTCCGAGCGCCTCGGCCACCCGGCCGACCGTGGCCAGCTCGACGCCCTCCTCCAGGATGAACCCGCAGGACAGATAGGCGGGTGTGGCGCCCATCATGGCCAGGTCGTTGACCGTTCCGTTGACCGCGAGATCGCCGATGCTGCCGCCCGGGAAGAACAGCGGGCGGACGACGTACGAGTCGGTGGAGAAGGCGAGCCGCGCCCCGCCGAGAGTGACGGTCGCGGAATCGCCCAGCTCCGCGAGGACATCGCCGCCGAACGCCGGAGCGAAGAGATGTTCGACCAGTTCGGCGGAGAGCTGTCCGCCGCCGCCGTGTCCCATCACGACCTTCGCGTGGTCACGGAGCGGGGCGGGACAGGTCCACCCGGAGAAGTCGGCGATGGCGGGCGGCGCCGCGGGCAGGACGGCGTCCGCCTCGTTCACCCGGAGCCCGGTCGTCTCAGCCAAGGGAAGTCACCTCTTCGCGCGTACCGGCGGTGCCCGCCGCCTCCGGTGTCGCCATCCTGCGGTACAGGTAGTACGCGGCGCAGGCGCCCTCGCTCGACACCATCGTGGCGCCGAGCGGATTACGCGGGGTGCAGGTCGTACCGAACGCCTCGCACTCATGCGGCTTGATCAGCCCCTGGAGCACCTCACCGCTGCGGCACTCCGTGGACTCCTCCGTGTGCATCCCCGTCACCGAGAAGCGGTGCTCCGCGTCGTACTCCCGGTACGCGGGCGACAGCCGCCAGCCGCTGGCCGGGATCATGCCGATACCGCGCCAGGCCCGGTCGGTGACCTCGAAGACATCGGCCAGCATGGCCTGCGCGGCCGGGCTCCCCTCCGTCTGCACCGCGCGCGGATAGGCGTTCTCGACGGTGTGCTCCCCGGCCTCCAACTGCCGTACGGCGCGCCGGATGCCCTCCAGGATGTCCAGCGGTTCGAAGCCGGTGACGACGATGGGGACACGGTGCCGCTCGGCGAGTTCGGGGTACTCACCGATCCCCATCACCGTGCAGACGTGCCCGGCGGCGAGGAACGCCTGCACGCGGCAGTCGGGCGAGTTCATGATCGCGTCGATCGCCGGGGGCACGCGTACGTGCGAGACCAGCAGGCTGAAGTTCGCGATGCCGAGCTTCTTCGCCTGGTAGACCGTCATGGCGTTGGGCGGAGCCGTGGTCTCGAACCCGATCCCGAAGAAGACCACCTGACGGTCCGGATTCCGCTGGGCGATCCTGAGCGCGTCGAGCGGGGAGTACACGACCCGTACGTCCCCGCCCTCGCTCTTGACCTTGAACAGGTCACGGCCACTGCCGGGCACCCGCAGCATGTCGCCGAAGGAACAGAAGATGACGTCGGGGCGGGAGGCGATCTCCAGCGCCTTGTCGATGGTGTCCAGCGGGGTCACACAGACGGGGCAGCCGGGGCCGTGGATGAGTTCGACGCCCTCGGGGAGCAGCTGGTCGATGCCATGGCGGATGATCGAATGGGTCTGGCCGCCGCAGACCTCCATCAGGGCCCAGGGCCGGGTGACGGTGGCGCGGATATCGTTGAAAAGGCGCCGGGCCAGCTCGGGATCGCTGAACTCGTCGAGATACTTCATCGATTGGTCTCCTCCTTCAGGACTCAGGACTCAGGACTCAGGACTCAGGACTCGGGATTCGGGATTCGGGATTCGTGGTAGGGGGCACGGGCGCTCAGGGCCGGGGACTGAGGGGCTCGGGGCCGGCGGAGCCGGTCCGCGCCACCCCCGGGGCCGGCGGCGTGCCGGCCGGACGCTCGGCGCCCGCCTCCCGCGCGGCCCGCCCCCACGCGTCGCCGAACTCCTCCTCCAGAACGCCCAGATTCTCGAAGAGCGCCAACGTCTGCTTCGCGGACTCCTCGTCGAGCCGCTGGAGCGCGAAGCCGACATGGACGATCGCGTAATCACCGACCTTCATCTCCGGTACGTACTCCAGGCAGACGTCCTTGACGACGCCGCCGAAGTCGACCCGGGCCATCCGGGTCCCGTCGCGCTCCTCGATCTCCAGCACTCTGCCGGGCACGGCAAGGCACATCGCTCCTCCTTCACGTCAAACGGTGGTCAACGGGTGGTCGGTCCGGCCGGAAGCCCGGCCGGTGGCTCAGCTCGGCCGAATCCTGGCGGCGACCATCAACTGGCCCAGCGCCAGCCCGCCGTCGTTCGGCGGTACCGTGCGGTGCCGCAGCACGGTGAATCCGTCGCGCTCCAGCCGCTGCGCACAGCCGCTGGTCAGCAGGGCGTTGCAGAACACCCCGCCGGTCAGTGCGACGGTGGCCAGTCCGGTACGGTCACGGGCCGCCCGGCACACCTCGTGCACCAGCGAGACGACCGCGCCATGGAACCGGGCGGCCACCGTGCTCGCGTCCGCGCCCGCCCGCAGGTCCTCGACGGCGGCGGCCAGCACCGGCGCGGGGTCGGCCGACCACGGCGCATCCCCCGGCCTCGGGGCGGCGGGCAGCCCGAACCGGTAGCCGGAGGACCGTATGTCCCCGGCCGCCGTCAGCGCCGCGTGCTCCAGCTCCATGGCCGCCTGGGCCTCGTACTCCACGCGATGGCACACCCCGGCGAGTGACGCGACGGCGTCGAACAGCCGTCCCATACTGGAGGTGGGCACGCAGTTGATCCCCCGGTCGAGCTGACGCTCCAGCAGGCGCCGTTCCGCGGGCGGGCACGCGGCGACACACGGCAGCTCATCGGACCAGGGCAGGCCCGCCGCCCGCAGCTGGGAGAGCGCCATCCGGTACGGGTTGCGCACGGCCGCGTCGCCGCCCGGCAGCGGCACATACGCGAGATGGGCGAACCGCCGGAAGCCGTCGTAGTCCGCGAGCAGCACCTCACCGCCCCACACCGCGCCGTCGTCGCCGTAGCCGGTGCCGTCGAAGGCCACACCGATCACCGGCACCGAGCCGTCCAGGCCGTGTTCGGCCATCGCGGACGCCACATGCGCGTGATGGTGCTGGACACGGCGCACCGGCCGGCCCTCCGCGTGCCGGTCCGCCCACTGCCCCGAGCGGTAGCCAGGATGCAGGTCCGCGACGAGCAACCGGGGGGTGACCGAGGTCAGCTCGGAGAGCTGGCCCACCGCGCTCTCGAAGGCGGTCAGCGTCGCCAGGTCGTCCATGTCGCCGACATGCGCCGACAGCCACGCGTACCGGCCCTCCGCGACACAGAAGGTGTTCTTCAGATCCCCGCCGACGGCGAGCGCGGGCTGCACCTCGACGGGCAGGGCGACCGGCAGCGGCGCGTAGCCGCGCGAGCGCCGTACGGGCAACTCCTGCCGCGCGCACACCCGTACCACCGAGTCGTCGCACGGCACCCGCACCGGCCGGTCGTGCGTCAGCCAGGCGTCCGCGAGACCGTCCAGCCGGACCAGCGCCTCCTCGTCATCGGTGACGATGGGTTCGCCCGACCGGTTGCCGCTGGTCATCACGAGCACGGGCGGGCCGGCCGGATCACCGGGCAGGCCGAGCAGCAGATGATGCACGGGCGTGTACGGCATCAGTACCCCGAGATCGGGACTGCCGGGCGCGACACCGTCCGTGACGAGGGACCGCGGGCCGTATCCGGCCCGCCCCCGGGACCCGGACCCGGATCCCGGCCCGGCCCCGGAACCGTCACGGCGCCGCAGCAGGACGACGGGTCTGCGCCGGCCGAGCAGCAGCTCACGCTCCAGCGGGCTGGTGAAGACGAGGCGCTCCACCGTCTCCAGCGAGCCTGCCATCACGGCGAACGGCTTCGCGCCACGGTTCTTGCGTGTACGCAGCGTCTGTACGGCGGCGGGATCGGAGGCGTCGCACGCGAGGTGATAGCCGCCGAGCCCCTTCACCGCGACGACCGCTCCCGCGGCCAGCAGCCGGCGCGCCCCGGCCAGGGCGTCCTCACCGGTCGGACGCGGACCCGCGGACCCCCGGGTGACCAGCGTGAGCCGGGGACCGCAGGCGTGACAGGCCACCGGCTGGGCGTGGAAGCGCCGGTCGGCGGGGTCCGCGTACTCGCGCGCGCAGTCGGCGCAGAGCGGGAAGCCCGCCATGGTGGTCAGCGCCCGGTCGTACGGCAGTCCGGTCACCACCGTGAAGCGGGGGCCGCAGTGGGTGCAGCTGATGAACGGATGGCGGTAGCGGCGGTCGCCGGGGTCGGCCAGTTCCGCCAGACAGTCGTCACAGGTCGCCATGTCGGGCGGGACGAGGGTACGGCCGCCGCCGCCCGCCGAGGGGCGGATGGTGAACCCGCTGCCGCCGGCGGTCGGTACGGTCCGCGGCTCGACGGATTCGACGATGGCCAGCGGGGGAGCGTCGGAGGCGAGCCGCCGGCAGAACGCCGCCACGTCGGGCAGCGCTCCCTCCACCTCCGTCTCGACACCGTCCGCGTTGTTCGTGACCCAGCCCGTCAGGCCCAGTTCACTGGCGAGCGCGTACACGAACGGGCGGAAGCCGACGCCCTGGACCACGCCGTGTACGACCACGCGCCGGCGTTCGAGGGAGGCGTGCCGGGCCCCCGGGGGAGCGACGGCGCTGTCGGAGCCGGCGCCCGCGCCGGTATCGGTGTCGGTGTCGGTCACGGGTCGGCTCATGGCGCGTCTGCCGCTCCGGGGACGGGGACGGGGGCGGCGGCCGGGTGCTCGTGGGAGTGGCCGGCCGCGTGCCCCTCGTGCGTGTGCGCGGGGCCGTCCGCGTGCTCCCCGTGCGTATGGCCGTCCTCGTCGCCGTGATCGTGGTGCAGATAGCGCTCGTGCTGACGCGCGAGCACCGGCCGGTGGACGGGAGCCCCGTCGGCGACCCCGAGGATCAGGGCCAGCAGTTCGTCCACGCCCGCGCCGGTCCGCGCCGAGGTCTCCAGCACCGGCACTCCCGGATTCACCTGCCGCACATTGCGGTGGAACGCCGCCGCGTCGAACTCGACGGCCTCCGCGATATCCGTCTTGGTGATGACCACGAGATGGGCGAGGCCGAACGCCGTCGGGTACTTGAGCGGCTTGTCCTCGCCCTCGGTCACCGAGCCCAGCACGATCCGCAGGCTCTCCCCGAGATCGTAGGAGGCGGGGCAGACCAGGTTGCCGACGTTCTCCACGAAGAGCACCCGGGTGTCCCGTGGCAGCCAGCCGTCCAGCCGCGCCCGGAGCATCCCGGCCTCCAGATGGCACAGCCCGTCCGTGAGCACCTGCTTGACCGGCGCACCGGCGCGGGCCAGCCGCCGCGCGTCGTTCTCGGTGGCCAGATCGGCGGTCACCGCGGCGACGGCGGTGCCCCCGGAGACGGCCCGCGCGAGCAGCACCTCCAGCAGCGCCGTCTTGCCGCTGCCGGGACTGGACAGCAGATTCACCTCCGTCGTTCCACGGGCGGCGAGATGTTCGCGCAACTCCACGGCGCTGGCGTCGTTCTTGGCCAGCACGGCTTGACGCAGATCAACCACTCGGCACATGGGTTGCCTCCTCGGGCGTATCCCGATCGTCACCGCTCACCGGGCCCGGCGCATCCGAGGGATCCGCGAGGACGACCTCGGCGATCTCCAGCTCCCGTCCCGACAGCAGTTCGCCGAGCGGGCGCGCGCAGTCGGCGCACCACAGCATCGGCGGCACGCCGGTGTCACTCTCCCGGCCGCAGCCTTCGCAGCGGGCGCGGCCGGGGACGGCCTCCACCTCCAGCCGGGCCCCGGCGAGGACCGTTCCCTCGCTCGCCAGCCCGAAGGAGAACCGGAGCGCCTCCGGCACCACACCCGCCAGCTCGCCGATCCGCAGCCGCAGCGAGATGACGCGAACGCCGCCGTTGGTACGGACGGCCTCCTCCACCTGGGCGACCACGGCGGTGGCGATGGACAGTTCATGCACGGCTCTCACCTCGTCGAGGAGTCCTGTCGGGTCCGGCGGTCCGCTGCCGCGCCGACGGGTGACGGCTGGCCCGGCCGGACCAGGCTGGTTAGCGTGGGAGAGGGCCACTGTCCGCACCGTCGCCCGGCCACCCGCAGGAGATCGCCGCCATGACGACGCATGACACAGAACGCCGGGCGCTGATGACCCCCGTCATCCTGCTGCTGCTCTCCGAACGGCCGGGACACGGATACGAACTGACCCAGCGGCTGGGCGCGTTCGGCTGGGCCGAGGCCGAGTCCGCGCATGTCTACCGGCTGCTGCGCGGCATGGAGAAGTGCGGCCAGATCTCCTCCCAGTGGCGGGCGTCCGCCTCCGGACCGGCCCGCCGGGAGTACGAGATCACCGCGGCCGGGGCGATGAGTCTGGCGCTGTGGTTCGTCCGGCTGGGGGAACTGCACAGCACGCTGCACCTGTTCCTGGAGCGCTATGCCCAGTTGAACGGTCCGGACCTCGCGGGGAGCGACGCCGACGTACAGCCGCTGTTCGGGCGCCGGCCCGCCACCTGATCCGGCCGGCACCCGGTCCGTCCGCCGTCCGGTCCGCCGGCCCCGGCGCCCTCCCGCCTCTCCCTCGCCGCTCACATGCGCCGCATGCGCAGATAGCGGCGCAGGTCGGGCACGGATTTCGCCGTCTCGTAGGCCACTCCGGCCATGACCACCCCGGCACAGACCCACAACCAGGTCAGATCGGTGTCCCTGGCGTGGTCCATTCCCTTCATCGGACGTGTCGTGTGCATGGAACTCATCTCCTTCGGTGTGCCGTGCCGGCGGCCGCGCCGGGCGGGCGCCGTACGAGGTCGAGTACGAGGTCCGCCGCCGGTCCGACGGCGGCGGCCACCGGCGCGCTCAGCCCGATGCCCTCCTCGGCGGAGAGCGGCTGGCAGCCGACCACCTGGACGTGTTCGGGGAGCGTGCCGCCCGCCCCGGCGTGCAGATCCCCGACCAGCCGGAGCACCGCCGCCGGGTCCATGCCGTGCCCGTCCAGCTGGGCGGGCGGCGCCCCTTCCGGCGAGGCGCCCGCCGGGTCCACCTCGATCACATAGACCGTGCCCGGGGGAGCGCCGCGGTCGACGGTGTCGACCAGCACGAGCCTGCGGTAGCCGTCCAGCAGCCGGTAGGCGAGATGGACACCCCGGATGCCCGCGTCCATCAGGTCGACCCCGGGCGGCAGCGGCCGGCCGGTCAGTCTGCGGACGGCCTCGACGCCGAAGCCGTCGTCGCCGAGGAAGATGTTGCCGATGCCCGCGATCAGGGTCCTGCCGTGCGAACTGTCCGGCAGCGGTACGGAGACGGATTCCGTGGCGG
The DNA here is from genome assembly GCF_055639435.1 of Streptomyces sp. NPDC039430. Taxonomy (NCBI): domain Bacteria; kingdom Bacillati; phylum Actinomycetota; class Actinomycetes; order Kitasatosporales; family Streptomycetaceae; genus Streptomyces; species Streptomyces sp. NPDC039430. Next base: position 286,404 of record NZ_JBVKAK010000004.1, on the reverse strand, counting down.
CCATGTCAGACGCCTCCTTCGCCGTCCCGCGCGCCGTCCCGCGCGGGCTCCGGCAGGGGATCCACCTCGTCGGGGCGGAAGTAGAGGAACCGGCCCTGCTCGCGCCGTACATCGACGCCGGGATCCCCGTCCACGGTGACCGCGATATGGGTCTCGCCGTCGAAGTCCTCCAGCACCGCCTCGACCGTCGCCGTGCGGCCCGTCAGGAAGATGTCCTGGGCGTCGGACCTGCGCGGTCCCGGCTGGAGCAGCACTCTGCTTCCGGCGCCGAGCACCTGCCCGTCGACGGTGACCGTGCCCCCGCCGGGCGCGGATGCCGTGTCCTGGGCGGGGTCCCACCAGGGCAGTCCCGGCCCGGTGGGCAGCCGGAGCCCGGCCGAGGGGGGCGCGGCGGACGGGTCCACGACGGTCAGGCCGATACCGACGTCGTCGGCGCCCGTCGGCTCGCCGGTCACCTCGCGCAGTCCGCGGATCGCGCCGTGCAGCCGCTCCATCACCTCGGCCGGCATACCGTCCACCAGATCGATCACCTCGGCGGCGCGGGCGTCCGTCCCCCGTGCCTCGCGCTTCTCCCGGTCGGTGAGCGCGGCCGTACGCAGCGAGAGGATCTCGTCGATCTCGGTGGAGTCGTACAGCGGTCCCGGGCTCTCCGCCGCGACCTCGGGGTGGTCGTCGAGGATGATCGGCGAGGACAGCATGACCTCGTCCCGGCCCTCCTCGCAGGCCAGTACCGGCCAGGTGTGCTCGTTGCGGCAGGTGCGCGCCGCGGGCCGGGCCCACTCCGGCGGGTCCGCCATCGACAGGAACCGCCCGCCGGGCAGCCCCAGCAGCAGATGCGCCCCGATCAGGCTGTGCGGCAGGGCGGACGCACGGTCGCCCGCCTCTTGCGGACCGGGCGTCCAGGCCGACACATTGCGTACGGTCGCGGTCAGCCGCAGCGCCCCGTACGGACCGGGCAGCGGCTCGGTGGTGAGCCGGATCTCGCCCGCCAGCGGCCGGGTGCGGCGCACCAGCCGCCCGACGACCCCGGCCGCGCCGTCGTGCACCGGCTCGTGCTCCACCCCGCCGGGCAGGTCGAACCGCCGCGTGTGCCCCTCCCCGGTGAGCCAGGCGAGCGGCACGTCGAGTGCGACGCGCTCCTCCTCGCCCTCGTCCCAGGGCACCAGCACCCGGTCGGGCAGGTCGAGTTCGGCCGCCTCGGTCCAGCTCCCGCCGTCCGGCGAGAGCCGCTCGACCGTCCGGCGGCGCACCTGGAGAAACCGCAGCTCCACGAGGAGCCGGTCGGCGCGGCGGGGCTCCAGGAGGCATTCCGTACGCTGCCAGGTGTGCTCGCCGCCCGCGTCCTGCCAGGCCGGCGGCACCAATACGCCGAACTGCCAGCGCAGTTGGTTCTTCCGCGCGGAGGCGCGGTACGGATACAGCACGTACCCCTCGAACAGGAGCGCGTCCGCGACCCGGCGGGCCTCGGTGAAGCCCGCCGTCACCCGCTCCACGGTGTCCCCGGTCATGGCTGCCCTCCTTCGGCGGTGCGCAGCAGCTCCTCGAAGACCCGCTCCCAGGAGGGCAGGGCCCGCTCCGAGCGGTAGCGGCGCAGGGATTCCAGACAGTCGTCGCGTACCCGCAGCCAGCCGGAGCCGGGGAAGTACTGCTCGATCATGTTCTGCCAGACCTTGACCGGCATCCGGAAGCCGGTCTCCTTGTGCCAGGGGACAGGCTCCGCGGTGAAGCCGCGCTCACCGGTGAAGACCGTGCCGGAGAACAGCAGCAGGAGCGGGATCTCACCGTCCGCGAGGGCGCGGAAGTACTTGGCGGACGCCACTTCCATGTCGTACGTACAGGGCACCGGCAGCTCGATCTCGGCGGCGCCCGTGAAACCGGGCACGGTCACCGAGGCATGGGCGAACTGGAGCGGTTTGAGCGTGCTGCTCCACCGCTCGGGCTCGCCGAAGAGATCGCCGAGCATCTCCATCTCGGCCGGGGCGTACCGACGTTGGACGGGTTCGATCCGGAGCTGGCAGCGCAGCGCCAGGGCGTGCACCCGCGCACCCCCGGCCGCCTCGATCCGCAGCCGGAACAGCAGGGTCGGGCCGGTACCGTACGGCTCCGGCCGTACATCGAGACAGGAGAACTCCAGCTCGGTCATGGGCCGTCCTCCTCCGCCGGGGGGCGTGCCGCGGCCCGGACCCGGGCGAAGAAGTCCGCCAGATCCGCGCGGGCCTCGGCGCCGCCGTCGAACCCCTGCCAGTGCAGCCGCATCCGGCCCACCAGCTCGTAACAGGCGTCGACCGGCACGAGATAGCACTCACCCGTGCCGGGTCCTTCCGCCTCGCGCTCGCGCCGGATCAGCAGCGCCTCGGTGTCGGGCCGCAGCAGCGCCGCCAGCCGGCTGTGGCCGAGGACGTCGCGCCAGGTGTCCGGGTCCAGCTCGCTCTCGGTGGCGCCCGCCGGGCTGGGGTAGAACGCGGCCAGCCGGTCCAGCTCGGAGTTGCGGAAGAAGAAGGCGAGGCCGACGGGGATCTGGAGCCGGTTCCAGCTCTCCTCGTCCAGGGTGAAGTCCGGGTCCGCCAGATAGCGGTCGGGCACCGCGCGGAAGTGGCCCGCACCCGCGCCCGGCCGGGTGAACAGCAGATAGCAGCCGGCGCAGGCACACATCAGCGACCGCTTACGGGTGTCGACCAGATGCCGGTGCTCACCGGACAGCGGCTCGGCGCACAGCTCGCACCGTTCCCGCGCGGGCGGCGGGCGGCGGGTGAAGCCGCGGAGCCCGGACGGGCCCGATACGGCGGCCGGTCCGGTCGGCCCCGTCGGTCCGGTCGGTCCCGTCGGCCCGGTCGGTCCGCCCGGGGAGTGCTCCGCCGCGCCGGGGACGCCCCCTGCCGGGGCGGGGCGGGCCGTCATGGCCCCGTCCCCAGCAGGACGCCCGGCAGCGCCACCCGCACGGAGCCGTTCTCCTCCAGCAGGGGGACGGGCTCCAGATGGCCGCGCTCGCCCCGGCCGGCCCGGCGGATGTCGTACTCCGCCGCGCAGGACGGACAGCGCAGCCGTTCGCCGACCACCGCCGCCTCGCCCAGCCGGCCCGCACAGCCCGGACAGTGGTCGCGGTACGCGTACAGATTGCCCGGCAGCCGGACCAGCAGCAGCGGGGTGCCCGCGCTCCCGTACACGGCGGACTCGCCGTCGGCGAGAGCCGGCAGCCCCGTCAGCGGCTGCCACTCGGCCGGAACACCCGCCGAACCGCCGGCGTCACCGGCGGGTACGTCACCGGCGGGTATGTCGCCGGCCGGCGCGTCCGGGGGCCGGGACATGATCTGGAGAAGCTCCGGTCCCGGCCGCTCCTCCGTCACTCCCTCGACCTCCACCTTCGAGATCTCGGGCACGCGCCGGGCCACGGCCTCCTCGATCGTCCAGCGCACGGTCTGCGCGGAGGACGGACAGCCGTCGCAGCTGCCCCGCAGCCGCAGCCGGAGGGTGAGTCCGTCCGCTCCCTCGCCGCCCTCCGGATCGAGCCCGGCGATGTCCACATCGCCCGCGTGCGACCCCAGATACGGGCGGACCTCGTCCAGCGCCCGGCCCACCCGGGTCAGCGTGTCCTCGGGGTGGAGGTCGTGCAGCACCAGCAGTCCGCCGACGAGTTCGTCGCCGCCGAGCAGGCTCAGCGGGTCGGCGCCGTCCGGCGCGTCGCGCAGCAGCTCGACCACACGGGCCAGCCCGCTCCCGTAGAACTCGACGATGCTGTGCACGAGTTCGTCCGCGAGATCGCGCCCCGCGGGCCCCATCGATCTCCCGAGATCATCGAGCAGCGCGGCGATGTGCTCACCCGCCTGCTGCTCCTTGGCCGTTGCTGCCATGTCACGGTGCCTTTCCTCCGGTGGGGACGGCTCCGGGCGGACCTGCGACTGCGACTGCGCCTGCGCGGATCAGCCGGCGAACCCGCTGAGCCCGGTGGGCATATGGGTCTCCTGGATGGTCCTGCCACCGCCGACGTACATATGGACGCCGCACGGCAGACACGGGTCGAAGCTGCGCACCGCCCGCATGATGTCGATGCCCTTGAAGGACTCCGGGGGGTTCTCCTCGAAGATCGGTGTGTTCTGCACCGCGTCCTCGTACGGGCCCGGTGTGCCGTAGGAGTCACGCACACTGGCGTTCCACGGAGTGGGCGGGTACGGATGGTAGTTGGCGATCTTGCCGTCCCTGATCACCATGTGGTGGGAGAGCACACCGCGTACCGCCTCGGTGAAGCCGACGCCGATCGACTCGTCCGGCACCTCGAAGCTCTCCCAGGTCTGGGTGTGGCCCGAGCGGACCTCCTCCATCGCCTGCTCCGCGAAGTGCAGCGCGCAGGCGGCGGCGTACGCCTGGAAGTAGGTGCGCGCGCGGTTGCGCTCCAGGGCGTTGCTCCACTGGGGGATCCGCCACTCGAAGGTGGTCTCCGGCTTGGTCATGGTGCGCGGGAGGTTGATCTCGACGCTGTGCCCGGTCGAGCGCACGTACCCGAAGTCGACCAGCCCCGACAGCGCGGTGGACCAGAGCCGGGCGAGGGGGCCGCCGCCGGTGTCCAGCGCGAGATGGTCCGTACCGTCGAACCAGCGCGGGGACATCACCCAGCTGTACTTGTCCTCGAAGTTCCGCTTCTGCGGGGCCGGGATGGTGTGCTGGTTCCACGGATGACGTCCGTCCACCGGGTTGCCCAGCGGGTCGCGCTCGACGAACTTCTCCTGGCCCGCCCAGTCGTCGTAGTACGAGCTGCCGAGCAGGATCCGGATGCCGAGGTTGATGTCGACCAGGTCGTTGGTGATGAGCTTGCCGTCGACGATGATGCCCGGTGTGACGAACATGCGCCGTCCCCAGTCGGACATGTTCCGGTACGTGAAGTCGCAGTGCTCCGGGTCGTTGAAGGCGCCCCAGCAGCCCAGCAGCACCCGTCGCCGGCCGACCTCCTCGTACCCGGGCAGCGCCTCGTAGAAGAAGTCGAACAGGTCGTCGTGGAGCGGGACGACGCGCTTCATGAACTCCACGTAGCGCGTCAGCCGGGTCAGGTAGTCCGTGAACAGCTGGATGGTGGCCACGGTTCCGACGCCGCCGGGGTAGAGCGTGGACGGATGGACATGCCGCCCCTCCATCAGACAGAACATCTCCCGGGTCTCCCGGCTGACCTGGAGCGCCTCGCGGTAGAACTCACCCTCCAGCGGGTTGAGCGAGCGCATGATGTCCGCGATGGTGCGGTAGCCGTGGTCGCCCGCGTGGGGCGCCTCGGTGCGCTCGGCCAGGTCCAGGACGCCGGGGTTGGTCTCGCGGACCATCTTCTCGCAGTAGTCCACGCCGACCAGGTTCTCCTGGAAGATGTTGTGGTCGAACATGTACTCCGCGGCCTCGCCGAGGTTGATGATCCACTCGCCGAGGTGCGGGGGCTTCACGCCGTACGCCATGTTCTGCGTGTACACCGAACAGGTCGCGTGGTTGTCGCCGCAGATGCCGCAGATGCGGCTGGTGATGAAGTGCGCGTCCCGGGGGTCCTTGCCCCGCATGAAGACGCTGTAGCCGCGGAAGACGGACGAGGTGCTGTAGCACTCCGCGACCCGCTTCTGCTTGAAGTCGATCTTCGTGTGGATCCCGAGACTGCCCACGATCCGGGTGATCGGATCCCAGGACATCTCCATCAGGCCGTTGCTGTCCTCGGCTCGCTTCGTCGGCGCCATGGGGTGCGCACCTTTCCTCAACGGTGGGGGACCGGATCACCAGGGGGTGGGACCACGGGGTGGGACACGGGGCGGGGCGGTTCACCAGGGGCCGGTACACCGCGCGGGGCGGCTCACCACGGAGGGTGGTAGCCGGTCAGGACCGTGTCGCCCTTGCGCCGCCACTTCGGTTCCTTGTCGACGGTCCTGGCCGTGACACCGCGCAGTTTGCGGATGACCTTGCCGTAGGCACCGCTGGCCGCCGCCGACACATGACCGCCCGGTGGCTCGTCCATGAAGGGCATGAACTTGTCCGGGAAGCCGGGCATCGTGCAGGCGATACAGATGCCGCCGACGTTGGGGCAGCCCCCGACGCCGTTGATCCAGCCGCGCTTGGGGACGTTGCACTTGACGACCGGACCCCAGCAGCCCAGTTTCACCAGGCACTGCGGCGAGCCGTACTCGGTCGCGAACTGGCCCTGCTCGTAGTAGCCGGCCCGGTCGCAGCCCTCGTGGACGGTCGCGCCGAACAGCCAGGTCGGGCGGAGCTGTTCGTCGAGCGGGATCATCGGCGCGGATCCGGCGGCCTGGTAGAGCAGATACAGCAGCGTCTCCGACGCGTTGTCCGGGTGGACCGGACAGCCGGGGATGCAGACGATCGGGATGCCCGCCCCGGACTTCCAGTCCCAGCCCAGATAGTCGGGCACCCCCATCGCGCCGGTCGGGTTGCCCTCCATGGCGTGGATCCCGCCGTACGTCGCGCAGGTGCCGATGGCCACGACGGCCAGCGCCTTGGGGGCGAGGCGGTCGATCCACTCGCTGGTGGTGATCGGCTGCCCGGTCTCGGGATCGTCGCCGAATCCGCACCAATAGCCTTCGCTCTTGATCGATTCATTCGGAATGGATCCCTCGACGACCAGCACGAAGGGTTCGATCTCTCCGCGATCCGCCTTGAAGAACCATTCGATGAAATTGTCGGCGCCCTGCACCGGGCCGCATTCGAAATCGATCAGGGGCCAGTGCACGGCTACCTTGGGCAGTCCGGGAAGGGCCCCGAGCGCTATTTCCTCGATGCTCGGCTGGGTGGCCGCGGTGAGTGATACGGAGTCTCCGTCGCAGCTCAGACCCGCGTTGATCCAGAGAATATGGACCGTCGGGTCTTCTTTCTCATGCTCTCCGCCGGGCGTGGCGCTGCCCTCGGAGACCGGTGTGGCGGTATCCATCATCCCCTCCTCGCGGGAATCGGGGCGAGGCTTTCCGGGAGGGGTGCGCACACGAGTGGCGCGCCTCTCCCACGAGCTTCCCTACCTGGATAGCGGAGACGGGCCGCTTTCGGTAAGTGCGGGATGGTCCTATGAACCGGCCGACGGACGGCCCCGCCCGGAGCCCGGGTTCCGCCCGCGCCCCGCTGAACCTTTGGCGAACAGCGGAGCACGGAGTGGCGAAGTGGGCGGCCCGTCGCCCATGGCGACCGTACGGTGACCGGACGATTTCGCTATCGGTCGCTTGTTCGAGTCCGTTTTCGAGGGGGGCGCACGGCCATGGAATGGCTCAGCGCGGAGAACATCATCGCCGTCGGCACCGCGGTCCTCGGTGTCGTCGCCTCACTGGGGGTGCTCTGGTACGAGCGGCGCGTGCCACGGCGCACCCGCATCGGCTACCGGGTCCAGTTGGACACCCCGGTGAGCAGCGCGGAGCGCACCGGCCGGGCCGGGGTCAGGCTCGGCCTCTTCCAGGACAACCCGCATCTCTCCGATGCCACGCTCGTCCTGCTGCGCATCGAGAACGACGGCTCCCAGAGCATCGCCGACGCCGACTACACGGGACGCGAACTCCACGGTCTGACGGTGGAGTTCAGCTCCCGCACCATCCGGGGCATCGCCGTCACCGCGCCGGGCGGCGCCGACCATCTGCTCGACCACTTCACCCCCTCCGCCGGGCTGCGCCACGCCGACGACAGCGTCTACCTGCCCCGGGTACCGCTCAACCAGGGCCAGTACTTCAAACTGCTCGTGCTGCTCACCGGCGGGCGGGTCGGCGACGCGATCCGGGTGACCGGTGGCATCAGGGACGGCGGGGTCTTCCCGAACCGCGGGACGACCCCCGACGACACCCCGCCCCTGTTCAGCAGGGCGTCCCGGCTGATCATCGTCCTGCTGACCGTCTGTGTGGTCACACTCGCCTCGATCATCGTCGTACGCGACGACGTCCGGCCGCCGATGGGGTGCGCGAGGGGCGTGCTGACCATCACGGGGTCCACCGCCTTCAACCCGGTCGCCCGGGAACTCGCCGACAAGTACGAGAAGGACTGCGCCGGTTCCACCGTGCACGTCGACGCGCGCAGCAGCCGCGAGGGCATCCAGGAGCTGGACGAGCGCGGCGCCGCCGCGAAGGACGGCTCACCCGCGCTGATCGCGTTCTCCGACGGTCCCAAGACGGACGGCTTCCCCCGGCTGCGGGAGAACCCGGTCGCGGTCTCCGTCTACACCCTGGTCGTCAACGACTCCGTCCCGCTGCCCGGCCTGACGACCGAGCAGGTCCGCCGGATCTACCGCGGCGACCTCACGCGATGGAACGCGCCCGGACTCGGCGGCCCCGATCTGCCCATCATCCTCGCCAGCCGGAAATCCGGCTCGGGGACCCGCGACATCTTCCAGCGCAGGGTGCTCGGCGGCGAGTTCGAGGAGGCCGACTCGTCGGCGGACTGCCGCCGCAAGGACGACCCGCGCGCCCGGGTCTTCCGCTGCGAACTCGACAGGACGGACCGGGTCCTGGCCACCGTCGCCGGCACTCCGGGGGCCATCGGCTACACGGAGCTGCGCTCCGGCAGCATGCCGGAGGGCCTGCATCCGCTGAGCCTGGACGGACTGTCCGCCTCCGCCGACACCATCGCCGAGAGCGCCTATCCGTTCCGGGAGGTCGAGTACGCCTACACCTACGGGAATCCGCCCGCGGACTCCCTCGTCTCCAGCTTCCTCAACTATCTGCTGCGCGGCAGCGGGCAGGACGTGGTCCGTACCCACGGCCATCTGCCGTGCTCCTCGCCGAAGGGGCAGACGGTCTGCGCCGGTGGGGCCGTCGGCGAGAGCCCGCCCGCACCCGCCGGCGGGACCGCCCGGTCTCAGTGAAACTGCGGGACGATCAGATAGAGGCCGTACGCGACCGCCGCCGCGCAGGAGAGGAAACAGACCGCGGCGACGGCCTTCGCCCCCGCGGTCGGCGGACGGACCCGGGCTCCGTCCCTGCGCCGGACGCCGTTCACGTCCCGAGGCGCCACGGCGCGTACGCCCAGCGAGAAGACGATCACGACCCCCACGGTGGCCCCGATGCTGACGAGGGCCACCTCCCCGAAGTCGTTCCAGTTCAGAGCCATGCGGTCTGCTCCCTTCAGGCACTCGCCTTGGCGCTTCCCGAGCGGACGGTGACGGTGCGTTCGTCGTTGACGTTGACCGGTGTGACGGGATGGCGCCGGGAGACGATCACGATGAAGACGGCCACGGCCGCGGCGGCCAGGGCGATGACGATGGTGCCGATGGTCCCGCCGTAGACGACCATCACGGCGGCGAGCGCGCCGACGGCCGCCGCCGCGGGCAGGGTGACGCACCAGGCGATGAGCATCCGCCCCGCGATTCCCCAGCGGACCTCCGCCAGCTTCCGGCCCAGCCCCGCGCCGAGGATGGCGCCGGAGCAGACCTGGGTGGTGGAGAGGGCGAAGCCCAGATGGGCGGAGGTGAGGATCACGGTCGTGGCGGACGACTCGGCGGCGAACCCCTGGGGAGCGCGGATATCGGTGAGACCCCGGCCCATGGTCCTGATGATCCGCCAGCCGCCGATATAGGTACCGAGGGCGATGGCCAGCCCGGCCGAGCCGATGACCCAGAGCGGCGGTCCCGACTTCGGCGCCAGCGCGCCCACGGAGATCAGAGTGAGGGTGATGACGCCCATGGTCTTCTGGGCGTCGTTGGTGCCGTGCGCCAGGGAGACCAGGGAGGCGGAGACGACCTGCCCCAGCCGGAAGCCCCGGTCGACCGAGGGGCCCCGGCCCCGGACGGTCAGCCGGTAGGCGAAATAGGTGGCCGCCAGTGCGGCGAGCCCGGCCACCAGCGGTGAGGCGATCGCCGGCAGGATGATCTTCTCGATCACCTGGTCGAAATGTACGCCCTGCCGCCCCGCGCCCACCCACACGGCGCCGATCAGTCCCCCGAACAGCGCGTGCGAGGAGCTGGAGGGCAGACCGAGCAGCCAGGTCGTCAGATTCCACAGGATGGCCCCGATCAGTCCGGCGAAGACCATGCCCGGCGTGACCAGGCTGTCGTTCACGATGCCGCCGGAGATCGTTCTGGCGACCTCGGTGGAGAGGAACGCGCCCGCGAGGTTCAGTACGCCGCTGATCAGTACGGCGATCCTGGGGCGGAGTGCCCCGGTGGCGATCGACGTCGCCATCGCGTTCGCGGTGTCATGGAATCCGTTGGTGAAGTCGAACGCCAGAGCGGTCAAGATCACCACTGGCACCAGCAACGTGATGTGGTCCATTCGCCTCATACAAGCGCAGGTACCGGTGTCCGGACGCCGGGCGGAGCGGGGACACCAGGTGCTTCCTCCCAAAGGATGAGTGGATCAGCCACTTCGCGCCGTGCTCCGACGAGAGCCGCCTTCGGGCGTGCCCGAACGGGCTCCGAGGGTGCGGACCGGAATTTTGACACGGCCTTGACAAATTAGGGTGGCCGTTGCCAGCATGCAAAACTCTCGCGAGTTTTCGCAATACGTTGATGCCGCATCGAAAACCCTCCGCCAATACGGTTCCACTGCACCGCGGGTGACGGGACATCACCCGTGGACGCAGGCTTCGCCCCTCAGTGAGACGGCTGCGCGGTTTCGCGTGCCCGCACGCCTGGCTCACGCCCCCCACCAGGTCAGGAAGGAAGCTCCATGTCTGGACCGTCAGGACTGTCAGGGCCGCCGAAACGGAAGCGGTCGTGGACGAGGTGGCTCGCCGTGCTCTCGCTGGTCGTCGCGGGCGGTGCCGTCACCGGCCCCGCGGCGGGCGCCCCCGCCGCCCCCGCAGCCGTGGCGCCCGCCGCGCCGGCCGCCCCCGCGGTCATTCCGGCCGGCGACTACCAGCAGGTACAACTTGCCCTCGGATCAGCCGAGTTGGGCGAGGCCATGTCGCTCGCGGTGCTGCCCGACCGTGCGGTCGTGCATACCGCCCGTGACGGCACGGTGCGCTTCACCGACGCCGCGGGCAACACCAAGACGGCGGGGAAGCTCGACGTCTACACCCATGACGAGGAAGGGCTCCAGGGCATAGCCGCCGACCCCGGCTTCGCCTCCAACCGGTATCTCTACCTGTACTACTCACCTAAGCTGAACACCCCGGGCGGCGACGCCCCGGTCACCGGCTCCGCCGCCTCCTTCGAGCCGTGGAAGGGCCACCTCAATCTCTCCCGGTTCACCCTGAAGACCGACGGCACCCTCGACATGGCGAGCGAGAAGGTCGTCCTCGAAGTGCCCAACGACCGCGGCCAGTGCTGCCACGTCGGCGGGGACATCGACTTCGACGCCGCCGGGAACCTCTACCTGACCACCGGTGACGACACCAACCCGTTCGAGTCGAGCGGCTACTCGCCGATCGACGAACGGACCGACCGCAACCCGCAGTTCGACGCCCAGCGCTCCTCCGGCAACACCAACGACCTGCGCGGCAAGGTCCTCAGGATCAAGCCGACGGCCGCCGGCGGCTACACCGTCCCGGCGGGAAACCTGTTCGCCCCCGGTACGGCGCAGACCCGTCCCGAGATCTACGCGATGGGCTTCCGCAACCCCTTCCGGATGTCGGTCGACAAGGCCACCGGCATCGTCTACCTCGGTGACTACGGACCCGACGCGGGCGGCACCGACGGGGGCGGGCGCGGACCCAGCGGCCAGGTCGAGTTCAACCGCGTCACCGGACCCGGCAACTACGGCTGGCCGTACTGCACCGGCACGAACACCGCCGCCGAGACCTACGGCGAGTACACCTTCCCGAGCGGTCCCACCGGGGCGAAGTACAACTGCGCCGGCGGCCCGGCCAACAACTCCTTCCGCAACACCGGCCAGGCCACGCTGCCCCCGGCCAAGGCGAGCTGGATCAGGTACGGCGGCGACGCCGGCTCCCCGCCCGAGTTCGGCGGCGGCTCCGAATCCCCCATGGGCGGACCGGTCTACCGCTACGACGCGAACCTGAACTCGAACGTGAAGTTCCCGGAGTCCCTCAACGGCCGCTTCTTCGCCGCCGAGTACGGCCGGAAGTGGATCAAGGCCATCGAGGTGAAGGCCGACGGCTCCCCCGGGGTCATCGAGGCCTTCCCCTGGACCGGCACCCAGGTCATGGACCAGGCGTTCGGCCCGGACGGCGCGCTGTACGTGCTCGACTACGGCACCGGCTCCAACAACCAGGCCCTCTACCGGGTCGAATACGTCGGCGGCAGCAACCGCAACCCGGTCGCCGCCGCGGCGGCCAACAAGACCTCGGGACCGGTCCCGCTCACCGTCGCGTTCTCCTCGGCGGGCAGCTCCGACCCCGAGGGCCAGGCCCTGACCTACTCCTGGAACTTCGGTGACGGCACCACGTCCACCGCGGCCAACCCGTCGCACACCTACACCACCGCGGGCACCTTCCGGCCGACCCTGACGGTCAGGGATCCGCAGGGCCTCACCGGCACGGCGAGCCTCGTGGTGACGGCGGGCAACACGGCGCCGACCGTCAATCTCACCGGCCCCAAGGACGGTGAGCTGTTCTCCTTCGGCGACACCGTGCCCTTCGCGGTCACCGTCAGCGACCCCGAGGACGGGGCCATCGACTGTGCCAAGGTGAAGGTCACCTATCTCCTGGGCCACGACGAGCACCGTCACGCGATCACCTCGAAGAACGGCTGCACCGGTACGATCGCCATACCGACCGACGGTGAGCACGACAGCGCCGCCAATCTCTACGGTGTCTTCGACGCCGAGTACACCGACGGCGCCGGACTGACCACGCACAGCATCCGTATCCTCCAGCCCCGCCACCGGCAGGCCGAGCACTTCTCGGCGCAGTCCGGCATAGAGGTGGCGGGACACGGTCCCGCCGAGGGCGGCAACACGGTCGGCTTCACCGACAACGGTGACTGGATCTCCTTCAAGCCCTACGCGGTGGGGAACGCCAACAGGATCACCGCCCGGGTCTCCTCCGGCGGCCCCGGCGGCACGATCGAGGTACGCACAGGATCGGCCACCGGCACCCTGCTCGGCACACTGACCGTACCGACGACCGGTGGCTGGGAGACCTTCACCGACGTCTCCGCCAATCTGACCAACGCACCGGCCGCCTCCACGGAGTTGTTCCTCGTCTTCAAGGGCGTCACGGGACAGGGCAACCTCTTCGACGTGGACGCCTTCACCTTCACCACCGGCAGCGGAGCCACGAGCCAGACGGTGGAGGGGGAGTCGTACTCCTCGTCCCAGGGCGTCCAGATCGCCGACCACGCCCCGGCCAGCGGCGGCAAGACACTCGGCTACATCGAGAACGGTGACTGGGCGGGGTACGCGTCCGTGCCCACGGCCGGGACCAAGACCTTCAGCGCGAAGGTCTCCTCGGGCGGCGCGGGCGGCACCATCCAGGTCCGGTCGGGATCGGCGACCGGCGCCCTGCTCGGCTCCGTCGCCGTCCAGCCCACCGGCGGCTGGGAGACCTTCACCACCGTATCCACCGCTCTGACGGGCACAGCCTCCTCCGGACCGCTGTTCCTCTCCTTCACCGGCGGCGCGGGCTCCCTGTTCGACATCGACACCCTCACCCTCACCAAGTGAGGCGCGGGAAAGGGACCGTGATGACACATCAGCCCCCACACCGACCCGCCGCACGCCGGCGCCGAATACCATCGGCGCTGGCCGCGGCCCTCGTGACCGCCCTCGCCCTCATCGGGGCGTTCCTGACACCGGCCATGACCGCGCAGGCCGCCGACCCCGCCTACAAGGTGCTCGTCTTCTCCAAGACGGCGGGCTTCCGGCACGACTCCATTCCGGCCGGTACCCAGGCCATCCGTGATCTCGGTGCGGCCAACAACTTCACCGTCACGGCCACCGAGGACAGCGGAGCCTTCACCACGGCCAATCTGGCCCAGTTCAAGACGGTGGTGTTCCTCAGCACCACCGGCGATGTGCTCAACGACTCCCAGCAGTCGGCCCTCCAGTCGTACCTCGACGGTGGCGGCGGCTATGTCGGTGTGCACGCGGCGGCCGACACCGAGTACGGCTGGCCGCAGTACGAGGGGATCGTCGGCGCCTGGTTCAAGAGCCACCCGGCGATCCAGCAGGCCACGCTGAAGACCGAGGACCGGTCCCACGCGGCCACCGCCCACCTCGGCCAGACCTGGTCCAGGACCGATGAGTGGTACAACTACCGCACCAATCCGCGTAACAACGTGCGCGTGCTGCAGAGTCTCGACGAAAGCAGCTACAGCGGCGGGGAGATGAGCGGCGACCACCCCATCACCTGGTGCCACGCCCAGGGCAGCGGCCGGTCGTTCTACACCGGCCTCGGCCACACCGCCGAGTCGTACACCGACCCGGCCTTCCGCACCTTGCTCCTCGGCGGGATCCGGTACGCGGCGGGCTTCGCCAAGGCCGACTGCCGGCCGGAGAGCGGCTACACCACGCTCTACAACGGCTCGACCACCGGCTGGTCGCAGGCGGGCCCCGGCAGCTTCAGCAACACCGACGCCACCCTCACCTCGCAGGGCGGCATGGGGCTGTTCTGGTACCGCGCGAAGGAGTACAAGGCGTACTCCCTCAAGCTCGACTGGAAGGCGCAGGGAGACGACAACTCCGGTGTCTTCGTGGGCTTCCCCGCCTCCGACGACCCCAACTCGGCGGTGAACCAGGGCTACGAGATCCAGATCGACGCCACCGACGCGGCCGACAAGACCACCGGCGCGGTCTACGGCTTCAAGTCGGCCGACATCGCCGCCCGGGACGGTGCGCTCAACCCGCCGGGGGAGTGGAACGGATACGAGATCCGGGTGGAGGGGGAGCGGCTCCAGGTCTTCCTCAACGGTGTGAAGATCAATGACTTCACCAACACCGACCCCGCCCGGTCCCTGTTGCAGGGCCATATCGGCATCCAGAACCACGGCACCGGCGACGACGTGTCGTTCCGCAACATCCGGATCAAGGAACTCGGCGGCACCGGCACGCCGCCGTCGACCTTCGAGGGCGAGTCGTACACCTCGTCCTCCGGGGTGCAGCCCGCCGACCACGCCTCCGCCAGCGGCGGCAGGACCCTCGGCTACATCGAGAACGGCGACTGGGCCGGCTACTCCCAGGCCTCGCTCGCCGGGACCAGGACCTTCACCGCCAAGGTCTCCTCGGGTGGTTCCGGCGGCACCATCCAGGTCCGCTCCGGATCAGCCACCGGACCAGTGCTCGGTTCACTGGCCGTACCGAACACCGGCGGCTGGGAGAACTTCCGTACCGTCTCCACCGCGCTGACCGGCACCCCGACAGGACCGGTCTTCCTCACCTTCACCGGCGGGGCGGGCTCCCTGTTCGACATCGACACCTTCACCCTGGAGAAGCAGGCGGCGACCGCGGCCCTGTCGTCGAACGTGCACCTCTTCTACTACCCGTGGTACGGCAGCCCGGTGAAGAACGGCAGCTACCGCCACTGGCAGCAGGGCGGCCGCACCCCACCGCAGGACGTCGGCGCCGACCTCTACCCCAAGCTGGGGGCGTACGACTCCGGTGACTTCACCGGAGCCGTCGCCCAGCACATGCGCTGGGTCAAGCAGTCGGGCGCCGGCGTCATCGTCTACAGCTGGTGGGGAAGGGGCGGTTACGAGGACACCCTGGCCAAGGGCGTGCTGGACGCGGCCCAGCAGCAGGGCGTCAAGGTGGCCTGGCACATCGAGCCGTACGCGGGGCGCACCGCGGCCTCCGTCGTCTCCGACATCCAGTACCTCAACTCCACCTACGGCAGCCACCCCGCCTACTACCGCGACGCCGAGCACAACAACCGCCCGGCCTTCTACATCTTCGAGAGCCTGAAGATCACGGACTGGGCCGCCCTCGACCAGGTCACCCAGAACAACACGGTCCTGGCGCAGACCACCGACACCTCCAAGATCGCGCACTTCTCGGGTCTCTACACCTACGACGGCATCGCGGGCGCCACCGCCCCCGGCTGGAAGCAGGCCGGTGACTACGCCAAGGCCAACGGCCTGATCTGGGCGCCGTCGGTGGCACCCGGATACATCGACGACCGCGCGGTGCCGGGCAACACCACCCCCACGCTCGGCCGGGACAACGGCGCCACCTATGACAAGGAGTGGAACAACGCGCTCGACCCGGCCATCGGCGGATCGCCCACCTGGGTCTCCGTCACCTCGTTCAACGAGTGGCACGAGGGCAGTTCGATCGAGCCCGCCGCCGCCAACCCGCCCGCCGGTTTCGGCTACCAGACCTTCTCCGGCGCGTACGGGAAGACCGGCGCCGAGGCGGAGACCGTCTATCTCGACCGTACGAAGTACTGGGTGGACCAGTTCGACGCGCGGCGCGTGCGCTGACGCCGTGACCAGCTGATCCGCCACCGGTGACCGCCGAGCGGCGGCCACCGAACGGGCCCCGGCCTCCCGCCGGGGCCCGTTCCGGTTTAAGACGGCGGCTATGCGCCTGCCACCCGGCCGTGGTGATCACGTCGTCTTCCGGCCACCCCCTCCTGCGAGCCTCCACGAATGCTCGCCCTGAACGCTGATGTGGACCCGAACCGATGCCGGACGCTGGGGCTCGCGGGTTCCGTCGCGCTCACCGTCGGCGGGCTGACCGCGGGCGCGCTGCCGGTACGCGACGCGCTGCTGCCCTCCTCGGGCCGGGCCGCCCTGGGCGTGCTCTGCGCGTACTTCGGGCTCGTCCTGCTGATCGCCGCCTGGTGGTGGCTCGGCCGCGCGGTCCGCCGCCCCCGCCCGCCCGCGCCCCGCGAACTGCTGGTGACGCTCGCCGTCTGGGCGGCGCCCCTGCTGATCGGACCGCCCCTGTTCAGCCGGGACGTGTACAGCTATCTCGCGCAGGGGGCGATGGTCGACGCGGGGATCGATGTGTACAGCCACGGGCCCGCGCACCTGGGCGGCCCGCTCGCCACCGAGGTCGCGCCCGTATGGCAGCACACCCCCGCCCCGTACGGCCCCGTCTTTCTCGCCGTCGCCGCCAGGGCGTCCGGTCTCGCCCATACCGACCTGTCCGCCGGGGTGTTCGGCATGCGGCTGGTCGCGGTGCTCGGTGTCGCGCTGATGATCGTCTTCCTGCCGCCGCTCGCCGACCGCTGCGGCGTCGACCGTTCCGCCGCCCTCTGGCTCGGCGCGCTCAACCCCCTCGTACTGCTGCATCTGATCGCGGGAGCCCACAATGACGCCCTCATGCTGGGCCTGCTCGGCGCCGGACTCGTGGCGGCCCTCGGCGGCCGGCCGGCGACGGCCGCGGTGATCGTCGCACTGGCGGCGCTGGTGAAGGCGCCCGCCGCGCTGGGGCTGCTCGCGGTGGCGGCGCTGTGGGCGAGCCGGCTGACAGGCCGGGCACGTACGGTCAGAGCCACCGCGCTGACCTGCGCCGTCGCCCTGGCCACCACCGCCCTGGTCACGGCCGCGACCGGCACCGGCTACGGCTGGCTCGGCACGCTCTCCACCCCCGTGTCACCCGACAACTGGTCGCTGACCAGCGCGCTCGGCCGGCTCAGCGGCGCCCTGCTGGACACCGTGGGCAGCGGACTCGCCGACCGGGCCGTACCGGCGTGGCGGTGGTTCGGCCTCTTGGCCACAGCCGGTGCCGTGGCGGTGCTCTGGCTGCGCCGGGTGCCGTTGGGACCGGTCTACGCGCTGGCGCTGAGTCTGCTCTCGGTCTTCGCGCTCGGCCCGGCCTTCCGTCCGTGGTACGCGCTGTGGGGACTGTTCCTGATCG
This sequence comes from Streptomyces sp. NPDC039430, assembly GCF_055639435.1. Lineage (NCBI taxonomy): Bacteria > Bacillati > Actinomycetota > Actinomycetes > Kitasatosporales > Streptomycetaceae > Streptomyces > Streptomyces sp. NPDC039430. The sequence goes on along the minus strand of NZ_JBVKAK010000004.1, from coordinate 268,762 downwards.
CCGCCGCCGCGCGCGACGGGCGGGTACGGCGCTGGGCCGCGGCCGGCAGCGGCGTACTGGCGCCGGCCCTGTTGCCCAGCGGATACCCGCCGGACGCCATGCAGGTGACCCTCGCCGTGGGCGGCGCCGCGTTCGGCCTGATCGCGCTGTACTGGATGTTCGAGATGTCCGACCCCGGCACGGTCCACTCCCGGGCGCGGGTGGCGTCATGAGGCGCGGACCCGGCACGGTCATGAGGCGCGTACGCGACGCACTGACGACACCGCCGGCCACCGGACGACGGCCGGCCATCGCGGCGGTCCTCGTCGTGGCCACCGCGGTCTTCCTGGCGACCGTTCCCCTGCACCGGGGATTCTTCGACGTCGGCGTCTACTACGGCACGGTCAACGACTGGATCCACCACGACGGCCGGATCTACGACTACCTCCGTCCCGGCACGCAGTACGGCTTCACGTACCCGCCCTTCGCCGCGGTGGTCATGCTGCCGATGGCGCTGGTCTCCTGGCACGTGGCCATCGCCATCAGCGCCGTGCTGAGCGCCGTGGCCTCGGCGCTGCTGCTGCGCTGGCTGGCCGGTCCGGCCGTGCGGCGCCTGGTCGCCCGGCGCACGGCCCCGGGCACAGGTACGGAGCGGAGCGGGGAGCGGCGGCCATGGTTCGTGTTCGTCGTGGCCGGGTGTCTGTTCGCCCTGTTCGAGCCGGTCCGTGACACCTTCAGCTTCGGCCAGGTCAATCTGCTGCTCGTCGCGCTCGTCTTCGCCGACGCGCGGCTGCTCGCCACCGGGCGCGGCCGGTACGCGGGCATCGGCATCGGACTGGCCACCGCGATCAAGCTCACGCCCGCGCTGTTCATCGGCTATCTGCTGATCACCGGCCGCCGCCGGCAGGCCGGGGTGGCGACGGGCACGGCGGGCGCGGCCACCCTGCTCGCCGCCCTGATCGATCCCGGCGCCTCCCGGACCTTCTGGACCGGCGCCCTGTGGGACACCGACCGGGTCGGCTCGCTCGGCTATGTCTCCAACCAGTCGCTGCAAGGCGTCCTGGCCCGGCTCCAGCCGGACCATCCGAGCCGGCTGGTGTGGCTGGTGTGCGTCCTGGCCGTCCTCGCCGTCTGGGCGTACCGCGCCCGCGCCGCCGTCCGCGACGGCGACGACCGGACCGGATTCGCCCTCACCGGTCTCACCGCCTGCCTGGTCAGCCCCGTCACCTGGGTGCATCACCTGGTCTGGCTGATTCCGGCCCTGCTCGTCCTGACGGACTCCGCGCTGAGCCGGGAGCCCGGCGCGCGCCGGCGGTCGCTGGCAGTGTGCGCCGCGCTGTACGTCGTGCTGTGCAGCAGCGTCGTCTGGCTCTGGCGCTGGGACTCGACCGGACCGGCCGCCTTCCTCGGCGCGAACGCCTACGTCTGGATCACCCTCGGTCTGCTGCTCGTACCCACGGGTCCCGGGGAGAGGACGCGACCCGTGCCCGGACCGGGCCCCGGGCCCCGCGCCCGGCGGCTGCCCGGGGCGGAGACCGCCGTCGTCACGGACGGGGTGGCCGCCACTCGATCAGCAGGAGCGTGGCGTCGTCGCGCAGCTGATCCTTCTGGTGGTCGAGGATCGCGTGGATGATCCGGCGCAGCGCCTCGGGGGCCGGCTCGCCGGCCGCCGCGCCCCGGATGATGGAGTCGGTGAAGCGCCGCAGGCCGAACTGGGCACCGCCCTCGATGCGCGCCTCCGTCACCCCGTCCGTGTACAGCAGCACCCGGTCGCCGGGTTCGAGTGCCACCTCGTGGGCGGCGCGCGGGGTCGCGGAAAACTGCTCGGGCAGTCCCATCGGAGGCTGCGCGGGCCGCTCCAGCGCCGAGTCGAGCACCCGCTGACCTCGCAGGAGCAGAGGCGGCGGATGGCCGCAGTTGCACCAGCGGAAGACACCCGTCGCCAGATCCAGCTGGGTGATGACGCCGGTGCAGTACTGGTCGGGCAGCCACTGGCCGAGCGCCCGGTCGATGGTGTCGACGAGGGCGGGCAGCTCGGCGCCCGCGCGGCGGGCGTTGCGGCAGCCCGCCACGGCCACCGTCGTGGTCAGCCCCGAGGCCAGATTGTGGCCCATGGCGTCGAAGATCGCGGCGTGCAGGGTGGACTGGGTCAGCGAGTGATCGAAGGCGTCACCGCCGATGTGGTACGCGGGCTCCAGCACCGCGGTCGACACGGCGTGGCTGTTGCCGATGGTCCGCGGTGGCAGCAGCGCGCGCAGCATCTCCGCGGGCAGATCCATGGGTTCGGTACGTGACTGGCGCGCGAAGCTGTCGCTGTAGGCACGCTTCGAGGTGACCGCCATCGCGAGTACCGACGCGAGCATGCGACAGCGGCGCAGCCTGGCGGGGTCGATCGCCGCTGTCCTGATACCGAGGACACCGAGCCGCTCCGCTCCGTCGACCAGCGGCAGCCAGGCGACGAGCCCTCCCTCGGGGGCTTCCTCGACCCGGAGATCGAGCGTGCGGTAGGCCCAGCCGGGGGTGGAGGTGTCCAGCTCGATGGTGGGCAGTCCACGCGTCAGCGGGATCAGATGCCGCTGCTGGATGTCGACGAGGTAGATGACCACGCTCCGCACGCCGATCATGGGCGCGCACCGGTCGACGAGGCCGGGCAGATCCATCGGCGCCGCGGTGTGGACCTCGGCGAGCAGCGTTTCGAGCAGCCGTTCGCCGGTGCCGGTGCCGGTGCCGGTGCCGCCTGTGCCTGTGCCTGTGCCGGTGTCGGGTTCGGGGCTGGAGGATCCGGTCGCCATCGGCGCTCACCTCCTCCTCTGAAGTCTCACACCACCGCCCCGGTTCCGCCCCGCCGGACGGGCCCGGACCCGGCCCCCGCCGCGGGCACGAGCGCTCCTCGCTTTTGCGGGTATACGTACGACGGGCATACGTACGACGCGAGGGGCAGGTGGGCAGAGTGTCCGGTCACTTCCAGACCTTCAGGACGTCATCCCAGGAACGGGTGCAGGGCCGGGCCCAGGGCAGGGCCCGGCGACCTGGCCCGGTCGTGGACCAGGAAGCGGGCAGGTCACGGCGGGCACGGGCCGGCCGTGCGTGGCGCGGGGGTGCCATGGCGGCGTCTGTGACGCTGCTGGCCGTCGCGACCGCGGCATGCGGCGGCGGTGGCGGCTCGGGCGGCTCCGCGGCGTCCGCCCCCGACGGTTCCGGCGGATCCGCCTCCTCGGCCCCGCCCGCTTCGTCCGCCACGGAGAGCGGCGGCGACGGAGCCCCCGGCACCTCCAGCGCGCCGCCCTCGACTGCGGCCTCGGTGCACTCCGCGCCCCAGGCGCGGGCCAGCGGTACCGGGCAGGCGGCCGCCGCGTCGGCGCGGTGTACGGCGGACCGGCTGGGGCTGAGTCTGAGCGCCCCGGACGTGGGCGCGGGCAATATCCGCTATGACCTGCGGCTCGTCAACAACGGCGCGGGCGCGTGCGTGCTGCGCGGCTTCCCCGGTGTCTCCCTGCTCGCGGGCGACGGCGCCACCATAGGCAAGCCGGCCACCCGCGAGGGCGAGCAGCTGCCCGCCGTGACCCTCGCTCCCGGCGGCACCGCTGACGTCACCCTGCACACCCTGAACAAGGGCATCAAGGGTTCCTCCTGCTGGGCCGCGCCCAGCCTCCTCAAGATCTATCCGCCCGGCTCCAAGGACGCCATGACGCTGCGGACTTCGACGCCGGTCGTCTGCGGCGACACCTTCACCGTGACCGCGGTGCGACCCGGCTGAACGGCCCCCGGACCTGGTCGTCGCAGCGGCGCCGTCACCGTCACGTCCGGCCGAAGAGCTGCGTCCAGTACGTCCCGGCCGGTCCGCCGCCCGCGAAGCCGACTCCCAGGTGGGTGAAGTCGGGCTTGAGGATGTTGGCCCGATGCCCGGGGCTGTCCATCCAGCCACGGACCACCTCGCGCGGATCGCGCTGACCGCAGGCGATGTTCTCGCCGATGCCGCGGTGCGCGGCCCCCGCGGCGGCGGCCCGGTCCCACGGCGCGAGTCCTTCGGGCGAGGTGTGGGAGTAGAAGGCGCGCGCGGCCATGTCGGCGCTGTAGGCCTGCGCGGCCGTCGCCAGCCGTGTGTCACCGGCCAGCGGACGGAGTCCGGCGCGGGTCCGTTCGGTGTTGGTGAGGGAGAGGACCTCCGCCGCTGTCCGCAGCAGACCGTCCGCGGTGAACGGCGCCGCCCACAGCGCCGTCCAGTAGACGTCTCCGGAGCGGGAGTCGTGGTGCTGGGCGATGCCCGCGTCCGTCAGGGCCGCGTCGTGGAGCGGGCGCCGCGTCGCCCCGTCGGTGAGGCAGTAGTCGACGAACTCGGCGGCGGTACGCGGACCGGAGACGAGCTGCTGGTCGATACGGAGATAGCGGTAGCCGCCCGCGGTGATCCGCTGGAAGACGGAGAGACCGTCGGGGCCCTCCGCGCTCAGCCGCCGCTGTCCCGCCATCACCGCCGCGTGGGCCCGCGCCGCGGCCGAGAGCCGCCAGTCCAGGGTCACGGGCGCGACCCCCGCCCCGAGGCGGGCGGCCCGTACGAGCCCCGCGAACTCCGCCTCCATACCGCTCGCCGGAACGGCCGGCACCGCGACACCCGGCACCGCGACGGCAGGCACCGTGAAGGGGGACGGCGATACGGGGCCGGGCGCCTCCTCCGCGACCTCGACGCCGAAGTCACGGGCGATTCCGGCCAGTCCGTCCGCGTACCCCTGGCCGAGCGCGCGCAGCTTCCAGGCGCCGCCGCGCCGGTAGATCTCCGCCAGCAGCAGCACCGTCTCCCGGGCCGGTCGCGCGGGGGTGAACCGGGCCAGGACGCGTGCGCCGGGCCCGGTGACCGTCAGCGCGGGGGCGGGCAGCCGGCCCAGGGGGGTGCCGGGCTCGGCCGGGCTGACGACCACGGTGGCGCGGCTCGCGCCCGCCCGCAGCCGCCGGGGATCCAGGCCGACGCCGTCGGCGCGCAGCCGGGCACCGGGGGCCGACGGCTGGTTGTAGAACACGAAATCGCCGTCACCGGCGACCTTCCCGCTGTCACCGGTGATCAGTACGGAGAGGTCGAAGGGGCCGGGGACGCGGAACCACAGCTCCGCGTCCGGCAGGGGCATGTTTCCGCCGGGAACCAGCTCGCTCATCGGTACCGTCCGTCCGGCTCGGGTCGCGTCACATCGCTCCGGTGGTGACACTGTCCGGGAAACGTCGCGGGAGGGCGCGACGGTTCCGTACGGGCGTCACGGTCCGCACGGGCGCCACGGCCGGCACGGGCATGACGGTCCGCGCGGGCATGACGGCCGGGTACGGAGGAGAATGGGTGCGGAAGACGGGGCTCCGCTGATGTCGGGCCATGGGAAAGAACCCGTCGCCCTCCTCACGTTCGCCCCCGAGTAACTAAACGTGTAGTTCAATCGGGAGCTGATCATGACCGTCACCCAGCAGCCCGCTCACGCGTCCGGCACGTTCCTCCTCGGCGGCGATCTGCCCGTCACGCGGCTCGGCTACGGCACCATGCAGCTGACCGGCCCCGGCATCTGGGGGGACCCGGAGGATCCGGCGGAGGCCGTGCGGGTCCTGCGCCGCGCCGTCGAACTGGGCATCAACTTCTTCGACACGGCCGACTCGTACGGCCCCTTCACGGCGGAGTTGCTGCTCAAGAAGGCGCTGCACCCGTACCCCGCCGGTCTGGTGATCGCCACCAAGGCGGGACTCGCCCGCACCGGCCCCGACGAGTGGGTGCCGGTGGGGCGTCCGGAGTATCTGCGCCAGCAGGTCGAACTGAGCCTGCGTCATCTCGGCGTGGAGCGTATCGATCTGCTCCAGCTGCACCGCATCGATCCGCAGGTGCCGCTCGCGGAGCAGCTCGGGGCGCTGGTGGCGCTGCAGCGCGAGGGCAAGATCCGTCACCTCGGCCTGAGCGAGGTCTCCGTCGCGGAGCTGGAGGAAGCGGGGAAGACCGCGCGGATCGTGTCCGTGCAGAACCGCTTCAACCTCGCCGACCGCGCGGCCGAGGACGTGCTGGAGTACGCGCAGGCCCGGGGCGTGGCGTTCATCCCCTGGTTCCCCCTGGCCACCGGCGCCCTGACGGGGGCCGACAGCCCGCTGACGAAGATCGCGGCCGACCGCGGGGTGGCTCCGGCGCAGCTGGCCCTGGCCTGGCTGCTGCGGCGCTCGCCCGTCGTCCTCCCGATACCGGGAACCTCCTCCGTGGCGCATCTGGAGGAGAACACCATCGGCGCCACCCTCGAACTGACCGACGCCGAGTTCGAGGCGCTCTCCCGCACGGCGGGCTGACGGGAAGCGGGCCGGCCCGGGCCCGGTACCGGGGCCCAGTGCCGTACCGGGCCGCTCAGTCGTGATTGTGGGTCGAGGACGTATCGGCGGGAGGGACGGTGCGACCGCCGTCCCTCCCGCTGAGGACGACCGCCAGGATCGCGACGACGACACCGGCCACGGCGACGCGTCCGAGGAGCCGCAGGGACCAGCCGGACCAGATCCGCCAGCCCGCGCCCCCGGTGCCGGTTGCGGCGCCGGGGCGCGCCAGCTGCTCGGAGCGGCGGGCCGGACGCAGCAGCCGTACGAGCAGCAGGGCCGCGATGGGCAGTTGCAGCAGCCAGACGGAGGTGCGGAACCACCCGTCGTACCAGACGTTCGTTCCGTACAGCAGCGTGTGCCAGACGCTCAGGATGTAGACGACGATGACGAAGCGGTGCAGTACGCGCCAGGTCTTGGGGCCGATGCGGTGTCTGACGTAGAAGAGCAGCCCCAGGGGGATCGCCAGATACAGCGCGGCCTGGCCCACCGGCATCGCGATCTGCCCCGTGCCCGAGTCGTAACCGCCGGGCACGAACGCCTCGATGAAGGCCGTCCACAGCCGGGAGTTCCAGCGCGCCGTGTCGTGCCGTACCAACTCGGCGGCGAACAGCAGGGCGTGAGCGGCGATCAGCGCGATCGTGTTGAGGCTCGTCGTACGGTGCATCCGTTCCAGCCGGGGTCCTGACAGCGGCAGCCGCTTCGGGCGGGGCCCGGAGAGCAGCAGACCGAGAATCACGGTGCCCCACGCCCACAGCAGCGCCGCCCAGCCGAACGCCTGGCTGAGGAAGTACATCCAGAAGCCCCCCGCGTCCGCCATGAAGGGCATGACGGTCACGGTCGAGGATGTCTTCGCCCGGATCCGGGCGTAGAGGAGTGCGAAGACGGCGGCGGTCACGACCAGCGCGATCAGACCGTCGGGGACCGACGCCCTGAGGTCGGACCGGAGTGTGGGCCGGGGAGGCCGTCGGCCCGGGGCGGCGACGGGCTCTTCGGCCGGTGCGGCCGGTTCGCTCGGCTCGGGGACGGCGGACGCGGGGGACGACTTCATACCGGAGCAGTCGGCCGCTGGGCCGGGAAAGTTCCCGGCGACGTGCTGTGACGTGGATCACATTTATCGGTGTCGTTCTATAACGGGCGAACCATCGACGTATCCCCATCAGCGGCTCTGTTCCGAAGCTCGGCCCCGGATGACACGATGTCAGCCATGGGAGCCGGGCCCGCATTCCGCCTCACACGTGCCGCGATCTTCGCGGTCGTGTGCGTAGCGGTGTCCGGTCTCGGACATGCCCTGAGTTCCGAAGTCCCGCTGCCCAGAACCGTGTTGGCCCTCGCCCTGCTGATGGCGGGTGGCGCCGGATGGTGGCTGGCCGGGCGGGAGCGCGGGGGTCTGGCCATCGCCGGGGCGAGCGCCGCCGGGCAGCTGATCCTGCACGCGCTGTTCAGCTGGACCCATACGTTTCCGCCACCCGCCGGGACGGCGGCGCCCACGACCGGCGTGCCGGGGGAGGGCCGCTACGGTACGGCGATGGCGCACGCCCACTCCGGGATGGGCGAGGCGCCGCAGGACGTCCTGGCGCTCGTCCTCGCCTACGACGGCCATTCCCTGACCTCGGGCATGGCGGCCGCCCACTTCGCCGCGGGGCTGCTGTGCGGCTGGTGGCTGTGGCGCGGCGAGTCGGCGGTCCTCCAACTGGGCCGCACACTCGCCCTGTTCGTGGCCGCGCCGCTGCTGCTCGCCTGGCGGGTGCTGGCCGGCGTGGGGTTCGCCGCGCCGCGTACGCCGGTCCGCGTCCCGGGCGGGCCGCGGCGCGGGCCGCGCCCGCTCGTCCTTCTGCGCGGCATCACCCGCCGGGGTCCGCCGGTCCTTCCGTCCCTCCGCTGACCCTTCGTCCGTCCGCGCTGTGCCGCGCGCGGCCGAGGGTCCTTCCAGGCACGTGCGCGTGCCTGTTCACAGGCATGCCGGTCGCAGCGGCCCCACCGCGGGGACCGGCCACCGAGGCAGCCGCGCGGACATCGCGTCCGGCGTGGCTCCGCGAGGACACGAAGGACCACCTGCGATGTGCCCTGCTCCGACGATGAATCCCCCTGCCCGCGGTGCGAGACCCGCCGCCACCACTCCCCGTACTCCCGCCGCCACGGCCCGCGCCCCGGAGGGCGGTTCACCGGGCGTCAGATCCGCACACCGCGATCCGCAGATCACCGCCTGGGCGCTGGCCGCGGGCAATGGCGACCGTGAGGCCGCCGAGCGGTTCGTCCACGCGACCTACGACGACGTACGCCGGTTCGTCGCGCATCTCACAGCCGATGTGCCCGGGGCCGACGATCTGGCCCAGGAGACCTATCTGCGGGCCCTGACCAGCCTGGCGAAGTTCGCGGGCCGCTCCTGCGCGCGCACATGGCTGCTGTCGATAGCGCGGTGTGTGGTCATCGACCGGTACCGGGGCGCCGCCGCCCGGCCCCGGCTCGCCGACACCACCGACTGGCAGAGCGCCGCCGAGCGTGCCCAGCCGCGCCAACTGCCCGGCTTCGACGAGGGCGTCGCGGTGTTCGACGCGCTGGGCGCGCTGGACCCGGCGCGGCGGCAGGCGTTCGTACTGACCCAGGTGCTGGGGCTCTCGTACGCCGAGGCCGCCGACGCCGCGGGCTGCCCCGTCGGTACGGTGCGCTCACGGGTCGCGCGGGCGCGGCGCGACCTCACCGCCGTATGGCTGGCGGACCGTGACCCCGGGCTGCTGCTCGTTCGCGCGGCTCCCCGGTAACGGCCGGGCCCGGTCCGCGCCGTCCTGTGTTCAGGTACGGCGCGGACCGCCGTTCGGCCGTCTCAGCCATGGCGCGGACCGTTGCCGGCCGGCTCAGGCGCGGCGCTGACCGCCGTCGGCCGTCGCGTGCTTCCGCGGCCGGGAGCCGGGGTACCGGCGGCGCGCCGCACCGGCCAGCGGGACCAGCAGCACCGGCAGGACCAGCGCCTGGAGCGAGACCGCGAACCAGAAGCCGCGCGCCGTCCCCAAGTCCTCGGCCACGCCGTACAGCTGACCGCCCGCCACCCCGCTGGCGAACGCGCCGATCCCCGCGGCCAGCCGCTGCCGGCCGAACACCACGGCGGGCACGGCGGACGAGCGGTCCAGTGCCTCCAGATCGTTCTTGAGGAAGAGCACGATCTCGCCCAGACAGATCAGCGCGGCCCCCACGCCGATCCCCGTCCGCCCGCCGGCACCGATGACCGCCGTGCCGGCGGCCATCGCGCCGAAGCCCACCCGCATCGCACGCCGGTAGGAGAGTCCGGCGATCCACTCCGACAACAGGGGCTGCGCCACCACCAGCAGACACGCGTACCCCATCAGCACCGCGGCGTAGAACGACGCCGAGGTGCGGGGGACGGCGTAGAGCGCCAGATAGTGCTGGAAGAACATGAAGACGTACACGCTCAGTACGGTCACCACGAACGGCAGACCGTCCCCGCCCGGACTCCCCGCCCGCGCGGCGCGCTCCTCCTCCGCCCGCGGCTCGCTCCCGCCGGGCCCGGAGGAGGACACGGCCGGCAGCAGTGCGTGTCCGAGCCCGACCACCGCGAAGAGCGCGGTGACACCGGCGAACAGGGCGCCCGGCGAGGTCATGACGAACGGCGCCGCGGCCGGGGGGCCCAGCGCGATGCCCGCGTTGAACGCCGAACCGCTCGCGGACAGCAGCCGGGGCCGCTCCGACTCGGCCGCCCCCTCCACCAGATACGCCTTGTTCGCGGGGAGATACAGCGCCGCCCCGCACGACACCAGGAACAGCGCGCCGATCGCGGCCGTCGGACTGCTGAGGCCCGGCACGAACGCGGCGAACCCCGCCGTACGCACGGCCAGCGCCACCAGCATGGTGGCGCGCAGCCCGATCCGCCGGGCCAGGGCGCCCCCGGCCACCCCGCCGGAGAACTGCACCAGCGAGGCGACGGCGAGCACGAACCCGACGGTGCCGAGTCCGAGCCCCAGCCGCTGGTGCAGCAGCACCGACATGTAGGGCAGTACGGCGAAGCTGCCCAGCGTGATCAGGAACGAGCAGACCAGCAGGAACGACCGCGGCCCGCTCGGCCGCCCTCTCCCGGTGACCCGCTCGTGCCCGGCCCCGCCGCCGCTCCGCCGGCCGCTGCTCTTCCGGCCGCCTGCCGCGCGTGCCGGCCCGCGCTCACGTCCCGCCATCGGCGACCCGGACGGGAGCCAGGACGGGACGCACCCGCGCCGCGGCGCTCGCCGCCCGGTGCAGCGCCAACTCGGCGGTGGCCGCCTCGGCGAGCACCATTCCCGTACAACCGCGCTGGTCGGCCACGGTGTGGATCGCGTCCCCCGGTGCCCTGACCGGGTACCAGCGCACCTCACCCGGATAGGCGGCCAGCTCATCGAGCCCCTGCCAGCCCACCAGCGTCCCCGGCCGGTCCGGATAGACGAGCACGAAACCGCAGGCGGCGCCGGAGTGGTCGAGTGGCTCATCCATGAGCCGGGGCCGGCGCCCGAGCGCGGCCTCGATCATCGCCTCGTACACATTCGTCCCCAGGGACCGGCACAGTGCCTCACCGACCAGGGCGCCGCCGATCCGCCGGTTGATCTCGACCAGCTCGGGCCCCTGGCCGGTGAGGATGAACTCCACATGGGCGAAGCCGCCGTCATGCCCCGCCGTCCGCAGCACCCGGCCCACCCACGCCTCGATCTCGCCCCGCTCGGCCGGCGGCAGCGCGACGGGAAAGGCGGCGGCCTCCTCCCGTACGGCGATGTCCCGCGAGGTCTGCCGGCTGAGCACTCCCAGCAGCCGGGTCTCGCCGGCCCAGCTGAGCGTCTCCGCGCTGTAGAGCGGCCCGGCGAGGAACGACTCCGCGAACAGCCCCCCGACGAGGGCCTGTTGGGCCGACTCGCGAAGCGCGGCCCGCAGCTCCTCCTCGTCCCTGACCACCCAGACGTTCCGCGACGAGGTGCCCGCCGAGTCCTTCAGGACGAGTGGCGGCGCGAGCGTACGGAGCACCTCGCCCGCGCTGTCCGGATCCGGCGTCACCGGCACGGCGGGGCTCTTGCTCAGCCCATGGCGGTGCAGCAGCTCGCGCACCCGTGCCTTGTCGCGAAGCACCCGCACCGCCTCGGGATCGGGCCCCGGCAGCCCGAACTCGGCCGCGAGAGCGGCGGCCGGCACACTCCATGTGTCCGTGGTGTTGAGAAGGCCGGCCAGTCCCGGCAGAGCGGCGAGCGCCCGCCGGGTCGCGGCCGGGTCGAAGGTGTCGACGTCGACGACGGACAGCGGCGCGTCGTCCGGCAGTGTGTCCAGCTCGTGCCGGTACACCGACCGGTCGCGGGTGAGCAGGGTCAGCCGGTGCCCGGCCGCGGCGGCCGCGGCGGCCATCCGGGCCAGTCCGAACGACAGTGACTCCAGCGCGGCGATGGTCACAGCGCGTCCCCTTCCGAACCGACTTCCGCCACCACGGGCTCCTTGTGCGGGCGGCGCGCCCACTCCATCACCGACCACGGCGGACCGAGGTCGTCGAGGGCGTGGATCCTGCGCGGCCGCAGCGTACGCAGGTCCAGGGCCTCGGTGTGCCGGGCGAACACCCGCTCCACGTAACGGTGTCCGGTGTCCGCGCCGATGACGAGATGCTGCCGTCCCGGGTCGCGCTCCGCCTCCCACGACGCGACCAGATGCCCGGCGCCCGTCGACAGCCCCGCGAAGACGGCGTGTTCGCGCAGCAGACCCACCGCGCCCGCCATGGCATGCCGGAAGTCCACCCAGTGCATCGTGTCGTACAGCTCGTGCCGGACGTTGCCGAAGGGGATCGAGCTGCCGATCCCCGCGATGATCGCCTCCGGATCGCTGAAGCGCTCGCTGCCGAATGTCACACTCCCGAACGGCTGGATGCCCACCAGCCGCACCGCCCGCCCGGAGCCGTGCCCCGGTTCCCGCAGCGCCCTGACCAGGCCGCCGGTGGAGGCGCCGGTGCCGACGGCGCCGACGACGGTCAGCGACCGGTCCGGCAGCGCCGCCGTGACCAGCTCGGCGAACTCCCGGTAGCCCGCGTAGTGCACGGCGTCGTGGTACTGCCGCATCCAGTGGAAGTCCGGCCTGCGGGCCAGCAGTGCGCGTACGTGCCGGACCCGCCGCTCCTGATCGAGCCGCAGACTCTCCGACGGGGGCATCTGGTCGACCGTCGCGCCCAGTACCTCCAACTGCGCCCGCATCACCGCGTCGACCGTGGTGGACGCCACGATGTGACACCGCAGCCCGTACCGGTGGCAGGCCATCGCGAGCGCCAGCGCGTAGATACCGCTCGAACTGTCGATGAGTGTCTGTCCCGGCACGATACGGCCGCGCCGCAGCAGCGTACGGACCGCGCCGAGCGCCGCGTAGACCTTCATCGTCTCGAAGCGCGCGAGCACCACATTGGGGCCCAGCCGGATCAGGTCCGGGGCCTTCATCGCGTCGGTGACATGCTCGTGCACGCGTACGCCCGTCACTTCCGTACCCCCCTGACGATCAGGCGGCGGGAGTTCTGGTCGTAGGGGCCGCCGTCGAAGCCCCCGAAGCACTCGACATCCGTGAACCCGGCCGCCACGAACAGATCGTGCAGCTCCGCGGCGCTGTAGAGAAAGGAGGTGAGGGACGCCGTACGGGCCGAAGTACCGCGTACCAGCGTCCAGTCGGTGCGCAGCCGGCGCCAGCTGTCGAGCACCACATCACGCTGCACCACATAGGAGCCGTCGGGCAGATCCACGGCCTGGGGCCGCCCGATCCAGCCGGCGAGCACCTCCTTGCCCATCACATCCACCACGAGCCGGCCGCCGGGGGCGAGGGACGCGTGGGCGTTGCGCAGGACCCGCAGATTGTCGTCGGGATCGTCGAAGTAGCCGAAGGAGGTGAACACGTTCAGCACGACATCGAAGGAGCCCGGTTCCCCGTAGTCGAGCATGTCGGCCCGCACCAGCCGGACGTCCGCGCCGGCCTCCGCGCAGACGGCCCGTGCCCTTTCCAGCATGGACGGACTGAGATCGACACCGGTGACGGTGTAGCCGCGCCGCGCCAGCGGCACCAGGAACAGCCCGGGACCGCAGCACAGATCGAGCACCCGCGAGCCGGGCGGGAAGTCGAGGAGCGGGGAACTCGCCACGATGCCGGCGGCCTGCTCGGCGCGGCCGGGAGAGAACATCGTGGGCGCGAAGTCGGACCAGAGGGAGTCGTCCTCGTACCACTGCAAACCGGCTGTCCTCCTCCGGAGCCTCAACGGCTCCTGACATGAGCGCTGGTACTCGCTTTCGTGTCAGTAGTCGGCCGCCGCGCCCGGCTGGTTCCCGGCGAGTTCCGGAACCCGCACACTGGAGCGATGGAGACAGTGGTGTTCATGACGCTTCCCGGCCTCGTCATCGTGCTGACGGTGGTGGCCTTCGCCGATCAGCTGCTGCTGCGCGCGGGGCGCGCGGGCATGCTGCCGTGGCGCAACAGCGCGCGGCAGGGGCAGATTTCCGCCACCGGGTTCGAGCAGCTGCACGCGAGCTTCTCGCCGGGCAAGCAGAACGAACTGAAGGAGCGGCAGTCGGCGCTGCTGCTCAGGGACGATGAGGAGGACGGCGCCCCGCCGCACCGGACCACGGTGGATCTGGACGGCGGGACGGCGGTCATACGGATGCCGGACGCGCGGCCGTAGCGGACCCCCTGGCCGGTGACCCCGGCCGGGGTCACCGGCCAGGGTTACCGGGCTCAGCCGCGGGTGGCGGCGGCCAGCGCCGTGCGGAGCGTCGCGGCGTCCGCGCTCCTGCCCGGGTCGTCGGCGATGGCGAGACCCTCCGGGTCCTGCGCGTACGGGGCGCCGTACGCCGGTGTGCCGGGCTGGAAGCGCCAGCTGTCGGCGAGCGTCCCCACGTCGACGGCGTCGAACCCGAGGAGATCGAGCAGCCGGGTCGCGGACGCCTTCGCCCCGGGATCGTCACCGGCGATCGGGAGGGCCGTGCGGTCGGCCGCGCCGGTGGGCCGGGCGAGTGCGGTCAGATGCAGGAAGAAGATGTTGTTGAACGCCTTGACGACGTGGGCGTCGGGCAGATGCCGCTGGAGGAGCTCGCTGCTGGTGGTCTCCTCCGCGTCCAGCTCGGCGATCCGCCCGTCGCGCTCGGGGTAGTAGTTGTTCGTGTCGAGAACGGCCTTCCCCGCCAGCGGCGCCACCGGCACCTGGCGGTAGTTCTTCAGCGGGACGGTCACCACGACCCAGTCCCCGGCCGCCGCCGCCTCGGCGGATGTCGCGGCCCGCGCCCGCGGCCCCAGCTCCGCCACCAGCTCGGCCAGGGTCTCCGGCCCGCGTGAATTGCTCAGGACCACATCCAGCCCGGCGGCGACGCCGAGCCGCGCGAGGGTGCTGCCGATGTGTCCACTGCCGATCAGTCCAAGAGTGCTCATGCTGGTCCCAGCCGCGTACCCGGCCGCGGTATTCCCCGTTCGCCCGCGACCGGTCACGACGGGCCACGAATGGCCCAGCCTCAGCCGTTCATATCCTCCCCGCCCGTCCAGGCGGGGCTCAGACGCAGGTACTTGATGACGCGGCGATGGTGGGTGAAGGCGATGTGCAGCGTCCCGTCGGGGGACCGGGCGATGGACGGGTAGGACAGTTCGCGGTTGAGGCCGTCCCGGGAGTTGTTGGTGAGGCAGTAGCCGTCACCGGTCTCCAGATCGTGGCGCACCGGCCAGGAGCGGCCGCCGTCCGACGAGAAGGAGAGCGTGAGCGGGGCACGCGGAGCGCCCCAGAAAGCGGTGTCGGTTCTTTCCGCGTCGTCCGGAGTCGCGGCCTCGTCCGGGGGCGCGGCGTCCCCCGCGGGCACGGCCTCGCTCACACCGTCGTCGTCGATCTCGTCGTACAGCGACACCCGCCGCTCGGTGGCGTCGGCGGCGCTGCTGTGGTTGTACGCCAGGGCGAGCCGGCCGTCGTCCAGCGGGACGTACTGGAGCGAGGAGTTGTTGTTGGGGACGGACAGCGGCTCCGGCGCCGTCCAGGTCTCGCCGCCGTCCTCCGACCGGCAGCGGTACACATGGTCCGCCCGGCGGCTGCGGAACAGCGCGAGCGCCGAACCGTCCGCCAGGGCATGGATGTTCATGTGCACCAGCCCGGTGGAACCGGGCACCGGCCGCTCGTCCCAGGTCGCCCCCGCGTCGTCGCTGATCATGACCGAGCTGGTGTCCCGGCCGCCCGACCACCGCTCGCCCGGCGTGGTGACACAGCGGAACACGGGCAGCAGCCAGCGCCCCGACGGCAGCACGGCGACCGGCTGGCGTACGAAGACCCCGCCCCCTGCCGTGGCCGGGAACAGGACGCGCGAGGGTCCCCAGGTCACGCCGTTGTCCCGGCTGATCCGCCGCCGTACCTCGGCCGTGTCCTGGTGGCCCGCGCGCTGCGCGGTGTGCAGCAGCCACAGCTCGCCGCAGGGCGCCGGGAACAGTACGGGGTTCTGCTCGGAGCGGGTGGCGTCGTCGGAGAGCCGGACCGGTGTGGACCAGCCGGGGGCCTTCGGGGCGAGCCGGGAGAACCAGACGGAGATGTCCGCGACGCCTTCCTGCGTTCCGGCGAACCAGACGCAGCCCAGGTCCCCGCCGGGCAGCACGGTCAGATTCGCGGCGTGGTTCTGCGCGGCGGGCGCGGCCAGCGAGGCTTCGGTACGGCCCGGTTCGCCGGGATGCGCGCGCAGGACACCGTCGGCGCCCGGGTTCGCCGGGGTCACCGGGCCTCTTCGGTGCCGCGGGCCGCGGCGAGATGGCTGCCCGCGATCTGTGCCAGATGCGTCAGGTCACTGGAGACGGTGGCGAAGGTGAAGCCCTCGGCCAGCCGCCTGGCGGCACTGGCGCCGTCCGCGTTGTGGATCCCCGCGGCGATTCCGGCGGCGGCCGCCGTCTCGCGCACGGTGACGAGCGCGGCCTCGAACCGGTCGGCGACGGCCGGGTCGGTGGAGGTGGCGCCGCCGAGGGCGATCCGCAGATCGGACGGGCCGACATAGACGCCGTCGAGCCCCTCGGTCGCACAGATCTCCGCGACGTTGGCGAGGCCGTCCGCCGTCTCGATCATCGCGAGGACGACGGTCTGCTCATGGGCCTCGGCCGGGTCGGGCCCGATCCGCAGCCCCGAGCGCATCGGGCCGTAGGAGCGGCGGCCGAGCGGCGGGTAGCGTACGGCGGCCACCGCGTCGGCGGCGTCCTGGGCGGTGTCGATCAGCGGGACGATGACCCCGGCCGCGCCCGCGTCCAGCGCGCGGCCGATCGGCGCCGGGTCGTTGGCCTCGGTGCGCACCAGGCCGACGGCGGTGCTGCCCTTGGTGTCGATGGCGGTGAGGGAGGCGAGCAGCCCCGCGTACTCGATCAGGCCGTGCTGGGCGTCCAGCGCCACATAGTCGTAGCCGAGGCGCGCGATGCGCTCCGTGGAGACGGGGGAGTCGAGGACGGACCAGTAGCCGATGAGCTGTTCGCGGGCGCGCAGGGCGGTGGCGAAGGCGGCGGGCGTACCGGACGGGGGGCGGGTCATGGAAGTCCCTTCGAGTGGGGCGGGATGGGCCGGCCCGGTGGCTGGGCCGGGACCGCGGGCCGAGGTGCCGCGGTGCGGGGGCCGGGGGCGCCGGGGGCGCCGGGGGCGTCGGGGGCGCCGGGGAGGGGCCCGGGGTCAGCGGTTGTACGCGGGCATCGGGCCGCGCAGCCCGGCTCCGACCTCGTCACAGGCGGCGGTCACCCCGGCGGGCAGCGGACCGGCCTGCGCGGCGGCGATGTTGGCCCGCAGCTGCTCCGTGCGTGAGCCGCCGAGCAGCAGCGCGTCGGTGGAAGGCCGTTCGAGCAGCCAGCGCAGCGCCAGTTCGGTGAGCGGGATACCGGCCTCGCCCGCGATCCCGGCGAGTTGGCCGACCGCGGCGAACAGCCGCTCGTCCCAGTAGCGCTGCCGGTACATCGCGGCGAGCTTGGAGTCCCCGAACCGGCCCGAATCCGGAGTGTGCTCGAATATATGACGACCCGTCAGGAGGCCGCCGCCGAGCGGGTTGTAGACCATGGTGCGCAGTCCCGTGACCGCCGCGTACTCGACGTACTCCTCCTCCAGCCGGCGCGCGAGCAGGTTGTGCAGCTGCTGGGCGACCACAGGGCGCGGAGCCCCCGTCTCGCCCGCCGTACGGACGAGTTCGGCGATCTGCCAGGCCGCGTGGTTCGAGACCCCGAGCGCGAGGATCTTCCCCTCGGCGACGAACTCGGCGACGGCCGCCAGGGTTTCCGCGAGCGGTGTGGCGCGGTCGGGCTGGTGCAGATAGAAGAGATCGACACGGTCGGTGCCCAGCCGCCTGAGGCTGCCCTCCAGCGCGGCGCGCATTCCGGCGGCGGAGAGCGGGGCGTGCTCGCCCTGGTCGGGGTGGGGGATACCGGCCTTGGTGGCCAGTACGATCCGGTCGCGACGGCCCGGCAGCAGTCCGGCGAGGATACGTTCGCTCTCGCCGCCCGCGTACCCGTTGGCGGTGTCGACACCGGTGATGCCCGCGTCGAGCGCGGTGTCGAGCATGGCGGCGGCGCCCGCGCGGTCGACGGTGTCGCCGAAGGTCATGGTGCCCAGGACGAGCCGGGACAGCGGGACGGGGAGCTGCGGCAGGTGGATGCCGGTGGTCACGAGCGGGTGCCTTCCGATACGGGGGTGGCGGTGCGTGGCTCAGCCGCGATGCCGAGCAGGTGGCGGGGCTTCACGCCCCGGATCGCCGTGGGGTCGAGGGCGGCGCGGCGCAGCGCCCGGGTGTAGGGCTCGGCCGGTGAGGCGAGCACGGCGCCGGTCGGGCCGCTCTCGATGATCCGGCCCGCGTTCATCACCAGCACCTCGTCGCTGATCTCCCGGACCACCCCGAGGTTGTGCGCGATGAAGAGATAGGCGATTCCGGTCTCGGCCTGGAGTTCGCGCAGCAGGTCCAGCACCTGGGCCTGGACGGAGACGTCGAGCGCGGAGGTCGCCTCGTCGCACACCAGCAGTTCCGGCCGGGAGGCGAGCGCGCGGGCGATCCCGATGCGCTGGCGCTGGCCCCCGGAGAACTCCGACGGCCTGCGGTGCAGGGCGGTGGCGGGCAGCCCGACCCGGTCGATCAGCCCGGCCGCGCGCCGCGCGCGCTCCGCCCTGTCCCCGACGCCCGAGAGGCGCAGTGGCTCGGCCACGATCTGCTGGGCGGTCAGATGCGGGTCGAGCGACCCGTACGGATCCTGGAAGACCATCTGGACGCGCCGCCGCAGCGGGCGCAGCCGCCGCTCGGCCATCCCGGCGATGTCCGTACCGTCGAGCACGATCCGGCCCGAGGTGGGCCTCAGCAGCCGTACGAGGGCGCGGGCGAGGGTGGACTTGCCGCATCCCGACTCGCCGACGACCGCGAGCGAGCCACCGCGCTCCAGCTGGAAGCTCACCCGGTCGACCGCGCGGAACGGGCCCCGTGCGGTGGGGTATTCGACCACGAGGTCCTCGACGCTCAGAAACGGACCGGCGCCGGTGGTGTGCGTACGGGTCATGGGCGTGCCTCCCCTGTCGCGGTCCGCGCGAGGGTGTCCTCGTCCCAGGCGCCGAGCCGGGGTACGGCGGCGAGCAGGTCGCGGGTGTACGGCGCGGCCGGCCGGTCTACGATCTGCCCGGCGGATCCCGACTCCACGAATCTGCCCTCCCTCATGACATGGATACGGTCGGAGACGACCCGGGCCACCCCCAGATCGTGTGTGATCATCAGCATCCCGAGAGACTCCTGTTCCTGTAGTTCCATCAGCAGATCGAGCACGCTCGCCTGCACCGTGGCGTCCAGCGCCGAGGTGGGCTCGTCGGCGATCAGCAGCTCCGGTTCCCCGGCGAGCGCGACGGCGATCAGCATGCGTTGCAGCATGCCGCCGGAGAACTGGTGCGGATACGCCTTCCAGCGCGTCTCCGGCCTGGGGATACGCACCTGGGCCAGCAGGTCGGTCCCGCGTTCCCTGAGCGCGGCGCGGGACAGTCCGGGGTGCCGCAGCCGCAGCGCGTCGCCGAGCTGACGGCCGATCGTATGGACCGGGCTGAGGGCCGTCATCGGGTCCTGCGGGATCAGTGACACGGTGCGGCCGCGTACCGCGCGGGCCGCGCCGGGGTCGGCGAGGATATCCCGCCCGGCGATCCGTACGCTCCCCGACAGCACCGCGAGGCCCTCGGGCAGCAGCCGGAGCACGCCCATGGCGGTGGTGGACTTGCCGGATCCGGACTCGCCGATGAGTGTCACGGTCTCGCCCCTGCCGACGGTGAAACTCACTCCGTCCACGGCGCGGACCACGCCGTGCGCGGTGATGAGTTCGATCTGCAGGTCCTCGACGTCCAGCAAGGGAACATCCTTCGGCGGCGCGTCCCTGAGCGGCGCGTCCTTCGGCGGAACATCCGTCATGGCTCAGGCTCCCTTCTCGGCACGTGCGGCGCGCGTGCCACGCGGCACCCGCGCCCCGCGCGGCGCCTTCGTCGTACCCGTACGGTCGCGCAGCCCGTCGCCGAGCAGGTTGACGCCGACCACCAGCAGGGCGATGACGAGACCCGGCAGGGTGACCAGCCACCACGAGGTGGTGATGTAGTCCTGGCCGTCGGAGATGATCCGGCCCCAGGTCGCGAACGGCCGCTGCGGTCCCGCGCCGAGGAAGCTCAGGGCGCTCTCCAGCAGTACGGCCTGGGCGAGCAGCAGCAGGACCACCAGGCTCGCCGGGCGGATCACATTGGGGATGACATGCCGGCCGAGTACCGACCAGCCGCGCAGCCCCAGGACCCGGGCGGCGGCCACATACGGTTTCTCCCGTTCCACCAGCACGAGCGAGCGGGTGAGCCGCGCCACCTCGGGCCACTGCGCGACCGCGATCACGCAGGTGATGACGACGACGGAAGGACCGAACAGGGCGACCACGAGCAGCAGCATCATCAGCAGGGGCAGCGCGAGCTGGGCCTCCAGCAGCCGGGAGACGGCCGCGTCGACCCAGCCGCCGAAGAATCCGGCCGCGGAGCCCGCCGCGACACCGATCAGTCCCGAGACGAGTACGGCGAGGATGCCGACCGTCAGCGAGACCTGGCCGCCGTGCAGCACACGGGAGAGCAGATCGCGGCCGAGCTGGTCGGTGCCGAACAGATGCCCGTCACTGAGCGGGGGCAGCCGGCGCCGGGACAGATCCTGCGCGTCGGCGCCCGGCAGCGGCAGCAGACCCGCGAGGGCGACCGGCAGCACGACGAGCGCGGTGCAGACGGCTCCCGCCCACAGTTTGAACCGGGCGCCGCGCCGCTGCCGGGTGGCGGTGGCACGGGCGAGATCGCGGGCGGTGACGGCGCTCGGCCGGACGCCTGAGGAGGAGGCGGTCGCGCCGGCGGGCGGGATGCCCGGGGACGCGGCGGTACGCGGGGCGGTGGTCATGTCTCAGGCCGCCTTTCCGAGGCGCACCCGCGGATCGAGCAGCGGGTAGGCGAGGTCGACGAGGAGTTGGACGAGGATCGCGAGGGTCGCGGTGACCAGCACGGTGGCCTGGATCAGCGGATAGTCCCGGGTCTCCAGCGCACGGACGACGAGCGAGCCGACGCCGGGCCAGCCGAAGACGACCTCGACCACGACCACGCCGTTGAGCAGCGCCGCGAACCGCGTACCGATGGCCGTGAGCAGCGGCACCCCCGAGTTGGGGAGGGCGTAGCGCCAGGTGAGGGTGCGTTCGGAGAAGCCGCGTGAGCGGGCGACGGTGAGGTAGGGGGAGGCGAGCGCCGTGGTCATCTCGCGCCGTACCAGCCGTGAGATCAGGGCCAGTTGCAGGATGGCCACGGTGACCGTCGGCAGGACGAGACCGCTCCAGGAGGTGAATCCGGAGGCGGGCAGCACGGGTAGCAGCACGGCGAAGACGGTCAGCAGCATCACGCCGGTCCAGAAATCCGGCATGGACTGCCCGGTGATGGTCAGCACATTCGCGCCCAGCTCGCGCTTCGAGTCGGCGCGGCGCGCCATCCACACACCGAGCGGTACGGCCACCACGGCGGTGACGGTGATCGCGGAGACGGCGAGCGTGATGGTGTACGGCATCCGGTCGAGCACCACGTCGAGGGCCGGGGCGTGGAAGGAGTAGCTGGTGCCGAGGTCTCCGGTGAGCAGATCGCGCAGGAAGATGCCGTACTGCGTGAGCAGTGGCTGGTCCAGGCCGAACTGGGCGCGGATACGGGCGAGATCGGCGGTGGTCGCGGTGGGGCCGGCATAGGCGGCGGCCGGATCGCCGGGGGCGAGACGTACCAGCAGGAAGACGGTGGTCAGGGTGAGGAAGACGGTGAGCAGGCTCTGGCCGAGCCGTTTGGCGAGATACGTCGGCACGGCTCAGCCCTCCAGCCGTACGGCGGACAGGTCATAGGAGTTGATCGGGAGCAGCGACAGGCCACGGACGCGGGTTCTGCGGGCGAGCAGCGTCTTGGGCGCGAAGGCCCAGAGGCTGGGCCACGTCTCCCAGATGGCTTTCTGCACGGCGGCCAGCCGCTTGTTCCGCTCGGTGTCGTCCACCTCGGTGGAGGCGGCGGTGAGCTGCCGCTCCACGCGCGGGATCACGTACCCCATGAAGGCGTCGCGGGTACGTTCCTTCGCCGCCGTGCCCCCGTACATGCCCTGGAGTGTGGTGAGCGCCTGGCCGGTGGGGCTGCCGTAGCCGTTGCCGATGACATCCCAGTCGCCCGCGCGGCCCTGACGCCAGGTCAGGATGTCGCCGCCCGGCTCGAACTGCTGGAGCGAGGCGCGTACGCCGACGGCCTTGAGCATGTCCAGGACGGCTTCCATGACCGAGGTGTCGGCGGCGAACTCCCCGGACTCCCAGATGATTCTGATCCGCAGATCCGTCGCGCCCAGCGACCTCAGCAGCGCGCGTGCCCTGCCGGGGTCGTATGTGTACGAGCCGGTGCGCACCGCGCCTTCGAGGGCGAGCGGCACCACACCGCCGGCCTCTTCCGCCGAACCGTTGAGCACGTCGTCGACCAGGGCGTCGCCGTCGATGGCGTACGTCAGCGCGCGCCGCACCCGGGGGTCGGCGAGCGGGGTGCCCGCGGGCTTGCGGAAGTTGTAGAACAACTGGCACATCCGGACGCCGGAGGTCTCCTCGACCTGGACGCCGGGCAGCCCGGTGAGCTGTTCGGCCGAGTCCGGGGTGAGGGTGTCGACGACGTCGAGTTCGCCGCTGCGCAGCGCGACGACCCGGCTGGACTCCTCCGGTACGAACCGGACCCGTACGGTCTCGATCCGCGGCCTGGCGCCCCAGTACCTCGGATTGCGGCCGAGGGTGTACTCGCCGGCTCCCGCGTTGGCCTTGAGGACGCGGTACGGCCCGGAGCCGAGTCCGGTCCGCAGCTCCTCGGGCCGGTTGGCGGCGGCGGGGGTGATGTGGATGTTGGCCATCAGCCGGTCCAGCACCGGCACGGGCTCGCGGGTGTGCAGCAGGAAGGTGCGGGGGCCGGTCTTCTCGACGGTGGGCAGCTCGGGGAAGAGACCGAGCAGGAAGGAACCGTTGACCTTCCCGTACATCCCGAGGGCCGTGGCGACGTCCTCGACGGTGACGGGGCTGCCGTCGGAGTAGCACACGCCGTCGCGCAGCCGCACGGTCCAGGCGGTGGGTCCGGCCATCTCGAACCGGTCGGCGAGGACCAGCCGCGGCTTCATCCCGGGACCGATACGGGTGAGCGCCTGCCGTACCGCGCGCTGCACGGTGACGGCGGCGTCGAACTGGTTGAGCTTGTTGTCCAGGCTCACCAGGGAGCGGTTCAGACCGAGGGTGAGGGTGCCGGGGCCGGGGGCCCCGGTGGGGCCCGCGCAGGCGGCCATCGGGCCGAGCGCCACGCCCGCGCCACCGGCGGCGCCCCAGCGCAGCAGGGTGCGACGGCCGAAGCCCTCACGTGCGGGCTTCGGCGAGGGCTCACGCGAGGGAGCGTCGGGAGGAGCGCTCTGAGGAGTAGGGGTCATCGTCGACCTTCTCGGGTGCTGGGAAGCGACCGGCTCAAGCTGTCGCCGTCGGATCCGGCGGACGCAGGGGCGTGATTCCCGGGGTCCGGTCTGTCCGGCGGCAACAGGTGTCGCGCCGCAAAAGGTGGCACGATTGCGCGTTCCGCGCAAGAGGTCTCGCGCACTTCGCGCAGCATGTGTCATCATCAGGCACCGAGGCAGCCCGCCCGGGCCGCCCGGAGGAGGTATCCGTGGTCATCAAGCCCAGCGCCGGGCGTGAACCGTGCCGCGTACTCGCTCTCGCGGACGATCTGTCCGGTGCGGCCGAGACGGCGGTGGCGCTGCGCCTCCCCGGCCGGATCGTGCTCGGCCCGGCGCCCGCGGCTCCACCCGCCGAGGGCGAGGCGCTGGTCCTCGATCTCGACACCCGCCAGCTTCCCGCCGACGAGGCCGCCCGTATCGTCGGCGAGGCCGTGCGCGGCGCCGCCGCCGGCACCGTACTCATCAAGAAGACGGACTCGCTGCTGCGCGGCAACCTCGCCGCCGAGGCCGCCGCGTACGCGCGGGGCGCCGCCGGACTCGTGATCGCGCCCGCCCTGCCGGTGGCCGGGCGCACCGTCCGCGACGGCGTCGTCCATCTGCGCGGCACCCCGCTGCACGCCACCGACGCCTGGCGCGCCGAGTCGCTGCCCGTACCGCACTCGGTGGCCGCCGCCCTCGGCGGTCTGCGGACGGCCGGCGTACCGCTCGGCGCCGTACGCTCCCCCCGAGCGGAACTCACGGTCCTGCTCCGCGACCTCATGGCGGCGGGGCTGCGCCCCGTCTGCGACGCCGAGACGGACGCGGACCTGGACGCGGTGATCGCGGCCGCGCTCCCGCTGGGACCGGACGTACGGCTCATGGGCACCGGCGGACTCGCCGCCGCCCTCGGCCGGGTGCTGAGCCCCGCCGGCGCCGACGTACCGTCACCGCGCGGGCCCCTTCCCCCGGATCGGCCGCTGCTCGTCGTGGTGGGCACCGCGGAACCCGGCGCGGTTGCGCAGATCGCGCAACTCACCGACGTCGGGGCCCGGCACACCGCACTCCCGGCCGCTCGGCTCGCCGAGGCCGGCCCGCCGCTCTCCTTCCCCGTCGACCCGCACGGCGTCACGGTCGTCAGTGTCGACAACTCCCGTGGCATCCTCGCCGGTTCGGCCCGCCGTGTGGTGGCGGGTCTGGCCCGTGCCGTCGCCGCCGTGCCCCACCCCGCCGATCTCGTCCTCACCGGGGGCGAGACCGCGCGGCGTGTCCTGGACGCGCTCGGTGTCACCCGGCTCCATCCGGCGGGAGAGATCCACCACGGAGCCGTGCACTCCCGCACCGACGACGGCCGCTCCGTCGTCACCCGCCCCGGAAGCTACGGCGACACCGGGTCCCTGCTGCGGATCGCCCGCGCCCTGCGGCCGGTTCACCCCGCCGTACCGGGCGGTCAGCCTGTCGTACGGGATGACCAGCCCGCCGTAACGGCCGCGGGGTCCGTCGCGCCCGTCCCCCCACCGTACGCGTCATCCGCACCCCAAGGAGAAGACCTGTGAACGCAGCCCCGACGACCGCCCCCGTGGAGGCCCCCGTGCAGCCGGAGACGCCCGCCGCGCCGATCCCGATCATCGCGGTCACCATGGGCGACGGCGCCGGCATCGGCCCCGAGGTGATCGTCCCCGCGCTGCTCCACGCCGACACCGCGCGCCGCTGCCGCCCCGTCGTCGTCGGCGACGCGGAACGCCTGCGCCAGGCGGCCCGGATCCTCGGCGTCTCCTGCGAGATCGTCTCCGTCGAGATCCCGGCCGACGCCGTGTTCGGGGCGGGCCGTATCAACGTCATCGACCTCGGACTGCTCCCCGCGGACCTGCCGTGGGGACAGCTGTCCGCGGTCGCGGGCGACGCCGCGTACCAGTACGTACGAGTCGCCGCCGAACTCGCCGTGCGCGGCGACGTACAGGGCATCTGCACCGCCCCGCTCAACAAGGAGGCCCTGCACGCGGGCGGCCACCTCTACCCCGGACACACCGAACTCCTCGCCCATCTCACCGGGGTCGAGGAGGTGTCGATGATGCTGTCCACCCCCAAGGTGAAGGTCATTCATGTGACCACCCACATCGGGCTGATCGACGCCGTACACCGGATCGAACCCGGACTCGTCGAGCGGACCGTGCGCCGCGGCCACGAGGCGATGGTGCGGGCCGGCGTCGCGAAGCCCGTCATCGGGGTGTGCGGCATCAACCCGCACGCGGGCGAGAACGGTCTGTTCGGCTACGGCGAGGAGGAGGAGAAGATCGTCCCGGCCATCGAGGTGCTGCGCGCCGACGGCATCGACGCCGTCGGACCGCTCCCCGCCGACACCGCCTTCTTCCTCGCCGCACGCGGCGACTACGACCTGATCGTCGCCATGTACCACGACCAGGGCCACGGCCCCGTCAAGGTCATGGGCATCGAAGCCGGCGTCAACCTCACCGTGGGACTGCCGGTGATCCGTACCTCCGTCGACCACGGCACCGCCTTCGACATCGCGGGTACGGGCCGGGCCGAGGCCGGTAGCATGGTCGAGGCCCTGCGCCAGGCCGCCGAGATGTCCACCACTCCGGCCCGTTGACCACCCGATCGTCCGCACCGGAGGACAGAAGACTGATGTCTGCGATCGGATCGAAGGCCCGGCGCGACCGCATCGTCCATCTCGCCACGACCACCGGACTGGCCAGTGTGGAGGAGCTGTCCCAGCTGTTCGGGGTCACGGCCTCCACCATCCGGCGCGATCTCGCGAAGCTGACCTCGGACGGGCAGCTCGCCCGTACCTACGGCGGCGCCATGGCGCTGGCCGCCCACCCCGAGGCGTCGCTGCGCCAGCGTACGGGCGAGGCGTTCGAGGCCAAGCAGGCCATCGCGCGCTGGGCGGCGGCGGAAGTACGGCCGGGGGAGTCGCTGCTGCTCGACGCGGGATCGACCGTCGGGGCGCTCGCCCACGAACTGCGCACGGCGAAGGACGTCACCGTGGCCACCACGGGACTGACGGCCCTTCAGGAGCTGGCGGACGTCGAGTCCGTCCATGTCGAATGCCTCGGCGGGACGCTGCGCCCGCTCAGCCAGGGGTTCGTGGGACCGCTCACCGAAGCGGCTCTGGAACGCCTCACGTTCGACCGGCTCTTCCTGGGCACGGACGGTGTCTCGGCGGAGTACGGCATCTGCGAGGCCGACCTGCGCCAGACGCGCCTCAAGGAGCTGATGGCCCGGCGCGCGGAGCGGGTGTACGTCCTGGCCCACGCGGCGAAGCTGGGCCGGCGGCCGTTCCACACCTGGACCCCGCTCCGGCCCGACTGGACGCTGGTGACCGACGACGGGGCGGACCCCCGCGTCGTCGAGGGGCTCCGCGCGCGCGGAGTCACGGTCGTCCTGACGGAAGCGGAGCACACGGACACGGACATGGGCACGGGCACGGACAGGGACACGGGCACGGGCACGGACAGGGCGGGCTGACCCGCTCGGGCACGGCGCCCTGGAGGTCCCGCGGAGCGCGCTCCGCGGGACCTCCCCCTTTGTGTGTGCCTCTTTGTGCGTGTTCGCGACGGCGGGCCGTATTCACACTCAATAAGTGCTTCTTTCCGGTTGGTTCGCCGTCCGGGAATACCCCGCGCGCCGGAGGGTCGACTTTCCATGGGTGAGTTACTAGGATGCCCAACAAGTTCTGGGCGTCGGCATTGTTTTGGAAACCACTGAACTGCACCGCCGAGCCTATTCATCTGTTGGTAAAGCAACGTTAATTTCCTTTGGAACGGCGGTACGTATCACTCCGCTGAGCTGGCCCTCATCGATGGTGACGGGGCAACTCGGCAGCGTGGCTACGGGGGAGTGGGGAATCAGTGGGGCCTGGCAGAGGTCTGTACCAACGAAAAATGCGCACCCTTTCCGTCCACGGATGCCCTGATGTCGTGCGGTGCCCAGGATTCGGCACTTTCATGCGTCACGGACGCTACTGATTCGGGGGCGGGGTCGCGTGCGTTTTCAGCTTTTGGGTCCTTTGAGTATTGCCGAGGGCCATGACGTTGTTGTTCTTAAACCGTCCAAACCGTCCAGTCTGCTGGCGGCTCTCCTCATTCACCCGGGATCCGTCGTGTCCACCGGGTATCTGCTGCGCGCCCTGTGGGACGAGGACCAGCCGGCCACGGCCAGGGCCGCGCTCCAGAGCTGTGTCCTCAGGCTGCGCCGGATCTTCGTCAAGTACGGAGTCACCCGCAATGTCATCGAGGCGGTGCCCGGTGGCTACCGGATGAACGCCGACGCCGACACGCTCGACCTGGTCCGGTTCCGCGCGCTGGTACGGGCGGCGGACGACGCCGACGACGCCGAGGGGGAGCTGTACCGGCTCAAGGAGGCGCTCACGCTCTGGCAGGGGCCCCTGCTGGCGAACGTGCCCTCCCCGATGCTGCACCGCGACGAGGTGCCGGGGCTGACCGAGGAGCGGCTGCGTACGCTCGAACGGGCCTGCGACA
This sequence comes from Streptomyces sp. NPDC039430, assembly GCF_055639435.1. Classification (NCBI taxonomy): domain Bacteria; kingdom Bacillati; phylum Actinomycetota; class Actinomycetes; order Kitasatosporales; family Streptomycetaceae; genus Streptomyces; species Streptomyces sp. NPDC039430. The sequence goes on along the minus strand of NZ_JBVKAK010000004.1, from coordinate 241,020 downwards.
TCGAGCTCGCGCTGGGCCGATGTCGTCAGGTACTGGTCGACCTCTGGGAGGCCGCGCGCCGGCACCCCGGCCGCGAACGGTTCTCCGAACAGCTCATCGAGGCCCTCTACCGCACCGGCCGGCAGTCGGAGGCGCTCTCCGAGTACCGCAGTGTGAAAGGCCGGCTGAAGGAAGAACTGGGCGTCGATCCCGGCCCGTCGCTCCAGCGGCTCGAACTGTCGATCCTCCGCGGAGACGATCTCGGCCCGCTCGCACTCGATCCGGCGCTCGACCGGACGGTGCCCCCGCCCGGCGGCCGTACGGCGGTGGCTCTCGCGCCGCGCGCCGAACCCCTGGCGATCGCCGCCCCCGCTCAGGTCCCCGTCCCGGCTCCCGCTCCCGTACCGCCCGTACCGCCCGTACCGCTCATGCCCGCCGTACGCCCGGTGCCGCCGGTGCCGTCCTTCACCGGCCGTACCACCGAGCGGGCGGCCATCACCGCCCGCCTCACCGGGGGATCCACGGACACCACCGTCGTGGTCCTCTCCGGAGCCCCGGGCATCGGCAAGACGGCGCTGGCCCGGCAGGCCGCCCATGACAGCCAGGACAGCTTCCCCGGCGGCGTGTTCATCCTGGCCATGACGCGTGAGGACGGCTCCTCCGTCACCCCGGCCGAGGCGCTGGCGCACCTGCCGCCGCCCGGCACCGCCGACGGCGCCACACTGCTCGTCCTCGACGACGTGACCAGCCCCGATCAGGTCCGGCCACTGCTCCCGGCCGGCCCGGGCAGCGCCGCGCTCATCACCAGCAGACGCGGTCTCGCCGGACTGATGGCCACGCACGGCGGCAGCGTGCACCGGCTGTCCACCCTGGATCCGGCGGAATCCCGGCAACTGCTGGCCGCCGTGCTCGGTCCGGAACGCGTGGCGGCGGAACCGGCAGCCGCGGCCGAACTCGCCCGCATCTGCGGCCACTTCCCGCTCAGCCTGCGGATCGCCGCCGCCCGGCTGCTCACCCGCCCCGGGCTGCGCGTCGAGGACTGCGTGGCCTGGCTGGCGGAGGACCTGCCCGCCCGGCTCTCCCTCGCCGACGACCCCCGGCTGTCCGTACCGCAGGTCTTCGGCGGCGCGCTGCGCCGCCTGGAGCCGCGCTGGAGGGAGGCCTTCCACCGGCTCGGCGACCATGAGGGGCTGCTGCTCTCCTCCCACGCACTCGGTGACTCACCCGAGGCGGAAGAGGCGTTGGAGCGGCTCGCCGACGCGGGTCTGCTCGAAGAAGGGCCTCCCGGCCCGTACCGCATCCATCGACTGCTGAAAATCTACGCGCGTCAGCAGGCGCGCGAGAAGCACAACAGCCAGGCGGCGACAGCACGCCACTGACGGGCGATGCCCGAACTCCACCACGATCAGGCCACCTTGACCAAGCATCCAGGGGTGTCATTCTCATGGGCTCAGCGATCTACGCGACCGTTGCCTCGACCCGCCCGCGCATCCGCCGCGACGTGCTCTTCACCGAAACACCGGAGGGGGTGCTCTTCCACAACGCCGACGGCGGTTTCCAGCTGACGGCCAAGTCCGCCTACCGGTTCGCCACACTGATCGTGCCGCATCTCACCGGCGAGCACTCGGTCGCCGCGATCTGCCAGGGCCTCGGCGACCAGCAGCGCTCCATGGTCGGCGAGCTGGTGAAGAGCCTGTACGAACGGGACTTCGCCCGGCCGGTCCCGGCGACCGTGAACGAGGCGTACGGCACACAGCCCGACGTGGCACGGCGCTTCGCCCCGCAGATCGCCTACGTCGACCACTACTCCGATGACGCGGAGCGCCGCTTCGACCGCTTCCGTACGGCACGGGTGGCCGTGCTCGGCGACGAGCTCGTGGCCCGCTGGTGTGTCCTCAGCCTGATCCGCAACGGCTGCGCGACCATCGGCGTGCAGCCGGGACTCGGAGCCGAGAGCGTCACGGCCATCGAGTCCGAGGCGCGGGAGGCGGCGTCCGACGGCTGCCCCGTGGACCTGCGGCGGATCGCGGCGGACGACCCCGGGCAGCCCCTGAGCTGGACGGACCTCGCCTCGTACGACCTCGTGGTGGTCACCGGGGGACCCGCGGCCCCGCGGCGGCTGTTCCCGCTGCTCCGGGCCGGCGTGCCCGAGGGCCGTACACTCCTGCCGGCCTGGTCCTACGGCCGGTTCGCCGTGGTCGGACCGCTGATGACGCCCGACACGGCCGGCTGCTGGTCCTGCGCGGCGCTGCGCGTCGGTTCCCACGACGGGGCAGCGGCGGCGGCCGACATCTGGAGCGGGCTGGCGCTGCCCGGTTCCGTACCGTCCGGTGACCTCCCGAGTCGCCCCCTGGCCGCGATGATCGGCAATCTGCTCGGCTACGAGATCTTCCGTATCACCACCGGCGCGCTGCCGGCGGAGACCGCGGGCCAACTGGTCATCCAGGACATGAAGTCCCTCGATGTCACGGCCGAACCCCTGCTGCCGCACCCGCGCTGCCCGTTCTGCGCCGGCACGGCGGAGGCCGGCGCCCCGGCAGGCTCCGTGGATCTGCCCCTGGACGTCCCCCTGGACGTCGCGTCGGACCTCCCGTCGGCTCTCCCGGTGGATCTCACGGCGGCCGGGAGCGGCACTCCTGCGATGCCGACGGCCGACACGGCCCGGGAGGCCGACGCACTGGTGGAGGAGCTGAACCGCCGCTCGGTCCTGGTCCGGCCGCACGTCGGAGTCTTCGGCCGGTTCGCGGACGAGCCGCTCACCCAGATCCCGCTCAAGGCGACCCTCGTCGAGTTCGGCACAGGCCACGGCGCCTCGCGTCGTATCGCCGCCTTCGACGTGCACCATGTCGCGGGGGCACGGCTGCGGGCGCTGAACGCGGCGGCCGGGGTGTACGCGGAGCATGTCGTGCCCACCGCAGGCATCCTGACGGCGCATCAGGTCGAGTCACTCGGCACGAGCGTGCGTGCGCTGGAGCCCACCGCGCTGACGCTCTTCGGCGGCACGGGCACGGGTACAGGTACGGGTACAGGTACGGGTACAGGTACGGGGACAGGTACGGGTACGGGCGCGGCCCCCGGTGGTGAGCGGGTGACGGCCTGGACCCCGGCCGTCTCGCTGCTCACCAAGGAGCACATCCTCGTCCCGGCCGCGGCCGTACGCACCTTCGGCCCCCACAACGCCGACCGGCTGTTCGAGCCGACGCGCGCCGGGACGGGAGCGGGCGCCACGGCGGCGGACGCCGCGGCCGACGGCCTGCTCTCCGCCCTCGCCCATGACGCGCTGTGCCGCACCCTGCGGGGCGCTACGGCGAGCAGGGTGCCGCTGAAGCCGCTCGCGGAGGGGGAGGGGGCCGATGCCGAACTCACCTTCCTCATCCGGTCCGCGGCCGTCCTCGGCATCGAGCTGGACCTGCTCGACCTGGGCGAGAGCGGCCGCTCCGGGGCGCATGTGCTGCTCGCGCGGGGAGCCGGACACTGGGCCGTCGGCAGCGACCTCGACGCGCGGCGCGCCGCTGTCGCCGCGCTGCGCGATCTGCTGGGGCAGGTGCAGCTGGGCCGGGAGGAGACGGCCGCGCCGTTCGACCTCGGCGACCCGCTGCTCCGCGACCTCGCCGCGACGACCCTCCACGCCACCGACACCGAGGGGACCGGGGCCGTCGCGTCCCGGGCGGTGACCGGCTGGTCCGAGGTGCTCGACCGGCTCCGGGCGGCGGGACGCGACGCCCTGATGGTGGACACCGGTTCCGCGGACCTGGCCACCGCGGGCATCAGGACCGCCCGCGTGCTCCTCACCGCGGAGGCATCCCGTGGCGCCTAGCACACTCGATGTCCGCCCGGCGGAGGACCTGTTGCGTCAGGCCCTGGGACGGCTCGGCGGGCCCGGGGTGAGCGTCGGCGCGCTCGGTACGCACGACGCGTTCGCGCCCGGACACGACACCGCCGGCCGGCGGTCGGCGGACCGCGGGCCGACCGGGCGGGACGCCGCCGGGCAGCACACCGACGCGTCGGTCCCGGTCCGGCTGTACGGCGCGCACGCCGTCATCGGGCCCGTGCCAGGGGCCGACGGCGCGCCGGCGCCGGCCTGCTCCCACTGCCTCGCCCGCCGCTGGCAGGCCGTACGGTCCGTGGCGCTGCGCGACGCCCTCGAACTGGGCGGGGAGACCCGGGCGGCCGGGGAGTGGCCCTACGCCACACCGTTCGCGACGGACGCCGTGGCCGCGCTCGTCACCGCCCTGCGCGAACAGCCGCCGGCCCCTGCGGGCCCTTTCCCCGAGATCCGGCTGGTGGATCTGCGGACCCTCACCGTCCGGCACTACCCGCTCGTGCCCGACCCCGAATGCCCGCGCTGCGCCACGCCCCGTACCGATACCGCCGAGGACGCCCGGATCACCCTCCGTCCCGCCCGCAAGCACCGGCCGGGCTCCTTCCGGCTGCGGCCCATCGAGGCGTACGGCATCGACGTCGCCGCGTTCGCCAACCCGGTGTGCGGCGCGCTCGGGCCGTCCGTGGTCCATGACGTCTCCTCCACCTCCACCTCCGCGACCATCGGCTGCTTCTCGATGCGCTCCGGCGAGTATCTGCGCGAGACGTTCTGGGGCGGCCACGCCGACTCCTTCGGGCACAGCAACCGGATCGGTGTGCTCGAAGGCATGGAGCGCTACGCCGGGATGCGGGCGCGCTCCCGGATCACCAGCGTCACCGGAACGCTCGACCGGTTCGGCGCCGAGGCCGTCGACCCCCGCGAAGTGGGCCTGTACGCACCGGACTTCTACCGGGCCAACCCACGGGTACGCCCGTTCGCGCCCGACCGGGAGATCCCCTGGGTATGGGGCTACTCCCTGCGTGACGAGCAGCCGCGGCTGGTCCCCGAGGTGCTGACGTACTATCACGCACCGGGCCTGGAGAACCGGTTCGTGCAGGAGAGCTCCAACGGCTGTGCCTCCGGCGGCTGTCTGGAGGAGGCGGTCTACTTCGGACTGATGGAGGTCATCGAGCGCGACGCCTTCCTCCTCGCCTGGTACGGACAGCAGCCGCTGCCCGAGATCGACCCGGCCACCAGCACCCGCGCCTCCACCCGGCACATGGTCGACCGGCTGGCGATGTACGGCTACCGGGCACGGTTCTTCGACACCCGGATCACTTTCCCGGTCCCGGTGGTCACCGCCGTGGCCGAGCGTTTCGACGGCGGACCCGGCCGGATGTGCTTCGGCGCGGGCGCCGGGCTCGACCCCGAGTCCGCGCTCGACTCGGCACTCTGCGAGATCGCGACCGACGCCGTGAACCTGCGGGACCGCACCGAGCGCGACGAGTCCCGGCTGCGCGCCATGGCGGCGGACTTCGGCCGGGTGACGGCGCTGCACGACCATCCCCTGGTGTACGGCGTGCCGGAGATGGGCGAGCACGCCGGATTCCTGCTGGACCCGGACAGTCCGCACCGGCACGGAGTCGCCCCCGAACCACCCTGCGCCGTAAGCGAGTTGCGCTGGCCGGACCCCTCCGGCGCCATGGCCGCCGAGGATCTGCGCGAGGATCTGCGGCGTTGTGTCGACGCGGTGACCGGAGCCGGCTTCGACGTGGTGGTGGTCGACCAGACCATGCCCGAGCAGCGCACGCTCGGGCTGTACACCGTCAGCGTGCTCGTCCCGGGACTGCTGCCGATCGACTTCGGCTGGTCCCGGCAGCGCGCCCGCACCATGCCCCGGCTGCGCACCGCCCTGCGTACGGCGGGACTGCGCGACCACGATCTGGGACCGGACGACATCAACCCGGCCCCGCACCCCTTCCCGTGATCCACCGTCCAGTGCCTGAGCCCGGCCGGCAGCGAACTGTCCAGCACCGAACCGACGAGCACCGAATCGACGAGCACCGAACCGACCGGCACCGAACCGTTCAGCACAGCACCGTCCAGCAGAGAGGAGGGTCCCGTGGGCTACGCCCATGACTATGCGGCCGCGATCATGCAGCGCGGCCGGATCCCGATGGAGCCCGCCGATTTCGTCCCCGACTGGGCGGATCGGCCGAGGAAGGCGAAGTTCTACCCCGGCGTCGAGTCCTTCCCGCTGCCGGACACGGACTTCCCCGAGTGGGCGACCGTGGCGGCCGGCTGCCGGCCCGCCGAACCGGGCCACGCACAGCGGCCGTTCACCCTGGGCTCGCTCTCCGGGATGCTGCGCGACTCCTACGGTCTGACCGGACGCCGGCTCGGTGTCCAGACCAATACCGACCTCGCCGCGCTGCCGCACTACACCCAGGCCAACTGGTCCCGGGGCACGGCCTCCGGCGGCGGTCTCTACCCGGTCAGCGTCTACTGGGTCTCCGGCCCCAGCGGGCCGCGGACCCCGGGCGTGCACTACTACTCGGCCCCGCACCACTCCATGCAGCGGCTGCTCGCGGGCGATGTGACCGGTGAGGTACGGGCGGCGCTCGGCGAGGGTGCGGCGGGCACGGACCGCGACCAGTTCCTGGTCCTGGGCATCAAGTACTGGCAGAACGCGTTCAAGTACAACAGCTTCTCCTTCCACGCGGTGAGCATGGATCTCGGGGCGATCGTCGGGACCTGGCGTATCTGGGCCCGCGCGCAGGGGCTGAGTGTCGAACCCGCGCTGTGGTTCGACGAGGAGAGGCTGAGCCACGTGCTGGGTGTGCCCCATGAGGAAGAAGGCGTCTTCGCGGTCGTCCCGCTGGCCTGGGAGGGCGCCGAGCCCAGCGCCGGGCTCTCCACCGCCGCTCTCGCCGACGTCCCCGCCGTCCGGCACACCGACGTCGAACGCTCCCGTACGGTCCTGCGCTTCGAGACCCTCCAGCGCATCCACGCGGCGACGGCGGAAGCCGCGACCGACCGCCCGGAGCCGGGCGCGCTCGCCCCGGCGGCCGCGATCCCGCCCAGCGGGACGGCCACGCCCGTCGCGCTGCCGGAGCCCGAGTCGCCGACGGTGAGTGTGCGCGACGCCCTGCGGGAGCGGCGCAGCAGCTTCGGCCGCTTCGACGCGTCCCGCCCGGTCACCACCGCGCAACTGGCGGCCACCCTCGACGCCTGCGTCACGGCTTCGCTCGGCGGCGACACCGAACAGCCCGCCGAGCCGGGTGGCTCCGCCGCTCCGGGCCTGGTCACGCTGTACGCGTTCATCAACCACGTCGAGGGAGTGGCGCCCGGCGCGTACGCCTACGATCCCGCCGGACACGCCCTGCGCCCGGTGGTGACGGGCCCGCCGGGACCGTTCCTCCAGCGCAACTACTTCCTCTCCAACTACAACCTGGAACAGGCCGGCGTGGTGATCGTCCCCACCATCCGCACCGCCGCCGTCCTGGACGCGGTGGGGGACCGGGGCTACCGGCTGGTGAACGGCACCATCGGGGCCGTCGCGCAGACCTTCTACACCGTGGCCTCCGCCCTCGGGCTCGGTGCGGGCGTCGCCCTGGGCTTCGACAACATCTCGTACATCGAGGAGCTGGGTCTCGAACGCACCGGCGAGAAGCCCCTGTTGATCATGCTGCTCGGCAATGAGCGGACACGGCCGGCCGACTTCCGCTACGAGATCGGCTGACCGGCATGGGGGAACGACTGATGACACCGGACACGCACACCGCACCGGACACGCACACCGCACCCGATACGCACACCGCACCCGATACGCACACGACGGATGCCGGCTGGGAACCGGGCCGCCGCTTCATGCTGCGCGTCGCGGGGCTGCCCGTCGAGTCCGTCGAGGCGCTGCGCTGCGACGACAGCCGCCGGTGGGCGGACGATGTCCTGGCGGCCGAGGACCGGCTCGGGGCCCGTGCGGCCGGGTTGAGCGATCTGCTGCACGAGGTGGTGAGCACCACCGATGTCGCGCCGGACGGTACGGGCGCGGCCCAGCGCCGTGAACTGCTGGGTCTGCGCCGCCAGATCTTCAACAACCGGCTGCCCGCGGATCCCGAGGCGGCCGTCCGGCTGGTCGCGGGACTCGCTCCCCGCGCGGCGGAGGCGACGGCCGAGTGGCTGCGGGACCGGCGCCATCTGGAGAAGCTGCGCGCCGAGGGCGCGCCACTGCTCGCCGCCGATCTCGACAGGACCCGGGCCGCGCTGCGCGGGCTCCTCGCCGAGGACCGGCTCCGCTGCGGTCTCCTGCTGGCCTCCCCGACCCTGGAGGGACAGCTCGACGCCTATATCGGCAAGGCCGGGGCGGGAGCCGCGGCAGGTGTGTCCCCCGACAAGCGGATGCGGAAGATCGAGCGGTCGGTGCTGTCGTATCTGTACCGGACGGCCTGCAAGACCAGCCCGTTCAGCACCTTCACCGGTGTCGCCACCGGCGTGTTCCACGACGCCGCGGACGCCACCATCCGGGTCGACGACGCGTGGTCGAGCCATGTGCGGCTCAATGTCGTCGTGCTGGGCCGGTTCGCCGAACTGATCCTCGCCGATCCCGCCCGGCGGGCCGATCTGCCCGTACGGCCGGCCTCCGGCTGGGAGCGGGACGACGACCGGATCCGGTACGTACGCCAGTGGGTCAGCGCCGGCGACGACTCGGCCGCGGTGACCTTCGACGCGGTGAAGGACCGGCTGTTCTATCTTCGCCGCAGTGGCACGCTGGACCGGCTGCTCGGTGTGTTCGAGGGACGGGACGAGCTGCGCTACGGCGAACTGGTGGAGTGGCTCCGTACCGAGCACGACGCCGAGCCCGCGCAGTGCGAGACATATGTGGCCGCGCTGCTCCAGCTCGGACTGGTGCGGGTGCCGTGCCTGGACACCGACGTCCACAGCCCCGATCCACTGCGCTCCTTCCAGAGCGCGCTGCGCACCCTCGGGCGCCCCTGGGCCGACCGGCTGGCCGACGCCTTCGACGGGCCCGTCCGCGCCATCGGCCGTTTTCCCTCCGCCGGCCGCGCCGAACGGGCGGAACTGCTGCGTGAACTGCGCGCCGGACTGCGGGCGGGCCAGGACCAGTTGGGCGCGACGGAGGCGACCCTGCCACAGACTCTCCTCTACGAGGACGTCAGCGCCGGCCGTGAGGCGGCCTGCGGGCTCGGCGCCTGGACCGGGACGGCCGGCGGGGCACTGCGCTCCGTCGAACGGATACTCCCCGCCTTCGACCTGACGCTCCCTCAGCGGGTCACCTTCAAGGGCTTCTTCGTGGCGCGCTACGGCCGTGGCGGCCGGTGCGACGATCTTCTGGGTCTCGTCCACGACTTCCACGAGGACTTCTTCGACCAGTACCTGTCGTTCGCGGGCAAACGGCGGCCGTTCGACGACCGTGGTGCGTACGTGCCGGAGGAGAACTGGCTCGGACTCCCGGGTATCCGCGCGATCGACGCGGCGCGGCGTACGTTCATCGACCGGATGCGGCGGCTCCGGGAGGAGCACGCGGACGCGGACGAGATCCGGCTCGACGAACGGGACCTCGGGCTTGTCGCGGACGAACTCGCCCCGGTCGCCGCCGACTTCGCACCGCAGTGTCACCATCTCCAGCTCACCGAGAGGGACGGCGCGCCGCTCGTCGTGCTCAACCGCTCGTATGGCGGACTCTCGTTCCCCTTCAGTCGTTTCACCCACGTCTACGACACGGACGCCACACGCGCCACGCAGGACGCGGCCGGCGCCGACGTCATGCCCGGCCCGGTGCAGCGGGCCGAGGAGCGGTCCGGGGCCTTCTCGCGCGGGCTGCGCGACACCGCCGCCGCCATCACTCCCGAGGGAGCGGTGCTGGCCGAGATCACCGGAGGAGCGGTCACCAGCAATCTCAATCTGCACAGCCCGCTCACCGACTACGAGATCGTCTGTCCCGGGGAGTCCAGTACCGTCCCCGAGGACCGGCGCGTCCACCTCGACGATCTTCATGTCGAGCACGACGCGGAGACGGACCGGCTGGTGCTGCGCTCCACCCGGCTCGGCCGCGAGGTCGTCCCCGTCTATCTCGGCTATCTGGTGCCGCTCGCCCTGCCCGAGATCCCCCGTACGCTCCTGCTGATGTCCCCGACCTCGATGGCGCCCCTGGACGTCTGGGGCGGCGTCCCGGAGGGCGAGGCGCGCGGCGGTGTGACCACGCGGCCCCGGGTGCTGCACGGCGAGGTCGTCCTGAGCCGCCGCAGCTGGACCACGACGGCCGGCGCGCTGCCGGTCCGCCGGCCCGGCACGGGCGACGAGGAGTGGTTCCTCGGCTGGCAGCGCTGGCGGCGCGAACACGCCCTGCCCGACCAGGTGTTCGCCACCGTGTCCAGCGGCCCCAGGGGCGGTGCGGGAGCCAAGCCGCAGTACGTGGACTTCGACAGCGTCCTCTCCCTCACCGCCCTCGAAGCACTGCCGGCGCACCCGGACGACCGGGTCGTCCTGCGGGAGATGCTCCCCGGACGCGACGGGCTGCATGTCCGCTCCGCGCGCGGCAGCCATGTGGCCGAGCTGGCCGTGGAGACCTTCACCTCGACCCGACGCAGAGAGGGCGCACCGACATGCCAGAGCTGACCCCCGCGCCGAGCCCCACACCGGCCCCCACACCCGCACCCGCCGGCGTCCTCGCCTCCGGCCCCGCCACCGGCGCGGCCGGCTGGCAGGCCATCCACATCTTCTACGCGGCCAACCCGCAGCCCCTGCTGGTGAACTGTGTCCGCCCGCTGGTGGCCGGCCTGAGCGCCGACGGCCTGCTGGCCGGCCACTTCTTCATCAACTACTGGCTGGAGGGGCCGCACGTCCGCCTCCGCCTCAAGCCCGTCGACGCCACGGCCACCCCCGAGGTGCGGCGCCGCGCCGAGGAGGCCATCAGCGGCTTCCTCCACGCCCGCCCCGCCCTCTACGAGGTGGACTCCGGGTTCCTCAACGAGTTCTACAACACCCTCTTCGAGATCGAGTTCCCGGAGGGCGACCGCGGCGCGTTCATGAACGAGGACGGCCGGATGAACCTGCGGCCCAACAACTCCTTCTCCTACGAACCGTACGAACCCGAGTACGGCAAGTACGGCGGCCCGGCCGGGATCGAGCTGGCCGAGTGGCACTTCGCGTACTCCAGCGATCTCGTCATGGACGCCTTCCGCACCATGAACCTGCATCTGCGTACCGTGCTGCTCGGTACGTCCGCCCAGCTGATGATGGTCATGGCCGGCTGCTTCCTGCCCGACCGGGACGAACTGGGGGCCTACCTGGACCGCTACTACGAGTTCTGGCACAAGGCCTTCCCCGGCACCGGTTTCATCGGGTCGAAGGAGTACGACAAGAACTACGCCGCGATGGCTCCCGGCCTCGGCCGCCGCTTCGAAGGGATCCGGCGGGCCGTCCGCACCGGTGAACTCGGCGCGCTGCCCGCCTTCCTGCGCGGCTGGGCCGAACACTGCCTCGCACTGCGCGCCCGCGCCGAGGAACTGACCGTGGGCGGCGAGCTGGTGTTCCGCTCCTGGGACGGTACGCGCGACGAGCGCGTCACCGATCCCGCCGTGGCGCTGCCGCTGTTGCTCTCCCCGTACATGCACATGACGAACAACCGGCTGCATGTGACGATCCGCGACGAGGCGTATCTCTCCCATGTACTCGGCCGGGTCCTGCGCGAGGACACCGTCACCCCGTCCGCCCCGGCGGCGATCCCATGACCGCCACCCCGGGGGAACTGCTCGCGCAGCGCCCGGCGCTGCGCCCCGGCACGTTGCTGAGCCCCGCCCTGCTGCACGGACCCGCCACCGTGCACCTGATCAAGGAGCCGGAGGGCGGCGCGGCCTTCGAGGTCGGGGCGAAGGAGTACTTCCTGATCTCCCGGCTCGACGGCAGCCGCAGCCTGGCGGAGATCGGCGAGGAGTACGCCGACACCTTCGGCAGACGCCTCGCCGCCGCGCACTGGCAGCGACTGCTGCAACTGCTGGGCGCCAGAAGACTGCTGGCCGGCGCACCGCCCCGGCCGGCACCGTCCACCCCGCCCGCCACCCCGCCCGGCACCCCGTTCAGCGGCACCCTGCTGCGGGGCACCCTGCGGCTGGTCGCCGACGCCGACGCCACCACCGCACGCCTGCACCGGCTGCTGCGCCCCGCCCTGCGGGCCGCGGTCCTGCTGCCGCTGGCCGGGCTCATGGTGGCGATGGAGGTCCTGCTCGCGACGCACCTGCCCGAACTGGCCGCCGACACCTGGTGGCTGTGCCGCCGGCCGGTCGCGCTGATCGCGGTCTTCACCCTGCTCTGGCTGAGCACGGCGCTGCACGAACTGGCCCATGGGGTGAGCGCCCGGCACTACGGGGGTACCGTCAGCGAGATCGGGCTGCGCTGGCGGCTGCCCATGGCCGTGATGTACTGCACCGTCGACAACTACCGCTATCTGCGCACCCGTTGGCATCAGCTCGCGGTGGCGGGCGCGGGCGCCTTCGCCAATCTGCTCTTCCTGCTGCCGTTCCTGGCCTGGTGGGCCGCGCTCCCCGAGGGGGACCCCACCCGCAGGGTGCTGTCCGGACTGCTGCTGCTCGGCAGTCTCCAGGCACTCGTCAACCTGCTTCCCCTGCCTCCGCTCGACGGCTACACGATGCTCGGCCACACCCTGCGCGTCTCCGGTCTCGCGCCGGAGTCCGGCCGCTTTCTGCGGCTGTGCCTCAGCGACCGGCCGGCCGCCGCGGCGTACCCGCGCCGTGCCCGCGTCGTCTATCTCTCCTACGGGGTGGGGTCGGCCCTGCTCGTCCTTTCCCTGGTGGCGGCTCTGGCAACAGGCCTCTCCTTCCTACTAGTTCACTGACCCACAACCCCCGAGGGGCGCAGAAGCACATGAGCGAGGCCAGGACCGAGGAGTCCGTGCCGCACGAGACGGCCACCGGAGCGGCGATCGTCGTCGAGGAGGTACGCAAACGATACGGGGACCGGCAGGCCGTCGACGGGGTGTCACTCCAGGTCGGCCGCGGGGAGTTCTTCGGACTCCTCGGCCCCAACGGCGCGGGGAAGACCACCCTCGTCGAAATCATGGAGGGCCTGCGGCAGGCGGACTCCGGGACCGTCTCGGTCCTCGGCCAGTCCCCCTGGCCGAGGAATGTGGCGCTGCTGCCCCGGCTGGGCGTCCAGACCCAGTCGTCCGCCTTCTTCGTACGTCAGACCGCGCGCGAGCACCTGCGTACGGTCGCCGCGCTGTACGGGGCGAGCCGCGCCGACGCGGACGGCACGCTCGGCACCGTCGGGCTGTCAGAGCAGCGCGATGTCATGGTCGAGAACCTCTCCGGCGGCCAGCGCCAGCGCCTGGCCATCGCCTCGGCCCTGGTCCACGGCCCCGAGCTGATCTTCCTGGACGAGCCGACCGCCGCCCTGGACCCGCAGGCCCGCCGCGATCTGTGGAAGGTGCTGCGCGCGCTGAAGAGCGAGGGCCGCACCATCGTCTACACCACCCACCATCTGGACGAGGCCGAGGCGCTCTGCGACCGGGTCGCCATTCTCGTGGCCGGTTCGGTCGTGGCGCTGGACTCCCCGCACCATCTGGTCACCGCCGCCGGCGCGCCGACCCGTCTGCTGATCCCGGCGGAACGGATGAGCCAGGAGGACGCGGCGGCCATCCCGGGGGTCGACCGGGTCACCGAGCAGGGCGGCTCCCTCGTACTGGAGACGGCCGAGTCGGGGAAGGTCCTCCAGGCGGTCGACGCGCTCGGCGGTCTGGACGGCGTCCAGACCCGCACCGCCACGCTGGAGGACGTCTACCTCGAACTGACCGGCGCCCCCGATCCCACCGCCACCACGGACACCACGGACACCACGGACACCAACGACACGGAGCAGCGGGGATGAGCGCGTACGCAGCACTGACGGGGGCCGGTTACCGGGCGCAGGTCCGGGACAAGGCCACCCTCTTCTTCACCTTCGCCTTCCCGCTGCTCTTCCTGGTCGTCTTCGGGCTGATCTTCCGGGGCCAGGAGGTGGAGGAGACCGGCCGTCCCTACATCTCCTACATCGCGCCGGGCGTCATGTCCTGGGGTGTCGCCAACGCCGCCGTCTTCGGCGTCGCCTTCACCCTGATGCAGTGGCGCCGCGACGATCTGCTGCGGCTGATCCGGATGACGCCCACCCGGCTGTCGTCGGTCCTCGGCTCCCGCTACGTGCTCGCCCTCGGCGTGGGGATCTTCCAGGCGGTGGTGTTCATCGCGGTGGCGATGCTGCCGCTGTTCGGACTGGAGCTGAACGCCCGCTGGCCGCTGGCGCTGCCCGTGCTGGTGCTCGGCATCACGGCGTTCCTCACCATCGGCGTGGTCATCGGCTCGTACGCCGGCACGCCCGAGGCGGTCGCGGCCATCGCCAACTGCCTGATGGTGCCGATGGCCTTCCTCTCCGGCTCGTTCCTGCCGCTGGACATGATGCCGTCCTGGCTCCAGTCCGTCTCGCGGGTGCTGCCGCTGCGCTATCTCAACGACGCGGTGTCCGCGGCCCTTTCGGGCCGGGGCGACCTCGGGGACATCGCCCTCGGATGCGGCGGCCTGGCCGTCTTCACCGTCATCTTCGGGGCGCTGGCCCTGAAGACGTTCCGCTGGAGCAACTCCACGTGACGACGACAACGACAACGCCCTCGACGGACGCCCACGGCGGCACCGACGCGGTGCCGGACGGCGTTCCGCTGGAGGCCGCGCGCGAACTGCTGGGACGGGAACTGGCCCTGCGGTTCGCCCCGGCCGCCGGGCCGGCCGTGGTCCCCCTCGGCGCCGGAGACGTGCTCGGCCACCGGGGCGAGGACCGCCACGCCGCCGTACGCCCCGGCGCCACCGTCCATCTCACCTCGGGGGCCGTGCTGGTGGGCCCCTGGGGCGGCGACGACGCGACCGCCGCCTGCGGCCAGTGTCTGGCCATGCGCTGGCAGCGGCTGCGCACCCGTACGGAGCGGGACGCCCTGGAGACCGGTTCGCGCACCCGCGCGGCCGGCCACTGGCCGCGGCTCACCCCGTACGCCCTGGACGCGGTGGAGGCGCTGCACCGCGCGGTGTTCCTCCCGGGCGCCGTGCTCCCGCCGGGTCCCGGCGCGGCCGACCGGTCCCTCCCCCAGGTGTCGAGCCTCGACCTCGCCACGCTCCAGGTGCGGACCTATCCGCTGCTCGCCGATCCGCTCTGCCCGCACTGCGGGCCACGCGGCACGGACAGCCCGGCCGAGGCGGGCCTCGGCCCGGTGAGCCGGCCCAAGCCCGCCCCGGACACCTACCGGCTGCGCCCGGCGTCCGCGTACCCGATGCCGGTCGCGGCGCTCGCCAACCCCGTCTCCGGTGTCCTCGGCGCGGGCACCTGGATCAACGTCACCTCACCCACCACCGCGCCGGTCGCGGGCAGCGTCTTCATGCGCGGGTACGCGGGGCTGACCGATGTCACCTGGAGCGGCCAGGCCAACGGCTTCGACGCCAGCCGCGATCTGGCCTTTCTGGAGGGCCTGGAGCGGTACGCCGGTACGCACCGGCGCACCGGCACGGCCCTGCTCACCGCGGCCTACAGCGACCTCGGCGAGGACGCCCTCGATCCCGCCGCGTGCGGCTTCTACGCGCCCGGGACCTACCGCGACGACCCGATGGTCAGCCCCTTCGACCCCGACCGGCCCATCCCCTGGGTCTGGGGCCACTCCCTGCGCGACGAGCGCCCGGTCCTGGTCCCGGCCCGGCTCGTCCACTACAGCGCGGGCCTCGCCTCCGACAACTTCGTCTTCGAGTGCTCCAACGGCTGTGCGATCGGCGGCTGTCTGGAGGAGGCGATCCTGGGCGGGCTCCTCGAACTCATCGAGCGGGACGCGTTCCTGGTCGCCTGGTACGGGGCCACCCCGCTCACCGAGATCGATCTGGACTCCCTCGGCGACCGTACCGTCCGCACCATGATCGACCGGGCCGCGCTCCAGGGCTATGACGTCCACGCCTTCGACAACCGGATCGACCTCGGCGTACCGGTCGTCACGGGCCTGGCGGTCCGGCGCGACGGCGGCCCCGGCACCTTCTCGTTCGGCGCCGGCGCGAGCCTGGATCCGGCGGCGGCCCTGGAGGGCGCCCTCTCCGAGGTGCTCACCTACATTCCGCATCTGCCCCGGCAGGTGGCCGAGCGGCGGGACGAACTGGAGGCCATGGCCGAGGACTTCGGGAAGGTGCTGCACCTCAAGGACCATGCCCAGCTCTACGGACTGCCGAGGATGGCGGAGCACGTCCGCAGCTATCTGGAGCCCTCCGCCGTGCGGCCGATGGCGGAGGTGTACCGCGACTGGGAGGAGCGGGAGCGGCCACGGACGGGCGACCTGCGTGACGATGTGGCCTACTGCCGCGACGCGTTGGTACGGGCGGGACACGATGTCATCGTCGTCGACCAGACCACCCCGGAACAGCACCGCATCGGGCTGCGGACGGTGGCCACGATCGTCCCCGGCCTGCTGCCGATCGACTTCGGCTGGTCGCGTCAGCGCGCGCCGCGTATGCCGCGACTGCGGAGCGCCGCGTTCCGGGCGGGGCTGCGCGACCGGGAGCTGACGGAGACGGAGATCAGGCTCGTGCCGCATCCGTTCCCCTGACCACGGTCATGGGGCCGGACATGACAGAACGGGCGGTACCCGCGCGGAAGGTCGCGGGTACCGCCCGTCCGCCGTGCGGAGCGCGGAGGATCAGGCGCTGCAGGAGGTGGTGCTGGTGGTCGAGGAGCAGGTCGACGTCGAGCTGCAGCTGGTGGAGCCCGCGAGCACGACCTCGCTGGCGTCCGAGTAGTCCGAGATCTCGAAGGTCTCCGACTCAAGCTCCATGATCTCGTCGGCGAGGGAGGCGAGGGGGCTCTTGTCAGCCATGGTGACTCCTAGAGGGAGGCCGGGCCACCGGGCTTTCCCCGGCGGTCCCTTGTCGTGCCACGGGTATTCCAGCCGACCCCACTTCCACATCGGCGGGTCTTCCACTGACCGATCGTGTCAGCGGTCTGTAGGTCACCCGCCGTGTCCGTACCGCACGATGGGCCGGGTGAACCACGTACCCGTCGCGTACCCCGGCGAGAACACCCCTGTCCTGGACGGGATACGGGGGATCCTCCGTCCGGCGGCCGCCTTCTGTCTTGACCTGCACCGCCACCCCGAACTCTCCGGCGAGGAACGGCGCACGGCCGCCCGGCTGGGGGAGTGGCTGACGGAAGCGGGCTACGAGGTCACGGGAGAGATCGGCGGCCATGGCGTCGTCGGCGTCCTGCGCAACGGGGACGGACCGCGCGTGCTGATCCGCGCCGAACTGGACGCGCTGCCGGTCACGGAGCGGACCGGGCTGCCGTACGCGAGCGAGGGCCCGGCCATGCACGCATGCGGCCATGATCTGCATCTGGCCGCGGCGGCGGGCGCGGCGTCGCTGCTGTCCCGCGCCAGGGACCGGTGGCGCGGGACGGTGGTGATCATCGGCCAGCCCGCGGAGGAGACCCTCGTGGGGGCGCGGGCCATGCTGGCGGACGGGCTGTACGAGCGCTTCGGCCGGCCCGATGTGGTCCTCGCCCAGCACACCGCCCCGCTGCCGTCCGGCATGGTCGCCCACGGGTACGGTCCGATGCTCGCCGGAAGCGCCGGTTTCGAGGTGGTCGTCCACGGCCGGGCCGGCCATGCCGGCACCCCGCAGCTGGCGGTGGACCCGGTGGTCACCGCGGCGGCGGCGGTCCTGCGGCTCCAGAGCGTGGTGGCGCGCGAGTCCGCCCCCACCGAACCCGCCGTGCTGAACGTCGGGTCCTTCCACGCCGGATCCGGCGGCAACCTCATCCCCGACCGGGCGACGCTCGGCATCACCGTCCGCGCCATGTCGGAGCGCGCGCTCGACCGGATGGCGGCCTCGGTGGAACGGATTGTACGGGCGGAGTGCGCCGCGTCCGGCTGCCCCCGCGACCCGGAGATCACGGTCGTCTCCCGCTCCCCGGTGACCCATCCCGACCCCCGGGCAACGGAGCTCGTACGCGATGCCCATCTGCGGCTCTACGGCCGCGAGCGGGTGGCCCTCTGGCCGCCGGCCATGGCGAGCGAGGACTTCCCGCTGTACGGGGACGCGGGGGTGTCCGTGCACGGAATGCCGGGGATCCCGCTCGCCTACTGGATGACCGGCGTGGTGGGCCCGCGGACCTGGGCGCGGACCCCTGGTTCGGCCGAGGAGAAGCTCGCGGCCCTCCCGCCCAACCACTCACCGGAGTTCGCGCCGGACATCCGTACCGCGCTGCCCGCCGGGATCACCGCCATGACGTCGGCGGCGCTGTGCTGGCTGAAGGGCGGCGCCGGACCCGGGGAGTGAGCCGCCGGGACGCTCCGGGACCCGGCCCGACCCGGTAACCGGCCACCGGTGAGGGCGCGGTAGGCGGCGGTCAGCCGGCCGGCTGCTCGTCCGCGCCGATGGACTCCCTCAGCCGCGCGTTGGCCATGCGCATGTGCTCCGCCATCGCCTCGTTCGCCGCGTCCGGGTCGTGGGCGCGACGCGCTGTGGGGCGTACTGCTCCACGCGGTCGGCGACGCGCTGGGCGACACCGCGGCGCCCACCGCCGGGACCGTGGCCGACGGTGTGTCCGGGGCATCCGCCGCGGTACGCCGGCTCGGTGGCGCCGAGACCGGCGACAAGACGATGGTGGACGTCCTCGTACCGTTCGCCGACACCCTCGCGGGTGCCGTCGCCGACGGCGCCGCGCTCACCGCCGCCTGGGACCGCGCCGCGACCGCCGCGGAAGAGGCGGCGAAGGCCACGGCCGGGCTCGTCCCCCGTGTCGGACGGGCCAGACCGCACGCCGAACGGTCCCTGGGGACCCCCGACGCCGGTGCCCACTCCCTTGCCCTGATCGTCCGCGCCGTGCACGGCGTGCTCGCCGCACACTGACCACCACCCACCGAGGAGCAACACCCCATGAGCGACAAGCTGCGGATCGTCGTCGGCTCGGACGACGCCGGCTTCGACTACGAGGACACACAGAAGGAGGACCTCCGGCGGAGCGCTCTGGTCGCCACCGTCACCGATGTCGGTGTGGACACCGACGGACACACCGCGTACCCGACGATCGCCATCGCCGCCGCCGAGATGGTGGCGCGCGGCGACGCCGCCCGCGCGATGCTCCTCGGCCACACGCGGGTGGCGCTGGCCAACACCCTCAGGGGCGACAACCCGTTCTCCGACGCCTGTCTGATCGCCACGGACTACGGCCGTGAGCCGATCGTCAAGGACGACTGGAAGAAGGTCTTCCAGGACGACGGGCTGGACAAGGTCATCACGCGGATGCTGCGGATCAAGGAGATCAGGCGCTGACCACGCCCGTCAGCCCGTCGGCCCGTCGGCGGTCAGCCGGCCCCGACGGCCTCCCCGGTGCTCGCCGGGGGAGGCCGCCGGGGGAGGCCGTCGGTACGTACCGGCCTCCGGGTTCAGCGCCCGGAGGACGAGGGCGAGGACGAACCGGGCAGTTCCACCGCCTCCCGCAGCAGCTGGACGGGATGCCACGCGTCGCGGCGCGTGCCGTGGAAGATCTGCTGACGGCAGGAGACCCCGGTCGCCACCACCACGGTCTCCGGCGGCTCCGCCTCGACAGCGGGGAAGAGCCGGTCCTGACCGACGGTCATGGATACCTCGTAGTGCTCGGACTCGAAGCCGAAGGACCCGGCCATCCCGCAGCATCCGGCGTCCAGTTCGGACACCCGCACCCCGGGGATACGGTTGAGCAGACTCATCGTCGCGGCGGTGCCGACCTCCGCCTTCTGGTGGCAGTGCCCGTGGTAGAGCAGCCGGCGTCCGGCGAGCCAGGAGTCCTCACGCAGCCGCAGCCGGCCGTCGTCGACCGCCTCGACGAGCAGCTCCTCCACCTGGCGCACCCGCCCCGAGATGTCCTTGACGGCCGAGTCGTTCGGCAGCAGCGCCTTGTGCTCGTCGCGCAGCGTCATCAGACAGGACGGCTCACAGCCCACGATCGGCGAGCCGGGCTCCGTCGTCTCGGTGAGCAGATGGGCGAGCGCGAACGCCTTGTCCTTGGCGTCGTCGACCAGTCCCTTGGAGAGACTGGACCGGCCGCAGCAGCCCCGGCTCTCCAGCCGGACCTCCCAGCCCGCCAGCTCCAGCAGCTCGATCGCGGAGCGGCCGATGTCCGGCTCGGTGAAGGTGGTGAAGGAGTCGGCGAGGAACGTGAGTGTTCCCCGCGTGGCCGCGGGACGGCCCGACGCGGCGGCGCCGCGCGCGTGCTTACGGAACCAGCTCACCAGATCGCGCCGTACGAACACCGGCAGGGGGCGCTCCGAGGCGATGCCCAGCCAGCGGTCGAGCAGCCGTCGCAGCGGACGCAGCCGCCCCGGCAGATTGGACAGCGGCGCCGCCAGGGAACCGAGCCGGTTCAGCAGCCGGATCGAGCCGAAGATCCGTGACCGCAGCGGCACCCCGTGCAGATCGTGATGGTGCGACAGCGACTCGGCCTTGAGGGTGGCCATGTCGACACCGAGCGGGCACTCGCTCTTGCACGCCTTGCACATGAGGCACAGATCAAGGATCTCGTGCAGCCGCTCGTCCCCGAGCGCTGTGCGGGGATCGGGTTCGGAGAGCGCTTTGACCAGGGCGTTGGCCCGGCCGCGCGTGGAGTCCTCCTCGTTGCGGGTGGCCATGTACGAGGGACACATGGCGCCCGAACCGCTCTTGCGGCACAGCCCGATGTTCATGCACCGGTCCGCGGCGCCCCGCATCCCGCCCACCACCTCGAAGGAGAGGCGGGTCCGCAACGGCTCGGCGGGAGGCAGCGCGCGGTCGCGGAGGTTGTCCGTCATCGAGGGCGCGTCCACGATCTTGCCGGGATTCATCCGGTTGTCCGGGTCGAAGACCTGCTTGACCTGGCGCATCGCCTCGTACAGCCGCTCGCCGAAGATCTCCCGGTTGAACTCGCTCCTGGCCAGACCGTCGCCGTGCTCACTGGAGTTGACGCCGCCGTACTCCGTGACCAGGTCCTTGATCTCCACCGCCACCGCGCGCATGGTGTCGACCTGTCCCGGGTCGGTCAGGTCCACGAACGGCCGGATGTGCAGACAGCCGACCGAGCAGTGGCCGTAGAAACCGGCCGTCAGCCCGTGCCGGTCGAGCACCTCCTTGAAACGCTTGGTGTACTGGGGGAGATGGACCGGATCGACGGCCGTGTCCTCCACGAACGCCAGCGGCCGGCGAGTGCCCTCACCCGCCGCCATCAGCAGACCGAGGCTGGACTTGCGGACCTTCAGCAGGGAGCTCTGCTGGTCAGGGGTGATGGCCTGGAGAGTGTGATAGCCATGGCCGTGCCGGGCCCAGAGCGTGGTCAGCCGCTCCATGCCGGCGAGCAGTTCCCGCTTGTCGTCGCCGGTGAAGCTGACGAAGAGCAGCGCGTCGGGATCGCCTTCGAGGATGGTGCTCAGCGAGGCGTACTCGATCTTCTGCCGGGACAGGTCCAGGATCGTACGGTCCATCAGCTCCACCGCGGCCGGATCGCAGGCCAGGGCGTCCTCGGTGGCCTCGATGGCGGCGGCCGTGCTGGTGAAGTGGCCGACGGCGATCATGGTGTGGCGCGGTTTGGGCACGAGATCGACCAGCGCCTCCGTGGCGATGACAAGCGTGCCCTCCGAACCGACGACGAACTTGGCGAGGTCGAACGGGGTGTCCGGACGCGCCATCCGGTCCAGCCGGTAGCCGCAGGCCCGGCGCCAGAACTCCGGGAATCCCTCGGCGATGGCCTCGGAGTTGGCGCGTACGATCTGCGGCAGCCTCTTGTAGAGGCTGCCCTCCAGCGTGGGCTGGGCGGCCCTCCGCGCGCGCTCCACCTCGTCGACCGGCGCCAGCAGCGCCCGGCTCGCGTCGGAGAGGACGACATCGAGCTCCCGGACATGATCGATGGTCATGCCGTAGCGCAGCGATCCGCTTCCCGCCGAGTTGTTGCCGATCATCCCCCCGACGGTGGCCCGGTTGCTGGTGGAGGTGTCGGGACCGAACATCAGCCCCAGCGGCGCCGCCGCCCTGTTCAGCTGGTCCTGGACGACGCCGGTCTGGACGAGCGCCGTGCGGCGTCCGTCGTCGATCTCCAGGATGCGGTTCATGTACCGCGACAGGTCCAGGACGAGCCCCGGGCCCACGGTCTGGCCGGCCAGACTGGTGCCGGCCCCGCGCGGCACCAGCGGGACGCCGTACTCTCCGGCCGCCGCCACCGCGGCCCGCACATCGTCGGCGTGGCGCGGGAAGACGACACCCACCGGGGTGATCGCGTACATGCTCGCGTCCCGCGAGAACAGATGCCGCGTGTAGTCGTCGAACCCCACATCACCGTCCAGCTCCCGCCGGAGACGGTGTGCCAGGTCCTCTGCCGCCGCACCGCCGATCGCGGGGGCACCCGAACTGATCGTTGTCATGTTCACTCGCTCCACATGGTTCGGACGGTCACCGGCAACGCAGTACGTCGAGGGCGTCTCCCAGACCGCGCCGGTCGATGGGTACGCCGGCCAGTTCGAGGCCCATCTGCACCCCGGCGAGCGTCCCTGCCAGGGTGAGGTCGTTGAAGTGGCCCAGATGCCCGATCCGGAAGACCCGGCCGCTGAGCTTGCCGAGGCCCGCGCCGAGGGACATGTCGAACCGGTCGAGGATGATCTCGCGCACCTTGTCTGCGTCCTGTCCGGCGGGCAGCAGCACCGCGGTCAGTGATCCCGAGTGCTCGCGTTCGTCGGCGCAGAGCACTTCGAGCCCCCAGCCCCGGACGGCGGCCCGGGTCGCCTCGGCATGCCGGGCGTGCCGGGCGAAGACCGCGTCCAGCCCCTCGTCGGCGAGCATCCGAAGGGCCTCCTCCAGGGCGTAGAGGAGGTTCGTCGCCGGGGTGTACGGGAAGAAGCCGCGCCGGTTGGCCTCGATGACCGGCTGCCAGTCCCAGAAGGACTTGGCCAGCCGGGCGGTGCGCGAGGCGTCGAGCGCCTTGCGGCTGACGGCGTTGAAGCTGAGACCCGGGGGCAGCATGAGCCCCTTCTGCGATCCCGCCACCGTGACATCGACGCCCCATTCGTCATGGCGGTAGTCGATCGAGCCGAGCGAGGAGATCGTGTCCACGAGCAGCAGCGCCGGATGCCCCGAGGCGTCGATCGCCCGCCGGATCTCGGCGATACGGCTGGTCACCCCGGTCGAGGTCTCGTTGTGGACGACGCAGACCGCCTTGACCGTGTGCGTGTGGTCCGCCGCCAGCCGCTGGGCCACGGCCTCGGGGTCGGTGCCGTGGCGCCAGTCCCCGGGGACGAAGTCCACCTCAAGACCGAGGCTCAGGGCCATGTCCCGCCACAGCGTGGCGAAGTGGCCGGTCTCGAAACAGAGCACCCGGTCGCCCGGACTCAGGGTGTTGACCAGCGCGGCTTCCCAGGCGCCGGTACCGGAGGCGGGATAGATCACCACCGGACCCGCGGTGCCGAACACCGGCTTGATCGCGTCGAGCAGACGCAGGGTCAGGGCGGAGAACTCGGGACCGCGGTGATCGATCGTGGGCGCCGACATGGCGCGGAGCACCTGGTCGGGGACGTTCGTCGGGCCCGGGATCTGGAGGAAGTGGCGGCCGGTACGGGAGGTCATGCGAACGGCTCCCCTCAAGGGTTGTGCCGTAAGACGGCACGGCGTATCGTGTGATGGCACGGCGGAGCATAGGGTTCGATTGCGGAGGGAGTCAATGGATGCAGAACGTCCTCAACGCGCTCAGGGCGCTGGAGGAGGTGGCCGCGCGTCAGCCGGTCGGGGTCGCGGACCTGGCGCGGGCCATGGAACTCCCGAAGAGTTCCGTCCAGCGCGCGCTGGTCACCCTGCACACCGCCGGGTGGCTCCGCCCGGCGGGCGGCACCCCCACCCGGTGGGTGGTCACCACCAAGGCGCTGCACGTCGGCCGGCATGCCACCGGCGAACTGGGGCTGCGTGATGTCGCCGTACCGGTGATGGAGGAGCTGCGCCGCCGCACCGACGAGACGGTCCATCTGGCGGTGCCCGAGGGCGGCAAGGTCGTGCTCATCGAGCGGCTGGAGACGGCCCAGCCGGTACGCATCATCCTGCCGTTGGGCCAGAATCTGCCGCTGCACGCCTCGGCCAACGGCAAGGCCGTGCTGGCGGCGAGCCCCGCCGGGGTCATCGACCGGCAGCTCGCCGAGGGGCTGTCCGGCTTCACCGCCACCACCATCACCGATCCCCGACGGCTGCTCGCCGAGCTGGCCGAGATCCGGGAGCGCGGATACGCGGCGAACGGCGGCGAATGGCGCACGGATGTCTCGGCGGTCGCGGCGGCCGTGCTCGGCGGCTCGGGGCAGCCGGTCGCGAGCATCAGTGTCAATGTCCCGACCAGCCGTCTGACCAGCGAAGACCAGGCCGCTTATGGCCTCTTGGTGCGGGAGGCCGCGGCGGCGGTCGGTGCCGCGCTGGGGGGCGTACGTACCCCGACGGGAGGTGACGGTGTGTCAGGACACAGCTCTTGACGCCTTCTGGCGCCACTCCCATACTTCCGACTGCGGAAATTGAATTCCGTATTGCGGAAATATTGGAGTCGGACTGAAGGCGAGGAAGCCTTGTGTCAGATCACGTCATCTCCATCATCGGTCTCGTACTGATATTCACGGTCGCCACCGTTTTCTCGGTGCACATGGGCGCTCTGGCCATCGTGGTCGCGTTTGTGGTGGGAACCGTGTTCGTGCATGAATCCGCGGACGACATCTTCGCGGGGTTCCCCGGAGACCTGTTCGTGGTGCTGGTCGGTGTGACCTTCCTCTTCGCGATCGCGAAGAACAATGGCACGGTGAACTGGCTCGTCCACGGATCCATGAGAGTGGTGCGCGGCCGGATCGCGCTCATCCCGTGGATCATGTTCCTGGTCACCGCCGTGCTGACGGCCGTCGGCGCGGTGGTCCCGGCGGCCGTCGCGCTCGTCGCTCCGATCGGCCTGGGATTCGCGAAGCGCTACCGGATCAATCCGCTCCTGATGGGCCTGCTCATCATCAACGGCGCCAGTGCCGGAGGTTTCTCGCCGATCAGTGTGTTCGGCAGCATCACCAACGGAGTGATGTCCCGGAACAACCTGCCCGGAAATCCGGCACTGTTGTTCCTCTGCTCCTTCCTCTTCAACGTCGCCCTCAGCCTCTTCGTGTTCTTCCTGTTCGGCGGGCGCGCGCTGCTGGGGCGGCGGGAGGCCGCTGCGGGTCCGGGGGCTCAGGAGGTGAAGTCGCGGGACGGCGACAGCCCGGATGGCGGAGCCGGCGGGGGCGGTGGCCGGACGGTCACCGCGGCCCTGTCCTCGGGGTCCTCCGGGGCCTCGGTGTCCTCCGCGGCCTTCGCGTCGGGCGCGTCGGGCACGGCGCCGGCGCCCGCGGGAGGCGGCGGCCTGGCCGTGGCGGTCGCCGGCGAGACCGCCGAGGAACCACCGCTCACCCTCGACCGCGCCCGTGTGCTCACGCTCCTCGGTCTGCTCAGCCTGGTCGTCGGCTCCCTCTTCTTCGACCTCAATGTCGGGCTGATGGCCCTCACCGTGACGGTCGTTCTCTCCCTCGTCTCACCGGAGTCGGCGAAGGGGGCCGTGGACAAGTGCGCGTGGTCGACGGTCCTGCTCGTCTGCGGCATCGTCACGTTCGTCGGCCTGATGGAGCGGATCGGCACCATCGACTACCTCGGCGAGGGCGTCGCCTCGGTCCGTACCCCGCTGCTGGGAGCCCTGCTCATCTGTCTCATCGGGGCGGTCGTCTCCGCCTTCGCCTCCACCACGGGCATCCTGGGCGCGCTGATCCCGCTGGCGGTCCCCTTCCTGCTGGGCGGCCAGGTCGGCACGGCCGGGCTGATCGTCGCGCTGGCCATCTCGGCGTCGGTGGTGGACTCCTCGCCGTTCTCGACCAGCGGTGCCCTGGTGGTCGCCAACTCGCCCGAGGCGCGGCGGGAGACGGTCTTCCGGGGTCTCATGGTGTGGGGCCTCGCGATGGCCGCGGTGGTGCCCGTCGTGACCTGGGGAGTGTTCGTCGTCCCCGGCTGGTTCTGAGCGCGGCGGGTGCCGGCGGACACGGACGACACCCCACCGCGGCCGGCTCCGCTACGCGCCGGTGCCGGTCAGCCGCCTGACCCTCAGCAGATTGTCGGTCACCGTGCCGGGCCGGCCGTCGGGAGCGGTCAGGGGCCGTTCCAGCGCCTCCTGGCGTTCGACCCGCCACTGCCCGGCCGGGAGGGCGAGCGCGTCGAGGACCTCCTCGTTCGTGGGGAAGCGGGCGTCGTGCGTGTCGTCGTCCGCCCAGGAGGGCCGCCCGGCGTGTCCGACCACGAGCAGGGTCCCGCCGGGAGCCACCGCGGCGGCGGCCGACCGCAGGATCCGGTCACGGGGGATCTCCAGCGGTGAGTGCAGGAACTGGGCGGAGACGAGATCGAAGGTGCCGGCCGGGAGGGAGACCCCCAGGTCGTGCCGCTGGCAGTCGATGCGGTCGGCGACCCCGGCCGCCGCCGCGTGGCCGGCCGCCCGGTCCAGGGCCGTCGGGGACACGTCGACGGCGGTGACCCGCCAGCCGGCCAGGGCGAGCCAGATCGCGTCGGCTCCTTCGCCGCAGCCGAGGTCCAGGGCCGTACCGGACGCGAGCCCGGTGACCTCACGGACCAGGGCCGGGTTCGCGTTGCCGCTCCACACGGCGTCCTTCGCCCGGTAGAAGTCCTCCCAGAACTGGTCCACCGGTACGTCCTGAAGCTGTTCGTCGGTCATGGAGGCGCCTCCCGCTCTGCCCGCCGGCCCCGTGGCCGGTGGTACGTGCTCGTCGTGGGATGGTCCGCTGCCGGCGCGCGAGGCGCAAATAATCTTGCTGATCCGGCAAAAGCCCGGAACGGACTCCGCCGTCGGCCCGGAGCGGGTTCCGCCGTCACGCCGGAGCACTCGCGGATACGCCGCTTCCCTGTTCGGTACCAGTTAGGTACCGTACGGGTATGCCGTCACTCAACATCAGTTTCACCGACGACGAGCTGGAGGCGGTCCGCGCGGCGGCCGCCGCCGAGGGCAAGTCGCTCAAGCAGTACGTCCACGACCTGCCCCTCCGCGAGCAGCAGCGTCTCCAGTTCGTCCGCTACGCCGTCAGCTGGGGCGAGCAGCACCGGGGTGAGTTCGACGAGGCCTTCGCCAACGAGGTCCCACCGGCGCGGCACGACAGGCGGGCGGAAGCCGCCTGATGCCGGTGCTGTACATCGACGTGGCCTGGCTCCTGGACGTACAGGAACAGGCCGTCCCGGAAGATGTCTCGGTGGCCGACTACTCGGCGCTGGTCGCCGCCGTCGCCCGCCACAAGACCCGCATCCCGCGCCCGGCGACCAGCGAACCCGATGTGGCCTGGCGCGCGGCGGCGCTCATGCACACCCTGGTGTGCCTGGAGCCTCTGCCGTACCGCAACAGCCTGTACGCCTGCCAGGTCACCGCCGCGTACATGCACGCGTCCGGCGAGGGGATCGATCCGCCGTACGGCGCCCTCGTCGAACTCGTACGGGCCATACAGTCCGGCAAGGCCAGCGTGTACCAGGCGGCGGACCGGATCCGCGGCTGGCGCATCTGACACGCGCTACGCCGCGTACGGCGGTCCCCGCTCAGGTCTCCTGCGGCTGCCGCTCGGCCGCAGGAGCGGTGACCTGAGGGGGGATCGGAGCCGGTGCGGGCGCCGGTGGGGAGGGTGCCGGGGCGCGGTCGACGCGTTCCAGCAGTGTGCTCACCGCGCCCAGTACCAGCGTGCTCACCTCCGCGGAGTCCGCCGTCGACAGCGGCTCCTTGGGCGCCACCACCCGCATCAGACCGATGCCCAGCAGCCAGGCCAGCACGAGATCCGCGCGCAGCGCCGCGTCCGGTCCCGAGGTCAGCGTACGCAGCACCCGCGCGTACTCCTCGCCCAGTTGCTCGCGCACCGCGGAGACCGCCCCGCCGCCGCCCCCCGACCGCAGGAACGCCTCCAGGGACCGGTCCCGGTCGGCGGCAGGCGCCAGGAGATCGCGCAGTACCGCGGCGAGCAGGTGTTCCGCGGGTGTGGTGGCCAGCCGCTCCCGCCCCACCTCCGCCATGACCTCCTCGAAGAGCGCCTCCTTCGAGCCGAAGTAGCGGAAGACCAGCGCCTGGTTCGCCTCGGCCAGGCCGGCGATGTCCCGCACCGTGGTGCTGTCGAAACCGCGCTCGGCGAACAGCGTGGTGGCGGCGTCGAGCAGTGCCTGCCTCGTCTCCGCGGCGTTGCGCCGTCGCTCGGGCCCCTGGTGGGCCATGTCGCACCTCCCGTACTCCGTGCACCGGACACGGTAATGCCGTGACGGGGCGAATCCAGTGGCGGCGAGGCGCCGTTGACGGGACCGTACGACCCTCCTACCGTTTGTAATCGAGCGCTTACATCCTGTGGCTCGCGTACGCGCCGACCCGTGCGCGGAACGAGCCGCGTCCACGACTCGCGATCGGGGCTCCTCGATGACCGACGTACAGAACGCACCCGCCGGACCCGTCAGCTACCCCTTCAACCGGACCGACGGGATCGGGCTGTCCGAGGCGTACGCACACGCCCGTGACCAGCCCGGGCTGCTGAAGGTCCAGCTGCCGTACGGGGAACCGGCCTGGCTGGCCACCCGCTACGCCGACGCCCGGCTCGTCCTGGGCGACCGCCGGTTCAGCCGTGCGGCGGAGGAGGGGCACGACGGTCCGCGCCAGTGGGCGGAGCAGCGGGCCGGCGGCATCCTCCGCATGGACCCGCCGGACCACACCCGGCTGCGCACCCTGGTGGCCAAGGCGTTCACCGTCCACCGGGTCGAGAAGATGCGGCCCGACATCAGCAGGCTCGCCGACGAGCTCGTGGACGGTCTGATCGCCATGGGCCCGCCCGTGGATCTCGTCGAGGAGTTCGCGCTGCCGATCCCGGTCGCCGTGATCTGCCAGCTGCTCGGCGTACCGGTGGAGGACCGCCCGCGCTTCCGCGAGTGGAGCGACGCCGCGCTGTCCACCAGCGGGCTGACCGCCGAGGAGTTCGCCGCCAAGGACAAGGAGCTGCGCGCGTACATGGCCGGCCTGATCGCCCGGCACCGGGAGGAGCCCGCGGACGATCTCATGTCCGCGCTGATCCAGGCGCGCGATGTCGACGACCGGCTCTCCGAGCCGGAGCTCATCGACATGTGCGTCGGCATTCTGATCGCCGGACACGAGACGACGGCGACACAGATCCCGAACTTCGTCCACGCGCTTCTCGAACACCCTGAGCAGCTGAGGCGGTTGAGCGAGGAGCCCGCGCTGATCCCGGGCGCCGTCGAGGAGTTACTGCGCTTCGTGCCGCTCGGCGCGGGCGCCGCGTTCCCCCGTTACGCCACCGAGGACATCGAGGTCGGCGGCACGCTGGTACGCGCCGGGGAGCCGGTCCTGGTCGCGGTGGGCGCGGCCAACCGGGACGCGCTCAGGTTCAGCGCGCCCGGCGTGCTGGACATCGAGCGCGAGGGCGTTCAGCACCTGGGCTTCGGCCACGGTGTCCACCACTGCCTCGGCGCGCCGCTGGCCAGGGTGGAGCTCCAGGAGGCGCTGCGCGCGCTGCTGACCCGGCTGCCCGGTCTGCGGCCGGCGGGCGACATCGTGTGGAAGCAGCAGATGATCGTCCGTGGCCCGCGCACCATGCCGATCGGGTGGTGACCGATGGTCTGGCAGCTTCACGTCGACGGAGAACGCTGTATGGGATCGGGCATGTGCGCGGGGATGGCGCCCGACCACTTCACCCTGGAGGGCGACCGGGCACGGCCGCGCGCCGCCGGCGTCGAGCCCCATGAGGCCGTGCTGGACGCGGCCGATTCGTGCCCGGCGATGGCGATCACCGTGGTGGACGGAGGACGCGAGATCGCCCCGCGCCCCTGATACGGCCTGCCGGCTCCTCGCGCTCTCCCGGCTTCTCGCGCCCCGGCCCGTCCCCCGCGTCCGTCTCGTCGCGGCCGCCCTGTCCCCCGATGCGGGGCGGCCGCGAACTCGACACCGGAATGAGACCGCCTCACCCGGACGGATGACAGGCCCGGACACTGGTCACGGTGCCCGAACTCCTCGGCTGGCGTGTGCACGACGCACGGCGCGGCGGGCGAGTGGTGCGTCGTGCGGGGTCGGGGGGACGCTGTTCTGTTCACGGCGCACGGTCGGGGGCGAGCGGGATCCCGCCCAGCAGACCGAGGGCGTACACGAGATCGTGGACGCCGGAACCGGTCGTCAGCAGATCCCGGTTGAGCAGCCGCTCCGCGGTACGCAGATGGGCCGCGACCGTGGTCCGGCTGATGCCGAGGCGCCGCGCGGTCCGCTGCGCGTCGGTGTTCGTCTCGATCCAGGTACGCAGGGTGCCCCGCACCCGGTGATGGCCGGCGCCGTCCAGGGGTTCGAGGAAGCCCTCGGCCCACGCGGCGACGGTCCGGGTGCGGAACAGCGCCTCCACACCGGACACGGCCGGGCCTCCGGCGCCGAGTTCGGCGTCCTGATGCAGGCTGGTGATGGCGAGGGCCAGCGCGACGGTGGCGCGGGAGCGGACCTCGCGGAGGTCGACACCGAGTGCGTCCTCGGCGCGTTTGAGATGGGCGGTGACGGTGTTGCGGCTGATGCCCAGAAGAGCGGCCACACCGGATCGCGGGAAGTGCATCGCCAGCCGGGTCGTTTCGAGGGTGATCCCGGGCAGCGGGCGGAGCGGCCGGAGGAAGGAACGGGCCCAGCCGACGGCCGCGTCGCGCGGCAGCAGCCGTTCCAGCGGCTCCTGGCCCCGGTAACCGGCCACTCTGCCGGGGGCGTTGCCCGCCACGGCCAGGGCGTGCCTGGCCTGTTCGTACGCCTCGGCCGTCGCACGGAGCGGATGCGCGCCGCTGATGCCCAGCGCGTACCCGGGACTCTCCCCGACCAGCTCGCGCAGTGCCGCGCCCAGACCGCCGGGCCCGCCGGGACCCAGGTCCTGCCCGGCCGATCCGCGTGGACCCGGGGCGCCTGGTCCCCCGCCGTCCCGCGGTCCGCCGTCATCGGCGATCAGGCAGATCAGATGCTCGTCGTAGACCGGACAGCGCACCATCAGTCCCCGGCCGTGGTAGCCCGAGGGGTCCTGGTGGGCCCGCGCGAGCCGGTCCCGGTCCTCCGGCGGGCAGCGCAGCAGATGGACCCGGATACGGTCGCAGTCCAGCAGCGCGGGTACGGCCCCGGTCGTCATCCGGCGCGCCAGCACCGGATCCCCGGCCATGAGCGCCATGAAGAGGGCCACACGCAGTTGGTGTGCCTTCTCCTGGTATCCGTGGAGCGCCGTGTCGGCGGCGCGGGCGCGGAGCAGGATGCTGATGACGCTTCCGGTGTGCGAGGCGAGGGACGCCGCCCCGCGGCTCAGCCCGGCCGGCCCGGCGAGCACCAGCACCCGCCGGGGCGGCTCGGTCCCGACCGCCTCCAGCCGTAGATGTACCGCTCCGATCTCCGTGACGGCCGAGGCCATCCGGCCGGTGGCCAGCCGGGAGAGTATCGGCCCCAGCGGGCCGAGGACCTCCTCGGGGAAGCGTGGGGTGGACAGCTCCACCGCGCCCGCGCTGTCGATGAGCGCGATGTCCCTGTCCAGCTGGCGGTGGAGCCAGTCGACCACGCCCTGCACACCCGCGTCCGGCCGCCATGCCAACTGCCCGACCACATGGAGGAATTCATCGAGCCGGCCATCGGGTGCCCGTCTCTCCGAGTCCCCTTCCATCGGGTCCTCCCCTCCGGACAGCGTCGGAAGACGGTTCATGGCACTACGCGGCACGGACGCGGCTCTGGAGGTCGGTGCGCGCGCCGGCGAGGATCTCCTCGGCGAGGGCGGGATCGGCATCGGCGACGGCGCGTGACAGCAGCAGGGCGCCGGCCATCTCGCTGAACAGCGCGATGGCCCGCGCCCGGCGCTCTCCCTCGTCGAGACCGGGTACGTGGACGATCTCCGTGAAGCGGTCGAGATTGGCCGCCAGGCCCTTCGCGTAGCGGGCACGGGAGGCCGGGTCCAGTCGGCGGGCGTCGCCGACGAAGCCCGTGTTCGGGCAGCCGTGCTCGATGTCGGCGCGGTGTTCGGGCGAGAGATACCAGCCGATCCGCTCCGTGAGCGGGTCGCCGCCGCGGGCCTCGGACGCCGTGACGGCTTCGTCGAGATCGCTGAAACCGTCCGCCATGGCCTTGGCGACGACCGCGTCGACGAGCGCGTCCTTCGAGGCGAAGTGATTGTAGAAGCCGCCGCGCGTCAGCCCGGCCGCGCCCATCAGTTCAACGAGGCCGACGGCGTCGACACCGCGCTCACGGAACAGGCCGTCCGCGGCCGCGATGATCGCTTCTCGGTTCTCCGCTGCCTTCTGCTTCGAAACGCCCACTGTCTTCCCCCAAGCCCAGCTCCTGGGAGGACTGTAGCGGGCCGGGTCGGGAAGCTCAATGTCGATCGTCATTGACATCGTTGCCCTGCGGGCACAGAACGATGTCGATCGACCTTGAACTGGCCGGCCGGTCCGACTCCGTGCCATCCGATGGTCAACGCCTCCGACGCCGCCCACCCCGTGCGCGCCCCTCCTCGTGCGCGGGCGCGCACGGCGGTCCTCCGCCGGCTCACTCAGCCGGTGAAGTGATGCCTTCCCGAACCGGCGGCGAACACGGCGCAGCCGTCCTCCCGTCGCAGGAACGCGGCGGTCGGATGCCGTACCTCCGCCCGGCCCTGACCACCCGCGCCGGCCCCCGTGCCGCCCTCCGGGATCCACACCTCGGCGGTGGTGTTGGCCGGGAGCGAGACGGTGAGCCGGAAGCCGTCGGAGTCCGTCTTCCAGTGTGTGGTGACCGGGCCGTAGAGCGAGTCGTAGCGCCCCTCGGCCTCCGTCACCCCGCCACCGGGCCGTGGCCGGACGACGATCTCCCGGAACCCCGGGCCGCCGGGGGCGATGCCGGCGATGTTCGCGTACATCCACTCACCCACCGAGCCGTACGCGTAGTGGTTGAAGGAGTTCATCCCGGCGTCCTGGAAACTGCCGTCCGGCCTGATCGAGTCCCACCGCTCCCACATCGTCGTGGCGCCCTGGTCGATCTGGTAGCCCCAGCTGGGGAACGTCCGCCGCAGCAGCAACCGGTAGGCCACATCGTTGTGACCGGTGGCGGTGAGGACCGGCAGCAGTCGCGGAGTGCCGAGGAAGCCCGTCGACAGATGCCAGTCCTTGGCCCTGATGAGCTCGACGAGCCGGTCGGCGGCGGGCCCGCGGTCGGCGTCGGCCAGCAGGTCCATGGACAGGGCCAGGACATACGCGGTCTGTGTGTCGCCCTTCACCCGTCCGCCCGCGGCGACATACGCCGCGCGGAAGGCGTCGCGTACGGCGCGGAACAGCGCGGCGTACGGCGCCGGGTCCTTGCCCAGGACCTCGGCGGTCCGGGCGACGAGGTCGGCGCTGTGCGCGAAGTAGGCCGTGCCGATGACGTCCTTGGGGGTCTCGTCCTGGATGTTGAGCCAGTCGCCGAATCCGTCGGCGGGGCGCAGATAGCCGCTGCTGTGCGCCTCCAGATAGTCGAGCCACTTCAGCATGGAGGCCCACGACTGCTCCAGGACGCGGACATCGCCGTACGCCTGGTAGAGGGCCCAGGGCACGGTGACCCCGGCGTCGCCCCAGCCGGCCGCGCCGCTGCCGACCCCGGCGATATCGGGGGCGACATGGGTGAGGGCGCCGTCGTCCTCCTGCGCGTCACGCAGATCCCACAGCCACTTGGTGAGGAAGCGCGCCGATTCCATGGTGTACGCGGCGGTGGGCGCGAAGACGTTGATGTCGCCGGTCCAGCCGAGCCGTTCGTCGCGCGCGGGCGTGTCGGTGGGTATGGAGAGGAAGTTGCCGCGCTGGCCCCATGTGATGTTGCTGTGGAGCTGGTTGAGCATCGGGACATTCGTCTTGAAGTCCATCGTGAACGGCGCCGAGGTGTGGATGACCCGCCCCACGACCGCGCCGGTCGACGGCTTCCCCGGATAGCCCGTCACCTCGACATAGCGGAAGCCGTGGAAGGTGAAGCGCGGCTCGTAGATCTCCTGGCCGCCGCCCTTGAGGGTGTAGGTGTCGGTGGCGCGGGCGGTGCGCAGATTGTCGGTGTAGAGCGTGCCGTCGGGGTTGAGCACCTCGGCGTGGCGCAGCCGTACGGTGGTGCCGGCGGCGCCGGAGACGGTCAGCCGGACCGCGCCCACCATGTTCTGGCCGAGATCGAAGACGAAGACGCCGGGCCGGGGCTCCGTCACCTTCTTCGCGGGCAGCTCGCCCGCCACCCGCGAGGGGCCGTCCACCTCCGCCACGAGCGCGGCGGTGACCGTGTCGACGGTCTCGGCGGCCGTCCAGCCGGTCGCGTCGAATCCCGCGCGCGTCCAGCCGTCGGTCTCCAGCCGGGCGTCGTACTCCTCGCCCGCCATCAGATCGGCGGCGGTGACGGGTCCGGTCGCGGCGCGCCAGTCGGTGCCGGACAGCACCCGCTCGGTCGTGCCGTCGGTGTACGTGACCTCCAACTGGGCCAGCAGGGCGGGCCGTTCGCCGTACTGGTGCGGACCGAACCAGGCGATGTTCCCCGCGTACCAGCCGGCCGCGACCGTCGCCCCGAGCGCGTTGGCACCGGGTCTGAGCAGCCGGGTCACATCGTACGTCTGGTACTGGACGCGCTTGTGGTAGTCGGTCCAGCCGGGCGCGAGCCGGTCCTCGCCGATCCGCTCGCCGTTGAGATACGCCTCGTACAGCCCGAGGGCCGTGGAGTAGAGCCGGGCGCGCGCGACCTTCGCCCCGCGCCGCAGCCGGAATTCATGGCGCAGCTGCGCGGCGGGGGAGTAGGAGACCCGCGCCGCGCCCCAGGGGCCCGAGCCCCAGGCGGCGAGCGTCCTGGCGGCGGGCCACGCGGCGTCGTCGTACGCGGCGGTGAGCCAGTCGCCGGCGGGCTCCCGGTCGGTGGTCCGCCAGCCGCCGTCGGTGGCGAAGACGGTGGTGCCGTCCGCTGTCGTCAGCTCCAGCAGGCCGAGCAGGCCCGCGGGACCGACGGTCGCGTTGGTGGCGGAGACGGCGATCACCTGGGCGCCGGGGCGCAGGTGGCCGGTCACATCGACGACGACGGGGCGTTTCCAGTTCTCGGCGGGGCCGTACGCCTCGGCGTGTGCGACCCGGACACCGTTCACATAGGCGGTGTAGCCGTCGTCGGCGGTCACGACGAGCCGGGCGCGGGTGACACCGGCCGGGATGTCGGTCCGGCCCCGGAACCAGCGGGTCGCCGCCGGGGCGCTGCTCGCCGGATCCCCCTCGGGGAACCAGATCCAGGAGGCGCCGTCCAGCGCGGGAGCGCCGACGAGCGCGGCGGGAGCGGCGATCCAGCGCGCCGACCAGTCCGAGGCCTCGGTGAGCCCCGTCTCCCACCAGGACGGCGCGCTCCATCCCGACGCGCTGCCGTCGGCGTTCCACACCCGTACCGACCAGTGGTAGCGGGTACGTGATGTCAGCGCCGGGCCCGCGTAGGGGACCAGGGCCGACTGCGCCGAGGTGATCCGCCCGCTGTCCCAGACGTCGGGCCTGGCGAGGCGTTCCGGAGTGGTGGCGACCCGTATCTGATACGCGCTCTGCCGCTGTTCCGGCCGGTCGGACACGACGGGCCAACTCAGCCTGGGACGTGGCGTGTCGAGGCCGAGCGGATGGCGCACGTACTCGACCGTCGGTTCGGTGACGCGCGCGCCCGCGCCGGCCCCCGGCCCCGCGGCCCGAGCCAGGGACGGATCGGCTCCGGCGGCCGGAACGGTCCCGGCGACAAGGGCTGTACCCAGGGCGGTGGCGGACGTGCCGAGCAGTCGTCTTCTGCTGATCACAATGCGGCTCCGTTACGACTCGACAATGAATCGTTTCACTTCCGTGAAAGTAGGGAGACGTGTGAGACCTGTCAAGAGTCCTGTGACGACCTGTCGATGGCCGTGAGAAGGGCGAGTTCCGCCTATTGACGGGGCGGTTGGCGTTGCCCTAGCTTCCCTGGAGGGCTGGTTGAAACCTTTCATGTGCGTCTGCCACGCGATCTTGTGATGCCTTATTGCCTAGACTCCTGGCCAAGGCTTCGATCGGGACCTGGAGTGAAGATGACGCAGCAGGAGAAACCGGTACGGCGGATCAACACGGGTGAGGCGCATTCGGCCCGCGTCTACGACTACATCCTGGGCGGGAAGGACAACTACCCGGTCGACAAGGAAGCCGGCGACGCGATGTGCCGCGAGTGGCGGGCGCTGCCGGTGCACATGCGGGCCAACCGGGAGTTCATGCACCGGGCGGCCCGGTATCTCGCGCGCGAGGAGGGCATCAGGCAGTTCCTCGACATCGGCACCGGCCTGCCCACCTCGCCTAATGTGCACGAGGTCGTCCAGGAGGTCCGCCCCGACGCCAGTATCGTCTACGTCGACAACGACCCGATCGTGCTCGCGCACGCGCGGGCGCTCCTGACCAGCTCCCCCGAGGGTCACACCGCCTATGTCGACGCCGACATGCGCGACCCCGACGCGATCCTCGGCTCGCCCCAGTTCCAGGAACTCCTCGATCTGCGCGAACCGGTCGGGCTGCTGATCATCGGCATTCTGCACTTCATACTCGACACCGACGACGACCACGGCCTCGTCCAGCGCCTGCTGGATCCGCTGCCCGCGGGCAGCTTCCTGGCGATGACCATCGGCACCGCGGACTTCGCCCCGCAGGAGGTGGGCCGCGTCGCCGCCGAGTACGCACGGCGCGGCATGCCGATGCAACTGCGCACGCACGCCGAGGCGGAGGCGTTCTTCGACGGTCTGGAACTGGTCGGGCCGGGGGTCACCCAGGTCCACCACTGGCGGCCGGACGCCGGTCAGGAAGACATCGACGACCGCGACATCGCCATGTACGGAGGCGTCGCCCGGAAGAGCGCCTGAGCCGCGGACCCGGGTGCGGACCGTCCCGTAATCCCTGGCGGGCGCGCAGGGATTACGGGACAGCCCTTACCGGCCGACGCCCGTGCGACAGCACTCGCACGGGCATCGGCGCGGCGATGCGCCGGTGTGCCAACGCACCATTGTGGTACGTCAGTTGACGAAGACGGACGGGCTCCCGGACTGGCTCGTGTCTTTGACCGGGCCGTACTTCGCGGAGAAGTAGCTGGAGCCCGGGCAGGTGACCGGCCCGGACGACTTGCTGAACAGCTGGTTGGTGAAGGTGATGGAGTTGTCGGCGTTGGATGTGGCGCCGCTCAGTCCCGTTGAGGTGTAGACGCAGGTCGTCAGGCCGAGCAGGGTGTTGAGCTTGACGGTCGTCTGGACCGCTCCGGCCGCCCCGGCGCCCACGGTGAGCGGTCCCCCGGAGGTGACCGTCGTGCGGTAGGGCAGCCGGTCGACCGTGATGCTCTGAACCCCGGTGGTCCCCAGGATGTTCGTGGTGCAGCCGCCGAAGGTGTGTGCTGTCAGCGACTCGGTGGCGGTGCCCGGCGCGGCCGGATTGCCGGTGACGGTCGCGGTGAACTGCGAGGCCGTGCAGGTGATTCCGGTGGATCCGCCCGCGGTGGTACGGATCGCGACACTGGCGCCGCTGCTCAGCGACGAGGTGAAGACGTCCCCCACCGCGACGGCGGAGCCGCCGGCGCTGCCGTAGGTGAGGACATTGCCGGCGGCCGTCCCGGTGGCGGACGGCGAACCGGTGGCGGACGCCGTGCCGGTGGTGAGGAGGGCGACGGCGGCGATGACGCCGGCGCCGGCGAGTGCGCTGCGTCCTGAGCCCGTGCGAGTACCCATGCGAAGTCCCTTTCGCGAGTGCGGTGCGGGGTGAGGTGAGGTGGTACGTACGCGCTGTGGCGGCTCGGCCGAGCGCGTCGTCGCGGCCGGCGAGGGATGCGGCCGGCTGTGCGAGAGGGGCGGTGCCCGTGGGGCAGCGCCGAGAGGGTGTGAGGGGTGAACGGTTGCGGTACGGGACCGGCGCCACGGACCCGCACCGCGCCGCGAACGAGCGCGGCACAGAAGGAAACCCAAGAGCGTTGTAAGCCTGTGCCAGGCGCGGAGTCAAGGGGCCGCGAGGGAAGTCGCCGGTGATTGTTACCCGCGGTACCCGGACGTCAGCGGGGTGCCGGGGGTGCGCACCGGCTGTCGGTCCTGGCGGTCCGTCCGGTGGACCGTCGCGGACTCGCGACGCCTGGCACCGCTCGACCCGCCCGTGGCCGGAGGTGGCGGAGGAGTCGTCCGCGCAGGACCGGACCCAGGGCTCACACGCGATCAACACCCAATTCTCACAAGGCGGTTGACCGCGTGGATACCTGGGAGTAACTTTCCGGTCGACTCCCATGGCCGCGCCGTCGCCTTGTCCGGGGAAACCCCGCCGGCGCCGGGAGCCGTCCGCGCCAGGACATCGCCGCGCAAGCTCGTTCCGGTCATCACACCTTCAGGAGCAGCTCATGGCCACGTCCGACATCACCGGCGGTGAAACGCCAGAGAGAGCCGAACGGCGGGGGAGAGTGCGGTTCCGCCGCGCCGCGCTCATGGGCGTACCGGCGGTCGCCGCGGCCGCCACCCTCGTGATCCTCACGGCGCAGGGCGCCATCGCCGCTCAGTTCGCCATCTCCGGGATGCCCTTCACGGTCACCGCCGACCGTCTGGAGGGCCAGGGCTTCGAGCAGTTCGGCGGCATGGACAACATGGCGGAGGGCAGCCCCAACGCCGGCGACACCGGCGGCCAGGTCCTGGTGGTGGTCTCGGCCATCAAGAAGGCCAAACTCACCAAGCTCTGCCAGAGCGTGGAGATCGGCGGCACGTATCTGCACATCACCGCGGGCGACAAGGGCACACCCGTGTCCGCGACCGATCTGACCACCGACTCGACGGTGCTGACGGGCAAGCAGGCGGATTTCGAGAACATCGAGATCGGCGGCGACGCGAGCACCTTCACCAAGGCGGGCGTCAAGGGTCCCCTCGGCGTCTTCGGCCAGCAGGCCGACACCGTCACCATCACCAACCTGCGCCAGACCAACTGGGCGACCACCGCTGCCAAGTTCCGGCTGCCCAACCTCCATCTCAACTTCAGTTCGAAGGGCTGCTGAGCGTGGCTCCCCTCGGAACGAATCCCCCGGCCGGGACCGCCGTCCCGGCCGGGGGCCGCCACCCACTGCGCGCCTTCACCGCCTGGCGCAGACGCAGGCCCTTCTGGGGCGGAGCGCTCCTGCTGCTCGGCGGAGCGGAGATCCTGCTCACCGAACAGGCCTCGATCTCGGTCGTCCTGCAAGCGGGCGCGGGAGGCATCGCCGCCTATCTGCTTCCGCTGGTCATGGCCGTATGCGGACTGCTGGTGCTGCTGAACCCGGGACAGCGGCTGTTCTACTCGGTCATCGGTGTGCTGGTCACCCTCGGCACCTGGGTCACGTCCAACCTGGGCGGGTTCTTCGTCGGCCTGCTGCTCGGCGTCATCGGCAGCTCGCTGGCCTTCGGCTGGCTGCCCGACCAGGAGCCGCGCCGCTGGCGGCGGGCCCCACGCGGGACGGTGTGACGGTGTGGATCGAGGGACCTCGCGAGGTCAGCAGACCGGAACGCCCGGCAGCTGGGCCGCTGGATGGTCGATATAGATGTTGGAGATGAAGCCGCCCTGGTCACGGAGTTTGCTCCACCAGTTGTTGGTGTAGCCGTCGGCGGTCACGGTGCTGCCCTGTTTCTGGCACACCACCGTGACATCGGTCGGTCCGGCGAGGACGTTGACCACCGCCGAGTCCAGATAGGCGTCCGCGCGCACCCGGATGTCCGAACCCCACGTACGGAAGGCACTGCCGCCACCACCGCAGCCGTTGTCACTGGTCAGATACGACTGGTTGTACTGCGAGGGGTAGGGCAGACCGGCACCGTTGATCACGATGTTCTGGCCAACGCCGTTGAGCAGCTGCTCGTAGTGGATATGCGCGCCTGAGGAGTTGCCGGAGGACCCGGTCACGCCGATCTGCTGTCCCTGGCCGACCGGGGCGCCGCTCGGCACGGAGTACGAGGCCAGATGGAAGTAGTACGTCTTCCAGCCCGCGCCGTGGTCGATCACGATGTAGTTGCCCGCGCCGCTGGGCTGTGACATCCGGGTGGCCGTACCGGCGGCGGAGGCCAGGACCGGTGTGCCGGCCGTCGAACCGCCGTCGGCCCGTACGAAGTCCAGCGCCCTGCGCACCTCGGCGGAGTGATGGCTGAGCGTCCACCGCTGACCGCACGGATAGGGGGCCTTGAAGTTCGGGGCGGCGAGCGGGGTGTCCTGGCGGGGCAGCGGGGAGCGGTCCGGCGACTGCGCGGAAGCGGTGGCCGGGCCGGCCGTCGCGAGGAGCGCGGCGACGAGCACCGACAGCACGGACAGCGGGGACAGTGCGGACAACGGGTGTCCGGGACGCATACGGGCTCCTCTGCCGAAGTGGGGCCGAAGTGGGGCCGATGGGGCGTGGACGGGGTGCGCGGTGAGGGAGTTCAGCACGTGGGGACGCCGGGCAGCCATGCCTCGGCGACATCGATGAAGATGGTGGAGACATAGCCGCCGTAGTCCGGCAGATAGGACCACCCGTCGTTGGTGATGCCGTCCACGGTGATCCGCTGGCCGTGGACCTGGCACCTGACATTGACCCGGGTGGGCCCGGCCAGCCGCGCCACCTCGGTCGACGCCGTCGTCGCCTGCTGCCGGATGCGCACATCGGTGCCCCAGGTGGGGAACGACGTGCCCGGCTGTCCGCCGGTCCACAGATAGGTGACGGTCACCCAGCCGTTGTCCGTCAGACCGATATTGGCGAAGGTGCCGTCGGCGAGATCGATTCCCGCCGGGTTCAGGACCCGCCGGCCCGAGGCGTCGAGTCCGCCGTTGTAGCCGGTCTCGTACGCCGCCTGCGCTTCGGGCTTTCCCTGCGGCAGATCCTGGAAGCTCTCCCGTACCGAGGAGGGGTTCCAGTGGTCGTCCCGGGTGTTCCAGGGACCGACGTCCCAGACCGGGGCGGTCTCACACCGGGCGGGGCCGCAGACCTGGACGGAGTACTGACCGCTGCCGTTCGGCGACAGGCCCCGCCTGGAGGGCAGCGCGACGAAGTGGTCGTTCGGCTGGATGACATGGCCGTTGGCGGTCGTTCCGCCGACGAGCCCCTCGCGGGTCGCGAAGACGCGCGCGCTGAAGGCGGCGGCGTCCGCGCCGGTCCGCGGCTCGGGGCCCCGGTCGGCCGTCAGCCGCAGTCCCCCGACCCGTGCCAGACCGGACGCGTCGGTGAGGGTGAGGCGCGCCTGTACGGTGCTGACGGTACGGCGCAGTGTCACCGCCGTCGCCGCCACCTCGCGCCACTCGGTCCAGGAGCCGTCGCCGGAGCGCCCCCTGACCTCGACGGCCACCCGCGCGCCGGCGGGCAGACGGGCCGTGAGCTCGGCCCGTACGCGGTTGACGGGACGGTCGAGCGTCCGGGGCGCCAGCACCCGCGCGCCGTATCCCCGGCCGCTCTCCGCCGACGCGGTGCGGAAGTCCCGGGCCAGGACGCGCAGTCCACCGGGGGAGTGGCGTACGTTCACATCGTCGGAGCCGACCCGGGAGAGATCCTCCGTCCAGGAGATCCCGTCCGGCGCTACGCGCGTGGACACACGCGCGTCGGCCGCCGTCGCGGGCGATGTGGCCACCGCGGGTCCCAGACACGCGAGTGCCGAGACGAGTCCGACCGGCCAGCGGTGCCGCTGCCACCTGTCACGCATCCTGAGTCGCCTTCGTTCCGGGCCGGGTGACGCCCCGTCACCAGTGCGAGGGGGCGGCCGGCGCGTCGGGGTGTGCTGAGCGGATCGGGTCCGGGCGACGCGATCCGGGCCACCGTAGCGATCCCGCCATGTCCACGACAAGAGCCCCGTTCTCCCCGGCACCCGCGGGACATGGCGCGGATCAGCCGGTCTCCCGGGCGCCGGACGGACGCGGGCCTGGGGCGCCGCCGGGCGCACCCGCGGCGGGGGCCTCGCACTCCGGAAGCGCTTGCGCCCGTACCCGGCGTACATAGCCGTCGACGAGCCGCTGGAGTACGTCGACGGTGGTGGCGATGTCGCGCTCCTCCACGTCGTGCAGGGCCTGTTGCAGGCTGGCGCGGTTGGCCTGGTGGAGACGGGCCAGCAAAGCCGTGCCCTCCGCCGTGATCGCCACCCGGCGCGCCCGGCCGTCGAGCGGGTCGGGTGTGCGCTCGACGAGCCGCTGGGCCTGCAACCGGGCGATCTGGCGGGTGACATGGGAGGGCTCGACCATGAGCCGGGTGGCGAGATCGCCGACCCGGCTGCCGTCGTTCTTGTCGAGAGCCAGCAGCAGATACACGTCCGAGCGGCGGGCGGTGACCCCGGCCTGCGAGATCTGCTGGTCGTGTGCCTGGGAGCGGGTGAGCAGATACGACAGCAGAGCCAGCATCTTCTCCAGTGCGGCTGTGGGTTCCGGGGCGGTGTCGGCGTCCGGCATGGAGGAACTGTAACGGCAACACCGCGCAAGGGGGCGCAGGTGGCGGCGGTCGGCATTCGGCCAAAGTGGAACGACGACCTCCCTCCCCTTCCTTCGGCACGCGCGGGCGCGTTAGCGTGACCGAGAGTTAATTGCTTTTGTTAGGTAATTCGCTCGCCCGCTCGACCCTCTCCCGGAAGCTCACCCGCGTCCCGCGTGAAGGAGAACCCCCCATGACCGTCACCGACCGCACCCCGCTCCTCACCGCCCCCGCCGCCCGAAGCGGTTGTCCCTTCGCCCCGCCTCCCGAGTACGAACAGGCGCGCGAGGAAGCCCCCGTGACCCGGGTGACGCTCTGGGACGGCTCCCAGTGCTGGCTGGTCACCCGTCACGAAGACGTCCGCGCGGTCCTCGGCGACCCGCGGTTCAGCGCCGAGGCCACCCGCCCCGGCTACCCCTTCCTCACCGCCGGACGCAAGAAGGTGGCCGCGGGCGAGTCGAGCTTCATCCGGATGGACGACCCGGACCACGCCCGGCTGCGCCGGATGCTCACCGCCGACTTCATGGTCAAGAAGATCGAGGCGATGCGCCCCGAGATCCAGCGCCTCACCGATGAGCTGCTGGACCGGATGACCGCCTCCCGGTCGTCGGCCGACCTGGTCACGGAGTTCGCGCTGCCGCTGCCGTCCCTGGTGATCTGCCGGCTGCTCGGAGTCCCCTACGAGGACCACGACTACTTCCAGGAACGCAGCCGCGTCCTGCTGCACAACGATTCGACGGAGGCCGAGGTCCTGACCGCCAGGGACGAACTGGTCGAGTATCTGACCGCACTGGCGAAGACCAAGGAGCAGGCGCCGGACGACGGCATCATCAGCCGGCTGATGGCCAGGGGCGAACTCACCATGCCCCAGACGGCGGCCATGGGGCTGCTGCTGCTGATCGCCGGCCATGAGACGACCGCGAACATGACCGCGCTGTCGGTGCTCGCCCTGCTGCGCGAACCGGACCAGTGGACCCGGCTCCAGGAGGACCCCTCCCTGGTGAAGGGGGCGGTCGAGGAACTGCTGCGCTATCTGACCATCGTGCACAACGGGGTCACCAGGGCGGCCACCGAGGATGTCACCGTCGGCGGCCGGACCATCCGCGCGGGCGAGGGCGTGATCTGCACGCTCAACACCGCCAACCGTGACGGGGACGTCTTCCCGTCCGGCGGGGACCTCGATGTGACCCGGGACGCCCGCCGCCATGTCGCCTTCGGCTTCGGCGTGCACCAGTGCCTGGGCCAGCCGCTGGCCCGCGTGGAGCTCCAGATAGCGCTGGAGACCATCATCCGCCGGCTGCCCGGCCTGCGTCTCGACGTGCCGTTCGAGGACATCCGCTTCCGCGCCGACATGGGCGTGTACGGCGTGTACGGGCTTCCGGTGGCCTGGTGAGCGCCGGAGTGGAGAGGGAGATCATGGAAGTTCAGCTCGATCAGGACAAGTGCTGCGGAGCGGGACAGTGCGTCCTCGTCGCCCCCGAAGTGTTCGACCAGCGTGACGAGGACGGCATAGCATTCGTACTCGACGCGCGGCCACCGGCCGCGCTGCACGAACAGGTACGCGAGGCCGCGCTCATCTGTCCGGCCGCCGCCATCCGACTGGAGCAATAGTGAGCGGAGCGGGAGTGAGTGGCGTCCGGCATGTGACCGTCGTCGGTGCCTCGGCGGCGGGCATGTCCACCGCCGAGGGGCTGCGCCGGGCCGGTTTCGAGGGACGGATCACCCTCATCGGTGAGGAGGTCCACCTCCCCTACGACAGGCCGCCGTTGTCGAAGCAGCTGCTGTCGGGAGCCTGGGAACCCGAGCGGCTGCGGCTGCGCGGCGAGGACGTGCTGACGGACCTGCGGCTCGATCTGCGGCTCGGTGTCCGGGCGCAGTCCCTGGACACGGCGGCGCGCCAGGTCGTCCTGGCCGACGGTGAACGGATCGGCTACGACGCCCTGGTGGTGGCGACGGGCGCCGCCGCCCGCCGGCTGCCCGGTACGGAAGGCATCGCCGGGGTGCATGTGCTGCGCACCCTGGAGGACGCCCTCGGTCTGCGGGAGGACCTGCGCGGCCGGCCACGGCTGGTCATCGTCGGCGCGGGCTTCGTCGGCTGCGAGGCCGCCGCCGTCGCCCGCGAACTGGGCGCCGAGGTCACCCTGGTCAGCGATGTCCCGATGCCGCTGTCCGACGTGCTCGGCACGGAACTGGGCACGATGCTCGCCGAGGTGCACCGCGACCACGGAGTACGGCTGGAGACGGGCGTGCTCGTCGAGGGGGTCGACTCCGAGGACGGCCGGGTCACCGGCGTGCGGCTGGCCGACGGCCGTACGCTCCCCGCCGATGTGG
Source organism: Streptomyces sp. NPDC039430 (assembly GCF_055639435.1). Classification (NCBI taxonomy): domain Bacteria; kingdom Bacillati; phylum Actinomycetota; class Actinomycetes; order Kitasatosporales; family Streptomycetaceae; genus Streptomyces; species Streptomyces sp. NPDC039430. Next base: position 196,418 of record NZ_JBVKAK010000004.1, on the reverse strand, counting down.
TGCTGGTCGGTATCGGTGCCCGGCCGGGCACCGGCTGGCTCGAAGGAAGCGGTCTTCCGGTCGGCGACGGAGTGGAGTGCGATCCCACGCTGTACGCGGGGTCGGGGGTCTGGGCGGCCGGCGATGTCGCCTGCTGGCTGCACCCGCGCACCGGCGCCCCGACCAGGATCGAGCATCGTACGAACGCCGCCGAACAGGGACTGGCCGTCGCCAGGAACATCCTGGCCGGGCCCGGTGCGGCCGTTCCCTTCGCTCCCGTTCCCTATGTCTGGTCCGACCAGTACGACCTGAAGGTGCAGATCTTCGGCCGTACCCGGGACGCCGACCGTGTCCATGTCGTCGAGGGCGCTGTCGCGGACCGCAAGCTCATCGCGCTCTACGGACGGGAGGGCCGGGTCTGCGGTGCCGTCTCCGTCAACATGGCGCGGGCGGCCCGTCCTTACCGCGCGCTGGTGGCCGAGGGCACCGACTGGGAGACGGCGGTCGGCGCCCGTACGGAGCTGGTCACCTAGCGCGGAGCCGGGTGTCTTGTGAGCGGGTCCGGCCGGTTGGCCGGGCCCGCTCTTCGTCGTGCGGGTGGGCGTCGAAGCGCTTCGATCCGACTATGGACAGGTCATAGACATGCCATCTAGTCTCGATGACGCGTCCGTCGAAGCGCTTCACTTCTCAACCGGCCTGCCTGGAGAGCTGAATGGTCACCCTCGCCGATGTCGCTCAGCACGCAGGAGTGTCCGCCAGCACGGTGAGCTACGTCCTCAGCGGCAAGCGCTCCATCTCGGCCTCCACCCGGGAACGGGTCGAGCACAGCATCGAACAGCTCGGCTACCACCCCAACGCCGGTGCCCGCGCGCTGGCCAGCAGCCGGTCGAACATCATCGCGCTGATGGTGCCGCTGCGCACGGACATGTATGTGCCGGTGATGATGGAGATCGCCATCGCGGTCGCCACCACGGCGCGCACTTTCGGCTACGACGTACTGCTGCTGACCGGCGAGGAGGGTCCTGCGGGGGTGCGACGGATCGAGGGCAGCGCCCTCGCCGACGCGATGATCCTGATGGATGTGGAGCTGCACGACGACCGGCTGCCGCTGCTGCGGGAGGCGCGGCGCCCCTCGGTGCTCATCGGGCTGCCCGCCGACACCACCGGACTCAGCTGTGTGGACCTCGACTTCGCCGCGGCCGGTGCCGTGTGCGCGGACCATCTGGCCGGTCTCGGCCACCGTGAGATCGCGGTCATCGGCGAGGCTCCCGGGGTGTACGAACGCCTCACCGGCTTCGCCGAACGTACGCTGAGCGGTCTGCGCGAGAGGAGCGCCGAGCTGGGGCTGCGGCTGCTGCACCGGCCCTGCGAGGGCAGTTACGCGGCCGTCTCCGCCACCGTCGGCCGGATCTTCGACGAACGCCCCGGCACCACCGCGTTCATCGTCCAGAACGAGGCCGCCACCGATCCGCTGCTGGCCCTCCTCCGCCAGCAGCGGCGCGCCGTACCGGAGGACATCTCGGTGGTCGCCATCTGCCCCGATCAGGTCGCCGTCCATGCCTCGGTGCCCCTCACCTCGGTCGCCGTCCCGGCACAGGAGATGGGGCGGCACGCGGTCGAGCAGGTCGTCGCGAAGCTCGCGGGCCGGGGACCGGACGAAGTCGTGCTGCTGCGGCCCGAGTTGACCGTACGGGAGAGCTCGGGCCCCCGGGCCGTCTCCGGGGACCCGGCGCGTTAGGCAGGTCGGCGTACCGTCAGCCGCCCGAGACCGAGAGGCTGTTCGTGGTGAAGTCGAGGCCGCCGGACGACGAGGTGATCTCGTAGCCGAACTGGACGTCCCCGATGGTCTCGTTGCCCCACCAGCCCTTGGTGTTCTTGATCCACTTCAGGATGGGCAGGATGTCGACCGTGCCCGAGGTGGAGTCCGAGGTGCGCAGGAACGAGAAGACCTCGTTGCCGCCGTTGTTCCCCTTGTACACGTTCCAGGTGTGGCCGCCGAGTGTGGCCGAGCCCTGCGAGGTGCCGAGCGGGCCGACCGCGCCGTTGTGGTTCACCCAGAGCATGACCTCGTAGTCGTAGTCGGTGTCCCAGATGTCGTACGACGTGTTGTACGCGCCCGAGGACGGCACGGACACGTTGTAGCCGCTCCGGAGCGAGGACAGCGAGTCCAGGGGTTTGTTGATCACCTTCTTCGCGTTGGGGTACGACTTGATGCCGCCGGTGCTGGGATGGGAGGCCCAGACGCCCCAGTTGGAGGAGGAGTTGGCCCAGATGGTCTGGGAGCCCGCGCCCGACCCCCAGATGTTGTTGTAGAGCGTGTAGCCGTCGGAGGTGGTGTACGAGCCCCACTGGTCCGACGAGGACCAGATGGCCGCGTGGGCCGGTGCGGCGGCGAAACCGATGAGGGCGGCGAACGCGGCCGCCGGGGCGAGCAGCAGCCTGCCCGGTGTACGGAGGTTCATGGCGTTCCTTCCTGGGGGTCGGTGGATCGGTGGGCCGGTGGGCGGGTGTTGGAGCGGCCGAGTGGCCTGGTGGCCGAGTGGTTCATCCACTCGACGGGTCAGGGCGTCCGCGCGCGGAGGATCGCCACACCGTGGCGGCCCAGCCCGACCGAGCCGTCCACCGCGCGACCGCTGAGCAACTCCCGGTGGCGACCGTCGACCGCGACGGTGACGTCCTTCGCGCCGTGGTTCAGCAGGAACAGCAGCGCGCCCCGGCGCACGGCCTCCACGCCCTCCGGCAGCCCCTCAAGCACGGGCCGGACACCCGCGCTCCGCGCCACCCCGGCGAGGAGCGCGCGCAGCGCCTCCGGCTCGGGGAGCGTCGAGACATACCAGGCACGGCCGTTGCGCAGAACGGCCGGCAGCCCGGCCAGTTCCCCGCTCGTGTACGAGGCGACGGTCTCGCCCGTCGACACCTCCAGTTCCTCGGACCACAGCGTGGCCCGGAAGCCGTCGCACTCCACGGTCTCGTCCGCGTCCAGCGGCCACCACTCGTGGACCGTGCCGATGCCGAACAGTTCCCGCAGCCGGACGTCCATCCCGCCCGCCCGCACCCGGTCGTCCTCGTCGGCGACGCCCGTCAGGAAGCCGGACACGAGGGTGCCGCCGTCGCGTACGTACCGGACCAGATTGTCGATCGCGGCGTCGGCCAGCAGATACATGTGCGGTACGACCACGAGCCGGTACGGGCGCAGGTCGTGGCCGGGACGGGCGAAGCCGGTGCGGAGGTTCGACTCCCACAGAGCGCGGTGCCAGGCGCGGAGCACCTCCGGGTAGTCGAGACGCGCCGAGAGCCGGCCGTCCTGCTGGTCCGCCCACCAGGAGTCCCAGTCGTGCAGCAGGGCGATCTCGTCGACCGTATGAGTGCCCGTCACCTCCGGTCCCAGCAGCTCCAGTTCCGCGCCGATTTGCTTGATCTCCCGGAAGGTACGGCCCTGTTCGCCCGCGTGGCTCAGCATCCCCGAGTGGAACTTCTCCGCGCCCTGCCGGGACTGCCGCCACTGGAAGTAGCAGACGGCGTCGGCGCCGCGTGCCACCGACTGCCACGACAGCAGCCGGTTGAGACCGGCCGGCTTGGGGTGATTGACGCCCCTCCAGTTGACCGCTCCCGCCGCCTGTTCCATCAGCATCCAGGGGCCCCGCGCCTGGGAGCGCGTCAGATCCCCGAGCATCGCGTTGTACTGACCGCCGTGAGGATCTCTCGGGTCGGGATAGATGTCGACGGACACCACATCCTCCCGCTCCGCCCATCCCCAGCCGTCCTGGCCGCTCCACAACGGCATGAAGTTGCTGGTCACCGGCGTGTCCGGGGTGTGCCGGATGACGATGTCGCGTTCCGCCGCATAACACTCCAGCAGCGCGTCCGAGGTGAAGCGCCGGAAGTCGAGGGTGTGCCCGGGGTTGCGCAGGTACTGGGCGCGCCGGGGCGGGATGATCTCGTCCCAGCTGTCGTAGCGCTGGCTCCAGAAGGCCGTTCCCCAGGACTCGTTGAGCGCGTCGAGACCGCCGTGCCGGGCGCGCAGCCAGTCGCGGAAGTGGCGTGCCGTCTCATCACACCAGCAGTGGGTGCAGTACTCGTTGTTGATGTGCCACATGCGCAGCGCCGGATGGCCGCCGTACCGCGCCGCGAGATCCTCGGTGAGCGCGGCGGCGTACGCGCGGTAGACCGGCGAGCTGGGGCAGAACTGCTGCCGCGAGCCCCACCACACGGTCCGGCCGTCCTCGTCGCGCGGCAGGGTCTCCGGATGCCGCGACCCCATCCACGGCGGCGGAGAGGCGGTCGGGGTGGCCAGGACGACCCCGATGCCGTTCTCCGCCATGAGGTCCATCAGCCGGTCGAGCCAGCCGAAGTCCCGTGCGCCCGGCCGCGGTTCCAGCCGCGCCCAGGAGAAGACGCCCAGGGTGACGGAGTTGACCCGGGCCTTCTTCATCAGCCGTACGTCCTGCGGCCAGCTCTCCTCGGGCCACTGCTCGGGGTTGTAGTCGCCGCCGAACAGCACACGGCCCCGTGTGGCGTCGTCCAGGGCGGGCATCAGACGGGGTCTCCGTACTGGATGCCGCGGCCGTTGGTGCCCAGATAGACGCGGCCGTGGACGCGTGGATCGCCGGTGATCACCTCACCGGTCCAGCCCCACTGATGCGCGTCGTCGTTGATCCGGGTCCAGCCGGCCCCCGCGTCGTCGGAGCGGTACACCCCGACGAAGTCCTCCGTCGCGCCGGTCTGGAAGACGGCGGGATAGGCCGCCCCCGGTGCCGCCCTGCCGAAGCCGAGGGCGTACGACGCCCAGCAGCTGGTGACCCTGGTGAAGGAGCCACCGCCATCTGTCGACCGGAACAGTCCGTTCCATTTGGCCGACAGCCAGAGATCACCGGTCCGCCCCGGCGCCGCCGCGATCCGGAACTGGACATCACCGGACGGCAGTCCGCCCGCGCCCCGCACAAAGGTCGCGCCCGCGTCCGTGGAGCGGTACACGGCGCCGCCGTCCGTGTCGTACACAGAGAAGCGCCGCGGATCGACCGGGTCGGCGACCGGCACCGCGCCCCTGGGGAAGGTGGCCACCTCGCTCCAGGTGGCGCCCCCGTCGGCGGAGCGGAAGCCGGGATGCCGCGTACCGTCCCAGTGGACGAACGACCAGAGCAGCACGGCGCCGTCGGCGCTCACCGCGATGGGCCCGGGGGCGGTCGACGCGATCGCGGGCTGTCCGGCGAAGGGGCGCCAGCTCTGGCCGCCGTCCGTCGAGTACGCGCCGTTCCCGTGGTCGCCCCAGCCCGCGCGCACCACGTACGACGGCTTCAGCGCGGCCAGCGCCAGACCGGTCGCCGAGCCGAAGACCGGGTTCGTGGCCATGCCCCGGGACGGGGAGACGGCAGGCGACTCGTGGTACACCACGCCGATGTCGCCGAGACCGCTGAGAAGCGGAGCGGCCCCGGCGGCCGGCGAGAGCAACTGCCGTACCGCGGACTCCTCCAGACCTCGGATCCAGGGTGCCCAGCGCACCAGATCACGGGTCGCGAACAGCGTCGCGCCCGTGCCGTACACCAGGTGCTTCGAGTCGTACGGATCGATCGCGACGGTCTGGATCCACCAGCCGAACTTGGGCGTGGCGCCCCAGGCCAGATACGGCGTCTCCCGGATGTCGAGTGTGGCGGTCTCCTTGAGCGAGACCCAGCTCCCGCCGCCGTCGGTGGACCGGTAGAGGGTGTCCACCGGGCCCCAGCGGTTGTTCGTGGAGACGACGACCGTACCGGCGACCCGGGCGTCGACGGCCACGCCCCCGTAGCCGAAGGCGTCACCCCCCGAGGGCCTGACCGGCGTCACGTCCCGCCAGGCGCCGGTGGCGGTGTCCAGCCGGTGCACCGATCCGTCGGTCTGGTTGTTGGGGCCCGGTGTGTTGGAGTACGTGACGTACAGGGAGCGGGAGTTCGCGTCGAAGGCCGCGCGGATCGGGACCCGCGCCGCCGCGCCCGACGGCCGGCCCGGGACGGCCTCCCACGCCACGCCGTCGCTCGTACGGTAGAGCGCGCCGCCGTCGTCGCCCCACCCGGCGTACACCACGCGCCCGGCGGCCACCAGAAAGGTGATGCCCTGGCCGGAGGCGCTCGCCGTGGCGGGGAACGGAGCGGCGGCCCAGGTCGCGCCCCGGTCGGACGAGGTGAGCAGTCCGTCGTGGCGGGTGCCGAGATAGAGGGTGTCGCCGTCGCGCGGGTCGACGAGCAGCCGCTCGCCCGCGCCCCGGCCGTCCTCGTTGCCGCCGAGCCTCACGGGCAGCGCGGCACGGCTCCAGGTGGCGCCCCGGTCGGCGGAGCGCAGCACCGCGCCGTTGCCGGCCCAGGACTGCGTATAGGCACCGAGTGCGAGATACAGCCGGTCGGGCCGGCCCGGATCGACGGCGATGGCCTCGACGCCGAGCAGATGGTAGTCGTCCCAGCCGAGATGGTCGGTGAGCGGTGTCCAGCGCTGCGCCGCGTCGTCCCAGCGGTAGGCGCCGCCGATGTCGGTACGGGCGTAGGCCAGCCCTCTCACCGCGGGATGGAAGAGCACACCGGTGACGAAACCGGTGCCACCGATGGCGACCGTACGCCAGCGGTACGGCTGCTCCACCGCCCGGCCGGTGGCGGCGCCGGGGGAGTGCCGGGGCGCGGCCACCGCGGGGGCCCCGGTCAGCGCCAGTGCCGCCGCCGCCCCCGAGGCCGTGGTGAGCACCGTACGTCTGCGGGGTCCATGCGTCGGATCGGACATGGCGTCACCTTCCGTCGTGGGGGAGTGCGCGCCGGAGCGGCACCCGGTGAGTCGTGCGCGAGCAGGCCCGGGGCGCTTCAGCCCTTGACAGCGCCGGTGAGCATGCCCTTCCTGAAATGCTTCTGGACAAAGGGCGAGGCGACGGCGACGGGCAGCAGCGCCAGCACCATGACCGCCATCTGCACCGAGAGCGGCGAGAGCTGACCGGTCCTGATCCGCTGGCCGAGCCCCGTCGGCGGTTCCTGCTTCTGCACCAGCTGGATCATGACGTTCTGGAGCGGCATCATGTCTTGGTCCGTCAGATAGATCGACGCGTTGAACCAGGCGCTCCAGTAGCCGACCGCGTAGAAGAGCGCGATCACCGCGATCACGGCACGGGACAGCGGGATGACGATCCGCCAGAGGATCCGGAGATCGCCCGCGCCGTCGATGCGCGCGCTGTCGAGCAGCTCCGGGGAGATGTTCATGAAGAACGAGCGCAGGACCAGGACATTGAAGACGCTCACCGCGCCCGGCAGGATCAGCGCCAGATAGGTGTCGGTCAGCCCCAGCGCCTGGACCAGGAGATAGGTCGGGATCAGACCGGCCCCGAAGAACATGGTGGCCAGCAGCGTCATCAGGATCCAGCGGTGACCGGGCGAGTTCGTACGGGAGAGCCCGTACGCGCACAGGACGGACACCACCATGCTGAACGTGGTGCCCACGACCGTCACCCCCAGGCTGACCAGGGCGGCGCGCTGCACCTGACCGCCGCTCAGCAGCTCCTCGTACGCGATGAGGGTGAGGTCCCCGGGCACGACCACCAAACCGCTGGCCGCGTCGATGGTGCTCCGCGACGACAGACTGGTGACGATCACGATCCAGAGCGGGAAGAGGATCGCGAGACAGGCGGCCGTCAGCGCGATGCCCTTGCCCGCGAGGCCGGCCCCGGTGGGCTTCTCCTCCCACACGGGACGCGACGGGGCGGCCCGGCGGCCACGTCGGCGCCCACGTGCGGCGTCGGTGGTGCCGGAGCCGGCCGGGGCGGCGGTGCCGGTGGTGCTCATTTCCTGTACACCCCCTGCTCGCCCATGAGATGGGCGACCTTGTTGGCCGTGAGGACCAGCCCCAGACCGATGACGCCCTTGACCAGACCGGCGGCGGCCGCGTAGCCGAAGTCCTGGTTCCGGATGCCCGTCCACCACACGAACGTGTCCAGCACCTCCGCCGCGTCGCGTCCCACCGCGTCGCGCTGGAGCAGGATCTGCTCGAAGCCGACGGTCAGCGCGTCGCCCACGCGCAGCACCAGCAGCAGGGCGATCACCGGACGCAGCGCGGGCAGGGTGACATGCCACATCCGGCGCCACCGGTTCGCCCCGTCCATGGCCGCGGCCTCGTACAGCTCGTGGTTGACGGACGCGAGCGCCGCGAGGAACACGATGATGCCCCACCCGGCGTCCTTCCAGACGCCCTCGGCCGTCAGCAGGAACGTGAACAGCCCGGGGTCGGTCATCAGGTCGAAACCCTCGACGCCGTGCCGCCGCAGCGTCTGGGCGATGATGCCCGCGCCGCCGAAGATCTGCTGGAAGACGGTGACGACCAGCACCCAGGAGAAGAAATGCGGCAGATACAGCACGGCCTGCGCGACCGCTCGCACCCGTGGCCGTACGACGCTGTTGATCAGCAGCGCGAACAGGACAGGGACGGGGAAGAAGACCACCAGCTGGAGGAAGAACAGCACGAGCGTATTCTGAACGGCGGCCCAGAACGCGGAGTCGCCGAAGATCCGCGCGAACTGTTCGAAGCCGACCCAGGGGCTCTCCAGCATCGCGACGAAGCCGTTGTCGCTGAGATACGGGTCGTAGTCCTGGAAGGCCACCACATTGCCGAGGATCGGCAGATAGCTGAAGACCAGCACCAGCAGCACCGCGGGCAGTGTCATCAGGATCAGCGCCCGGTCGCGGCGCAGCCGGGCCCGGAGAGAGGGCCCGGGAGCACGCTCACGCGGCGGTGGCTTCCCGTCCTTCCCCGGCCGTGGGCGGGGCGCGCCCCGCGCTCGCCCTCGTACGTCCGCGTCGGGAACCGTGCTCTGCGACACCTGAACTCCCTGCCGTCGTATGCCGTGGGTCAGTTCGCCGCCGGTCCCGACGCGTCGAGCAGCTTCCTGTACCAGTCCCGCAGTTGGTCGCCGCCCCCGCTCCGCCAGTCGGAGACGGCCCGCCGCAGGTCGCCGATCCTCTTCCGGCCGCGGACGACGTCGTCCTCCAGCTGCTCGAAGCCGTCGGTGAGATTGGTCCAGCGGGCCGGCTCGGTGATGGTCAGCCCGTAGAAGGAGGTCTTCCTGGTGAAGGCCCCCATCCGCCGCTGCCACTCCACCTGCGCCCTGGCGATGTCGGGACGGTCGGGGTGGGCGACGTACGCGGCCGGGTCACCGGTGTAGTCGAAGGTGCCCGCGACCTCGATCGTGCCCTTGTCGTTCTTGACGGGCAGCCCTTTCTCCACCGTGTAGTGCGTGCCCTCGACGCCGTAGTCGGTGAGCATGCGCTCCTTGGTGCCGTACGGCGCGGCGGTGAAGTTCGCCAGGGCCAGTACATCCCTGACCAGCTTCTCGGCGGAGCCCTTCCTGACGAAGGCCCAGATGCCAGCGGGCTGTACGGCGTAGAGCGTCGGGTCGCCGCCCGCGTGACCGAAGAGATCCAGGGCGCCCATCGCGAACCCGGGGGTGGCCGCCTGCTCGACGGTCTTGGCGTACCAATGCGAGAGATCCTGGTTGTAGATCAGCACCTGACCGGCCGTGAACCGGTTGCCGGCGTCGCCCTGCGCGGCCTTCGCGTCCGGGTGGACGACCCCGGCGGCGTAGAGCTTGCGCGTCCACTCCAGGGCCTCCAGATACGCCGGGGTCTCGACACGGTGGACCAGCTTGCCGTCGACCAGGTCCCACCCCAGGGCCTTGTCGTTGCCGGAGAGCGCCCCGAACACATTGAAGGCGGTCCACTTCATGTCGTCGCAGGCCCAGACCTTGGACCTGGCGCTGGTGATCTCCTTGGCGAGGGCCAGGAACTCATCGGCCGTGCGCGGAAGTTCATATCCCCGCTCCGCGAAGAGATCCTTGCGGTAGAAGGGCGCGATGTTCACGACGTACGAGGCGGGCATCGGGATGCCGCGGAGCGCGCCGCCGAAGATCGAGCGCTGCCACGCGTCGGTCGGGACGGCCGCGAGGTTCGGGAAGTCCTTGACCTTGTCGCCGGAGAGATACGGTCCGAGGTCCTCGAACTTGGCGTTGACGGCGCCGGGGATCTTGCCGGTCAGATTCCAGCCGGGCACGACCACCACATCGGGGATCCCGCTGGAGGCGAGCACGGCGCCGAGCTTCTCGTCGTAGGTGTTGCCGTCCTGGTTCTGCCAGACGGTCCGGACCCCGATCGCGTCGTTCATGGCCGCGTAGTACGGGTTGTCGCCGGCGGGCGGGGTGCCCCAGTACGGCGACATGATCGTGACGCGGCTGCCCGTGCCGAGCTTCTCCGGCACCGAGTCCTTGAGGTCCGCGGCGGCGATCGCCCGGGTGAATCCGGCGGACGACCCGTTCTCGGGCGGGATGTCCGGTGCCACGACGCTCTGTGCCACGAAGGCCGGGAGGATCTTCCGCGCCTCCTTCCCGGAGGTGGTGCCCTCCTTCCTGGCGCTCCGCGTACCGCCGCAGGCGGCGAGCAGCGGTGCGCCGCCGGCCACGGCGGTGGCGGCGACCGCTGTCGAGGCGAGGAAACGTCTCCTGCTCGGTGCGGAGGAGGACTTCGGCGTCATTGCGTCAAACCCTTCGTGGTGCGCGGGCACATGCGGCGAAAGTCCACCGGACGGCTGCGGTGTCGAAGATTTGTCGAAGCGCTTCGATGTTGCTGCGAGGTTAAATGAACCCTTCGGGAGGCACAAGAGCCACCCCCAAGATTCCTTACCGCGTGCCTGTAGTCGTCCAACAAGCCTGAGATACAGCGGAGTTGGCCGGATGACTCGCCGGTGTCCGGCGCATGAGGATGTCTTGACAGCCGACCGGCGGACTCGGAGCATCGAAGCGCTTCGAAAGTCGATCGACAGCCCCTTCCGGCTCGTTCGGCCCCACCGACCTTCCCCAGGGAGAACCGCCCGTGACCGAGGACCAGCCGCCCTTCCGTGACCCCCGGGCGACCCGTGCCGCGCGCGTCGAGGATCTGCTCGCACGGCTGACTGCCGATGAGAAGACCGCCCTGCTGCATCAGTTCGCCCCGGCCGTCGAGCGGCTGGGCGTCGCGGCGTTCCGCACCGGACAGGAAGCGCTGCACGGAGTCGCCTGGATGGGGCCCGCGACCGTCTTCCCGCAGGCCGTCGGGCTCGGCGCGACCTGGAACGAGGAACTGGTGCGCCGGGTCGGCGAGGCCGTCTCCCGTGAGATACGGACGATGCGCGCGCGGGACGGCCGGGTCGGGCTCAACGTCTGGGCCCCGACGGTGAATCTGCTCCGCAACCCGCTCTGGGGACGCAACGAGGAGGGGTACGCGGAGGACCCCCGGCTGACCTCCGTCCTCGCCACCGCCTACACCCGGGGCCTGCGCGGCGACCACCCCGACTACTGGCGCACGGCGCCGGTGCTCAAGCACTGGCTCGCGCACAACAACGAGACGGACCGGGCCACCACCTCCTCCTCCGTCCGCCCCCGCGTGCTGCGCGAATACGATCTGCGCGCCTTCAAAGGAGCCGTCGAGGCGGGCGCCGTGGCCGGGGTCATGCCCGCGTACAACCTGGTCAACGGGCGTCCCAACCATCTCTCGCCCGCGCTGCGCGAGCATCTGCGCGGCTGGACCGACCAGGAACTGCTGGTCTGCTCCGACGCCGGCGCGCCCAGCAACCTGGTCGACGCCGAGGCGTACTTCGACACCCACGAGGAGGCCACCGCCGCCGCGCTGCGCGCCGGCGTCGACAGCTTCACCGACCATGGCACCGACGCGTCCGTGATCACCGGCCGGATCCGCCGTGCGCTGGAGCGCGGCCTGATCGACGCGTCCGATATCGACACGGCGGTACGACGACAGCTGACGGTGCGCTTCCGGCTCGGGGAGTTCGACCCGGAACGCGACCCGCACCGCGAGACCTCGGCCTTCGACACCCCGGGCCACCGCGCGCTCGCCCAGGAGGCGGCCGAGCAGGCCGTCGTGCTGCTGAAGAACGACGGCCTGCTGCCGATCGCGCCCGGCCGCCGTATCGCGCTGGTCGGTCCGCTCGCCGACGAGTGCAAGCTCGACTGGTACAGCGGCACCCTGATCCACCGGTCCACCCCGCTCGACGGGCTCCGTGAACGCTTCGGCACCGACCGCGTCACCTTCGCCGACGGCGCGGACCGGATCGGGCTCAGGGCCATGACGGGCGGCTGGGTCCGGGTGCCCGGTGCCGGGACGGCGGAGAAGACGGCGGGGGAGGCGCGCGGCGCCGAGGGCGCGCTCGACCCCGCGCTGCTGGCGGGGCGCACCGACCTCCCGCCGCTGACCTGCGACGCCGCCGGGCCCCGCGAGGCCACCGAACTGGCCCTGACCGACTGGGGAAACGGGCTGATCACACTGCGCGCGCCCGGAGGACGCTATCTGTCCGTCGCCGAGGACGGGTACGTACGCGCCTCCGCGGAACAGCCCGGCGGCTGGGTGGTCCAGGAGACCTTCCGGCTCGAAGAGCACGAGGGCGGGCACCTCCTTGTACACGCGGGGACCGGCGGATACGTATCGGTCGCCGCCGACGGCCTGAAGGTTGCCGACAGCGGCACACCTTTCGAGATCGTCGTCGTCGAGCACGGTGAGGACGCCGTGGCACGCGCCGCCGCCGACGCCGACGTCGTGATCGTCGTGGCGGGCAACGACCCGCACATCAACGGCCGTGAGACCGAGGACCGCCGCACCCTCGCCCTGCCGCCGTGCCAGGACCGGCTGTGGCGGGCCGCCCACGCCGCCAACCCGCGCACGGTGCTCGTGCTGACCTCGGGCTATCCGTACGCGGTGGCCGACGCGCAGGCCCGGCTCCCCGCGCTGCTGTGGACCGCCCACGGCGGCCAGGCGGCGGGCAGCGCGCTCGCGCGGGTACTGGCCGGCGATGTCTCACCGGCGGGACGGCTGCCCCAGACCTGGTACGCGGACGACGCGGATCCCGGCGGACTGCTCGACTACGACATCATCGGCTCGCGTCAGACCTATCTCTACTTCGACGGCACCCCGCTGTACCCCTTCGGCCACGGGCTGTCGTACACCTCGTTCCGGTACGACCGGCTGGAGGTCGGCCCGAGCCTGCGGGCACGCGTCACGGTCACCAATACGGGCACCCGCGCCGCCGACGAGGTGTTGCAGCTGTACGCGAGGGAGGCCGCCCCGCGCGTCCCCCGTCCGCACCGCCAACTGGTCGCGCACGCCCGTGTATCACTGGCGCCGGGAGGCACCCGCACCATCGAGCTGGCCGTCACGAGAGACGAACTGGGCCACTACGACGTGGCGCGCGGCACCTGGACCGTACCGGGCGGAACGTACGTCTTCGAGGCCGCCGCCTCCAGCGGGGACATCCGCCGCTCCGTCCGGCTCACCGTCCCGGGCGACGCCCCGCGCGCCAGGGACCTGCGGCGCGACGGACTGGCCGCGGCCGACTACGACGAGCAGACCGGCACCGAGATCGTCGACCGGACCAGGGTGTCGGGCGACGCGGTGACCCCGCTCGGCACGGGCGGCGGGCGGGCGGCGGGCGAACTGCTCTTCAAGGACTGCGACTTCGGGGACGGCGCCGGCGGCGTGACCCTCGACGCGGCGGGCGAGGGGGAGGTCACACTGACCACGGCCGACGGCGGGGCACGCGCGGTGATCGAGGTCAGGGCGGGCGGCGGGCCGTACGACTACCAAACCACCCCGCGCGCCGGACTCCCGCTGTCGGGCGTGCACGACCTCAGGGTCACCCTGCGCGGGCCGCTGCGCCTCGCGCGGATCGATGTCACCGGCTGAGCGCGCGGACGGGGGTCCGGGCGACGCCGCCCGGACCCCCTGGCCGTCAAAGGGCCGTCGATCAGGGAGCGTTGATCAGGTCATGCGCGGGCACGGACACCTTGCGGGCGCCGGTCTTGCCGCTCAGCACGACCTTGCGCAGCGCGGTGTTGTTGGTCAGGCTGGTCTCGTGGAGCCGGCGCTCGGGGTTGGCGAGCACCTCGATGTAGTACGTACCGTTCGGCAGATCGGTGATGTCGAACGACTGACCGGGGCGGTACTGCGTGTAGGTGTCGCCGGAGCCGACGTCCAGCACCTCACGCACGGAGATGGAGCTCTGCACACCGCAGGCGGTGGACAGATCGGTGTTGTTCGGGTGCCAGTTGGCGTTCTTCACCGTGTAGTCGATGGCGTCGGTGTTGGCCAGGCAGAAGGCTTCCTTGCCGCTGCGCACGGCCTCCTTCTTGTCGGCGCGCAGCAGGCGGTAGCTGGCGAAGTCGGTGAAGTGCCAGTGCTCGTGGCCCTGCCGCGCGTCCCACTCCATGGTGCCGGCGGGCGCGTAGCCGACCTGCTTGCCCTTGGCGTCGTAGAAGTACTGGTACGCGTCCATCAGGTCCTTGCCGGGACTGCGGAAACCGTCCACGACCAGCGGCGCGGGACCGGCGTTCCACACATTGGCGCTGAACGCCAGATAGTCCTTGCCGGGGATGTCCCCGTCCTCGCCGTCGGTGATGGAGATGTCCCACGCCGGCAGCGCGCGCAGATCGGGCTTGGGCACATCGGGCACGCTCGCGCGGCCGGTCGGACGCTTCGCGTTGGGCTTGAGCGCGGGCGCGATCCGCGAACCGTCGGTGTGCCCGGGGCCGTCGCCCAGATGGCCCGTCCCCTTGCCGGACGTGAGAGCGTTCGGCAGCGCGGGCGGCGCCGGGGCGTCGGCCCCGCGGCCGTTGCTGCTCGTGTGCGCCGAGGCACCGGGGTGCCCGGCCGGCGCGCCATGACCGCCGTGGCCACCGCCGTGACCCGCGGCCCTGGCTGCCGACGGCGCCGCTCCGACCCCGCCCCCGTCCTCCCACTTGCGGTCGCGCACCGTCACCTTGATCGACTTCGACGCGCTGGGCATGCCGAACAGGTCGCGGTACTTCTTGGTGACGGACACCTTGGCGGTGTACTCCCCGGCCGGCAGGTCGACCGGCTCGGAGTAGTAGCCCAGGTTGGTGTTGGTCGCCCAGCCGTTCTCGACGCCCCACACCGAACCGAGCGTGAAGGGGTTCGTGGAGCAGCTCTCGGGATACTTCGAGGTGGACGGCGCGTCCGGACGGATCCGGCCCGAGGCGTTGTTCGGGCAGAACGTCTCGGTCGTCTTCACGACCGCCGCGCCCGCCGCGTCGCTGACGGTCACCTGGAGGAATCCCGGCAGACCGGAGAAGTCCTTCACGAGCCCCTTCGGCAGGGTCTTGGACCGCGTCTTCTTCCCCTCGTGGATGATCTGCTTGGCGACCACGGGGTCCTTGTAGGACTTGCGCGTCACCTTGAACTCCAGGGGCCCGCCGTCGGCGGTGACATACGTGCCGAGGTCGAGATAGACGCCCGGTTCGCCCTCGTAGCGGTCGATTATCACCGAGTCGGAGGCGGCGATCAGGGAGAGCTTGGGGCCCGCCGGGGCCGCCGCTCCGGCGACGGGCGCGGCTCCGGCCACGCCCGCGATCACCGCGAGCGCCGCTCCGCCGGCGATCGCCGATCGCTTCGTACGGCTGTGGTGGTGAGGTCTGGTCATCGGTTCCTCGTCTGCGAGTGCCACAACAACAGTGGTGCGCACGGACGGCGCGGGAGCCGTCGACCGGGAATATCCCGATGTTTCGTGACGGGCCCTATGCGTCATCTATGTGTCACCTGTCAGATCAGGAGTGCGCTACTTCGGGTTGCCCGCGGACCCATAAGTCGCCGATGGTTGGCCGGAATTGTGCGACGAATCGTGGATCAGGCCATGAGACGTGAATCCTTCCCCCTGAACCCCTGGGCTGTGCTAGAGCGGTCACAGGGACAGCTGGGGGAGGAGCCACGCGAATGCTGGGCTCGCGCAGTCCCGCCGCGGCGGGAACGGCCGGTGCGGGAGCGGACAGCGGACAAGGAGCGGCTCCGTGGGCACAGTGGTCGATGACGCCACCGCTGCCGAGTTCCACGCGTTCTTCGAGCGGCACTACGCCGAACTGTCCCGGCTGGCCTATCTGCTGACGGGCGACGCGGACACGGCCGACGATCTCGCCTCGGACGCCCTGCTCGCGATGTGGCGCCGCTGGGACCGGGTACGGGCCGCCGATCACCCCGTCGCGTACGCTCGCGGGGTGGTCGCGAATCTGGCCCGCTCCCGGATCAGGAGCGCCGTACGGGAGCGCCGCCGCGTCTCGCTCTTCTGGTCGCAGCGGGGCGAGCGCTTCGACGATCCGGACGTGCCGGCCGTCCTCGACGTCCAGGCGGCGTTACGGCGCCTGCCGTTCCGCAAACGTGCCTGCGTGGTGCTGCGGTACGCCCTGGACCTCTCCGAACGGGACACGGCGCTCGCCCTGGGCATCTCGGTGGGCACGGTCAAGAGCCAGTCGTCGCGGGGGATGGCCGAGCTGGGGCGGCTGCTCGGGCCGGGCGCCACGGCGGAAGAGGTGCAGGCCACGGTGGCCTCGCAGCGAGCCGCGGCGCCCACCCCGGCCCGCCGTTCCGCGCGCGCCTCGACACGTGCGGAAGGCAGGGGCTGATGGACGAGCTGCACAGGCGGCTGAAGGAGGCGGCGCGGGCCCACCGCCCGGACCGGGAGCGGATGCTCGCGCGCGTCGAACGGGGCATGGCCGCACCGGAGACACGCCCCGCCGGGGCGCCGGCCCACCGCCCGGCGTCCTGGCCCCGGGTCACCACGGCGGCGGCAGCGGCGGCCGGTGTCCTCGCCGCCGGCGCGTTCGTCCTCGTCACCGCCCTGGACGGCGGCACTGATCCGGCGGGGACGGTGGCGGCCACCTCCGGCCCGGCGAGCCGGGCGCCCGACAGCCCGCCCACGGGCGCCCGGGACGGCTATCTCCGGTCGGACGGCGTGGTCGACCCGAACAGCAACGCCTACTGGGCACAGAGCAACATCACGCTCGGCACGGACCGGCCGCTGACCTCGCTCACCCTCGAACTGCGTGTCGCGCAGACCGGAGGGGTACGGAACACCGGCTCCTGGCGCTCGCTGCCCGAGGAGGACTTCACCGTGTCCATACGCCCGGAGGCCGGCGCGCTGGTCTACCGGTGGACGCTCAAGGACGGGGTGACGGTCTCGGCGGGCGAGCATGTCTTCGCGGCGCAGTACAACCACGCGGAGGGCGCGCGGGACGCCGGGGACGACCGGTACACGGCGATCGCGGCCGGCTCGGGCGGGTCCGCAGAAGTCCGGGGGGACTTCACCGGGACGCGGTAGCGGACCGCCCACCCCCGCGGAAGTGGCAAGATTGGCGCGGCTGTCCGCGGCGTGCGGCCGAGCGAACGCGTCAGCCCGTCCCGCCCGAAGGCGCCACGGCGACCCGCACCGCGCCGGGGAAGGCCGGTGTGCGGGCGGGTCAGATATGAAGTCGGTTCAGGCACCGGAGGCGGTACAGGCGTGAGGCTCACCATTCTCGGCGGCGGCGGATTCCGGGTGCCGCTGGTGTACGGGGCACTGCTCGGCGACCACGCGGAGGGCCGTGTCACCGACGTCACCCTCCACGATCTGGACGCCGCGCGGCTCACGGCCGTCGCCCGCGTGCTGGCCGAGCAGGCCGCGTCCGTCCCCGACGCACCGGCCGTCACGGTCACCACCGACCTCGACGAGGCGCTGCACGGCGCCGACTTCGTCTTCTCCGCCATCCGCGTCGGAGGACTCGAAGGCCGCGCGGCCGACGAGCGCGTCGCCCTGGACCAGGGCGTACTGGGCCAGGAGACGGTCGGCGCGGGCGGCATCGCGTACGGACTGCGCACCGTCCCCGTCGCCGTGGACATCGCACGACGCGTCGCCCGGCTCGCCCCCGACGCCTGGGTCATCAACTTCACCAACCCCGCCGGCCTGGTCACCGAAGCCATGTCCCGGCATCTCGGCGACCGTGTGATCGGGATCTGCGACTCGCCCGTGGGCCTCGGCCGGCGCGTCGCGCGCGCCCTCGGCGCCGACCCGGACAAGGCGTCGGCCGACTACGTCGGCCTCAACCACCTCGGCTGGCTGCGCGGGCTGCGCGTCGCCGGACGCGACGAACTGCCGCGACTGCTCGCCGACACCGAAGCCCTCGGCTCCTTCGAGGAGGGCAGGCTCTTCGGCACCGAATGGCTCCAGTCCCTCGGCGCGATCCCCAACGAGTACCTCCACTACTACTACTTCAACCGGGAAGCGGTACGCGCCTACCAGGAGGCCGAGCGGACCCGCGGCGCCTTCCTCCGCGACCAGCAGGCGCGCTTCTACGACGAGATGGAGCGGCCCGGCGCCCCCGCGCTCGCGGCCTGGGACCGTACCCGCGCCGAACGCGAGGCCACGTACATGGAGGCCAACCGTGAGACGGCGGGCGTCGGCGAACGGGACGCCAGTGACCTGGAGTCCGGCGGCTACGAGAAGGTCGCCCTCGCCCTGATGCGCGCCATCGCCCGCGACGAACGCGCCACGCTCATCCTCAACGTCCGCAACCGCACCACTCTGCGCGTACTGGACGAGGACGCCGTCATCGAAGTGCCCTGCCTCGTGGACGCGAACGGCGCCCATCCACTGGCCGTCTCCCCTCTGCCGCACCACGCGACCGGCCTGGTCTGCGGGGTCAAGGCCGTCGAGCGCGAGGTCCTGGCCGCCGCCGAGAGCGGCTCGCGCGCCACCGCGGCCAAGGCGTTCGCCCTGCACCCGCTGGTGGACTCCGTCGGCGTCGCCCGGCGTCTCGTGGACGGCTATACGCGTGCGCACCCCGGCCTCGCCTATCTGAACCGGCCGTAGACCGCGGCCACCGCCCGGCCGGCCGAGACGGGGCCCGCGTGGCCGGGCGGCGCGGGCCCCGCTCGCCGGGCGGCGCGACGAGCGTGCCCCGGCCGCGTACCCGGCTCCCTATCCGTGCCCGACCGCCGGCGGGTCGAAGGCGATCCGCGTCCGTGACCCGTCGTCCGCCCACCTCACCTCGACCGTTCCCGCGTCCGCGGCCACGGTCACCTCGCTCACCGCCTCGGCCAACGGCGCCGCGCCGGGCTCGCCGGTGAGCGAGGCGAGAGCCACGAAGAGCGCCGTGCCCTCCGCTTCCCCGGTCAGCCGGGGGACGATCGCCCACCGGGTGTACGCCGTGCCCTGCGGGGCGCGGACCTCGTCGCGCGTCTCCCAGCCGTGCAGACCGTGCAGGGCGGAGCGTACGGTCTCCTCGGGGCCGGTCGCCCAGCCCGTCTGCCGCACCCGCGCCCCGGGCGGCGCGCCGAGCACGCGGTGCGCGCGCAGTTCGTACCGGCCACGGGCCACGGTCACGCTCTCCACCCGCAGCCCGGGCACCAGGGGCGCGCCCTTGGTGAAGACGGGCAGATGAGCGGAGGCGGCCCAGCCCCAGCCGTCGCCGCCCCCCGCCCCGAGCGGCCGGATCCGGCGCCGCCCGCTGACGGCCCCCGCGATCTCCACCACCACCTGGTTGTCCGCGACGTTCGCCGCCGCCGTCGGGCCGGTGCGGGTGGAGTAGGACTGCCGGCTGTAGAGCGGATCGTCCGCCACGCCCGACTCGCCCTCGTGCGGCCGGATGTGGTCGCTGCCGTGATTGTGCAGCCGTACGATCCCGTCCGCCCGGGTGGAGTGCACCAGCAGCCCCGGCGCGGAGAGGGCGAGCACCCGGTCGGGTCCCTCACTGGGCGCGGCTTCCTCCGTGGCCGTCCACAGCGGGTGGTCCCGGGGGGCGAGCAGCGCGACGAACGCCTTGGACGCCCAGTACGGCGAGGCGGGACCCGAGTAGGACTGGAGTGTCGCGTCGTGCGGACCGTGCCAGCCCAGGCTGAGCAGGCCGTCCGTACCGGTCGCGCCGCGGTCGAGGAAGTAGCGCAGCGAACCGTTCACCAGCCGCCGCGACACCCCGGGCGTGAGCGGGGTGTGTCCGGTGACGGCGCCCAGGGCGACCGCCGCGCCCGCCGCGAACCGGTAGGTCAGCGAGCGGCCGAAGTGGATCGGCGCCCCGTCGGCGCCGAACAGCAGCGAGAAGCCCTCCAGATGCTCGCGCAGCCGGTCGCCGTACGGCGGGGCAGGGGACGCCTCCGCGCCGGACATCTCCGCGTCACCGGCCGGCAGCGCGTCCAGTACCGGATACAGGTGCAGGGCCCAGCCGTTGTAGTGGTCGAAGGCGCGGCCGTCCCCGTCGGAGTACCAGCCCTGCCCGCGATACCACCCCTCCATCAGGTCGCGCGCCCGCTTCCGCGCACGTGCCGTCTCCGCGTCGCCGCGGCCCACCGACTCCAGGAACCCGGCCACCGTGTAGGGGAACAGATACCAGTTGTTGGGCGCGGGGGTGTGCCGGAGCGCGCCGCGCAGCCACTCCTCGGCACGGTCCCGCACCCCGGAGTCCAGCCGGTCCCAGAGCCAGGCCCTGGTCAGCCGGAGCCCGAGGGCCACGGACGCGGACTCGACCATCGGCTGGCCCTGGACATGGTGGTCGAGGATCAGCGGCCAGGACTCGGTGTCGTGCCGTCCCGGGGTACGGGTACCGGCCGCGAGCCCGTCCGCGTACCGGTCGAGCCAGCCGTGCGGGTCCTCGCCCCCCGCGCCCGCCACCCGGAAGGCGGCGGCCAGGAACGTGCGGGCGTAGCCCTCCAGACCGTCCGAGCGCACGCCCGAACGGGAGGGCCTTCCCGGCAGATCGAGCAGTGCGCGGCCCGGGGTGGCCCACCGCCAGGCGGCCCGCAGCAGACCGTCCGCCGCGGCTTCCCAGTGCGCGCGGGTGTATCCGGTGTACGGGCTCAGCGTCCGGTCCTCGGCGGGGAGTTCGAACGCGGGCCCCGGGAACGCGGGCGGTACGAGGGGGGAGGTCATGCGAGGAACGCCAGCCTTTCGCGTCGTACGGCATGGGTGAAACCGTCGCCCACGGCCCAGCGTTCGACCTCGCCGACGGCCAGATCGGCGAGACGCCGGGTCTCATTGCCCTGCGAACCGGCGAGATGCGGAGTGATCAGCGCGTTCTCGCAGGTCCACAGCGGATGGTCCGGCGGCAGCGTCTCCGGCTCCGTGACATCGAGGACGGCCCGGATCCGCTCCGCCCCGAGGACATCGGTGAGGGCGTCCTGGTCGACGACGGCGCCGCGCGAGGTGTTGATGAGCACGCTGTCCTGGCGCATGGAGGTGAGCAGTTCCCGGCTGACGAGCCCGCGCGTGGCGGGCAGCAGGGGGGTGTGGACGCTCACCGTGTCGCTGTGCGCGAACAGTTCGCGGAGCCCGACCGGCCGGACACCGAGCGCCGCCGCCTCCTCGTCGGAGACATAGGGATCGTGCAGCAGCACCCGGAAGTCGTACGGCCGCAGCAGCTCGATGACGCGCCGGCCGATCAGCGAGGCGGACAGGATCCCCACGGTACGGCCGTAGTTGCCCACGGCGCCGTCCATGCCCAGCCAGTCGTCGCGGTCGCGCGCGCCGCGGTAGGCACGGGCCCGTTCCAGCGCGCGCTTGCCGGAGAGCAGGATCATCGCGACGGTGTACTCCGCCACCGGCAGGGCGTTGGCGGCGGCCGCCGAGGACACCTCGATGCCGCGTTCCCAGCAGGCTTCGGTGATATGTCCGCGGATGGTCCCCGCCGTGTGCGCGACGGCGCGCAGCCGGGGCGCCAGGTCCAGTACGGCCTGGTCGAGGGGCGGGCAGCCCCAGCCGGTGACGAGGATCTCCACGTCCGCGAGCGTGGCGCGGGCGCGGTCGGTGGTGAAGTCGTCGAGGACGGGCGGTGGTGTCAGCTCGCAGACCGCGCCGAGCGCGGCCAGGGTCTCGGGCCCGAGCACCGCGGCGGCGGCATCCGGTTTCATGGCGAGGGCGGCGCGCGGACGGACACGTACGGTCGGTGCGGTGGGCATCTCTCTCCTGGTACGGGGTGACGGCGGCCGGCGGGTCCGGCCGGCTACTTGACTGCGCCGGCGGTGAGGCCCGACCGCCAGAAGCGCTGGAGCAGGGCGAAGGCGAGGATCAGCGGCAGGACAGCGAGCAGCGATCCCATGATCACCGCGGGGTAGTACTCCGGGGAGACGGAGGCGGAGCTGTTCCATGTGTAGAGACCGAGGCTCACCGGATAGAGGTCCTGGTCGGAGAGCATCACCATCGGAAGGAAGAAATTGTTCCAGATCGCGGTGAGCTGGAAGAGGAAGACCGTGACGAGCCCGGGGCCGAGCATCCGCAGGGCGACCCGTACATAGGTGGTCAGTTCACCGGCGCCGTCCACCCGTGCCGCTTCGAGGACCTCGTTGGGCACGTACCCCTGGCTGAAGATCCGGCCCAGATAGACGCCGAAGGGGTTGAAGAGCACCGGGATGAAGACCGACCAGAAGGTGTTCACCAGGCCCGTGCCCGACGCCATCAGATAGAGCGGCAGCGCGAGCACGGTCTGCGGCACCATCACGGCCGCGAGGACCAGACCGAACAGCTTCTCCTTGTGGCGGAACCGGTACTTGTCGAACGCGTAGCCGCAGGCGATGGAGACCAGCGCACCGAGCGCCGCGCCGACGACCGCGTACAGCAGGCTGTTGCCGTACCACCGGCTGTAGAGCCCGCCGTCCATCGCGAACAGGTCCTTGAGGTTGCGCAGGAAGGCGAAGTCGCTCAGCGACAGCAGATCGCTGCTGAACAGCGCGTCGCGGCTCTTGGAGGCGGCCAGGACCAGCCAGAGCACCGGCAGCAGTGTGTAGAGCACCGAGACGCCCACGACCAGGTTGACGACCGAGCGGCCGAGCAGCCGCGGACGCAGCAAGGCGGCGGTGGTGGTGGTGCCGGTCGCGCTCATCGGGCGGCCTCCTCTTGGGCGTTGACGCGATTGGTCCAGCGGGTCACGCCGTAGGAGAGGGCGATCGTGCAGAGCAGCAGGACGACGGAGGCGGCGGCCGCCAGACCGTAGTTGTTACGGGTGAACGCCGCGTCGTAGATGTACATGCTGGGCGAGAAGCGCGAGCTGATCATCGGGGTGGACTGGCTGAGCAGCACCGGCTCCGTGAAGAGCTGGAGAGCGAAGATCAGGGTGAACATCGCGACCATCACGACCGACGAACGCACCAGCGGCGTCTTGACCTGGAGGGCGGTACGCACCGGCCCCGCTCCGTCGACGACCGACGCCTCGATGACCTCGCGCGGTACGGCCTGGAGCGCGGCGTAGAAGACGACCATGTTGTAGCCGAGGTTGCTCCACAGGGCGATGTTCACGATGGACGGCAGCACGGTGTGCACACCGAGGAAGTCGACGGTGATATCGGCCCTGCCGAGCAGCTCGATCACCGGACTGATGCCGGGCGTGTACAGGTAGAGCCAGATGAGGGCGGCGATGATGCCGGGCACGGCGTGCGGCAGGAACAGTCCGAGCTGGGCCCAGGACCGCAGGCGTACCACCCCGGAGTCGAGCAGCAGCGCCAGGACCAGCGCGCCGATCACCAGCAGGGGGATGTAGACCACGCAGTACAGGACGACGGTGCCGAGTCCGGCGAGGAAGGTCGGATCGGTGAGGACCGCGGTGTAGCTGCGCAGTCCGGCGAAGACCGTGCGCTCCGGGCCGAAGCCCAGTCCCGGCTGGTCGTCGCTGAAGAAGCTCAGCCAGACGGCCGTCGCGACGGGGATCAGGAAGACGGTCACCAGAAGGACGAAGAAGGGGGTCATCAGGACGCCGGCGGCGCCGAGTTCACGGCGACGGGCGGACTTCCGGCCGCCGCCCGCCGGCGCCGCGGTGGTACGGCCCGGTCCGCCGGTCACGGCGATGGCCGGCGCCGTCGCGGTGACCGGTCCACCGGCCGTCGCGACGGTCGCGGGCGAGCCGGCCAGGGGCTTGCTGACGGGGTTGCTCATGGGGTGTCACCTGCCTTTCTGCTGCTGGAACGGGGGCCGCGCGTCAGCTGCTGCGCTCGGTGGTGGCCAGACCCAGTGCCTTCAGATCCGGCATGGTGCCCTCCTGGGCCGCGCGCACCGCCTCGATCAGCGAGCCCTGGCCGCCGCTCGCCCGTGCGAACCCGTCCTGCATGACCTTCATGGTGGCCGTCATCCGAGGGCCCCAGACCCAGCCGTCACGGATCTTGCGCGCCTCGTCGTCGAAGAGGCGGTAGATGTCCTGGCCGCTGTAGTAGGAGCGGTCGAACGCCTCGCGGCCGACGGCGACGAGGCCGGGCGCCGCCGGATACTGGCTGCTGGTGCCGCTGGCGAGCCGGGCGCGCAGCGCGTCGGGGTGCGAGATCTGCCATTCGATGAACTCCATGGCCGCCTCGGGGTGCCGGCTGTCCTTGGTGACCGCGAAGGTGGAGCCGCCATGGGTGCCGACGCCGGGCCTGGCCGGGTCCCACTGGGGGAGCGGCGCGATGGCCCACTCACCCTTCTGGCCTGGCCGGGCCTTCATCTGCGCCCCGGCGTCCCAGGCGCCGCTGAGCCGGGCCAGGACCTTTCCGCTGCCGATCTGGGCGTCGCTCTGCCGGCTCTCCACCGGGTTCACGAAGACGAGGTCCTGGTCGATCAGCCGCTGCCAGTACGCCGCGACGCGGCGGGTCGGCGCGTCGGTGAGGGAGACGTTCCAGGCGCCGCCCGCGGTGGTGAACCACTGGGCGCCCGCCTGCCAGGCGAACGAGGCGAGCTGCGGGGCGCCGTCCGTGGCGAAGAGCGCGAGACGCCGGTCGCGCGCCGCGCTCCGTACCGTTCTGGCCGCGTCCTCGAACTCGTCCCAGGTGCGGGGTACTTCGAGTCCGTACTCCCTGAAGAGATCGGCGCGGTAGTGCATCACCATCGGCTCGATGTCGAGCGGCAGGCTGAAGACGCGCTTCTCGAAGGTGGTCAGGCCGAGCGCCTGCGGCAGCAGTTTGGCGCGCAGGCCGGCACTGATCAGATCCGTGATGTCACGGGCGACCCCGTCGATGGCGAAGCCGGGCACCTGGGGATATTCGATGGTGGCGATGTCCGGCGCGTTGCCCGCGCGGGCGGCGTTGCTGAGCTTCGCGTAACCGCCCTGGCCCCCTGAGGGCACCTGCTGGAAGTCGACCCGGATCCGGTCCTGGCTCCGGTTGAACGCGTCCACCACTTCCTGGCTGCCGCGCAGGGCGGACCAGAAGGTGACGTGTGTGGCCCGCTTACCGCTCGTGGAGATGGTGTTCGTACTGCTCGTGCTGCGCGACCCCGAGTCCGCGCCGCCCCCGGTGCAGGCGCTGAGCGCACCTGACAGGGGCAGCGCGGCGATCGTGGCGAGCACGGATCGACGGCTCTGTCGACCAGGCATGGGCGCCTCCCGCGGCTCCGTATGAGACACGGGGAATCCTGATCGGCTGATCGGAAAGGGTCAATAGATCGCTCAGAAGAAAATGAAAGCGGTCAAACGCTCAGTTTTCTGCGAGGGTTGGAACGGCGGCCGGACGGGACACCGGCGGCCGCGTCGATCCGCGCACCTTCAGTGTGGGCAACAGCTCGACCCTGCGTACCGGATCCCCGGCGCCGAGCGGCCGGGCCAGCCGGTACAGCAGCAGTTCGGCGGCGGCCCGCCCGACCTCCGCCTTGGGCGGGGACACCGCCGTCAGCGGGGTGCTGCCCAGAGCCGCCACCACGTCGTCGTACGCCACGACCGAGCAGTCACGGGGCACCCGCACCCCCTGGTCCGCGAGCCGCTGCACCAGCATCAGCGCGTCCACGTCGCCGTGCAGCACGGCGGCCGTGGCCCGGCGCCCGGCCAGCAGCGCGGCGAGGTCCAGGGGGGTGCGGTCACGCGGGGCGTCGCCGAGCCGGGTGCCGTCGTCATCCTCCGGACCCGGCACCGCGTCCGGCGAGCTGAGGACCACCGACCAGTCCTCCACCTCGGGCCGGGCGGCGGCGATCTCGGCGAAGGCGCGGCGCACGCTGCGCGCCGTGGGACTGTCGTCGCGGGCGGCCAGCACGATCCGGCGGTGGCCCAGCGCGACCAGATGATCGACCGCGAGATACGTCCCGTACCAGTGATCGGAACACACCGAGTCCAGGGCGTGCAGCGCGCTGCCCGGCCGGGGCCGCCGCTCCATCAGCACGGTCGGCACCGCCACCTCGGACAGCCAGCCGTAGTCCGCCGCCTCCGAGGTGGCGCCGCGCCACCTCGGGGCGATCAGCAGCCCCCGCGCGCCGGCCGCCAGCGCCGCTTCGACCAGGGGCCGTTCCGCACCGGGCGCCTGCGGCGCGATCTGCAGGGCGATACGCATCCCGGCCTCCTCAAGCACCGGCCGGGCGCCGTACGCCGCCTCATACAGATACGAATGCCGCTCCGGCACCACCAGCGCGACCGGACCGCCCTCCCGCCCCGGCTCCTCGGCCCGCGCCGGCGGGACCGTGACCTCCTCGACCGTCCCCACCGCGCGGGCCACGCCGTGCCCGCGCCGCAGCCGCCCGGCGCGGGCCAGCTCCTCGATGTCCCGGCGGACCGTGACCACCGAGACATCCAGCTCAGCGGCGAGGACACTCACCTTCACGGCGCCCCGCGACCGCACCACCGCCAGGATCCGCTGACGCCTGAGCTCGACCGGCTCCCGCATACTGTTGGCCCCCTTGCCGCTGCCACCGCGCTCTGTTCGTTTGAATGTTTCGTATGAGCGCTTGGAGCGGCAGCATAGCGACCGCCGCGCCGCGCGGGCGGCGGCCCGGTGGGCCGGGGGGCCCTGAAGGCGCAGGTCAGCCCTCCAACTGGTCGGCGAAGGCCCGCAAGGCGTCGGCCAGCTCCTTCTTCGTGGGCAGTTGGCCGACTTTGCTGTCGAGTTCGTCGATGCGCCTGGCCAGTTCCTCAAGGCTCGCGGGGGTGCCGGGGGAGGAACTGGGGCCGCTCGTCGGATCCCATGTCGGTTCGGTGCCTCCCGAGCCGCTGACGCCGCCGCCGTCATCCGTGGGAGCCGGGGAGGGCTCGGGGGATACCTCGTCCGTGGGTGCGGCCGTCGGCTCGGTGCCCCCGGAACCGCTGACGCCGCCGCTGTCCGTTTCGCCGGTTCCGCCGTTGTCCGTCCCGCCGGTCACGTCCTGCGTGAGCCTCGTGTCCTGGCCGGCGGCGCCACTGTCCGGGGCCGCGGCGGCGATCGCTCCGCCAACGCCGAGGATCACCGCGACCGCCGTCCCCGCGACCGTGATCGCCATTCTTTTTGTACGCGTATTCGATTTATCTGCCATGTGCCGGACATTAGTCACGGTTTTCACCGGACGGGCGGCTTCCGGGAGACTCCCCACAAGTGAAGCCGGCGGCTCCGTGGACAGGCGAAAGAGCCTCGGGCGCGGGCCGTGCGAGATCGCGCCCGAGGACCGCCAGCGGGAGGACGGGCCGGGTCGGGTCAGGACAGCAGGTTCAGGGCTCCTGGCAGAACGCGTGCCGTGACCGGCAGACCGGCCTCGACCTCGCCGTCCGCGCCGTAGGGGAGGTCCCGGTCGCACTCGATCCGCACCTCACGCCCTCGCAGGGTCTCCACCTGCCGCCGGTGCACATGCCCGCCGCTCCTGAGCTCGTTCATCACGGCGAAGAACAGCAGACGGGAGGCCTCGTGGATGATGACGACATCGAGCAGGCCGTCGTTCACGGCCGCAGCGGGGGCGATGCGCCGGCCGAAGCCGTAGTAACCGGAGTTGGCCACGACGACGGTGAATCCCCTGCGGTGGTGGACGGTGCCGTCGACGGTGACGCGGTAACCGGCCGGCCGCCAGCTCGTCACGGCACGCAGCCCTCCCGCGTAGTAGGAGGCGGCACCGCGCAGCAGACGGCTTCGGTTGGCATGGCGGTTGGCCAGCGCGTCGACGCCGGCGTAGACGCTGCCGAGTACGGGCAGACGGTCGTGAACGGCCGACTCGACCTCGATGACGTCCGTCGCCTTCGGTTCGCCGCGCAGGAGCAGTTCGGCGAGCCCGGCCGGCTCGGCGGGCAGCCCGACCGCGCGGGCGAAGTCGTTGCCCCGGCCGGCGGGCACGATGCCGCCGACCGCGCCGGTCCCCGCGAGAGCGCCGACGACGCGGCCCGTCAGGCCGTCACCCCCGACGCCCAGCACGATCCGGTCCCGTCCGGCGGCTTCCAGGGCCAGTTCGCGCGCGTGGCCGAGACCGCGGCTGTACTCGACTTCCAGCTCGGCGCCTCCCGCACGCAGCAGTCCGGCGAGGGGGATGAGGGCCGCCGCCGATCTCGCGCCTCCCGCGCTCGGGTTGACGACGGCCGTGAACTGTCGCATGGCTACGCTCCGGTGGGCGGGGACGGCACGGGCGGCAGCAGGATGCCGGGATTGAGGATGCCGGACGGATCGAGCCGGTCCTTCACCGCGTGAAGGACCTCGACGCCCAGCGGGCCGATCTCCCGCGCGTACCAGTCGCGGTGGTCGGTACCCACACCGTGGTGATGGCTGATGGTGCCGCCCGACGCGAGGATCGCTTCGCCCGCCGCCCGTTTGGCGAGCGCCCAGAGCGCCACCGGGTCGTCGCCCTGTGCGCAGAGCACGGTGAAGTACAGCGACGCGCCCGTCGGATAGACGTGCGAGACATGGCACATGATCACGGGGGGAGCGCCCGCGCCGGCCAGGGTGGTCGAGAGCGCGGTCCGTACGTTCTCGTACAGCGCGGGGATGCCGGACCAGAAGGCGGCGGTCTCCAGCGTCTCGGCGAACGCCCCGATGTCCAGCAGGGCGTCACGCAGATACGGCGCGGAGAAGCGGCCCTCGGCCCACTTCGTCCCGGGTGCCTCGCCGAGGAACACCCCGCCGCGCTCGCGCAGTTCGGCGTGGGTGCGCGTCCTGCGTTCCGGCACCTCCGCCCCGGTGCCCTCGTAGCCGACGACCGCCAGGCAGCCCGTGCCGGGGCCGGCAGCGGTGCCGATGGCGCCGGGGTCGGCCAGGCCGATGGCGGTCTCGGTCTCGTCGGACAGCCGCAGCACGGTGGGCGGCAGCCCGTCCTGGGCGAGCGCCCGCAGCGCGTCCCGGCCCGCCGCGAACGAGCCGAAGCTCCAGCCCTCGTAGGCACGGGTCGCGGGAGCGGGGTGCACGCGTACCGTCACCGCCGTGATCACGCCGAACGCGCCCTCGGAGCCCAGCACCAGCTGCCGCAGGTCCGGCCCGGCGGCCGACCGCGGAGCGCGCCCGATGTCGAGGGTCCCCCGGGGTGTGGCCACCCGCAGGGCCGTCACCATGTCGTCGAAGCGGCCGTAGCCCGCCGACGCCTGGCCGCTCGAACGCGCGGCGGCGAATCCGCCGATCGTCGCCCATTCGTAGGACTGGGGGAAGTGGCCGAGGGCGAAGCCCTGTTCGGCGAGGAGCGCCTCGGCCTCGGGCCCCCGCAGCCCGGGTTCCAGGACCGCGGTGCGGGAGACGGTGTCCAGGGCGGTCAGCCGGTTCATTCTGCGCAGGTCGAGAGCGATGAAACAGCCCGGGGTGCCGGGGGCGAGGCCACCGACCACGCTGGTGCCGCCCCCGAAGGGGACGACCGCGACCCGATGCCGGGAGCAGGCCCGCAGGACGGCCTCCACCTCGTCGTGGTCACCGGGCAGGACCACCGCGTCGGGCGCGTCGCCGACCGCCCCGGCACGGATGCGCAGCAGGTCGGTGGTGGACTTGCCGCGGGTGTGGCGGACCCGGCTCTCGGCGTCGGTGAGGACGTGTTCCGCTCCCACGATCCGCCGGACCGCTTCCTCGGCGTCGGGGGCCAGCCGGCCCACGCGCGGCGCCACGGCCGTCAGCTCCACCGGCCGTCCGTCCACGGGCCGCACGCCGAGCAGTTCGCCCAGTACGTCGGTGATCTGACGGGGCAGAGGCGCCGCCCTGCCCGGGTCTCCCCATCCGCTCCACAGCATCTGCGCCGGGTCCATCTGTCTCCTCGCTCGTCCTCTGTCCTCGCGGCCGCCGGGCCAGGAAACGGCCGCGCTGCCGCTTGCCGTCGCCGTTCCCGTCGTTACACTGTGACATGTGACGCCTAAACGAAACACCCCGCGGGATGACAATCTTGTCCTCGACGCGGCGCGGGACTGCGTCCTCGCGGTCGGTGTGCGACGAACGACCCTGACCGACGTCGCCCGCAGGGCAGGGGTGTCGCGTATGACGCTCTACCGGCGCTGGCCCGATGTCCGGGCACTCGTCGGCGACGTCATGACACGTGAATGGGTGGCGGTCACCCTGGGGGCGGTCCCGCCGGACGACGGAAGGCGGGGCACACGCCCCCACCTGGTCGACACTCTCGTGGCCGGACTCCAGGCGCTGCGCGACCACCCCCTGCTGCGCAAGATCCTCGACGTCGACCCCGAACTGCTGCTCCCCTACCTCTTCGACCGGCGCGGCGCGAGCCAGGACAGGGTGCTGGAGTTCATCGAGGACGCCCTGCGGCGCGGCCACGCGGACGGCTCCATCCGCGCGGACCACCCGGTGCGGCAGGCGCGTTGCCTGCTGCTGGTGCTCCAGTCGTTCGTGTTCTCGACGCGGACCATGGCCGACGACGCCGACCCCGAGCTCAGCGAGGCCGCCTTCCACGGCGAACTCCGGCACCTTCTCGAAAGGACCCTGGCCCCATGAGCCCCGGCGCCCGCCCGGACTTCTCGCTCAACGCGGCACGCCGCTCCCGTGAGCTGGCCCGACTGGCGGAGGGGGGAGCGGTCGACGTCCTGGTGGTGGGCCTCGGTGTCACCGGCGCGGGTACGGCGCTGGACGCCGCCTCCCGCGGTCTGTCGGTCGCCGCGATCGACGCGCACGACCTGGCGTTCGGCACCTCTCGCTGGAGTTCCAAGCTCGTCCACGGCGGACTGCGCTATCTGGCGTCGGGTCAGGTCGGCATCGCCCACGAGAGCGCGGTGGAACGCGGGGTGCTGATGGAACGCACCGCTCCCCATCTCGTACGCGCCCAGCCCTTCGTCATGCCGCTGACCGCGCTCACCTCACGCCGGAGCGCCGCCCTCGCAGAGGCCGGACTGCGGGCGGGTGACCTTCTGCGCGCGGCGGCCGGCACGGCTCGCGGCACGCTGCCCGGCCCGCGGCGCCTGTCCGCCGTCGAGACGCTGCGGGCGGCACCCGGCCTGCGCGTCCACGGCCTGCGTGGCGGACTGTGCTCCTGGGACGGCCGGCTCGTCGACGACGCGCGGCTCGTCACCGCGATAGCGCGTACCGCCGCCGGTCATGGCGCCCGCGTGCTGACCCGCACGCGCGCGCTGTCCGTCACCGGCACCGGAGCGCTCGTACGCGACGAACTGACCGGGCAGGAAACCCGGATCCGGGCCCGGATGGTCATCAACGCCACCGGCGTCTGGGCCGGCCGGCTCGTCGAGGACATCCGGCTCCGCCCGTCCCGCGGCACCCATCTGGTGCTCCGCGCGGAGAGCCTGGCCGGTCCGCACACCGGTCTGCACATCCCCGTCCCGGGAGAGACGAGCCGTTTCGTGCTGGTCGTCCCGCAGGACGACGGCAGGGTGTACGTGGGCCTGACCGACGAACCGGTCGACGGCCCCGTGCCGGACGTGCCCGAGGTGCCGGAGTCCGACATCGGCTTCCTGCTCGACATCCTGGGGACCGTACTGGACACGCCGGTCCGCCGTCGTGACGTGGTGGGCGCGTTCGCGGGGCTGCGGCCGCTGCTGGACACCTCCCGCGGGGCGGAGTCAGCCGGTCCGCCGACCTCCGATCTCTCTCGCAGGCATGCCGTGGTGACCTCCCGGGAGGGGGTGGTGACCGTCGTCGGCGGCAAGCTCACCACCTACCGCAGGATGGCCCAGGACGCCGTCGACGCCGCACTGGCCGCCAGCCGTCTGAACGCCCCGCCCGGCCGCGGCACCGCCCGCCTTCCCCTGGCCGGCGCCGCTTCACGGGCCACGCTGGCGGCTCTTTCCGCCCCCCGTCGGCTGATCGAACGCTACGGAACGGAGGCGACCGCGATCCACGCGCTGGGGGAGCGGGAACCACATCTGCGCGCCCCCGTGGCCGACGGCCTGGACGTCACGCGGGCCGAACTCGTCTGGGCGGTACGGCACGAGGGCGCTCTCGACGTGTCCGATCTCCTGGACCGCCGCACACGCGTCGGCCTCGTACCGGCCGACCGCGCCGCCGCGCTGGACGCCGCACACGAGGCGCTGGCCGCGGCGGCTTCCGCCACGGGGAGCTGAGCGGGCGCCTGCCCCGGCCCGGGAGCGCGGACCACGCGCACGCCCGGGGCGACGTCAGTGGTCCTCGCCGTCGCCGAAGAGCAGATCGATAATGGTGCGGTGATTGGCCCGTACATGGGCCAGAGCGCGGGCGCGGGCCCGGTCGGGGTCCCCGGAGGCGATGGCCTCGTACAACGCGCGGTGCTCGGCGAGGAGTTCGGGCCACCGCTCGTTCTGACGGGTGAGCAGGCGCAGCCGTCCGCCGACCGGTTCCATCACGGAGATGAGCAGACTGTTGCCGGCCATGGCCAGTACCCGGTCGTGGAAACGGGTGTTGATGTCCGTGATCCGCTCGGCGTCCCGCGCGCGGGTGGCGGTCGCGGCCCGGTCGAGCAGTTCCTCCAGCTCCGCGAGGCTGTCACGGCTCGCGCGTTCCGCGGCGAGGCCGGCGGCGTAGACCTCCAGGGCCTCGCGGAGTTCGAAGAGTTCGTCGACGTCGGCCGGCGTGAGCCGGCGCACCACCGTACGGCGCGGGGTCTCGAACAGGACGAAACCCTCCGCGACCAGCGCGCGGATGGCCTCGCGCACCGGGACGCGGGAGACCGCGAAGCGCTCGGCGAGTTCGCGTTCGACCAGCCGGTCGCCGGGGCGCAGCCGTCCGGCGATGATGTCCTGCCGCAGCGCGGTCAGTACGCGTTCGCGTACGGCCCCCAGTGGTTCGACGGTGGTCATGGCCCCATAATCCCCGACCCCACGGGTGTTTTACCGGGCTGTAACGGCCGGGACACGGCCGGCGGCGTTCATGGCCGGACCATTACGAGGTGTTTGGTATACCAAACCCGCCGTTCGTCCCGCTGTCGCCTCAGGGAGGCCCCGTGTCCCTCACCGACCGTGCCGAAACCGCACGCACTCCCGCGTTCGTCCCGGACCCCCGGCTCACCAACGAGGATCTGGCCCCGGCCGGCGAACGGAAGTGGAAGGTCTTCGACCTCTTCGCCCTGTGGATGTCGGATGTCCACAACCTCGGCAACTACACCTTCGCCGCCGGGCTCCTGGTGCTCGGTATGAACGTCTGGCAGATCTTCACCTCGCTGCTGGTCGGCTTCGTCCTCATCTACCTCGGGATGAATCTGATGGGTCGCATCGGCCAGCGGCACGGCGTGCCGTTCCCCGTGGTCAGCCGCATCAGCTTCGGCATATGGGGAGCCAATGTGCCCGCCCTGATCCGCGCCGTGATCGCCATCATGTGGTACGGCATCCAGACCTATCTGGCCTCCGTCGCGGTCAATGTGATGCTGCTCGCGGCGGTACCGGATCTCGTCGCGTGGACCGAGCACTCCTTCCTGGGGCTCGACGCGCTGGGCTGGGTCTCGTTCCTCGCCCTCTGGATCGTCCAGGCGCTGATCATCAGCCGCGGCATGGAGTCGGTGCGTAGATTCCAGGACTTCTGCGGCCCGGCGATCTGGCTGGTGATGATCGTGCTCGCCGTCTGGATCCTCGCCGAGGCCGGCTGGACGATCCCGCTCACCTCCACGCCGAACCCCGTCTCCACCGGGGAGCAGTTCGGCCAGTGGTTCGGCGCGATCGGGCTGATCCTGGCGACCTACGGGACGCTCATGCTCAACTTCTGCGACTTCTCGCGCTTCGCCCCCGACTACCGCACCGTCAAGCGCGGCAACTTCTGGGGCCTGCCCATCAACTCGACGGCGTTCATCGTCGTCTCCGTCATCGTCACGGCCGGATCCATCGAGGTCTTCGGCGAGGCGATCACCGACCCCGCGCTGCTGGTCGCGAAGGCCGGCAACACCTGGGTGCTGGTGCTGGGCGCGCTCACCTTCGCCATCGCCACCATGGGCGTCAATATCGTCGCCAACTTCGTCTCACCCGCGTACGACCTGGCCAATGTCTGGCCACAGAAGATCACCTTCCGTATCGGCGGAATGATCAGCACCGTCGCCGCGCTGCTGGTCACGCCGTGGAACCTCTACTCCAACCCCCATGTCGTGAACTACTTCCTCGGCGGACTCGGTGCCTTTCTCGGGCCGCTGTTCGGTGTGATCATGATCGACTACTACTGGGTCAAGCGCGGCCGTATCGATGTCGGCCAGCTCTTCGACGCGCGGCCGGGGTCCCGCTACTACTACCGCGGGGGCTTCAACCCGAAGGCGCTCTGGGCCTTCCTGCCCTCGGCCGCGGGCGCCGGCGTCCTCGCGCTCGTGCCGTACTTCGGCGACATCGCGCCGTACTCCTGGTTCATCGGCACGGCCGCCGGCGCCGCCCTCTACTCCCTGCTCTGCCGGGCCGAACGTGCCCGGTCCCTCGCCGCGGGGCCGGCGGAGGGCTGACCGGCGTGCGGATCCTCGTCACCAACTGCAACACGACCCGGGCGATGACCGAGGAGATCGTGCGCGGTGCCCGGACGGCCGCAGGACCCGGCACCACGATCGCCGGGCTCACCCCCGCCTGGGGACCGGAATCCGCCGAGGGCTGGCTCGACAGCTATCTGTCGGCGGCGGCCGTCCTCGACGCGCTGCGCGGATACGAAGGCGAGCCGTACGACGCCGTCGTCATGGCCGGGTTCGGCGAGCACGGCCGTGAGGGCGCCCGCGAGCTCCTCGACGTGCCCGTCGTCGACATCACGGAAGCCGCCGCCCATCTGGCCTGTCTGCTCGGACGGCGGTACGGCGTCATCACCACACTCGACCGGTCCCGTGGCCAGATCGAGGACAGCCTGTACACGGCCGGGGTCGCCGCGCACTGCGCCGCCGTCGTCGGCACCGGCCTCGGCGTCCTCGATCTCGGCGACGACCGGCGCACCACCGAGGCGTTCCTCGCCGCCGCCGAGCGCGCCGGGGACGCGGGCGCCGAGGTGCTGGTGCTCGGCTGCGCGGGCATGACAGGGCTTCAGCGCACGCTGGGGGACCGGCTGGGGATGCCCGTCGTCGACGGCGTCGGCGCGGCCGTCAGACTGGCCGAATCGCTGGTGGCGCTGGGCCTGCGGACAAGCCGTACGGGAGGGTACGCCCGGCCCCGGCCGAAGCGCCGCACCTGGTCGGCGCCGGGTCCCGGGGCCGGGCGCACATCAGCTCGTTGAGCCGTTGAGCCGTTGAGCTGTTCGGCGGCGCGGGCGACGCGGGCGCCGCCCCGGCCGGTGATGATGGCGGGGGCGCCACCCCGTCCGTCCCCGGGTGTCCGGGGAACAGCCGTCCCGTGTGCTCCAGGAGCCCCGGGAAGCCTCAGGAACCCCGGAAGCCTCAGGAATAGGCCGCACGAAACCCGGGTTGGCACGGTCATCACTGGATCCGAGTCCATGCGGGAGACGACACGATGGTGAATCTGCGGGAATCCGTGGGCCGTTACGGGATCTGGAGCGCGGAACTCCGCTCCGAGGACGCCGCCCTGCGCGCGGAGATTCCCGAGGCCGCCGCCGAACTGGAGGAGCTCGGCTTCGGCGCCGTCTGGCTGGGCGGCAGCAGCGGTGTCGAGCACGCGGTACCCCTCATCGAGGCCACCTCCAGGCTCACCGTCGCCACCGGCATCCTCAGCATCTGGCAGTACGAGGCCGCCGAGACGGCCGCCCGCTTCCACAAGCTGGAATCCGCGCACCCGGGGCGGTTCCTGCTCGGGCTCGGCGCCAGCCACGCCAAGCTCGCCGCGCAGTACCGCCGCCCCTACTCGGCGATGGTCGGCTACCTCGACGCGCTGGACGCGGCGGGAGTGCCGGCCGGGCGGATCGTACTGGCCGCTCTCGGGCCGAAGATGCTCGAACTCTCCCGTGACCGCTCGGGCGGCGCGCACCCGTACCTCGTCACCCCCGAACACACCGCCCAGGCCCGTGAACTCCTCGGCTCCGGCCCGCTGCTGGCGCCCGAGCTGAAGGTCGTCCTGGACACCGATCCGGACACCGCCCGCGCCGCGGCACGCGGCTATCTCGCGATGTATCTCGGCCTGCCCAACTACACCAACAGCTTCCTGCGGCTGGGGTTCACCGAGGACGACTTCACCGGCGGCGGCAGCGACCGGCTGATCGACGCCGTCTACGCCTGGGGCGACGCGGCCCGGATCCGGGACCGTATCGACGCGTTCCACGCGGCCGGCGCCGATCATGTCGCCCTCCAGATCGTCACGGGTGACAGTTCGCCCGGCGCGCCGGGAGCCCTGCCGCGCGCCGAGTGGCGGCGGCTCGCCGAGGTCCTGTTCTGACGTAGGGAATCCGACGCGGCCGGACCGCCGGGGCCAACCCTCAGGCAGAGGGTGAGACGGGCGCGGTCCGGCCGGCAGGGGCTCGGGGCGGGCACGTCCGCTTCCCTGGCCGATGCGTGTACGTGGCCCTTCGCAGCGGGAGCGCCACCCCCCCCGGCGGCGGGTGCCGGTCTCATTGGCCGGTTGTCGCCATCCTCGGCGCCGGGGGTGTGAAGTCTGTCCCTTCGGATCAAGGTGAGGGAGACGGGCCGAACCCGGCCCGCGTGGACAGCGACCGCGCCTGCCGATCGGAGGGAACCCCCGTGCCCCGTACGGACGCTGTGCGAAGACTCCTGATTCCGCTGGCCGCGGTTCTCGCGATGGTGCTGCCGCCCACGAGCGCGGCAGCGCGCCCGGCGCCCGGAGCGGCCGCCGACCCGGACGCGCGGCCGCTGGACCGTACCGTCTGGCTGTGCAGGCCGGGTCTGGTGGACAACCCCTGCGGTCAGGATGCCGAGGGCATGCCCCAGTCGGCCGGCCCCGAGCTGGTCACCCGCTACCCGAGCGGTGGGACCCGGCTCCTGGACGCCACCCGGTTCGCGGCCGGCGCGAGCGGCAAGCGCGAGCCGTTCACCGTCACCGAGAAGCCGCCCGTGGACTGCTTCTACGCCTATCCGACGGTGGACCTGCTGCCCAATCCGCTGTTCCAGACCGGCAGCCGGCCGCCGGCGCCGCGGGACGCCCATCAAGCCGTGACGCTCATGCAGAGCGCCCGCTTCGCCGGACTGTGCCGGATGTTCGTCCCGGTCTACCGCCAGGTACCGCTGCCCGCCCTGCTCGCCGGGATCGTCGTGGGCTCGGGCGCCGGCCTGACTACGGCCACCATGGATATCCGGGACGCCTGGGACGACTACTGGACCCATGACAACCGCGACCCGGAGACCGGCGAGCGACGCGGGGTCGTCATCCTCGGCCACTCCCAGGGCACCGCCGTCGCCGCCGCGCTCATACGGGAACGGGTCGACGAACACCCGGGGGTACGGCGGCAACTGGTCGCCGCCGTGCTCCTCGGCGGGAACATCGAGGTGCCGGAGGGCCGGGACGCGGGCGGCGGATCCGACCCCGCGTCGACGTTCCAGCACATCCCCGTCTGCCGGCGTCCCGCCGGCGCTCCGCTGCCCACCGGCTGCGTGGTCTCGTACGCCGCCTACTCCCTGCCCCGGGGCTCCCTGCCCGCCGTGATCGGCAGAACGGCGAGCCCCGGTCACCGCGTGGTCTGCGTCAACCTGGCGGCGCTGCTGCGCGGCGAGGCCGCCGGCGCCCGCGTACCGCTCGATCTGTATCTGCCCACGCGGCGGCTGACCGGCGGCAACACGCCGCTGCAGAACGGACCTCTGGCGGTGCTCCTGAGCGGCTACCCGCTTCCGGATCTGCCCACGGGCTTCGCCCGTCACCCCGGCGCGCTCACGGGGGAGTGCACGCATGCCACCGACGGAACGGTCAGCGCCGACTGGCTCCAGGTCGGCGGGGACCTCTCGCACTTCCCCGCCTCCGCGCCGGCCGGGCTGACCGGTCTGCACGTCATGGACTACAACGTGGCCCAGGGGGACCTGACCGCCCTGGCGACGGCGCAGGCCCGCGCGTGGCTGGACAGCCGGACCTCATAAGGGGGCCAGGCCGGATCCCTACTCGATGACCAGCTCGACCGGGATGTTGCCCCGAGTGGCGTTGGAGTACGGGCAGACCTGGTGGGCCTGGTCGACGAGTTCCTGGCCCAGCGGGCCTTCGAGGTGCTCGGGCAGCTCGACGCGCAGGACGACGGAGAGCCCGAAGCCCGAGGCGACATCGCCGCCGATGCCGACCTCGGCCGTCACGGACGCGTCCTTGGTGTCATGACCGCCCGCGCGGCCGACCGCGCCCAGAGCGCTGGCGAAGCAGGCGGCGTAGCCGGCGGCGAAGAGCTGCTCGGGGTTGGTGCCCTTGCCGCTGCCGCCCATCTCGCGCGGCGGCGCCAGCTGGACGTCCAGCAGGCCGTCGGAGCTGACGGCCCGGCCGTCG
The DNA here is from genome assembly GCF_055639435.1 of Streptomyces sp. NPDC039430. Taxonomy (NCBI): domain Bacteria; kingdom Bacillati; phylum Actinomycetota; class Actinomycetes; order Kitasatosporales; family Streptomycetaceae; genus Streptomyces; species Streptomyces sp. NPDC039430. The sequence continues at coordinate 158,275 of NZ_JBVKAK010000004.1, read as the reverse complement.
CGGCCGTTCGCGGTGGCGATGGCGGTGTAGTGCGTCGTGGTCATCGGATCTCCTCAGGAGTGGTGCGGCATCACGAGTGGTGCGCCGTGGCCGGGGACCGGCCGGCGACGGGGGCGCCGGCCGATCCCCGCAGAAACAGTGTAGCGCAATTCAGTTGTGCGCAACCAAAGAGTACGATGGCTCCATGGATCGCTCAGCGGACACAGCCCTGGAAGGCGGGGCGGCACAACCCCTCCCGTCGGTACGCGGGGCGGCGGGCTCGGAGGAGCTGCTGCGCCTCGACCGTCAGGTGTGCTTCGCGCTGCACGCGGCCTCCCGCGCGTTCGACGCGCTCTACCGGCCGCTTCTGGGGGAGTTGGGCCTCACCTATCCGCAGTACCTCGCGATGCTCGCCCTCTGGGAGCACGACGTACTGACCGTCAAGGAACTGGGCCTCGCTCTCCGTCTCGACTCCGGGACCCTCTCCCCGCTGCTCAAGCGGCTGGAAGCGGCAGGGCTCGTGGTGCGTGAGCGCAGCCGCAGCGACGAACGCTCGGTCAGCGTCCGTCCGACCGCCTCGGGGGCCGCGCTCAAGCGGCGCGCCCGTGTGCTGCCCGAGACGGTTCTCGCCTCGACCGGCTTCGACGAGACCGAACTCACCGCGCTGCACCGGACGCTCGGCAGACTCACCGCGGCTCTGGACGGTGCCGCCGCGCGTCGTTCCTGAGGTTCGCCCGCACGGGGATGTGTGCGTACGGGTCCGGGTCCGGCCGAACGGCCGCTCCGCGAGGTGTGCCGCACGGAGGTGTGCCACAGAGTGGGGGCGGGGGGAGGGCGGGCCGAACCGAGAGGACGCGCGGACATGCTGGCAGTGGAGTACGCGGAGTACGGCGACCCGTCGGTTCTCGGGGTGGCCACCATGCCGGAACCGCACGCCGGTCCAGGGCAGGTGCGCATCGCCGTGTACGCCGCCGGGGTGAACCCTGTCGACTGGCGGACGCGGTCAGGGCAGCTCAGGGAACTGATGCCGCGGAAACTGCCCGCGATTCCCGGCAGGGAGGCGGCCGGTGTCGTCGACGAGGTCGGCGAGGGCGTGGACGCGGTCGCCCTGGGGGACGAGGTGTTCGGGCTCGGCACCGCGACCTCCGCGCAGTTCGCCGTCCTGGACCACTTCGCCCCGAAGCCCGCCTCGCTGGACTGGTCCCAGGCGGGCGGGCTCGCGTTCGGCGCGGAGACCGCGGCGCGCGCCCTGGAGCTCCTTGCCCCGTCCCCCGGACAGACGCTGCTCATCGACGGCGCCGCGGGCGGGGTGGGCAGCGCCGCCGTGCAGCTCGCGCTCGCCGACGGCGTCGCCGTCATCGGCACGGCGGGTGAGTCCAACCACGCGTATCTGCGCTCCCTCGGCGCCGAGCCCACCATCTACGGGCCGGGGCTGCCCGGGCGCGTGGCCGCCCTGGCCCCGAACGGGGTCGACGCCGCGCTCGACACCGCAGGCAAGGGAGGCCTGCCGGATCTGGTCGCGATCACCGGTTCCCCCGACAAGGTGGTGACCATCGCCGACCGCTCCGCCGCCGAGCACGGCGTACGGGTCACCACCACACCGTCGGCCTTCGACGCCCTGGCCAAGGCCGCGCGTCTCGCCGAAGAGGGAAAGTTCGGCGTCCGTATCGCCGCGGAGTTCACGCTCGCCGACGTGGCGAAGGCCCACGAGATCAGCCAGGGCGGGCACGCCATGGGCAAGGTCGTCCTGCGACTGACCGGGGTCTGAGACGAGGAAGGCGCGGGAGACGCGGGTGCGGTGCTCGGCCGGCCGCGAGGCACTGGCATGATCGGTGGCATGGCTGAACGCGTTATCGCCGCGTGTGACGGGGCGTCGAAAGGAAATCCCGGGCCCGCCGGCTGGGCCTGGGTCATCGCCGAGGGCGACGGGACCTCCGTACGGTGGGAGGCGGGCCCGTTGGGCACGGCGACCAACAACGTCGCGGAACTCACCGCGCTGGAGCGCTTGCTCACGGCCGTCGACCCCGGCGTTCCGCTGGAGATCCGGATGGACTCCCAGTACGCCATGAAGGCGGTCACGACCTGGCTGCCCGGCTGGAAGCGCAAGGGCTGGAAGACGTCCGCGGGCAAGCCCGTGGCCAATCAGGAACTGGTCGTCCGCATCGACGCGCTGCTCACGGGGCGCTCGGTGGAGTTCCGGTATGTGCCCGCGCACCAGGTGAACGGCGACCGGTTCAACGACTTCGCCGACCGGGCCGCCAGCCAGGCGGCGATCGCCCAGGAAGCCGCGGGCAGCGCGTACGACTCGCCGGAGCCGCCGGCCGCGCCCGACACCGTACGTTCCGGCGGCGGCCGTGGTCGCGCCTCGGGAGCGGGAGCGGGAGCGGGCTCGGGCGGTGCGGCGAAGGCGGCCCCGTCGCGGCAGCGCACCGGGGGAAGCTCGAAGAGGACGCTCAACGCCAAGTTCCCCGGCCGCTGCCGTTGCGGGCGCTCCTACGCCGCCGGTGAACCCATCGCCAAGAACCCCGACGGCTGGGGCCACCCGGCCTGCGCCACGGCGCCGGCACCCGCCCAGGCGTAGCCACGAGCGTCCAGGGCGCGCGGTCTCGGCGGGTGGCGTCGGTGACCGCACGACGTCCCGGAGAGCCGGCCGGGAGAACCGGCCGGCCGTCAGCGGCCCGCCGCGCCGAACAGCCGCCGTGCCAGGGGGTCCCCGTCCAGGAACGCCGCCAGTTCGGCGCGGTCCGGCGCGGTGGCGGGGCCGCGGCGCCCCACCGCGTACGCCGCCGCCGCGTTGGCGCCGCGCGCGGCCGTCAGCGGGTCGTGGCCCTGGCTGAGCAGGGCCAGGAACGCGCCGACGTGCGCGTCCCCCGCCCCGTTGCTGTCGACGGCGTCGACCGGGAACCCCGGCACATGCCGCGGCGCCTCACCGGGCGCCGCCAGCCAGCAGCCGTCCTTGTCGGCCCGTACGAGCACACCCGCGCCCGGTGCCAGCCGTTCCCGCAGCGCCGCGGCCGCCGTGCGCGGATCCTCGTGGCCGGTCATCAGCCGGGCTTCGCGGGCGTTGCCGCTGAGCCAGTCCGTACGGGCCAGCACCGGGGCGAGGACCGCCTCGGGGATGTCGGCCACCAGCGGCGCCGGGTCGAAACAGACCATGATGTCCGCGGGCAGCCCCGCCGCGAAGCGGGACAGCAGCGGGCCGTTGACCGGCATCACCAGCCCGTAGCCGGAGAGCTGCACCACATCGCCGGGGAGCAGCCGCGCCGCGACCGCCTCGACCTCCGTCCGCGTCAGTTCCGCGTCGACCCCGAAGCTGGTGACGAAGGTACGTTCGCCGCCGCCGTCGACCAGGGCCACGGTGAAACCGGTGTCGCCGTCGGTACGGGTGGGCAGCAGCGTTTCGATGTGTTCGGCGGCGAGCGCCTCGCGTACGAGATCGCCGTACGGCCCCGTGCCGTGCAGTCCGGCGAAGACCGCTTCCGTGCCGAGACGGCGGGCCGCGACCAGGGTGTTGAAACCGCCGCCCGCGGTCAGCTCCGTACGGGTGCCGATGACGTCGCCGCCGCGTTCCGGCAGTGCGGGAACATCGATCACCAGATCGGCGATGACATTCCCGGCGAGGATGAGACGGCCGTTCATCGTCCGGCCTCCTGGAGGGCGGGGGAGGCGGGCTCGTCCCCGGTGCCGCCCGCGGCGCCGGTACGGCGGCCGGACAGCGCGTACACCGCCGCGCCGACGGCCATCGAGATCGCCCAGCCCAGCCCGTTCACGCCGAACCAGGTGTCGGAGAGCGGGCCCGCGAACCAGACGTCGGTCTCGCTCGTGGACGCCTTGGTGAAGAGCAGACCGGCCACGATGGCGGCGGCCCAGCCGAGGACGGCGGGAAGGTGGAAGCCGCCCGCGTACCAGTACCGGCTGGTGCGGGTGGTGTCCATCAGCGCCTCGGAGTCGTACGTACGCCCGCGCACCGAGTCCACCGCGATCACCCCGATCCAGGCCGAGATGGGTACGGCCAGCAGGGTCAGGAAGGTGGAGAAGGGGCCGTAGAAGTCGTCGGCGATCAGCATGAAGTAGATCCCGCCGGCGAACATCAGCACCACATCGAGGGCGACGGCCACCGGGCGCGGCACCCGCAGTCCCAGGGTGATCATCGTCAGCCCGGCGGAGTAGGTGGAGAGATGGTTCGACATCAGCAGCCCGCCGAAGGCCGCGATCAGATAGGGGATCGCCATCCAGGAGGGCAGCATCGCGTTGATGGCGGCGACCGGGTCGGACGCCGTGGCGAGCGTCGGATCGCCCGCGGAGAGCAGTGAGCCGAGCGAGATCAGCAGCACGAGCGGGATGCCCGCGCCGAACGCCGAGGCCACGATCAGCCGCCTGCTCGGAATCTCACGGGGCAGATAACGGGCGTAATCCGCTCCCGCGTTGGCCCAGCCGATTCCGGTGCCCGCCGCGATGAAGCCGATGCCCGCGATCACACCGCTGGTCGGACCGGTCGGGGCGTCGAGGACCTTCGTCCAGTCGACCGTGGCGGCCAGGAAGCCCATCACGATCAGATTGAGGACGCCGAAGACGACCGTGGCCCACTTGTTGATCCACATGATGGTGGCGTGGCCGAGACCGCTGATCAGCAGCGTGCAGGCGATGAAGACCAGCAGGCAGACGAGGGTGAGCACGGTGTTCCGGCCCACTCCGAACGCGATGCCGAGCAGCGCGAGCAGCGCGTACGCCGCGGTGGTCGTCGTGATCGTCTCCCAGCCGACCCGGCTCAGCCAGGTGATCAGGGTCGGACCCGCGTTGCCCCGCTGTCCGAAGACCGCGCGGGAGAGGGTGAGCGCCGGTGCGCCGCCCTTCTTGCCCGCCAGGCTCAGGGCCCCCACCAGCGCGAAGGAGCCGAAGGAGCCGACGACGGCGACGAGCACCGCCTGCCAGATGTTCAGGCCGCGGAAGGCGACGAGGGTCGCGCCGAGCGGGAGCCCGAGGATGCTGATATTGGCGGCGAACCAGGTCCAGAACATCTGGCCGGCCTGGCCGTGCCGCTCGTTGTCGGGGACCGGTTCGATCCCTCGGGTCTCGATGGCGCCGACGCGATCGTTCGTCTTCGAAGCGGCCATGACGGAACCTCCTAGCAAGGTGCGAAGGGGTGGGTGGCGAAAGCGGAGGAGCGGTTCCCGCGGAGCCGGGGACCGGGAAACGGCGCGGCGCACAGAGTTTCCGGGGCGGCTCAGCGGAGGGCGAGCAGCCGGGCGGTCAGGGGTTCCAGGGCGAGGGAGTTGACGGTACGGAGCGTCCGGACGGCCTCGGCCGGCAGCGCCGAGAGCCCGGCGACCGACCCGGCGATCGCGCCCGCGATGGCGCCGATGGTGTCGCTGTCGCCTCCGAGGCCGGCGGCGAGCAGGGTGGCGCGCCACGGATCGCCGTCGGCCACGGAGAGTACCGCGAAGGCGGCGGGCACCGACTCCTGGCTGGCCACGCTGGTACCGATGAGCGCGCAGATCCGGTCCAGGGCCTCGGCCTCCGGGAGGCCCCGTACCAGCTCCCACGCCCACTCGATCCGGGAGGCGATATCGGCCCCGGCGATCCAGTGCCCGCGCCGCGCGCCCGCGCGGGCGGCGGCCACCGCGGCGGCGACGGCCTCCCCCAGTGTGCCCCCGCCGACCCCCGTGCTGACGGCGGCGGCGACGGCCGCCGCGCCCGCGATCCCGACGGTCGTGTCATGCGTGACCTGGCAGGACTCCACGACATGGTCGAGGAAGGATTCCAGCGGTTCGACGGTGAAGGCGATCCCGACCGGGGTGACGCGCATGGCGGCGCCGTTGGTCGTGCCGTACCTTCCCGCCTCGCGCGGCGGTACGCCACGGGCCACCGCGTCCAGAGCGGTCTTGGTCGACGGGCCGAGGAGATCGAAGGAGCCCTTGGCCTTCATCTCCTTCTCCCAGTCGAGCAGCTCATGGGCGAGGCGCAGCGGGTCGATCCGGCCGCGGCCCTCGTCGATCAGCCGGCCGACGATGACGGCCTGGTCGGTGTCGTCGGTGACGGAACCGGCGGGCATGCCCGCGCTGACCGGGTTGTCGGGGCGGGCGGCCTCGAAGCCGGTGAGGGTGCCGTAGACCCGTACGACGTCCTCCCGGGACATCACCTGCGTGGGCATGCCGAGAGCGTCGCCGAGGGCGAGTCCGTAGTACGCGCCGAGGGCGCGGTCGAGTCGGTCGGTCACAGTCGGTCTCCTCGGCCGGAGCGGACGTGCAGTTCGAATCTGGCGGGGTCCAGCAGGCTGGTGACCTGCTCGACTACCGAGCCGTCGGCGGCCCGGTAGACCTGGGCGAGCCGCAGGAAGGACTCACCGGGCGAGCGGTGCAGTACGGCGGCCTCCGCCGTGTCGAGCCCCCGGACCGACACCAGGCCCTCGCCCGAGTCGGTGATACGGCCCGCGGCGATCAGCGCCCGGTTGAGCGAGCCGCCGTCGAGTCCGCGCCGCGGCAGTCCGGAGAGGTCACCGGTGGCGGGGACCCTGCTGTGTTCGAGCGACACGCCCTGTCCGTCGGCGAGCCGTCTGACCCGGTCCAGGGCGATGAACGCGTCCGACGCGAGCCCCAGTTCCGCGGCCAGCTCCCGGTCGGTCACCTCCTCGAACCGGAGGGTCTCGGTCGTCAGCTCGGTGCCCTGCTCGGCGAGCGCCCGGGTCCAGCCGAGGCGGTTGTCCAGCGGCGTTCCGTCGAAGGTGACGAATGAACCGATCCCCGCGTGGGTGGAGATCAGCCCCTCTTCACCGAGGACCTGGAGCGCCTGCCGCAGGGTGGTGCGGCTGACGCCGAACCGCTGGGTGAGCTTGTGCTCCCCGGGCAGCCTGCTGCCGTCGGTGTGGACGCCGGCGCGGATCTCGTCGGCGAGAACGCGGGCGATGCGATGGTGCTTGTGTACCTGTCCAGGCATGTCTAGAAGGTAAGTGGACAGGTTCCCTCCGGTCTATAGCCCGCGGAGAATTTCTTTCGCGCCGCAGGGTGCCGGCCCGGACGCGGCGGGCGAAGCAAGGGTGAGCATTCGGCCACAGCCAAATCGCCCAGAAGTGATTTGGGTCACAGTCGAGCCCCGGAGGGGTGTGTCGGCCGGAAAGTGCCGTCCCTCGCGGGCGTGTGCGCGAAAGGGGGCTGTCCTGGCTCCCGGTGACGGATGTCACGGTGGGGCGTGATGAATGTCAGGAAATGGACGCTCTCGTTCCTCATTTCGATGTGACCTGCGTCATATGACCCGGGGTTCGGTCGGTGCTTACATCCGACCGCACGGTGTGGTGATCGGTCCGGCGAACACAGCCCGTGGGCCGTTCCCGCCGCCCTCCCCAACTCCCGACTCCCGTGCCCGGCAGCGCCGATGCCCAGTACAGCGCCGATGCTCAGAAGCCCAGGATTCCCGCCACCCAGGTCCGAGAGGGAGCGCGCGTGACCGATCCAGCCGAGCGCGGTGACACGGCACCGCTCGCCGTACGCGAGGCCGCCTGGTATCTGCCGGAGCCGGTCGTGCCGGTCGACGGACTGGCGGCATGGGACGAGACCGAACTCAGCACCCGCGGCAGCCTGGGGATCGACACCGTACGGGCGGACGACCGGGTGAGCGCGGTGGACCTCTGCGAACACGCCGCGCGCCGTGTGCTCGACCGCTCCGGGGTGGACGCCCGGGAGCTGGGGGCGCTGATCATGGTCGAATCCCGGGCACCGGAAACCCTGCTCAGCTCCGAGGCGACCCGGCTGCAGCATCTGCTCGGCGCCGGCGCGGCGACGACCCTCACGGTGGGCGGGCTCGGCTGCGTCTCGATCAGCGCCGCGCTGATCACCGCCCGCGGACTGCTCGCCGGGGACAGCGCCCTGGACAACGTACTGGTCGTCCACGGCAGCAAACCTGCCGCGGCGGTGCGTTACCGCCACCCGGTGACGGTCAACGGCGACGGCGGGCAGGCACTGCTGCTCTCCCGCCGCGGGCCCGTCAGGATCCTCGACATCGCACAGCGGACCAACGGCCATTACTGGGACCTCTTCAAGGTGAAGTACCGGGACCGGCCCACCGCGCAGTGGCGCGAGGAGTGCGGCGACCCGGCCACCTACTCCTTCCGGCTCGCCATGGAGACACGCGGCGCGCTCTCGGCGATGCTGCGCGAGGTCCTGGAACGCAACGGCCTGCGCCCGGCGGACATCCGCGGATATCTGAGCCACAACCTGTCCGCCGGCAGCTTCACCTTCACCGAGGAATCCCTCGGCATCGACATCCTGCCCGTCTGCCGGGAGAACCTCCGGCGCTACGGACACCTCGGCTCGAACGATGTCTTCCTGAACCTCTACACGGCCCTGGAGCGCAAGGAACTCGCCACGGGTGACCGCGTCGTACTGATCAATGCCAGTCCGGTAGCCGCCTGGAGTCTGCTGCTGGTCGAGATAGGACCACAGGAGGGTGTGGCGTGAACGGCATCACCGAAGAGGTCACGGAATTCCTGACCGCGGCGCTCCGCCGGCCGATCGGCCCGGACGACGACTACTTCGCCCTGGGCCTCGCGGACTCGCTCTTCGCGCTGGAACTGGTGACCTTCGTCGAGGAGCGCTTCTCGTTCACCGTGGAGGTGGAGGACCTCGACCTGGACAGCTTCCGCACGGCCACCCGCATCACGGAATTCGTGCTCCGCAAGACCGGGGCCGGCCGGCTGACGGAAACCCATGACCATGGTGCCTGACGCCGCCCCGCCCGGAGCCGGGCCGCCGGCCGACACCCTCATGCACGACGCGCCGACGACGGCCGGCCCGCCGGGAGAGGGACAACCGGCCGCCGCGGAGGCGTCGTTGGTACGCGCGGCGGCCGAACTCGCCGCCGGGGCACGGGGCCCGGCGGCCGACTGGGACCGTACCGGCGGACTGCCCGGCTCCGTACGCGAGGACATGGCCGCGGCGGGACTGCTCGGCGCCGACCTGCCCCGGAGGTACGGGGGAGCGGGCCTCGGCCCGGCGGCGCTCGGCGAGGTGGCCGCACACCTGGGAGGGGTGTGCAGCGCCCTGCGCGGACTGCTGACCGTCCAGGGCATGGTCGCGGCGGCGCTCGCGCGCTGGGGCACCCGCGAGCAGCGCGCCGACTGGCTGCCGAGGCTGGCGAGCGGTGAGCTGACCGCGGGCTTCGCGGCCACCGAACAGGCGGCCGGCAGCGCGCTCGGGGCCGTGGAGACCCGTATCGAGGACTCCGGCGACGGCGCGGACATCGAGGTCAGCGGCCGCAAGAGATGGATCACCTTCGGTGAGGTGGCCGATGTCTTCCTGGTGCTGGGAAAGAGCCGCGGCAAGCCCGCCACCGTGCTCGTCGAGGCCGATCGCACGGGCGTGAGCCGGGAGCCGGTGACCGGCCAGCTCGGTATGCGCGCCGCGCGGATCGCCCATGTGACCTTCGACGCGGTGCGGGTCCCCCGGAACCGTCTCGTCGCCCCGCCGGGGCTCGGGCTCTCCCATGTCGCGGCCACCGCGCTCGACCACGGCCGCTTCACGGTCGCCTGGGGATGCGTGGGCATGGCCGAGGCGTGTGTCGCCGATGCCGCCACCCATGCCGCCACCCGCACCCAGGGTGGTGTGCCGCTCGCCGACCACCAACTCGTCCGGTCCCTGCTGGCCCGCTGCGCGGTGGAGACCGCCGGCGCGCGTGAACTGGCCCGCCGCGCGGCGGAGTTCCGCGCGCCCGGTGCGGGCAGGGGCGTCACGGAGACCATCGTCGCCAAGTACGCGGCCGCCGCTGCCGCCGCCTCGGTCAGCCGCGACACCGTACAGATCCTCGGCTCGGCCGGCTGCGAGCCCGACAGCAGACCGGGACGCCACTTCCGGGACGCCAAGGTCATGGAGATCATCGAAGGAGCGCAGCACGTGTCCGAACTCCACATAGCCGATCGCCTTCTGCGTCAGTTCGGCGCTCCGCCCGCCTCCGGCACACGACAATCCGGGGAGCCGGTATGACGACGGACCAGGGCGCCCCGGAGCGGGCCCCGCTGACCGCTTCCGCCCCCGTCGTCAAGTGCCTGGTGTGGGACCTGGACGACACGCTGTGGGATGGGGTCGTACTGGAGAACGACGATCCGGAGCCGTTCCCCGAGGCGCTGGAGACCCTGAGCGCGCTGGACAAGCGGGGCATCCTGCACGCGGCCGCCAGCCGCAGCGAACACAGCGCCGTCACCCGCCATCTGACGGAACGCGGCCTGGACGACTGGTTCTGCGCGGTGCAGGTCGGCTGGGGTGCCAAGTCCGGCGCGCTGCGCCGTATCGCCGAGACCCTCAACATCGGTCTGGACACCCTCGCGTTCATCGACAACGACCCGGCGGAACGTGCCGAGGTCGAGGCGGCGCTGCCCATGGTCCGCTGCTATCCGGCCGACGAGGCCGGCCGGCTCCCGGACCGTGCCGAGTTCCAGCCGGCACAGGTCACCGAGGAGGCGTCCCGGCGACGCGCGCTCTACCGCACCGAGTGGCGGCGCCGGGAGGCCGAGGAGGAGTTCGGCGAGGACCGGCAGGCCTTCCTCGCCTCGCTCGACCTGGTCATGCGGCTGCGGCCGGCCACCGAGGACGACCTCTCCCGGGCCAGCGAACTGACCGTCAGGACCCATCAGCTCAATAGCACCGGTCTGACCTACGACGCGGACGAACTGCGGGCGCTCAGCGCCTCGCCCGACCATCAGGTGCGGGTCGCACGGCTCAGCGACCGGTTCGGCGACTACGGGATCATCGGCCTGGCCGTCACCGAACTCACCCCCGCGGACTCGATCCTGCGGCTGATGCTGATGTCCTGCCGGGTCGCCTCACGGGGAGTGGGCGGCGTCCTCCTCAACCATCTGGTCAAGGAGGCGCTGGGGGAGGGCCGCCGGCCCGTCGCGCACTTCGTCCCCACCGACGTCAACCGGAACATGCTGGTCACACTCCGGTTCGCGGGCTATCGGCCGGTCGCCACCGAAGAGGGCCACATGGTGCTCGCGGTCGATCAGGACCGCCCGGCTCCGGCGCACCACAGCCATACCCGTGTGATCACCGGCGTGGAGTGAGAAGGGGGAGACGGTGGTGCACAGCTACGCGCGCGACCGCGACGGAGCCGCCGGGCCCCGGGCCCAGGGCACGACCGCGACAGAGCAGGGGCCGACCGCGACCGGACACGACCAGGTCGTCGCGGAACAGGGGCTGACAACGACCGGACGGAGGTCGATCGTGGCCGAACACGGATCGATCCTGGCCGCCTTCCGGCGGCAAGCCGCCCGCTCGCCCGAGACGACCGCCCTCATCATCGGGGAAGCGGTCCTCACCTACCGCGAACTCGACCACGCCTCGGCCGGGCTCGCCCAGCTCCTGCGGCGGCGCGGCGCACGGCCGGGCCGGGTCATCTGCATCCGCGTCGAGCAGAGCGCCCTCGCCGTGATCGGGGTACTCGCCGCGCTCCGGACCGGCGCCGCCTGGGCCGCGCTCGAACCCGACCTGCCCGCCTCGCGCGTCCGGGCGCTGTTCCGCGACACCGACTGCGCGGTGGTGCTGAGCACCGGCGACGACCCGGCCATGACGGGCCTGGCGAACCCGCCGGAGCGGCTCGAAGCCGCCGGACTGCGGATACCCGACCTCATCGAGACGGGCGCGCGCGTCGCGGACGCGGACGAGGGATACCCGCCGGTCTCCGAGGACGCCCCCGCCTATCTCGTCTACACCTCGGGATCGACCGGGCTCCCCAAGGGGGTCATGGTCAGCCGTGCCCAGCTCGCCGCGTCCATCGGCTCCCGCGCCGGGGTCTACGGCACCGAACCCTCCACCTACCTGATGGCGATGCGGCTGTCGTTCGACGGCATGCTCGGCGGCATGTTCTGGTCGTTCCGCAACGGCCACACGCTGCTGCTGCCCGATCTGCGGCAGCTGAGGCAGGTACGGGAACTCGCCCGGCTGGCCGGCACACACCGGGCGACCCATCTCATCGTCGTCCCCTCCTACTACCGGGCGCTGCTGGACGAGAGCCGGCTGCTCCCCGATTCCCTGCGGCTGGTGGTGGTCGCGGGCGAGGTCTGTACGCCGGAGCTGGTGCGTACCCACCACGAGCGGCTGCCCGGCGTGCGACTGGCGAACGAGTACGGCCCCACCGAAACGATCATCTCCTGCACCGTGGAGCCCGACCCGGACGCCTCCCGGCCGCGGATCCCCATCGGCCGGCCCTGGCCGGGCGCCGAGGCATGGGTACTGGACGACCGGCTGCGCGAGGTACCGGCCGGAGTGGAGGGCGAGCTGTACATCGGTGGCGCGTTCGTGGCCCTCGGCTACGCCGGACAACCGGGCAGAACGGCCGAGCGGTTCCTCGCGGACCCGTTCGGGCGGCCGGGAGCGCGCCTGTACCGCACCGGTGATCTCGCCCTCGTCGACGAACGGGGAGCGCTGCACTACCACGGCAGAACCGATCTCCAGGTGAAGATCCGCGGCACGCGTATCGAACTCGGCGAGATCGAGAGCGTCCTGGAGCGCCATCCCGCCATAGGCCAGGCGGTGGTGGTCTGTGAACCGGCCGAGGACGACGAGCCGCGCCTGACGGCCTTCGTCACGCCCGCCGGGCCCCAGGTCACGCCGCCAGGAGGGATGGCACTGCGCCGGCACTGCCTCGGACATCTCGTGGAACAGGCCGTGCCCACCGTGTTCGTGCCGGTCGCGCGGATGCCGCTGAACAGCAGCGGCAAGGCCGACCGGGCGGCGCTGCTGCGCGACATCGTCCCGGCGGGCGGGCCCGACGGCGGCGCGCCGGCGGATCCGGCCGGCGACCGGCTCGGAGGCCCGACGGGCGAGGACTCCCCCTGGGAAGGATGGACCGGCCACCGGCGGACCGTCGGAGCCATCTGGGCGGCCGTACTCCGGCACCCCGACACCGGGCCCGACGACAACTTCTTCGCGGTCGGCGGCAGTTCGCTCAAGATCATCGATCTGCACGCCCGGCTGAATCAGCGGTGGCCCGGAGTGCTGCGCATGGGAGAGCTGTTCGACCTCATCACCATCTCCGCCCAGGCGGAGGCGATCACGAGCCGCGTGGGCACGGGCACGGACGCCGACGCGGACGCCCGGCGAGAAGACCTCACAACCCCGACCGCTTATGAGCTGTGAAGGCAGGGTGCTGCATGAACGGGATGGCGACATGAGCCGGACGGGCACGGCGTACGGGAGCGAGGCGGCGCGCGAGGACGCTGCGACGCGGGGCGACGGCGCGACGGCGGACGATCGTGCGACGCGGGCTCGACCGGCCGTCGCGGTCATCGGGATCGCCACGCGCTTTCCGCAGGCGGACAGCCTCGACGCGTTCCGGGCGAACCTGCGCGACGGCGTCGACTCGGTGCGCCCCATACCGGCCGAGCGGGTCGAATCCACCTGTCTGGACCCCTCCGCGGACTACCCGGAGCTGGGGTATCTCGACCGGATCGATCTCTTCGACCATGAGTACTTCGGTCTGTCGCGGCGCGAGGCGGAGGTCACCGACCCGCAGCACCGGATCGCCCTCGAACTCACCCACGAGGCCCTGCAGAACGCCGGATACGCCCCCTCGGGACTGCGCGACAGCCAGACCGCCGTGATCTTCAGCTCCCCGAGCAACGGCTACGCGCCGCTGGTCCGCGAGCACGGCACGCTGAGCATGATCGGCAACGTCCCCTGCATCCTGCCCGCCCGGATCTCCCACATCTTCGGGCTGACCGGGCCCTGTTACGGCGTCGACACCGGCTGCAACGGCTCGCTCGTCGCCGTACACCAGGCATGCCGGGAACTGCGCGACGGCGACGCGGAGTACGCGGTGGCCGGCGGAGTGAGCCTGCGTCATGTCGTCGCGCCCGCCGCGACCGTGGCGGCCTTCCCCGGCATCAGCTCGCCGACCGCCAGATCGCGGGCGTTCGACCACGCGGCGGACGGAGCGGGCGGCGGCGAGGGCGGCGCGGTCCTGCTGCTCACCACCCTGGAGCGGGCGCTGGCGGACGGCGCGTTCATCCACGCCGTGATCCGCGGCAGCGCCGTCGTGCACAACGGCCGGCACTCCGCCACCATCAGCACGCCGAGCGCCCGGTCCCAGGCGGAGGTCATCCGCAAGGCGTGGCGCAGCGCGGACCTGGACATCGGGACGGCCGGGTACGTCGAGGCACACGGCTCGGGCACCCGGCTCGGCGACGCCATCGAGGCGGAGGGGCTGGCGCTCGCCCGCCCCGGCGACCGGCGCGGCCTCGCGGTCGGTTCCGTGAAGACCAACCTCGGACACCTGGACCACGCGGCGGGCATCGCCGGGCTGGTCAAGACGATCCTCAGTGTCCGCCACGGTGAGCTGTACCCCTCGCTGCACTTCGAACGGGCGGCGGACGAGGTCGATCTCGACGGGGCCCGCCTCGACGTCGTGACCTCGCTCCGGCCCTGGCGGGACGAGGTGCGCCGGGCCGGTGTCAGCTCGTTCAGCCTCGGCGGCGTCAACGCGCACTGCGTGGTGGAGCAGGCGCCCCCGACGGCCGTACGGCGGAGTGCGGAGGACACCGGCGACGACGCGGCCGGCGGCACGGCCGGCGGACCGGGCGCCGACGCGGCGCGGCTGGTCGGCGTCTCCGCCCGTACGCCCGCCGAGCTCATCGCCCTGTGCGAACGGCTCTCGCTCGAACTGCGCCACAGCACACAGCCGTTGGCCGATGTCGCCAGAACGCTGAACGAGGGACGGGAGCATCACCCCTGCCGCGTCGGCGCGGTGGCCCGACGGACCACCGAACTGGCCGTCAGACTGGCCGCGGAGGCCACCTGGCAGCGGCTGGACACCCCGGCCACGGAAGCGTCCCCGCGGCCGGCCGGGACCGGGTCCCGGCCCGCCGCCGCGCCCCGCGTGGTGTTCCTGTTCTCCGGGGACGCCGGCCCCGTCCGGGCGCCGGAGGCGGGCCCGCTCCCCGGCCCGCTGCCCGCGCGGCTGCCCGTACCGGCCGACCGCGCCGCGATGGTGCGCGGCCAGCTCGCCGCGTACACCCGGCTCACCCGGGCCGGAGTGGCCCCCGACGGGCTGATGAGTTCCGGGATCTCCCGGTACACCGTCCGGCATCTTCAGAACACCCTGACGCCCGCCGACACCGCGACGCTGGAGCGGGCGACGAGCGGCCAGGACCCGGCCGTGGCCGGGAAGGCGCTCCGGCTGGAACAGCTACGGGCGGCGGCCGACGAACAGATCGCCGGCGGAACCGTCGTGTTCGTGGAACTGGCGGCCCGTGGTGAGCTGGGCGAGCGGCTGGCGGAGTATCTGCACGGCCGCGCCGGCGCCTCCGTCCTCACCCTGGACTCCGGCACGGACGGGGTGCTCGACGTGCTCGCGCACCTCTATGAGCTGGGGTGGGACCCCGACTGGTCGGCGCTCGCGGCGGCCTCCGGTGAGCACGGGGGCGGCGCCGGCCGCCGGGTCCCGCTGCCCGGCCACCGGCTCAGGGGCGTCCGCTGCTGGGCGCGGCCCGTGGGCGACATCATCTCCTTCGAGGGGTTCGGAGCCGCCGCGCCGGCGACCAGGCCCACCGAGGCGGCGCCGCCCCAGGCGCCCGCCACCGAGCCCGCCCGCGTCCCGGCGCCCGCCGACGTCCCCGGGCCGGGGCATGCCTCCGCGCCTGCCCGCGTTCCCGCGCCCAGGACCGTTCCGGCGCCGGTTCCGGCTCCTGTACCCGTCGCCCCTGAGGCCCCCGCACCCGCGCCCGTATCCGTTCCCGCCGCCCCCGTTCCCGCCGCTTCCGCGCCCGCCGCGCCCGCGCTTTCGTCCGGGCCCGGTCCGGGTGCGCCGTCCGGCCCGCAGACAGTCCTGAGCTGGCTCCGGGAATCCCTCACCGATCTGCTCCGCGCGGACGAAGTCCCGGCCGACGCGGACTACTTCGCCATCGGCGGGAACTCCGTCATCGGGCTCCAGCTCGTCCAGGGGATGGAGCGGCGTTACGGCGCCCACCTCAAGCTGGTCGACATCTACGACCATCCCATCGTCGGCGACCTCGCGGACGCCCTCTCGGCCCGGCTCCCGCGGATCTCGCCCGAAGAGGGGACACGGCCGGAGCCGTCGGCCGCGGCGCCCCCCGCCCGGGACGACGGCCACGGGCTGCCGCCGATCCTCCCCGGCGAGGAACTGGTGCTGTCGTACGGGCAGGAACGCATGTGGTTCCACCACCAGTTGGACCCGGCTACCACGCTCTACAACCTGCCGGGCGTCTCCCGGCACCGCGGCCCGCTGGTTCCCGACGCCGTACGGCTCGCCTGGGAGGATCTCGCCCAGCGGCACGAGACCCTGCGGTCCAACTTCGTCGAGGCAGACGGGCGGCCGCGGCTGGTGATCCGCCCGGAGCTGGGCGACTTCTTCCGGTACGAGGACGTCTCCGCCGACCCGGACCCCGAGGCCGCGGCGCGCGCGATCATCAGGACCGAGACCGGCTGGGTGTTCGACATCGCCCGTGATTCGCTGGTCCGGGTGACGCTGGTACGCGTCGCGCCCGACGAATATCTCTTCTGCTGGGCAATGCACCACGCGGTCAACGACGGCTGGGCGCCCCAGATCCAGATGAAGGAGTTCCTCGCGTTCTACACGGCCCGCCTGGAGGGCCGCGTACACCGGTTCGAACCGCTGCCCGTGCAGTACCGGGACTACGCGCGCTGGCAGCGGGAACTGCTGGAGGGCTCCCGGCTCGACGGCGAACTGGACTACTGGCGCGGGCGGTTGAGCAATCCCCCCGCGCTCGAACTGCCCACCGACCGGCCGCGTGCCACCCGCATGGACTTCGCCGGAGCGTCCCACGGGTTCACCCTCCCCGGCGAACTGGTCAACGGACTGAGGGCCGTGGGCGGCAGGGAGACCGCCACGCTCTTCATGGTGCTGCTCACCGGCCTCAAAGTGCTGCTCGCGCGCTGGTCCGGTCAGCGGGACATCGTGATCGGCACGCCGACCATCGGCCGCAGCCGCCCCGAACTGTGGGGTCTGCTGGGCTTCTTCAACAACACCATCGCCCTGCGCTCCGACCTCTCCGGTGATCCGACCTTCCGGGAGCTGCTGCGTCAGGTGCGCGGCGTGGTGCTGGGCGCGCTGGACCATCAGGAGATCCCGTTCGACAAGATCGTGCGCGAGGTCGCGCCGGAGCGCGATCCCAGCCGTAACCCGATCTTCGACGTGATGTACGTCCACCAGACGCTGCCGGCCGGCCTGGCGTTCGGCGAGGACCTGTTCGGTCCGGCCGGACATGAGGACACCGGTCCCTACTTCCCCGGACTGCCGAAGGGCACGGCCAAGTTCGACCTCACGGTGGTCGTCGCCGAGCGGGCGGGCGAGGAATCACTCGACGTGGTGATCGAGTACGCCACACAGCTCTTCGACGCCGGTACGGTCGAGGCCCTGTCGGCGTCGCTGACCGAGTTGCTGCGCGCCGTCGCGGCGGACGAGGACACCCCGTACGGGGAGATTCCCGTCCGGCCGGCCCCTGCCCGGCGGAGTGCCACGGCGCCGGCTGTCGCCGAGCCGCCGGCTGTCACCGAGCTGGCCGTCACCGAGCCGACGGCTGTCACCGAATCGGCCGTTACCGAGCCGGCCGTCATCGAGGCCGCCGCCCCGGATCTCCCGGTCCCGTCCGGCGTCCGCGGAGACCCGGTCAGCGTCTGCGTGGAGCTGCGTGGCGAGATGGACGGAGCGCGCCTGCGGACCGCGTTCCAGGAACTGGCCGAGCGGCACGCGGTGCTGCGCCCCCTGCGCGGTGACTTCTTCACCGCCGTCGACACCTCCGGCCGCGACGAACCGACGGCCGCCGCACGCGAACTCGCGCTGGCCGAAGGGCGGCGGTCCCTGGACCCGGTGGCGGGCCGCCCGCTGCGCGCGCTGCTCATCACCACGGGCCGCACCGAGCACATCCTTGTGGTGACCACCCACCCCACGGCCTACGACGGAGGGCAGCCCGGCGTGTTCTTCCGGGACCTGTTCGCCCTCTACGGCGCACGGTTGCGCGGACACGAGGCGCGCCTGCCCGCACTGCCCGAACTCCCGGTCCGGTACGCGGAGTACGGGCGCGGGCACGACCACGCGCCCGGTACGCTCGCGCCGGCGGACGGCCCGCTCAACGGCCGGCTCGGTCACTGGAAGCACACCCTTGCCGGGCTGCGCGCCTCCGGCCTGCCCGTCGACCGGCCGCGCCCCCTCGCCGGTACGGGCGCCTGCGCGGCCCACACCTTCCGGGTTCCGGAGGAACTCGCCGTCGAACTGAACCGGGCCGGGGCCCGGGAGGGGCTGCTCGCGGGCATCATCACGCTCCTCGCCCTGCGCTCCGAGACGGAAGAGGCGGTCATCGGACTCACCACGGCTCCGGGCCCCGCCCCCGGGGAGACGGAAGACGCCCGCGAGCGGCCCGGCACGGACGAACTGATCGGCCCGTTCGGGCGGACCCTGCCCCTGCGTATCGCGCTCGCCGACGACCCCTCCTACGACCGGCTCACCGAGCGGATCCGCCGGGTGGTCGCGGACGCCGAGAGCCACCGGGATGTGCCGCTCGCCGATATCGTCCGCGCGGCCGGCGTGCCCCGGGAGCCGGGGCGGGCGCCGCTCTTCGATGTCGTCTACGCCCACCACCGGCTGCCCGCGGCGCTCGGCTCCGCGGCCGGTGTCGAGGCCGGTGCGGTGCGATGGCCGGGGGAGGAGGCGGGACGTCTCACCCTGCCCACCGGTACCGCCGGCCACGATCTGGCCTGGTCCGTCGTCGAAGGCCCCGAGCCCGGCGCGTTGCAGGTGTCGGTGGAGTACCGCACCGAGATGTTCGACGCCTCGACGGTCACCGCCTTCGCCGACGACCTGGTCGCCCTCGTGCGCGCCGCCATCCGTGAGCCCGCCTCGCCACTGTCGCGCCTGTGGTTCAGCGCCACAGCGTCACTCGCCGACTGACATCCCGGACAGAGCCGAAGGAGATCCGCAACCGTGCGCGAACGCAAGGACAGTGAGCCGGCCATCACCACCGGCACGCCCGTGGGCGTCGTCGGTGCCGGAACGATGGGGATCGGCGTGGCGCAGTGCTTCGCGGAGGCCGGGTACCCCGTGGTGGTCGTCGATCCCGACCCGGTGGCACTCGGCAGCGGCCCGGCCCGACTCCGCGCCGGGGTGCGGATGGCGCAACTGCTGCGGCGTCGCTCCTCCGCACCGGCCGGAGCCGAAACGGGAGCAGGCACCGGAACCGGAACCGGAACCGGAACCGGAACCGGAACCGGAACCGGCGTCGGGGCCGGAGACGGGACGCCCGCGTCCTCCTCTCCGTCCCCCGAGGCGCGTGTCGTCTGGTCGGAGAAGCTCTCCGCCCTCGCCCCCGCCCTCTTCGTGGTCGAGTGCGCGCGCGAGAAGGTGTCGGTCAAGGAAGAGATCCTGCGGCAGCTGGATCAGGTCTGCGGCCCCGACGCGGTCTTCGCCTCCTGCACCTCGTGCATCCCGATCACCCGGCTCGGATCCGTCACCGGCCGTCCCGACCGGGTGATCGGCACCCACTTCATGAACCCGGCTCCCCTCAAGGACGCCGTGGAGGTCATCCGCGCGCCCGGGACCAGTGAGCGGACCGTCCGGCGGACCACGGATCTCCTCGCGGAGCTCGGCAAGCAGGCCCTCGTGGTCCGCGACGCGCCCGGTTTCGTGACGAACCGCGTGCTGATGCTGACGCTCAACGAGGCCGCCACCGTGCTGGGCGAGGGAACGGCCGACGCCGAGACCGTGGACCGCGTCTTCCAGGACTGCTTCGGCCACCCGATGGGCCCTCTGCGTACGGCGGACCTGATCGGGCTGGACACCGTACTCGACTCACTCGAAGTACTGCGCGAGTTCACCGGCGACGAACGCTTCCGGCCATGCGCCCTGCTGGCCCGTCATGTCGCGGAAGGCAACGTCGGCCGCAAGTCAGGCCGCGGTTTCCACCAGTACCCGGCGCAGAGGAACCGTCCGGAACACCATCTCGTCTCGCGGGGAGGAGCCAGCCATGGCTGACCACCAGAGTGTGCGCACCACATTGTCCGCCGCGGGCCGGGAGGTCTGGCGCCACTCGTCCGCCGATCCCACGGATCCGGGCCTGTACGTGGCGGAGGTCGTGGAGATCCACGGCGCCCTGGACGTCACGGCGTTCGAGAAGGCGCTGGCCCAGGTCGTCCAGGAGAGCGACGCGCTGCGCCTGCGGCTGCCGGAGAGCGGTCCGGATACGCGGGGGGCGCCCGCCCTGGAGTCCGCCGACAGCCTGCCGCTGCCGCTGGTCGACGTCAGCGCCGAGCCCGACCCGGTGGCCGCGGCGGAGGAGTGGATACGGGCCCGGCTCACCCGTTCCGCCCGTCCGGCCGGGAACGCGGCATCGGCACAGGCGCTGATCCGCCTCTCCGCGCACCGGTTCCACTGGTTCCACCGGCATCACCGCGCGGTGCTCGACGGCTTCGGCTGCTCACTGATCACCCGCCGGGTCGCGGAGGTCTACACGGCGCGCGCCGAGGGCCGGCCGCCACAGGACTCCGCGCTGGTGTCACCGGCGGTGCTGCTCACGGAAGAGGCCGAGTACCGCGCGTCGGACGACCACGGGCGTGATCTCGCGTTCTGGCGGGAGTATGTCGCGGGCCTGACCGAGCCGGTGACCCTCGCGGAGGAAACGGCGCCGGGTGCCGTGAGCCCCGCAGGCGCCTCCGCCGGGGCTCCGGGCGAACCCGGGCTCCCGTTCGTCCTCACCACCGCCGACACCGACCGCGTGCGCGCGGCGGCCCGCTACAGCGGCACCCCGTCCCGTGCCGTCCTGCTGGCCGCCGTCGCGGCGTACACGCACCGGCTGAGCGGCGGCACGGACCTCGTGCTCGGTCTGCCGGTCGACGGACGGCCGAGCCGGGTCTCCCAGCGTGTGCCGGGCGCCGCCGAGGACATCGCGGCGCTGCGGCTGACGGTGCGCCCCGGTACGGGCTTCGGCCAGCTCGCCCAGCGGGCCGCCCAGGAGAGCCGCCGCGTCCGCGCGCGCCGGCGACTGCGGCACGAGGAACTGTGCCGGGAGCTGGGACTGCCCGGCAGCAGCCCGCGGCTCTACGGGCCCGTCGCCGACATCAGGACCCCGGGCCCGGAGATCCGGTTCGGGGCGCTGCCCGCCGTCACCCGCAAGGTGGGCCACGAACCGGTCCAGGATCTGCGCGTGGTGATCGACGAGCTTCCCGGGGAGAGCCGTCTGCGGATCGCTTTCGAGGGCGCCCCCGGCCGGTACACCGCTGCCCAACTGGCGTCCCACGGACAGCGTTTCGGGCGTCTGCTGTCCGCCGCCGCGGCCGCTCCCGGCCTGCCGGTCGGCACGTTCGATCTCCTGGACACCGGCCTGCGGGCGACCCTGCGCGACTGGACGGGGGCCGTGGAGCGACGCCCTCAGCAGGGCACGCTCACGGAACTGCTGGAGACCGCGGCGGCCCGGCACCCGGAAGCGATCGCCGTCCGGGACCGTACGACACGGCTCACCTACCGCGAACTCCACGAGCGGGCCAATCGCCTGGCCCGTCTGCTGATCCGCCGGGGGGCCGGGCCCGAGCGGGTGGTCGGGCTGCTGCTGCCCCGGTCGACGGAGGCGATCGTCGCGATGCTGGCGGTGCTCAAGACCGGCGCCGCCTATCTGCCGCTCGACCCCGCGTACCCGGCGCAGCGGATCCGTTTCATGGTCGAGGACGCGCGGCCCCGGTGCGTGGTGACCGACACCGCCGCCGGCCGGGCCATCGAGGGCCTTCCGGGCGAGGTGCTCGTACTGGACGACGCGAGGACCGCCGACGAACTGGAGCGCTGCTCCCCGAAGCCGCCCACCGACGCGGACCGCGCCGTGCCGCTGCTGCCCGGGCATCCCGCGTATGTGATCTACACATCGGGATCCAGCGGTACGCCGAAGGGTGTCGTCGTCGCTCATCGCGGGGTCGTGCCGCTGATCGCCTGGGTGGCCGCCGAGTTCGGCGCCCAGGCGCTCGCGCACACGCTGGCCGCCACCTCGTTCAGCTTCGATGTGTCGGTGGCCGAGATCTTCCCCGCCCTGGCCACCGGCGGCAGTGTCGAGGTGGTCGGCAATCTGCTCTCGCTGCTCGACGGTGACCCGCCGCGCTGGTCGGGCGGGCTGCTGTGCGCGATTCCCTCCGTGTTCGCGAAGCTCATGGAGTTCGGCGGCGTGGAACTGTCCGCGAAGACGCTCGCGATGGCCGGAGAGGCGCTCCCCGCCTCCCTCGCCTCCCGCGTGGCGCGGACCATGCCGGGCAGCAGGCTCCTCAATGTCTACGGACCGACCGAGGCCACCGTGTACGCCACGGCCTGGTCCTCCGACGAATCCCCGTCCGGTGACCTTCCGTCAGGGGACCCGCTGTCCGGCGGTGCGCCGCCCATCGGCCGTCCGCTGGCGCATGTGCGGGCGTACGTACTCGACGGGGCGCTCCAGCCGGTGGAGCCGGGCCGGCGCGGTGAGCTGTATCTGGCGGGTGCCGGGCTGGCCCGCGGCTATCTGGGCAGGCCGGGACTGAGCGCGGAACGCTTCGTGGCCGATCCGTTCGGCCCGCCCGGCGGCCGCATGTACCGGACCGGTGATCTCGCCCTCTGGGGCGAGGACGGACAACTGCGCTTCCTGGGGCGGGCCGACGCGCAGGTCAAGGTCAGCGGATTCCGGATCGAGCTGGGCGAGCTGGAGACCGTACTCGCCACGCACCCCGGGGTGAGCGAGGCCATGGCCGCGGTACGGAAGGACGCGACCGGTGACGCACGGCTCGTCGCCTACGCGGTGCCGGTGACGGGGGCCGGGCGTCCGGATCCCGGGGCGCTGCGGGGGTGGGCCGCCGAGCGGCTGCCCGCGTATCTGGTCCCGGGTGAGATACGGCTCGCCGGGTCGCTGCCGCGCACCCCGAGCGGCAAGCTCGACCGCGACGCGGAGCCCGCCGTGGCTTCGGTGCCTGCCGCCGTGCCGGAGCCCGCCGGTGTGCCGGAGCCCGCCGCGCCGGCGCCGGTCGCGGCACCGGCACCCGTCGCCGAGCCCGTCGTACCCGTCACGCCGGCCGAGCCCGCCGCCGTGCCGGAGCCGACGGCTCCCGAGGCGCCCGCGGCGACGCCCGCCGCCGAAGGCCGGGTGGAACAGGTCGCGCGGGTGTTCTCCGAGGTGCTGCGGCAGCCCGAAGTCCCCCTCGACGCAAGCTTCTTCGACCTCGGTGGCGACAGCATCATGTCGATCCAGCTGGTCAGCCGGCTGCGTCAGGCGGGGTTGGTGCTCACCCCGCAGGACATCTTCGAGTACAAGACCGTCAAGGCGCTGGCCGGGGCCGCCCGCGAGACCACGCGTGCCAAGGCCCGGGGCGCCGCGTCGGGCGTCGGTGACGTACCGCTCACCCCGATCATGCGGTGGCTCCGCGAACTGGACGGTCCCGTCGACGGGTTTCATCAGGCCGTGCTGCTCCAGGTCCCCGGCGGGGTGCGTGAGGACCGGCTGACCGCCGCCGTACAGAAACTCCTGGACCACCACGACGCCCTGCGGCTGCGGCTCGACCGGTCGTCGGCCGACTGGCGGCTCTCGGTACGGCCGCCGGGCTCGGTGTCCGGCGCGTCGTGCGTGCGACGGGTCGATGTCCGGGGCGCCGGCGATCTGGAGCGGGTCCTCGCGGACGAGGCCGGCCGGGCGAAGGGACAACTGGACGTCCAGACGGGCGTGCTGGTGCGTTTCGTCTGGTTCGACGCGGGGGACGACGCGCCGGGCCGGCTGCTGTTCATGGCGCACCACCTGGCCTGTGACGGGGTGTCGTGGCGGATCATGGTGCCCGATCTGGTCGGGGCGTACCAGGATCTCGAAGCGGGCCGGGCTCCCGAACCGCGTCCGGTGGAGACATCGTTGCGGCACTGGAGCCGTGCCCTGTCCGCGCAGGCGCGCGAGGAGCGCCGTACGTCCGAACTGCCTTTGTGGACCGGCATATTGTCCGCGCAGGGGCCCCGGCTGGCGAAGCGGCCGCTGGACCCGGCCGTGGACACCACGGGGCGCGCGCGTTCCCGCGCCGTGACGTACGGCGCCGACCGGGCCCGGCATCTGTTCAGTACGATCCCGGCGGCTTTCCACTGCGAGATCAACGATGTGCTGCTGACCGCCCTGGCGCTGGCGGTACAGCGCTGTGCCGGCAGTGAGCGGGACGTGGTGATCGATGTGGAGGGCCACGGCCGTGAGCCGGTCGTCCCCGACGCCGATCTGTCGCGCACGGCCGGCTGGTTCACCAGCATGTATCCGATACGGCTCGCGCCCGGCGCCGCCGACGCCCCGGGCCGGCGCGACTCCCGCCGGGAACTGGGCCGTGCGCTGCGGCGGGTGAAGGAGCAGTTGCGGGCGATCCCGGACAAGGGCATCGGCTTCGGTCTGCTGCGCTTCCTGAACCCGGAGACCTCGGGCGCGCTGGCCGCGGCCCCGCCACGGGAGATCGGGTTCAACTACTTCGGACGGTTCCTGCTGCCCGCCGCGTCGGGAGAGCAGGACTGGGGACCGGCGCCGGAGACGGGCATGACCGCGGGGGCCGACGCGGACATGCCGCTGGCCCACCCGCTGGAGATCACCGCACTGACCCAGGACACGGCGCGGGGACCGGAACTCGGCGTCAGTTTCACCTGGCCCGAGGGCATTCTCGACGAGCGGCTGGTCGACGAGCTGGCGGACACCTGGTTCGAGATCCTGGACGCGCTGGCGGCGCACGCCGCGGAGCCCGGAGCGGGCGGCCGTACGCCGTCCGACTTCCCGCTGGCGAACCTCGGCCAGGATGAGGTCGAGCGGCTGGAGCGCGACTATCCCGGCCTGGAGGAGATCCTTCCGCTGTCGCCCCTCCAGCAGGGGTTGCTGTACCACGTCCTGGTCAGCGGATTGGGCGTGGACGCCGAAGCGGATACGGACGCTGACGCGGATACGTACCAGGGCGCGCCGGAAGGTGCGGACGAGGCGGACGCGCCGGCCGGTGAGCACAACGTCTACACCGTGCAGGTGTGGCTGGAACTCGTCGGCGATCTGGACCCGGGCCGGCTGCGCGCCGCGGGCCGGGCACTGCTGCGGCGGCACACCAACCTGAGCGCCGCCTTCGTCCACGAGGGCCTGGCCGAGCCGGTCCAGGTGTTCGGAGCCGCGGCCGAACTGCCCTGGCGTGAGGAGGATCTGAGCGCGTTCGCGGAGGACGGGCGCGAGACGGAGATCGACCGGCTGCTGGGGCTTGAGCGCAACCGCCGCTTCACCCCGACCGCTCCGCCGATGATGCGGCTGATGCTGATCCGGTTGGCGGACGACCGCCACCGGGTTGTGCTGACGACCCATCACATCCTGATGGACGGCTGGTCGTTGCCCATCGTGCTGCGGGAGCTGTTCGCCCTCTACCGGGAGGCCGGCGGCGAGGGCTCCGTCACGGCCGCGGATCTGCCGGCCACCACCCCCTTCCGCGAGTACCTGTCGTGGCTCGCCCGCGTCGACGGCGCGGAGGCGGAGGGCGCGTGGCGGGAGGCGCTGTCGGGGCTGACGGCGTCGACCCGGGTCGCGCTGGAGGAGGGTACGGCGGAGCCGATGGCGCCGCGCAACGTCACCGTGGAGCTGAGCGCGGAGACGACCGTGGCCCTCGTCGACATGGCCCGCCGCCACGGCGTGACGACCAACACCGTGCTCCAGGCGGGCTGGGGCATCCTGATGGGCCAGGAGACCGGCAACACCGATGTGGTGTTCGGCTCCGTGGTCTCGGGGCGGCCCGCGGAACTCGCCGGCGTGGAAACGATGGTGGGGCTCTTCATCAACACCGTACCGACCCGGGTCCGGCTGGATCCGGCGGAGTCGCTGGGCGCTCTGCTGGTCAGGCTCCAGCGGGAACAGGCGCGGCTGCTGCCGTACCACCACATCAGCCTCGGTGAGATCCGGCGGATCACGGACGTGGGGAACCCGTTCGACACGGTCATGGCGTTCGAGAACTACCCCCTCGACACGGAGGAGCTGGCCGAACCCGCCCCCGGTCTGAAGCTGGCGCGGGCCTATGGCGACGACGCTCCGCACTTCCCGCTGAACCTGGTGGTGTCCGCTCGCGGCGAGCGGCTGCTGCTGCGGTTCGACTACCGTCCGCATCTGATGGAGCGCGACCGGGTGGCATCGCTCGCGGACCGGTTCGCCCGGCTGCTGACGACGGCGGCGACCGAGCCCACCCGGAGCGTCGGCGGCTTCATGGCACGCGGCGGGACGGCCGCCGGGACGGTCGGCGAGACCGCTGCCGGGCATGCCGGGACGGCGGCCGAGGGGTTGCTCGTGGGCACACAGCGGGCCCCGGAGAGCGGAATCGGCGTCCTGCTGCCGCTGCGTGAGTCGGGCGACAGGCCGCCGCTGTTCTGTGTCCACCCGGCGGCCGGAATAGCCTGGTCGTACGCGGGTCTCACCGGGCCGCTGGGTACGGACCAGCCCGTGTACGGCTTGCAGGCGCGGGGCCTTGACGGCGAAGAGGTGCTGCCCGCGTCCTTGCAGGAGATGGCGGCGGACTACGTGGATCACATCCGGTCCGTGCAGCCCACCGGCCCCTACCAGCTGCTGGGCTGGTCGTTCGGCGGTCTGGTGGCGCACGAGATGGCGGTGCAGCTCCAGTTGAGCGGGGAGGAGGTCGGTCTCCTGGCGGTTCTGGACGCCTATCCCGCGGACCGGGAGAAGGACAGCGCGGTCCTGCGGACGGCGCGGGTGACCGGCGGGGACGTGCTGGCGATGGTGCTGGAGTTCTTCGGCTACGACCCCGCCGGCTGGGCGGGCGAGTCGCTGACCTATCCGCGGTTCGTGGAGATCGCCCGCGAACAGACGGGGCTGCTGGCCTCGTTCGACGAGCAGCGGGTCGCCGCGGTCGCCCGGATCTTCGCCAACAACTCCGCGCTCTCGTACGCCCACAAGCCCGGCCGGTTCGCCGGCGACCCGCTGGTCTTCACCGCCCGGGAGACCTCCCCGGAGGTCGCCCGCGACCTGTGGCGGCCGCTGGTCGACACCGGCGGGGTCGAGATACTGCCCATCGACTGCACCCACGGTGAGCTGGGGCGGCCCGGCCCGCTGGGCGATGTCGCCCAGGTGCTCTCCCAGCGGCTGAAGGCCCGTCCGGCCACACCGGGGAACGTCGTATGAGGCAGGGTACGGAGCCGGGGAACACGGCGGACCGCCCCGGCTCCGTCCCTCTTTCCACCGCGCAGTACGGGGTCTGGCTGGGGCAGCAGTTCGCCCCGCCGGCCCGGTACCACGTGGCGGCCGGTTTCGAGGTGTCCGGAGATCTGGACCCCGGGCTCTTCGAGACGGCCTTTCAGCTCACGGTGGCGGAGGCGGAGCCGCTGCACGCCCGGTTTCCCGCCGTGGACGGGGCGGAACCGCGGCAGCGAGTCGGGCCGTTGCCGTCGTGGGACATCCCGCGGGTCGATCTGCGGCGTGAACCGTTCCCGATGGCCGCCGCGGTGGAGTGGATGCGGGCCGACGCGGCGCGCCCGTTCGACCTCGCGGCCGGTCCGCTCTTCCGCACCGCGTTCATCCGGCTCTCGGAGGAGCGGGTCTGCTGGTATCTGCTCTGTCATCACCTGGTCATGGACGGTCTGGGGGGCGCGCTCTTCGCCCGGCGCCTCGGCGAGATCTACGCGGCGCTGGAGCGCCGCGAGGACCCGGAGCCCGGCCCCCGGGTACCGCTGGAGGCGCTGCTGCGGGCGGAGTCCGGCTACCGGGCCTCGCCGGAGTTCGGCGCCGACCGCGCCTACTGGACCGCGAGGATGGCGGACGCGCGGCCCGCGCCGGTCCACGCCATGCCGGTCCATCCGGCGCCGGTCCACCCCATGCCGGTCCATCCCGCGGCGGACGCTGTGAGCGGGGTGGCATCGCGTGGCGTCGCCCGGCTTCCGGCGGCGGGCCTCGCCGAGCTGCGGCTGCTGGCCCGCAGGCTCGGAGTGCGGTGGCCGGTGGTGGCCACCGCCGCGGCGGCACTGCTGGCACACGCGCGCGACGGAGTGGGCGGCGGCGAGGAGGTGGTGCTCGGGCTGCCGGTCGCAGGCCGTACGGGTGCCGTGGCCCGCGCCCTGGGCGGTATGACCTCGAATGTGCTGCCGTTGCGGGTGCCGGTCTCCGTCGACCGGCCGGCGGCCGAGCTGGTGCGGGCCGTGGACGCGGAGATGACGTCCGCGCTCACGCATCAGCACTACCGCGCCGAGGACCTGCACCGCGATCTGGGCCTGACCGGCACCGGGCGGGCGCTGTACGGGCTCGCCGTGAACGTGATGCCCTTCAGCTTCGGACGGCGGTTCGCGGACCGGCCGATGACGATGCACCATCTCGCCGTGGGCCCGGTGGAGGACCTGTCCGTCACCGTCCACCCGGAGACACAGCGCTCCGGTCTGCGCGTCGACCTCTACGCCGATCCGGCCCGGTACGGGGCGCGCGAGGCCGCCGCCGAGGCGCGGCGTTTCGTCCGGCTGCTGAGCGGGCTGATCGCTCAACCCGACCGCCCGGCAGGGGAGTTCGGTCTGCTGTCGGCCGGAGAGCGGCGACGGACGGTGCCCCGCGCCGCCACCCCGCTGCCCCGGCCCTCCGCCACACTGCCGCTGCTCGTCGAGCGCTGGGCGGCGCGGACGCCGGAGGCCCCCGCGGTCAGCTGCGGGCTGGACATGCTGTCGTACGGGGATCTCAACGCCCGTGCCAACCGGCTGGCACGGGCGCTGATCCGGCGCGGCGCCGGCCCCGGGAACACCGTCGCCGTTCTGCTGCCGCGCTCCGTCGACCTGGTCACGGCCATTCTCGCGGTGAGCAAGACAGGCGCGGCGTATCTGCCCATCGATCCGGCCTGGCCCGCCGACCGCGTCGGCATGATCATGGCGGACGCCCGGCCGGTGTGTGTGCTCACGCCCGACGATCCGGCCGGACCGCCGGCGGAGTTCTCGTCCGCCGACCCGGTCGACGCGGACCGTACGGCGCCACTGACGCCCGGCCATGCCGCGTACGTCATCTACACCTCGGGCTCCACCGGCCTGCCGAAGGGCGTGGTGGTCGAGCACCACAGTGTGGTGTCGCTGCTGGAGGGCGCCGCGGCCGGGTTCGGGTTCCACGCCCAAGACGTGTGGACGATGTTCCACTCCTGCGCCTTCGACTTCTCCGTATGGGAGATGTGGGGAGCGCTGGCACACGGCGGGCGGCTCGTCGTCGTCCCCCACGAGGTGAGCAGGTCGCCCCGGGAATTCCTGGACCTGCTGGCCCGGGAGCGGGTGACGGTGCTGAATCAGACGCCGTCCGCCTTCTACGCGCTGGCGGCGGCCGACGACGAGGAGCCGGACCGGGGCCGGGACCTGGCGCTGCGCTGGGTGATCCTCGGTGGTGAGGCACTGCGGCCCGCCCGGCTGCGGTCCTGGTTCGGACGGCGCGGCGACGCCGCGCCGGTCGTGGTCAACATGTACGGCATCACCGAAGTCACGGTCCACGCCACCCGGCTCGACCTGACGGCCCGTCATGGCGCCGAACCGGGCAGTCCGGTCGGAACCGCTCTTCCCGGAACGCGCCTGTACGTGCTGGACGGACGGCTGCGTCCGGTGCCGCCCGGGACGGCGGGGGAGCTGTATGTGGCCGGCCCCGGAGTGGCCGCGGGCTATCTCGACCGGCCCGGTCTCACCGCCTCACGGTTCGTCGCCGATCCCTTCGGGCCGCCGGGAACGCGGCTGTACCGCTCGGGCGACCTCGTACGGTGGCGGCCGGACGGCGGTCTGGAGTACCTCGGCAGGGCCGACGACCAGGTCAAGGTACGCGGCTTCCGTATCGAGCCCGCCGAGATCGAGTCCGCTCTGCTCGCCGTGCCCGGGGTGGCCCAGGCGGTGGTGGCCGCCGTACCGGACGACGGCGCACACGGCACTGGCGGCGGTGACGCGCGGCTGGTGGCGTACGTGGTGCCCGCGCGCGGTGCGACGTCGGGCCACCCGGGCCCCTTCACCGCGCGGCTCCGGGAACACCTGCGCGAGCGGCTGCCCGGCCACCTCGTCCCCGCGTTGTTCGTGCCGCTGGAGTCGCTGCCGCTCACCGCCAACGGCAAGCTGGACCGGGCGGCGCTGCCAGCCCCCGCCCCGGCGCCGCCCGCACGCGCCGCGGGCTCGCCCGGTACCCCTCAGGAGCGGCGGCTCGCCTCCCTGTACGCGGAACTCCTCGGCACGGTACCGGTCGGGCCGGAGGACGGCTTCTTCGATCTCGGCGGTGACAGTCTCCGCGCGACGCGGCTGGTCAGCGCCGTGCGCGAGAGGTTCCGGGTGGAGCTGGACGTACGGGACGTGTTCGCGCATCCGACGGTGGCGGATCTCGCCGCGCACCTGTGGCGACACGCCCCGGACGCCGGCCCGGACCTGCACAGGGACATCGGCCCGGAGGCGGACCCGGACCCGGAACCGGGCGGGACCGAGCCGTCCGGTCCCTCCTCCGGCGCGGTGACGGACGGCCGTCCCGGGCACATCCCGCTCTCCTTCGCGCAACGGCGGTTGTGGTTCCTGCACTCGCTCACCGGCCCGGACAGCGCCTACAACGTGCCGTTGGTGCTCCGCCTGACCGGCGAGGCCGACGAGGAGGCGCTGCGAGCGGCGCTCACCGATCTGACGGAGCGTCATGAGACGCTGCGCACCGTCGTCCAGGAGGCGGCCGGCGGACCGGTCCAGCGGGTGCTGTCACCGGCGGACGCCCATCCCCGGCTGATCGTGACGCGGACCGGGCCGGCCGAGGCGGCGGAGGCGCTCGCCGCGAGCGCCCGGTACGCCTTCCGGCTGGACGCCGAATGCCCCTTGCGGGCCGAGCTGTTCAGCACCGGCTCCGGTGAACAGGTGCTGCTGCTCCTGCTGCACCACATCGCCTGCGATCACGCCTCGCTCGCTCCGCTGCTGGCCGATCTCCGTACGGCTTACACGGCCCGGCTGCGGGGTCTGGAGCCCGACTGGCCGCCCCTGTCGGCGCGGTACGCGGATTTCACCCTGTGGCAGCGCGGATCGCTCGGTACGGACGGCCACCCCACGCCGCGCGCGGAGCGCGGGCTCGCGCACTGGACCCGGGTCCTGGACGGACTGCCGGAACGGATCCAGCTGCCCGCCGACCGTACGGCGGGGGCGGCGGACGGAGCGGCGGCGGACGGCGGAGACACCGTCACGTTCCGCGTCCCCGCCGCGGTGCACACCCGACTCGCGGAGCTGGCGGCGGCGGAGCGCGCCAGTGTGTTCATGGTGGTGCACGCCGGACTGGCCGAGCTGCTGACCCGGCTCGGCGCGGGTACGGACATCCCGGTCGCAACGGCGGTCTCGGACCGCGCCGACGCGCGCTGGGACGAGATCGTCGGATTCTTCGTGAACACGCTGGTCCTGCGCACCGACACCTCCGACCCCACGGGAACACTGACGTTCCGTCAGCTGCTGAAGCGAGTCCGGGAATCCGATCTGGCGGCCTTCGCCCATCAGGACATCCCCTTCGACCTGGTCGTGGAGGCGCTCGCACCGCACCGTTCCGCGAGTGGGCAGGCGCTGTTCCAGGTGATGCTGGTCGTCACGGCGGCGCCTCCGCGACAGCTCGAACTCCCCGGTCTTTCCGCCGAGATCGGCACGGTCGGCACCGGCGCCGCCAAGTTCGACCTCTCCGTGAGCCTGCACGAACACCGTGGCCCGGATGGCGCCTGCCTGGGAATGGACGGCGTACTGGACTTCCGGACGGGACTGTTCGACCGGGCCACCGCGCACGCCATCGGGGACCGGTTCGCGCGGCTGCTGGCGTGGGTGGCCGCCGGACCCGACCGGCCCGTCCACCTCGCCGGCATCCTGGAGACCGGGGAGCGCGACCGGCTGCTCACCACGTGGGGCGCCTCCCCGGTCTCCGTACCGCTCACACATGACACCGTGCCACGGAGATTCGCCGAGCGGGCGCGCCGTACCCCCGACGCCCCCGCGGTCCGCGCGTCCGGTCAGGTGCTGACCTACGCGGAGCTGGACGCCGGGTCCGACCGGCTGGCCGGCCGGCTGGCCGCCCGCGGTGTCGGTGCGGAGACCAGGGTCGCGGTCCTGATGGAGCGCGGCGCGGACTTCGTGGTGGCGGTGCTGGCGATCCTCAAGTGCGGTGGCGCCTATGTGCCGTTGGACTCACGGTCACCGCGTGCCCGGCGGGAGAGGGTGATCGCCGAGTCGGGCGCGCGGGTGATGGTCATCGGCGCGGCCACGCCCCCCGACGCCGTGCGTTCCGGCGGCTCGCCCGGTGGCGGTGGCGGTCCGCGCCTCATCGACGTACGCGATCCGGGCCCGGCGACGGTGTCCGATACGGGGCGGCCGCTGCCGGTGGGCAGCCCGGCCGCCCTGGCCCAGGTCATCTACACCTCCGGTTCGACCGGTGTGCCCAAGGGAGTGGCCGTCACCCATGGCGATGTGCTCGCTCTCGCGCTGGACAGGTGCTGGGAGGAGAGCCGGCCGCAGCGGATTCTGATGCACTCCCCGCTGTCCTTCGACGCGTCCACCCTGGAGGTATGGGTTCCGCTGCTGAACGGCGGGGAAGTGGTGGTGGCCCCGCCCGGCGAACTGGACCTGGCGACGCTGGAACGCCTGATCACCGGTACGGGCGTCACCACCCTGTGGCTCACGGCCGGTCTCTTCCAGCTCGTCGCGGAGGAGAACCCGGGCTGTCTGCGTGAGCTGGACACGGTATGGACCGGGGGAGACGTGGTGGCGCCGCGCGCCATGAGCGCGGTACGCCGGCACTGCCCGTCCACTCGCGTGGTGAACGGCTACGGGCCGGCGGAGGCGACGACGTTCACGACCCGGTATCCGCTCACCGGCCCCGACCCGGCCGGTTCCGGGGACCGGAGCCTCCGGCCGGGTGTGCCGATCGGACGTCCGCTGGACGGCGTCCGCGTCTACGTGCTCGACCGCTTCCTGCGGCCCGTACCCGCAGGGGTGACGGGCGAGTTGTATGTGGCGGGCGCGGGTGTCGTGCGCGGATATCTGAACCGGCCCGGACTGACCGCCGAGCGGTTCGCGGCCGACCCGTTCGGGCCGCCGGGGGCGCGGATGTACCGTACCGGCGATCTGGTGCGGTGGTTGCCCGACGGCGTGCTGGCGTTCGTGGGCCGTGCGGACGGTCAGGTGAAGCTCCGCGGGTTCCGGATCGAGACCGACGAGGTCGCCTCCGTACTGGCCGGGTGGGGCGGGGTGGGCCAGGCCGTGGTGGTGCTACGGGAGGACCGGCCGGGGGAGCGGCGCCTGGTGGCGTACGTGGTCCCGGAGGAGGGCCGGAAAATCGACGAGGCCGCGGTGCGGGAGCACGCGGCCGGAGTGCTGCCCGAATACATGCTGCCGCGGGCCGTCGTCGTGCTGGACCGGCTGCCGCTGACCCGGCATCACAAACTCGACCGGGCCGCGCTGCCCGCGCCGCCCCGGGCCGTCGTGGTCTCGGCGGCCCCGCGCACCGCACGGGAACGCGTGCTGTGCGGCATTGTCGCGGAGCTGCTCGGCGAGGAGTCGGTGGGGGTCGGTGACGAGTTCTTCCGGCTCGGGGGCGACAGCATCACGGCCATTCAGCTGGTCAGCCGGGCCCGCGACGCCGGTCTGCGGATCAGTGTGCGCGATGTCTTCCGCTATCCCAGCATGTCCCAACTGGCCCGGAAGGCCGAGGAGTTCGTGGCGGACACCGTCCCGGCGCCGTCCGGGGAGGGCGACGCCGGCGGCGTGCTGCCGCTGACGCCGATCATGCGCTGGTGGCGGGAGCGGCCGGGCGGTGATCCCGCGTCCTTCAGCCAGTGCGTCACGCTGCGGACCCCGCCGGGACTGACCCGCGAGCAACTGGCCGACTCCCTACAGGCCCTGCTGGACCACCATGCGGCGCTGCGCCTGCGCCTCGGCCCCGGAGGCCCGGACGACGCGAACGACAACCCCGACACCCCCGGCACGCCCGACAGCCCTGACGGCCCCGACAGCCCTGACACCCCGGATTCAGCGGACCGGCCCAATGGACCGGCCGGCCGGGGCAGTCCGGGTGATCCGGCCGGGTGGACGCTGGAGGTCCTGCCACCCGGAGCGGTGCGGGCGGCGGACCGGGTGCACCGGATCGACGCCGCCGACGACTGGGCCGCTCTGCCCGTACTGCTCTCCGACGCGGCCCGCGCGGCCCGGAGCCGTCTGGATCCCGCCGTGGGAGGGATGGTGGCGGCGGTGTTCCTCGACGCCGGGCCCGTACGGCCGGGCCGGCTGGTCCTCGTCGTACACCACCTGGCCGTCGACGGGGTGTCCTGGCGCATTCTGCTGCCGGACCTCGCCGCCGCTCACCGGGACATCGCCGCCGGCCGGCCTCCCGTACCGCCCGCCGCCGGGACTCCGTTCCGCGACTGGGCCGGCTATCTCGCCGGGCAGGGCGAAAGCGGCGCGCGGCAGGGTGAGCTGGCGCTGTGGAAGGAGGCGCTGTCCGGGAGCGACGCGCTGACGGACGCACCGGTCCCGGAGGAGGAGGGCACGGTGCGGCGGTTCGGGGTGACGCTGTCGCCCGAGCGCACCCGCCCCCTGCTGACCGAGGTGGGGGCGGCCTTCCACTGCGGTGTGGAGCCCGTACTGCTCACCGGGCTGGCCCTCGCGATGGAGGAGTGGCGGCGCCGCCGGGGCCGGGCGACCGGCGGGGACTCCCGTGGTGTGGTCGTCGAGCTGGAATCGCATGGCCGCGCCGAGGTGGCCGGGGTCGATCTGTCACGGACGGCCGGCTGGTTCACCAGCATGTTCCCGGTCCGGCTGGAGCACACCGGATGCGTCTGGGCGGACGTCTGGATGGCGGGCCCGGCGCTCGGCCGGGCACTCAAGCGGGTCAAGGAGCGCTTGCGGGCCGTGCCCGATCTGGGCATCGGCTACGGCGTGCTGAGATATCTCGACCCGGTGGCGGCGCCCGAGCTGTCCGCTCTCGGCGCGCCCCGCGCCGGGTTCAACTACCTGGGGCGGATCGCCGCGGAGGGCCGCGAGGACTGGGACATCACCGCGGAGTTCACCACGCTGCCCGAGACGGACACGACGCACACGCCGCCCGGTGCGCATCTCCTCGACCTCAACGCGGTGACCGTCGACGGTCCTGCCGGACCCCGGCTGAGCGCCGAGTGGTCGTGGACCGAGACGGCGTTCACGGAGACGGAGATCCGCGAGCTGGCGGAGCTGTGGTTCACCGCGCTCGACGCCCTCGTCGTGCACGCCAGGACCCCCGGGGCGGGCGGACACAGCCCATCCGATCTGCCTCTGGTTCCGCTGGAGCAGACGGAGATCGAGCACCTGGAATCGGCCTACCCCGGGCTCGTGGACGTGCTTCCGCTGACACCCCTTCAGCAGGGGCTGCTCTTCCACTCGCTGTACGCGCCGGACAGCCCGGACGTCTATCAGGCGCAGCTCGTGCTGCGTCTGCGGGGCGATGTGGACGGAGACGCGCTGCGTGCCGCGGGGGCCGCGCTGCTGGAGCGGCACCCCAATCTGCGGGCGGCGTTCGTCCATCACGATCTGCCCCGCCCGGTCCAGGTGGTGCCAGGGGCGCTCGTACCGGAGTGGCGTGAACTCGACCTCGGCACGGTGTCGGACGGGCGCCGGGAGCGTGTCTTCGACCGGATCACCCACGCCGATCTGCGCAGGCGTTTCGAGCTGGACCGCCCGCCGCTGCTGCGCTTCACCCTGTTCGCCTGGGGTACTGGCGAACACCGGCTGGTGCTGACCCACCATCACCTGGTGCTGGACGGCTGGTCGATGTCGTTGCTGATCGGTGAGTTGTTCGCGCTGTACGCACACGGGGGCGCCCCTGACGCGCTGCCCGCGGTGACCCCCTACCGCGAGCATCTGTCCGCGCTGGCGGCCCAGGACCGTGCCGCGGCCCGGAACGCCTGGCGGACCGCTCTCGCCGGCGCCGAACCGCCGTCCCTCCTCGCCGGAACCGGCTCAGGCTCCGGCTCCGGCTCCGGGACCGAGACCGTCGTCGGTGGTGGCGTGGTGCCCGTACGGTCCGTGGAGTTCACCCTGCCGGACGCGCTGACCGCGTCCCTGCGCGGCCTCGGCGCGTACGGTCTGACGCTCAACACGGTGGTCCAGGGGGCGTGGGCACTGCTGCTGGCCCGGCAGGGCGGGGTACGGGATGTGGTGTTCGGCACCACCGTCTCGGGCCGCCGCCCGGAGATCCCCGGTGTGGAGTCGATGATCGGGCTGTTCATCAACACGGTTCCGGTGCGGCTGAGGATCGATCCGGCCGAGTCCGTCAGGGACTTGCTGGTGCGCTTCCAGGACGAGCAGGCCGGGCTGCTGGCGCACCAGCATCTGGGGCTGGGGGACATCCAGCGGCTGGTGGGGCGGCGTGAACTGTTCGACACGCATGTGGTCTTCGAGAACTATCCGCTGGACCGCGTGGGCCTGGCCCGTGCCGCGCCGGGGCTGCGGCTGGTGCACAGCGAGGGGCGGGACGCCACGCACTACCCGCTGACACTGGCGGCCTTCGCCGGCGACGGCCCGCTGACACTGCGGCTGGGCCACCGCCCGGACGCGGTGGACGGCCCCCGGGCCGAGCGGATCGCGGCGGAGCTGCCTCGCCTGCTGGGGGCGATCGCCGTCGCGCCCCACGATCCGGTGGGAGGCCTGCTCGGCGCCGATCCCTGAACTTCCCGTCCCCTGGCCCCCGTCCCCTGCCCCCCGTCCCCTGACCCCCCGTCCCCTGACCCCCCCCGTCCCCTGAACTACCCGTCCCCTGAATTACCGTCCCCGGCTCCCGGCCCCTGAACTCCCCACCCGTTCCCCGGCCTTTGCCCCGCTCCTGCGAGAGGAATGATCTGTTGTGAGCACGAACCCATTCGACGACACGGACGGTGTCTTCCATGTGCTGGTCAACGACGAGGGCCAGCACTCCCTGTGGCCTTCCTTCAGTCCGGTCCCGGCGGGCTGGACGGCGGCGCTGAGCGAGGTGGACCGTCGGACCGCCATCGACTTCGTCGAGGAGAACTGGACCGACATGCGTCCGCGCACGCTGCGGGAGACATCGGACACCCCCGCCTGATACCCGATGGCCGCAACGGGACTTCGGATAATATTGCTGAGGGTGGAGCCGGAATCGGCTCGTGACTGACGGATCGTCCGTCTGCCGGAGGCGCCCCGCTTCTGGGAATGCGCGAGGGGTGTGCCCGACGGTGACACTGTGGAAGCGTCATGGCCTGCTGTTCGGTGCCGGAATCCTGTGCATCGCGGTGAACGTCCAAGGCATCGGACCGCTGTGGTACACGGGCGTCGCGCTGCTCGCGGCAGGGCTGTTCCTGCGCTGGGCCCTGGTACGGAACCAACGCCCGTCCGGGGACCGGCGACCCGTGCTGGTCCGGTTGCCCGCCACCGGTCGGTGGACGGCGCTCAACGGACCCGCCACGAAAATCCCGAGCCATACGCACAGCCACGCCCAGACCTTTGCCGTCGACCTGATTCACAACCCGCCGCGGGGCGACGCGGACACACCGCACACCCCGCCCCCCAACCGGTACTGGCCCCTCGCCCGGCGTCCGCGTTCCTATCCGTCCTTCGGCAGGCCGCTGCTCGCCCCGGCCGACGGAGTGGTCGTCGCGGAGGCGAGACGCCAGCGCGACCACCTGAGCCGGACGTCACTGCCCGGCATGGCCTTCCTCTACCTGGAGGCCTTTGTGCGGGTCATGGGATGGCCGTGCCATCTGCTGGGGAACCACCTCGTGCTGGATATCGGCGACGGTGTGTACGCGGTCTACGCGCACCTGCGGCGCGGCTCCTTCCGGGTGGGCGTGGGCGACCGTGTCACGGCGGGGCAGGTGCTCGCGGAGTGCGGGAACTCCGGCAACTCGTCCGAGCCGCACCTCCACTTCCAGCTGATGGACGGCCCGGACGTGATGACCGCGCGCGGTGTGCCGTTCGAGTGGCGCTACCACGATGACGAGGGGAACGAACGCCGCGGTGTGCCGGAGGACTTGACCCACTTCTCCTCGGACCGGCCGGTAGCGCTGAGCGACTGAGCCACCCGAGGTCACCGGAGGCGATCCGAGATCCCCGGCGGCGGACCGGCCCGCGCGCGCGAATGATTCATCGGACACGGATTCGACGCGGTTACCTCAAGATCGCATAACGCAAGCAACGCGACGGTGAACAACGCGATCCATATCTGCATGAAGATTTCTTTCCTCATACACAACGCCTATGGGATAGGAGGGACAATCACCACGACGTACAACCTGGCCAGTGCGCTGGCCGAGCGGCACGAGGTGGAAATCGTCTCCGTGTTCCGGCACCGGGAGAGCCCGAACCTGACCCCGGATCCGCGCATACGGCTGCGCCCGCTCGTGGACATGCGGCACGAGAGCGAACATCCGCTCCATCTGAACCCGGCGAAGGTGTTCCC
The DNA here is from genome assembly GCF_055639435.1 of Streptomyces sp. NPDC039430. NCBI lineage: Bacteria > Bacillati > Actinomycetota > Actinomycetes > Kitasatosporales > Streptomycetaceae > Streptomyces > Streptomyces sp. NPDC039430. The sequence continues at coordinate 119,934 of NZ_JBVKAK010000004.1, read as the reverse complement.
CGCGTACGAGTACCGCTACGGGCAGTACAGCGAGCTCACCGACCAGCGGATCGAAGAATTCCTGCGGGCGGCGGACGCCGATGTCGTGGTGGGCACGCGGCCGGGCCTGAACGTGCACATCGCCCTCCAGGCCCCGGCCGGGACCGTCCGGGTGGGGCAGGAACATCTCACCCTGGACAACCATCCGCCGAGACTGCGCCGCGTACTGCGCCGGGTCTATCCGCGTCTGGACGCCCTCACCACCGTCACCCACGCCGACGCCGCGGCGTACCGCAAGAAGATGTGGCTGCCGGGCGTCCGCGTGGAAGCGCTGCCCAACAATGTCCCCGACCCGTCGCTCCCGCCGTCGGACGGCACCGCCCCCGTGGTGGTGGCCGCGGGGCGGCTGGTCCCGGTGAAGCGGTACGACCTGCTCATCGAGGCGTTCGCGGCAGTGGTGGCCGAGCGCCCCGACTGGCAGTTACGCGTCTACGGCAAGGGCGAGGAACACGACCGGCTCAGACGGCTCATCGAGGAACTGGGCCTGTACGACAACGTTTTCCTGATGGGCGCCGCGACCCCGATGGAGGCCGAGTGGACCAAGGGCTCGATCGCCGCCGCGACATCGAACTTCGAGCCCTTCGGCATGACGATCGTCGAGGCGATGCGCTGCGGTCTCCCCGTCGTCAGCACCGACTGTCCGCACGGTCCGGCCGAGATCATCGAGGACGGCGCGGACGGCAGGCTGGTGCCGGTCGGCGACCGCGAAGCGCTCTCGGCCGCCCTGCTCGACCTCGTACGCGACGACGAGACACGCCGTCGGATGGGGCGCACGGCGCTGAAGAACTCCGAGCGGTACGCCCCCGGGCCGATCGTGGCACAGGCCGAGGAACTGTTCGACGCGCTCGCGACCGCGAGAGCGGCCGGCCGGCCTCCCGCCGCGCGTACCACCGGCATCGACCGTGCCCTGGTGACCGGCGGCTACGCGGCCCGCGACGCCGCCTACTCGGCGGCCAGCACCCTCCTCAAGTCCGTACGGAAGGCGAAGCGATGAGCCCGGACCGCGACGGTGGCCACGGCGTCGAAAGCCACGGCGTCGGAAACCACGGCGTCGGAAACCACGACGACGGAAGTCCGCGTGAGGAAGGGCCCGCCGCCGAGAGACCGCGCCCTCGCGCCGACTGCACGGTGGACGGGGAGAACCGGATCGTCGTACGGCTCACCTCCCCGGGCGGGCCGGCAGCCCCCGCCTCCCGTCCCCGGCTGCTGCTGCGTCTGCGTCCGCCGAAGGGGCAGCCCGAACAGGTCAGGCGCGTGTTCGAACTGGAACCGGTACCCGGCCAGGACCGCTGGCAGGCGACCCTCGACCCGGCGCCCGCCTTCGAGGAGGGCCGGTGGGACGCCTACGTACTCCCCTCGCCCGACGAACCGCGCCGACGGCTCCTCCCCGGCGTCCGTGACCTGCGGGCCCTGGTGACGGGCCGCGCTCCCGACAGCACGCGCTCACCCGTGGCGGTCCGGATCCCGTACGCCACCCTGGACGGCTACTTCGCCGTACGTGCCTGGCTGCGCGCCACACACGCGGAAGCGGACCGTATCCGTGTCGCCGACGGCGCGGCCACGGTACGGGGCCGGCTCTTCGGCACCGAACTGGACACCGGGGCGGCGGCACTGCTGCGCCGCCGGGGGAAGGGCGGCGTCACACGGGAGGCGGAGCTGACCGCCGAGAGCGATCACGCCTTCTCCTTCACCGTCGGCTACCGCGACCTGCTGAGCACACCGGGCGGCGCGGGCCCGGCGGTGTGGGACGTGTTCGTACGGCCGTCGGCCGGTGCGCCCCCGGTCCGGATGGCCCGCCTCCTGGACGACCTCGCGGACCGCAAGAAGGTCTTCGTGTACCCGGACACGGCGGTCGACGGCCTGACGGCGCGTCCCTACTACACGGTCGACAACGAACTGTCGGTGGAGATCACGCCCGGCTGACGGGGGCATGCGCACGGGTGCGAGCACGGGCAGGGGCACGGGTCGGCGCGCTCAGCCGTCCAGCGCGCTGCCGGCGAAGTCCACTGCCAGATCGAGTGTGTCCTGGAAGGGAAGCGGGATGTCATCGAACCAGTCCTCGGTGGCCTCAGGGTGGGGTCCCACGACGGCCACCCTGCCCGCCCCGTACGAGGTGACGAGGGCGGCGGCCAGGTCGTTCGGGTACCTGGCGAGCACGGTCGTACCCGGACCGGGACGGAGCGAGAAGTACGGTCCGTCCTGGAAGAAGACGAGGCGCCGGCTGCCCCGCCAGTCGATCTCGACCAGGGTGTCGTCCTCGGTCCTGACCGTGGCGCCCGGCGAGACGATGTACTGGTCGACCTCGCCGGACAGGAGACCGAACCCCTCGTCCTGTCCGGCGAGGTAGCCGCCGAGACAGAAGCCCAGGTAGCTGCCGCCGTTTTCGACGAAGTCACGGATCGCCCCGGTGTGCCGCCTCATCTCCCGGTAGGCGGGGGTCAGGGAGCCGCCGCCGGGCTGTGCGTACAACCGGGCCCGCGCCAGAGCGGCGGACGACAGAGGCAGTTCTCCCCGCGGGCCGGTGGTGCGGACGTCCAGGCTCCAGGGGCCCTGTGAGAGCAGACCGGCCACCGCGTCGGCACAGTCCATGTCCTGCTGGGTGCGCCCCCGGTAGACAAGGGCAGGCGAGGACGCCCGGCGCCTGCCCGGAGCGTCACGCGGGAGCCGGACACCGCCGCGCACTTCGTTCATGAGCCCCTCGATTCGCGTAGGCCGGCCGGACCGCTTTCGTGACACCCTCCCCACAGACACACTCTCTCTTCCCACAGACTCCACCGCACGCCACCGAGAGGCAACGCGCGCCCCTCACCCGCGCCACCGCCGCGCTCAGGCCCAGAGCGGTCCGAGACGGCGGGCCGAGCGCCGGACATCGGCGTAGGAGCGGGTGGAACTCTTGGCCTCTCTGAGCACATTCACTCCGAGCGCCTGCGAGACCGCCACACGGACAGCCGCCCACCGGCTCTGATAGCGCACCTGACCGCTGATCCAGGTGAGTGCGTCCACTTCGGGCTTCCAGGCGGCCTCGAAGCGCGCGCCCGCGGTCTCCGGCGATCCGGAGGCCAGGATCTCGTCGAGCACGACCGCCGATTCCAGGGCCGCGTTGCCTCCCTGGCCGATCGGCGGGAAGGCGGCGGCCGCGTCCCCGATCAGCACGGCCCGGCCGCCGTACAGCCGGGAGCAGGTCAGCCGCTGGCCCAGGTGCACGGCCTCGCGCCCGGAGAAGTCGGCGACCGCTCGCTCGCTCGTCAGGTCCAGAGCGAGCGGAACGTACTGGCGCAGCCAGGCGGTGGCCTGCTCGGGCGAGGCGAACCCGATCGGCTTGTTCACTCCGACGAAGCAGATCCAGCGCACGCCGTCCGGTCTGGACTCGTCGAGGATCACCCCCGTGAGGGTGAGCGGGCTCATCGCCAGCCCGTTCAGATAGCGTCTGTCCAACTGGTCGCCGACCCGGTCGAGTTCCAGGACGAGCCCGTAGTTCGGGATGGCGCCGGTCTCGACGGTGAACCCCTCGATCTGCTCCCGCATCGCCCTCCGGACGACCGAGCCCGCGCCGTCGGCGCCGACGACGAGGTCGAAGGTCCGCCCGGCCACCGTGCCGGCCCGGACGTCGACGGCGTCGATTCCGCTGTCGAAGGCGAAGTCGATCAGGCCGCGGTGCCGTTCCTCGGCGACGGACATCAGCGCCCGCGTGATGTCGCCCCGCGAACCGATCCAGCCGGGCTCGGACCAGGCGTCGACGATCCTGCCGCGATTCCTGATGCCGCGGAACGGGGTCATATGGGCGTCGAAGTGCGCGACGGCGTCGATGTGCCGCACCGCCCGCAGCCCGTGGCCGGTGAGGTCGATCGGATAGGAACGGTCCGGGTTGAAGCGCGGCACGGTCTCCGGGTGGCCGTCGCGCTCGAACACCATGCTCCGGATGCCGCGCCGGGCCAGTGCGATGGCCGCCGTCAGCCCGCCGGGGCCGCCTCCGATGATCGCGATGTCTTTCACATTTCCCTTTCGTCGACGGCTCACGGGCGGATGGCTGCCGGGCGGATCACCGGCGCGGTTCTCGAACGAAGCGGGGAAAGAGCGTGAGCGCGTTGTCACGCTCCACGCCGCGCAACTCGGCCCGGCTGAAGCCGTCGAAGCCCGTCAGGTTGTCGATGTTGCGTACGACCGTGGGTTCCGGGGCGGCGGGCCAGTCGGTGCCGAAGAGGATGTGGTCCGCAGTGGTCACCTCAAGGGTCGGCAGCAGCGAGTTGCGGCTTCCGGCGAGGGCCGTGTCGTAGTAGAGCCCGCGCAGTACCTCGGCGACATGGGCCGGGTCGATGTCCGCGTCGTCCGGGCCGCGCCCCATGACGGTGTGTTCACCGATCCGCCAGCCGAGTGTGGGGAGCGCCCCGCCGCAGTGCGCGAGGATCAGGCGCAGCCCCGGATGGCGCAGGAAGACGCCGGTGTAGAGGGCGTTGGTGATCGTGCGCGCGGTGTCGAAGGGGAACTCGACGACCGAACTCGGGCGGCCGAAGCCCAGGACATCGATGTGCGGACAGTCGGCCGGGTGCACGAAGACCGGTACGCCCCGCCGTGCCAGCTCCGCCAGTACCGGTTCCAGGGACGGGTCGCCGAAGTAGCGGCCCAGTACGTTCGAGGTCAGCACCACTCCGTCGAGCCGCAGCTCGTCCAGGGCGTACGCGAGTTCCGACAGCGCCACGTCGGGTCCGTCCGCCGGCAGTGTGGCGAAGGCTCCGAAGCGGTCGGGGTGCTGGGCGATCAGCTCGGCGTGCCCCTCGTTGATGATCCGCGACAGGCGGGTTCCGAACCCCGGGTCGTCGTCCGATCCCGCGAACGCCATCGGCATGGACAGGAGTTGGGCGGTGATCTCCTGCCTGTCCATATAGGCGAGCGCGGCCTCCGGCGTCCACCGCACCGACATGCGATAGCCACCCGTCAGCCGGTGGCCCCGGGCCATGAGGACCGCGACGGCTTCGTCCGAGATGCCGTGAGTGTGGACATCGATGCGTTGAGCGGACACGGCGAGCTCCTCTGCGGTCATTGTCACGGCATTCACACTAGGCGTAAAGGTGTCCATCGTCAATTAATGTGCGGGTCGATTGCCTCGCACGCGTGAGCCCATATGTACGGCATTGATCGTCGTCTCTTCATTCTTGTGGTCGCGTGGCGGTTCCCTGGCGGAGATTAAATTGACAGCTGACTCTTTAAAGTCTACGGTCGAAGCACATCGGGCCCGTCTTCCCAGAAGACCACCCCTCTTCGGCAGGCACTCGCCACCCTGCACACCTCGCGTCGCCCCCCGTCCACGCGGGACGGGCGGACCATCCTCAGGAGGGCTTCCATGCGCATCGGCGATGTGACAGTTCATCCCCTCGCGGACGGCATCGTGCCGATGCCCCCGAGCCTGCTCTATCCCGACGTGCCCGCCTCCGTCTGGCAGGCACTGCCCGGCACCGTCGACGAGCACGGGATGCTCCCCGTCCCGTTCGGCGGCTTCCTGGCCACGGACCAGCGGGGAAACCGTGTCGTGTTCGACCTGGGCGGCGGGCTCGACCCGCGGCTGCTGCCGGACGGTGAGCTGCCGCCCGTCCGCGAACTCCTGCCGGTGCGGCTGGACGAGCTGGGCTGCGCCCCCGGCTCCGTGACCGACGTCGTGCTCAGCCATCTGCACATCGACCACGTCGGCTGGGCCTCCACCTCGGGCATGCCCACGTTTCCCCGGGCCAGGCACCACATCCACACCGCGGACTGGAAGCACTACGTGGACGGCGACGCGGATGACGCCGTGCGCCGCAAAGTCGGTCCGCTCCGTGACGCGGCTCTGCTCTGGGACGGCGATTCCGTGGCGCCCTTCGACTGGCTGCGGCTGGTCCACGCACCGGGCCATACGCCGGGCACGTCCATCGCGCTGATCGAGTCGCGGGGACAGAGCCTCGCCCTGGTCGGCGATCTCTTCCATCACCCGGCGGCACTGGACCATCCGCACTGGCGCTGCGGCTTCGACTGGGACGCCCGTCAGGCGGCAGCCGCCAGGACGGAGTGGCTGGAGCGGCTGCGTACCACCCGTACACCCCTGGTCGGTCCGCACTTCCCCGGTCTCGAACCCGTCACGCTCCGCTGACCGGCCTCTCTGTCGAACCCCCTTCTCTCTGTCGAACCCCCTGTCCGAACTATCGAAAGGCTTGCCATGGACCGCGTGAAGGCAGCGGTGTGCCGGCAGAGCGGCGATCCCTTCCGGCTGGAGGCGCTGACCGTCGAAGATCCCCGGCCGGACGAGGTGCTGGTGCGCTTCACCGCGGCCGGGCTGTGCCATACGGATCTGGAGGTGGCGGCGGGACGTATGCCGACGCCCTTCCCGGTCGTCGCGGGACACGAGGGCGCCGGCGTGGTCGAGGCGGTAGGCCCGGCCGTCAGCGGGTTCACTCCGGGTGACCGTGTGGTGGCGAGCTTCAGCTTCTGCGGCACCTGCCGGAACTGTCTGAGCGGGCTGCCCGCCTACTGTCCGGACCACTTCCCGCTGAACTTCGGCGCCCGGCGCGCCGACGGTTCCGTCGGCCTGCGCGACGCCTCGGGCGAGCCGGTGCACGATCACTTCTTCGGGCAGTCGTCCTTCGCCCGGTACGGACTGTGCCGGCCCAGCAGTCTCATCAAGGTCCCCGGCTCCTCCCCGCCCGACGACGTGCTCGCGCCCCTGGGCTGCGGCGTCATCACGGGGGCCGGCGCGGTCTGGAACGTACTGCGGGTCTCGCCCGGCAGCACGGTGGCCGTTTTCGGTGCCGGAGCCGTCGGACTGAGCGCGGTCATGGCCGCCGTGGTGGCCGGCGCCTCACGGATCATCGTGAGCGACACACACCACGCGCGGCTCGACCTCGCCGCCCACCTCGGGGCGACCGACGTGTTCGACGCCGCCGACGGTACCGACGTCGCCGAGAACAGGGCAGCCGCCGAGAACAGGGCAGCCGACGGCAACGGGGCCACCGTCGGAAACGGAGCCGCGCGGGTACGGGAGCTGACCGGCGGCCGGGGCGTCGACTTCAGTGTGGAATCCACGGGCGTACCCGAGGTGATGGCACAGGCCGTGGCCGCGCTCGCGCCTCTGGGGAGCGCGGCGGTCCTCGGTGTCGCTCCCGACGGCGCGGATCTGCGCACCAACGCCTTCGCGCTCCTCGAAGGACGGACCGTGACCGGCTCCATCGTCGGTCACCAGGCCCCGGCGGTGCTCGTACCGCGGATTCTGGATCTCCACAGCAGGGGCCGCTTCCCGCTGGAGGCCATGATCCGCACCTATCCGCTGGACGACATCAACAAGGCCGTGGACGACGCGCGTTCCGGGACGGTCGTGAAGGCCGTCCTGCTCCACTGAGCTCCGTCTCCCCGGGAAGTTCTTCCTCACCGAACAAGGACACAAGCCATGTCAGGGATTCGTCTGTCCGAGGTCGTTCTGCGGACGACCGATTACGACCGCCTCTGTGATTTCTACTCTCTTCTGCTGGACCAGCCGCGGAGTGTGGAGATGACGCCGCCGCCCTCGGACGATCCGGATGAGCCGTCGCGTATCTGCTTCTTCGATTTCCTCTTCGAGCCGCCCTACACCCAGCGGATCGCGGTGTTCGAGTGCGAGCACATCGGTACCGGTCCGTCCTCGCGTGGACTGCATCACTTCCAGTTGCGTACGCCGACGCTCGACGCGCTGGTCGCTCTGTACAGCACCCTCAGGGAGAACGGATACGTCCCGGTCGAGGTGTCCAACCACGGGCCCGGTACGAGTTTTTACTACCGGGATCCGGACGGCAACAAGGTGGAACTGTCGTCGTTGAACTTCTCCTCGCGCGACGAGATGCGGTCGTTCATGGCGACGGACGCGTTCAAGCGGAACCCAGGCGGCTTCCCCCTCGACCCGGAGCGTCTGGCGGCGGGCCTGAGCGCCGGCGAGGACCTGAGCGAATTGATCTGGGCGCGATGAGCCTCGACTCGGCACCGGGCCCCACCGGTGACATCGGTGACGGCGGCGCGTACGACGTGGTGATCGTGGGCGGCGGCCCCGTGGGTGTCGCCGCGGCGGTCGAACTGGGCACCCGCCGCCTCTCCGTGCTGCTCGTGGAGCGTGGGGACGGTGTGGTCCGCTACCCGACGGCGGAGTCCGTCGATACCGCGTCCATGGAACTGCTGCGCCGGTGGGGTGTCGCCGACGAGGTGCCGCGCAGCGGATTTCCCGCCGACGCGCGGCGCGACATCTCCTTCGTCTCGCGGATGACGACCTACGAACTGGCCCGGTTCCCCCGTCCCTCCAACGCGGACCGGCGTGACACCACGGGCGGGCTGAGCCCGGAGGGCGGAGTGTGGTGGCCGAAGTTCTGGTTCGACCCCGTCCTGCGGGAGCGCGCCGCGGCCGAGCCCACGGTGTCCCTGCGCTACGGGTGGACCTGCGAGGGCTTCGAGGACGGCACGGACGGCGTGAGCGTACGGCTCTCCTCGGCGGAACACGGCGGCAGGACGGTACAGGCGCGTCGTCTGCTGGCGTGTGACGGCGCGGGCTCCCCGGTCCGCAGGGCGCTGGGCATCGGCTCGCTGCGCGACTCCGCCGATGTCCGGGCACGCTGGCAGGGTGCTTTCGTCCGGCTGCCAGGGCTCCGCGAGCGGATCCCGCACGCGCCCGCCGTGCAGTACTACCTGGTCAACCCCCGCCGTATGATCCTCGGTTCACTCGACGGCGGTGATCTGTGGCGCGTCACCTACCCGCTCAAGGACGGCGAGTCGCCCGGACCCGGCGAGGTCCGTGCGGCTGTCGCCGAGGCGTTGGACCGCGCGGCCGGAGAGGTCGAGGTACTCGACACCCGGGAGTGGAGCGGTGACGCCGTGGTGGCCGACTCCTTCAGGTCCGGCCGGGTCCTGCTGGCGGGCGACGCCGCGCACCGGATGTGGCCCTCGGGCGGGCACGGAATGAACACCGGCCTCGGTGATGTGGCCAACCTCGGCTGGAAACTGGAGGCCGTCCTGCGGGGCTGGGCCCCCGACACCCTGCTCGACACCTACACCGCGGAACGCCGCCCGCACGCCGAGCGCCTGGTCCGCCGAGCCTGGCACAACTACCGTGCGGACAACGCGATCCTGCCCGACCCGGCACTGGACGACCCGGCGAACAAAGAAGCCCGGGTCGCGGCCGGCGAACGGATCACCGCCGCCCGCCGCACCGAGTGGCACTCCCTCGGCATCCAACTCGGCGTGCGCTACCCCCGCTCACCCCTGATCGTCCCGGACGGGACGCCCGAACCACCCGAGGACCCGGAGGAGTACGTACCCACGGCGCGCCCAGGACACCGTGCCCCGCACATCGCGCTGGCCGACGGGCGCTCCGTACTCGACCTCTTCCGCGGGCGATTCACCCTGCTGAACCTCGCGCCCGCCACCGACAGCGGACCCCTGGCCCAGGCATTCCGGAACCGCCGGATCCCCCTCGACGAGGCGTGGGCCGGTGCCCGCGGCGCCCGCGAGCTGTACGGCCGCGCCATCGCGCTGGTACGCCCCGACGGCATCGTCGCGTGGCGCGGTGACCACTGCCCCGCCGACCCCGACGCACTCGTGGCCCGCGTGACGGGCAACACGAGCGGTACCGGCGGAGCGGACAGTGCGAGCGCAGCGGACGGTACCGGCGGCGCGGGCAGTACAGGCGTGGCGGGCAGTGCGGGCGTCGCGCGAGAGAACTGACAGACGGCGACCGGGGACACGAAGCCCCCGCCGGAACGGAGAACATCATGCTGCTCGCACAGACCGACGAAGGTATCGCGCGGATCGGCCCCGACGGGCCGCGGCTTCTCGACCACTCCGGCCGACAGCTGGAGGACTTCATCGTCGAAGGGCGCCTGGCCGAGCTGGCCGGCCTGAGGACCCGCGCGGAGACCGGCTGGGAGCAGACCACGTTCGCACCGCCGGTCAGGCGGCCGGGCAAGATCGTCGTCATCGGCCTCAACTACCGTGACCACGCGGCCGAGACGGGCAGCCCGCTGCCCGCCCTCCCACGCTTCCAGCTGATCCCCGGCTCCGCCGTCACCGCTCCCGGCTCGCTCGTCCACCTGCCCGCGTCCGCACCCGACCGCGTCGACTACGAGGGCGAACTCGGCATCGTGATCGGCCGCACCGGCCGCGACATTCCCGAGGCTGCGGCGTGGGACTACGTCGCGGGCGGGACCGTCGCCAACGACCTCTCCGCGCGCGACGTCCAGGCAGGCGAGAACCCGGCGCTGCCAATGGCCAGCCCGGCGGTCGGCAAGGGATTCGACGGCTTCAAGCCGCTCGGCCCCGCCCTGCTCACCACCGACGAACTACGCCTGTACGACGCGCTGGACATCACCACCGAGGTCAACGGTGTCGTCCGCCAGCGCTCCTCGACCGCCGAACTCGTCTTCCCGGTTCCCCGGCTCATCGCCTACGTCAGTTCGTTCCTGACCCTGGAAGCCGGCGACATCATCCTCACCGGCACCCCAGGAGGAACCGGCGTCGCGGAAGGACGGTTCCTCGTCGCGGGTGATGTCGTCTCGGTGACGCTCGACAAGATCGGCACGCTCACCAACACGCTCGCCGCCCCGCACACCGGAGCACGGTGGACGGGGGCGGCATGACGAACGACGAGTGCCTTCTCTGCCTGCGGGCGGCGGCCCTCGACGCCGCCGATCCCGGCTGGCTGACGCGCACCGGGCACTGGGGAGTGTCGTCGCACCCGGCCATGGCGGCGCCCGGCTGGATCGCGGCCCAGACGCTGCGCCACACCGAAGGACTCGGCGCTCTGAACGACGCCGAGACCGCCGAACTCGGGCCGCTCCTGGCCCGGTTGAGCGCGGCGGTGACCCGGGTGACCGGCTCGGGACGCGTGTACACGTACTCCCTCGGCGAGGGCTGTCCCCACACCCACATCCTGCTGGGCCCGCCCCGGCGGGACGTGCGCGGCGCCGCCTTCGTCACCGGACTGCTGCGCCGCGACGAGTCCCTCGCCGACGTGGAGGGCGCACTTCGGATCGCCGGCGAACTGGCGGACGAACTGACCCGCTGACACGACCGTGACCCTTCGGCGACACCGTGAGGTGCGCCGGCCCATCAGAAAGTGGTGATAACCATGACGCAGTCGACCGAAGTGCCCATCCCGGAGTCCTTCGCGTACTTCCGTACGATCGACACCCCCACGGGGCGGTCGCTCAAGTGGAAGCTGGAGAAGTACGCCAAGACCCACCTCGACATCTCCGAGGACCTGGCGACGGCATTCGGCCGCGCCATGAACACCGGGGACCGGCTCGGTGACGCCTACATCGACGCCGCCTTCGCCTCGCCCAAGGGCAGGTCGCGCGCCAGAAAGGATGTCGAGCAGGCACTCCACGGCGGCATCGGGAGTGTCAAGGACCCCTCCCCGGAACTGGTGGCGCTGTTCGAACAGATCGACACCGACCCGGAGTGGGTGGACTGGGCGAAGGTCGAACACGGCGCGGAGGTCTTCCGGCGGTACGGCAAGGAGCTGTATCCGTACTTCGGGATGTCCACGTTCAACGCGTACGCGCTGGAAACCGTCGCCAAGCCGCTCGCGCTGACCGGCGCCTACACGGGCGGGTCGGCGTTCGGCCGGTTCCTGGAGACCTCCCGTCTCTGGACGGACACCACCGAGCCCGGAGCCCTGCGCCCCGGCGGTGTCGGACGACGCTCCGCGGTGTTCGTGCGCACCCTGCACTCGATGATCCGCCACACCCTGCTGCCGCATCCCGAGTGGGACCGGGCCAGGCTGGGCATGCCCATCAGCCAGTTCGCACAGACGGGGACGCTCCTGCTCAGTTCGTTCACCCCCGGGATGCAGCTCAAGCTTCTCGGATACCGGCCCACCGACGGTGACATCGAGGCGATGATGCACCACTGGCGCTACGTCGGACACCTCATGGGCGTCGAGTCGCCCTGGTACCCGGAGACCGTGACGGACGCGTTCAAGGTCCAGTTGTTGATGGGGCTTGCGGAGGAACCGAAGATCGACAGGGATTCCCAGGAACTGTGCCGGTCGTTCATGGACACCTACCTCCCGCCGGAGGACGCACGGGGACTGCGTCAGGTCTACGGCAGACTCCGCTACAAGGCGCAGCTCGGCCACGCGCGGTTCTATCTGGGCGAGGAAAGCTACAACGGCACGGGGCTGCCCGATCCCGGACTGTGGCGCCTGGCTCCGCTGGCCAGGGTGATCCCGAACGTGACGCGCGAGACTCTGCGCCGGAACGTCCCCGGCGTGGCCGGGTGGATCGACCAGACCCACCGGCGCGCGCGCCATGAGTTCCTCGACAAGAACCTGGAGGGCGGCGAAGCGAAGTTCAAGCCTGTCGACAAACTCACCAGGTAACGGAGTGGTGGGCGCCTGAACCGGCCCGCTCCGATCGAGGCATCAGCCATCCGTCCCCTCGATCGGAGCATGCCGGGCTGACCTGTCGTGCGGTGCTCACCTCCGTCACGGGTGGCCGTTTGCCGGAGCGATGGTTTGGCTGTCCTCCCGCCCGGTTAAGGCTGGGAGCGCAAGGGCACCCGTCGTTGAGCCACTCGGGGGAATGAGGGATGGACCGCCTCACCGCCCGATGGTCGTACGCGCGATGGGCCCCGCACCTCATCATGGTCCTCGCGGTCGTCGTCGATGTCAGCACCCCGGTCGACTACACGGGCGTACCGCTGATCTCAGCCGCGTGTGTACTGGCAGGCGCGATGATGAGTTTCAGCGGTGCCGCGTGGGCCGGGGTGTTCGCACTCGGCATCACGGTGCTGCTGGAGTGGCGCTCCGGGGTACTGCTGAGCGCCAAGGGCTGGTCGGCGATCACCAACGTCGTGCTCGCCGCACTCATCGGCCTCGACATGAACCGCATGTTCTATCGCCACAACAAGCGTCTGGCCAGCGTTCGCTCCATGGCCGAGACCATGCAGCGCGCGCTGCTGCCGAACCCGCCCACCCACATCGGGCACCTACAGGTGGCCGCCCACTACGAGGCCGCCGATGCCGAAGCGAGGATCGGAGGTGACGCCTACGCGATCCAGGACACCCCCTACGGCGTGCGCATCCTGATCGGGGACGTACGCGGCAAGGGAACCGGAGCCGTGTCCACCACCTCCACCCTCATCGGCGCCTTCCGCGAGGCGGCCCACTACGTGCCCGACATCGGTGAACTCGCCATCCGGCTGGAACAGTCCCTCGAACGAGAGAGCGCGGAGCACCAGGACGAGGAACGCCATGAGGAATTCGCCACGGCACTGATCGCCCAGATCGACCAACAGGAACGGAAGCTGCTGGTGATCAACCGAGGACACCCCGAGCCCTACCTCATCCGCGCCGGCAGCATCACAGCCCTCACCGCCACCACACCTGACGTCCCCCTCGGAATGGGAACCCTCACCGGAGAGCGCTCCGGCCCCGACCTCTTCCCGCTCGCACCTCGCGATGTCCTGCTGTTCGTCACCGACGGCGTCACGGAAGCCCGAGCCCCGGACGGCACCTTCTACGCGCCGGACACGGAGCTCCGCCTTTCTCGTACCCGCCCGACCACCCCGGCCGCCCTGCTCGATGAACTCGCCGACGCCATCCACCACTGGACCGGCGGCCCTCGCGACGACGACATGGCCACACTCGCCATCAAGCTCCCCTGATGTGAGCTTTCCGCCCCCCGAAGTGCGCGTCGCCGCCGCCTACTGCACATCCTGGCGGAGCCGGAGCCGGAGCCGGAGCGGAGTGGATGGTCCAGCCGGAGTCGCGCGCCCGGCGATGTGCCGCCGCCCTCATGACCTGGACCGAAGCTGTCCTGGTGCCGGTCACGCACTGGCGTGACTACCTCGACCCGCTGGCCGTCTTCGACGCGATCGGCGCGGCGGTGCCGGTGCGCCGCGCCGAAACCGGCTCCTGGCCCCCGCCGCGCACCAGCCTGACAGGTTCAGGCCGATTGACCAGCCGTGGCTGCGGTGGCCGGCGTCGACCGCCGGTTGAGCTTCTCCAGGACGCGGTCACGGAGAAGCTCGTACTCCTCGCGGAGTCTGCGCAACTCGGTCACCGGCGGGCGGGGAATGACGATGCCGCCGGTGACGATCTCCTCCGGCCCGAACTGTTCACGGGTGAGGTCGATCTCGATGCCCATGCCCAGGCGGTTCCACCAGTGGTAGTCCACGCGCTCCGCGTTGACGTGGACCTCGCCCCGGATCAGCTCGCCTCCCAGCAGGTCATGGAGCACCAGGGCGGTCACCCCGCACTGATCCCGGGCCGGGTTGTCGTTCTTCCAGCGCGACCGGAACTCGGGCGTGCATGTCTCGGCACTCCAACTGCTGCGGACGGCTTGTTCGATGTCGGTGAGAAGCAACGGTGTCATGCCGGTGATCCTGCCAGGAGGCACTGACAACGGCCGATGGTGCGCCCGCGGCACCCTGCGGGTACCCGGACAGCGCTCCGTACCCGGGCAGCGCTCCGTACCCGGACAACGCCCTGGGCCCCGGTGAGGACGCCCAGGGCGTGTTCCTCGTTATCCGAACTGGCCGGGCTGGTAGTCGCCGGCGGGCTGCTGGACGATGACGTTCATCCGGTTGAAGGTGTTGATGACCGCGATCGCCAGCACCAGGGCGGCGAGCTGGTCCTCGTCGTAGTGCTTGGCGGCGTTCGCCCAGGCCTCGTCCGTGACGCCCCCGGCCGCGTCGGCGATGCGGGTGCCCTGCTCCGTCAGCTCCAGGGCGGCGCGTTCGGCATCGGTGAACACCGTGGCCTCACGCCAGGCCGCGACCAGGTTGAGGCGCACCGAGGTCTCCCCGGCGTGCGCGGCGTCCTTGGTGTGCATGTCGGTGCAGAAGCCGCAGCCGTTGATCTGGCTGGCGCGGAGCTTCACCAGCTCCTGCGTCGTGGCCGGCAGCGTCGACTCCGAGAGCACCTTGCCCGCCGCGACGAAGTGTTTGAGGGCCTTGGCCGCGAGCGGGTTGCCGAAGAGGTTCAAGCGAGCATCCATGGTGGACTCCTTGCCGCGTTTGGTGATGACACCTCACTGACGGAAGCGCCCGGGAAGATGTGACGGGACCGGGTGTGACGCGCGTCTCCCTTACCGCACCGGGGCACGTCTCGCGCGCGGGAAGCCGACGAGGGGCGGGTTCGGTTCATCCGTCTTACCTTGGATTTGTCCGCATTACCGCCGCAGAGGAGCCGCCGTGAACGACAGTGCGATGGACAAAGCCAAAGGCAAAGCCAAGGAGATGACCGGGAAGGTCACCGGTGACCGCCGCAAGGAAGCCGAGGGCAGGACCGACCAGGCCAAAGGCAAGGCGAAGGGCGCCATGGAGGATGCCCGCGACCGTGCCAAGGGCGTGAAGGACTCGATGAGCGACGACGACTGAGGCCGCCCCTTCTTTGTGGGCCCCGCCGAGCCCGGCGGGGCCCACGTCCGTCGCCCCGGGCGGGAGACAGGGCCGCCGGCGGCGGACACGCCGGCAGCGCCGAGAGCGTGAGGCGCCGCTCCGGCGTCTCGCCCCCCTCGTACCGCGTACGCCCCGGAACGCGATCCGCGCTCCGGGGCGTACGGTCACTCCCGCCAGGGGTTCCGTGCCGGGTGTCAGTCCACGATCATGACGTTGAGCGGCACCGCTCCGGCCGTCCGGGAGAACGCACCGCCGAAGTTGCCCTCGACCTCCGCCTTCTCAGCCGCGTTCGGGTAGGCGTTCGTGCAGGTGGTGCCCGCGGTGGAGCCGGACATCAGGCTCGAACAGGGGCCGGGCTTGCGGTCCGGCAGGCCCAGGATGTGGCCCAGTTCGTGGGACGAGATGCGGATCGTGTTGTGGCCCTCGTTCACCGCCTGCCGTCCGATGTAGACGGTCCCGTTGCCGAGCGAGGTGGTGATGGCGCGGGGCCAGCCGTTGTCCGCCAGGACCCGTATGTTGGCGCGTTGCCCGGCCGCGGCCGGCCGTAGTTCGACGGCGTCGACACTCTCGTTCCAGATCGCCGCTCCCCGGTCGACCGCGGACCTGAATTCCGCGGAACCGCTGGCGTCGTAGGTGACGACGCGCGCGGCCAGGGCGCTGTCGGCGTCCGCGGTGGGAGCGGCCACGGCCTGGCCGCCCACCAGGGAAAAGGTCAGGGCGAGGGCGGCAGCGAACCCGGTGGTCAACTTACGGACGTGCATGGTCGGCCTCCTTGGAGGAGAGAGATGGTCGTGCACATGACATGACTTCCTGCTCACTGCCCACAGAGGACTGGCACCAATCCGTCAATCCGGCTGCCGTCTCGAAGACCACGGGCCTCGGACTCAACCAGCGGTCGCCGGGCGGGAGTTCGTGGCCTCGGCTACGCGGCCGACGACCGTACCCGACGACGCCATCCCTAGTCAGGTGGCCTCCGGTTCGGCATTCTTCAGCCAGACCGGCCCACCGCTGACGGGCGCCGGCCGACACGAGGCCCGGAGCCCCGGCGCAGCCACACCGGCGGCGATGCTCTGCTTCTCGTAGCACCGCGGCAGTGCCCGGCCCGTTGCCCCGGACGGCGCCCAGGGCAGTGGGGGGTTCGGCTGTATGTGGGCAGACTGCAGCGGCAGTTACTGGCTCGACCGAGAGGCGTTGCTCCGATGGCGATCTACACCTACGGCGGCACCCCGTCCGATGTCCTCACCACCACGACCGGAGACGTGCTGCCCGACTACCCCGTCAACGTCCGTGTCGCCGGCACCGGAGAGCTGATCACGGCCCTGTACGAGGCCGATGGCAGCACCCCGATCGGCGCTCTGCGCTCCAACCCGGCGAGCCACCCCGCCCCGGGGGCGGTCCGCACCTTCAAGGTCGACGGCATCACGGCGATCGAGTACGAGTACCTCGACGCGGCGGGGCGGCCGGTGCGCCGGCACCAGGCCGCGCGTGAGGCCGCGACAAGGGCCCTCGAACACATCCAAGGCACGTTCGACACGACGACCACCCCCGGCACGCTCGCCGCGGCCCGGTCCGATTCCTCCGGGCAGGGCGTGTTCGATGTGACGGCGTTCGGGGCGAAGGGCGACGGCATCGCCGACGACACCACACCCATCCAGGCCGCGCTGGACGCCGCGTACAACGCCGGCGGCGGCAGCGTGTTCTTCCCGGGCGGCCGTACGTACAACGTCAACACGTTCATGGTGGTCCGGGCGAACACCACGATCTGGGCGTACGGCGCGTCCATCCGCTCCACACACGCGACCACCGGCGTCCTGCGCAACTTCTACGGCACCGACGTCTTCAACGGGTACGGCGGGCACTCCCACATCAAGATCCTGGGCGGCACCTGGGACTGCAACGCCTACTCCGCGGCCTTGGGCACAGGCGTCGTCACCGCCACGACGAACACCATGTGCTTCATCCACTGCGCGGACATCACCGTGCGGGACTGCCGTCTCCTGGACTCGTCGAGCGCTCACGCGCTGGAATTCAACGCGGTCAAGGGCGCTGTGGTGGAGGCATGCCGCTTCGAGGGTTTCACCGACAACAGCGGCGACGGCTCACGCAGGTCGTCCGAGGCCGTCCAGATCGACATCGCCAAGGCGGGCAGCAGCAGCATCGGCGCGTTCGACGGAACACCGGCGGTCGACATCCGTGTCTCCGGCTGCTGGTTCGGCCCGAGCGCCCGCCTCGGCACCTTCGGCCGGGCGATCGGCTCGCACGCCCAGGTCGCCGGCAGGTACTTCGACGACATCGTCATCGAGAACTGCGTGATCGAGGGAGCGCTGGAGAGCGGAATCCGCGGCTGGAACTGGCGCCGCGCGAAGATCCGCGGCAACACCATCCGCGACACCGCGGCGTCCGGCGTCTACGTATCGGTTCCTGACCCGGCAGCGGGCACCGTCTACACCTCGTACGGCATCACCATCACCGACAACATCATCGAGGGCACGGTGACCGGGTCCGGGATCCGGGTCCTCGGGTACGACACGGCACCGGTCACCGACGTGGTGATCAACAACAACACGGTCAGGGGCGCGGCCGCCACCACCGCGAACGGCGTCCAGCCGCAGTGCACGCCGGGCGCGGTCGTGTCCGGCAACCTCGTGGACGGTGTGCGGTCGACGGGCATCTTCCCGCAGTACTCGGACGGCGTGAACCTCACCGGCAACACACTCAGGAACACCTTCTCGAACGCCGTCAACGTCGCCGGGTGCACGGCCGCCTCCGTCACGGACAACGTCGTCGACACCACCGGCTCCAACCACGGCATCGTCATCGGAGGAGGCACCGACGGCCGCGCCGGGGCCGGGGCCCTCGTCGCCGGAAACCGGATCCGCGCGGCCGCCGTCGCCGGAATCCGGTTATCGCAGCCCGGCTGTCACATCACCGGCAACAAGGTCATGAAGGGCTCGGGCACGACCGTCAACGGGATCTCGCTCACCCCGGCCGCGACCGGCTGTGTGATCACCGGCAACGACCTCGCCGGCAACGGCTGGACCGTCGCCGCGGCGCTCCTCACCTCGACGGCGGTCCCGGTGGTGACCGCCCAGGGCGGAACCGTCCTGCCGGGATCGAATGTCGTCCACGTTCTCGCTTCCCACGGGACGCTCGCCACCGTCGCCGACACTGCCACCGAGACCCCCATCGCCACGGTCACCATCCCCGGCGGCGACCCCCAGCCGGGCTCCGCCTACCGGATCAGGGTGTACGGCACGGCGAGCACCACGGCGACGCCGACGCTCGGCTTCGGCCTGAGGATCGGCGGCACGGTGGTCGCCGCACCGGCGACCGTGACGGCCCGGTCCGGGGTGTCGGGGAAGGGCTGGATGGCCGAGGCGGTCCTGCACTGCGTCGGCGACGGCGTCTCCGGCACCTGGGCCGGCGGACTGACACTCATGCAGCAGTACGGCACCGCCTCCGTCGTCACGTCCATGTCCGACGGCGCCGTCACGCACGACACCACAACGAACATGGCCGTCGCCGTCACCGCGAAATGGTCCGTGGCGAGCGCGAGCAACACGGCGACGGCGACAGCGGCGGTCGTCGAGCGGATCGGCTGACCCCACCGGGCGCCGACGACGCCGACGCTCCACCGCCGCCGCGACGCGACAGGCGGCCGGACCGGTCAGGAATCGAGAAGCGCGCGTCACGAGCCGCGCCTAGCATGATCGTCATGGACATCACCATTCACACCAGCTTCCTCCCGCATGTCGACCCGGACGCGTCCATGGCCTTCTACCGCGACGTCCTCGGCTTCGAGGTGCGCAGCGACGTCGGACAGGGCACGATGCGCTGGATCACGGTCGGCCCCGTCGACCAGCCCAGCACCTGCATTCTCCTGGCGCCGCCGACCGCCGACCCCGGGGTCACCGAGGACGAGCGACGCGTCATCGCCGAGATGATGGCCAAGGGCACGTACGGCTGGATCCTGCTGGCGACCCGAGACCTCGACGCCACTTTCGAGCAGGTGCAGGCGGCCGACGCCGAGGTCGTCCAGGAGCCGACCGAGCAGCCGTACGGCATCCGCGACTGCGCCTTCCGTGATCCCGCCGGCAACATGGTCCGCATCCAGGAGCTTCGCTGAGCCGTGCGGCGCGATCGCGTCGTGGCGACCTCGGCGTCACCGAGGTCCGTCATCGGGTCGGCTACGCCGGCCTGGTGATGAGCTCGTCGGCGACCCACCGTGCGACATCGGCGGGGTAGGGCGCCGGCAGTCCGAGGACGATGTGCCGGAAGCCGGCGACGATCGCCTCGTCGATCGCGTTCCGCGTGGCGCCCGGCCGGTCGTAGGAGACGGGCAGGTGGATCGAGCGGGTGACCGAGGCGGGGTCGCGGCCGATCTCGGCGCAGTAGCGGTCCAGCAGCGCACCGCGGCGGACGACGTCGTCGATGTCGCCGCCCGGGATGTTCCACAGGTCGGCGTGCTCGGCGACCACGCGCAGCGTCGGGGACGAGCGTCCGCCGATGAGGATCGGCGGGTGGGGACGCTGGACGGGTCTGGGGTTGCCGAACGCTTCCGTGAGGTGGTGGTACGTGCCGTGGAAGTCGAACGGTTTCTCCTCGGTCCACAACCGCCGGATCACCACGCAGGCTTCGGCGAGACTCCCCACCGCGTGCGCGGAGTCGTGGTACGGCAGACCGTGTGCGTCGTATTCACGCCGGGCCAGGGGATGCCCGGGGCGTGATCCGGCGCCGATGCCGAAGTCGAGCCGGCCGCCGGAGACGATGTCGACGGTCGTGGCGATCTTGGCCAGCATCGCGGGTGGCCGGAACCGGTTGCTGGTCACCAGCACACCGATCCGCAGTCGTCGGGTGTGGGCGGCGAGTGCCGAGAGCAGTGTCCAGCCTTCGTAGGCCGGTCCGTCCGGGTCACCGCCGATCGGCATGAGGTGATCGAACAACCACGCGTGCTCGATCTCCGGGATCGTGTCCGCCTCGCGCCAGACCCGCAGGACGTCGTGATAGTCGACCTGCGAGGGCGCGGTCATGATCCCGAAACGAGGCCGGGGTATGTGGGACATGGAGCTGTTGGTCCTTTCGGCACCGGCGGCGCCGCCCGGGGCGCGCTGCCGAGGTTCAGGCGGAAGACTCTTCCGGTACGGCGCGGTACGCGGTCCGCCCGGTCAGCGGCGCCGCAGTGACGGGTCGAGCAGCGCCGGCGGAGTGTCGTGCTTCTCGTGCGCGGCCAGGTCGACACCGGGGGCCACGATCGCGTCGATCGCGTCGAGTACGTCGGCGGAGAGCACCGTGTCCGCGGCGGCGAGTTGCGCGTGCAGATGGTCCAGCGTGCGGGGGCCGATGATCGCGCCGGTCACGGCCGGGTGCGCGGTCACGAATCCCAGCGCGAGCTGGATCATGGTCAGGCCCGCCTCGTCCGCGACGTCGGCCAGCTGCTCGACGGCATCGAGCCTGGCCCGGTTGGAGGGGATGGTGGTGTCGAAGCGCTGCGGCATCAACGTCGAGCGGCTGGTGGTGATGGCCCGGCCCGCGCGGATCGCGCCCGACAGCCAGCCCGAGGCCAGCGGGCTCCACGCCAGCACGCCGAGCCCGTATTCCTCGGTCACGGGCAGTACGTGGGTCTCGATCCCGCGCTGCAGGACCGAGTAGCTGGGCTGTTCGGTGACATACCGGCCGAGGTGGTGGTCCCGGGCGGCCCACTGGGCTTGCACGAGGCGGTACGCGGGGAACGTCGAGGAGCCGAAGTACCGGATCTTTCCGGCGCGCTGCAGGTCGGTCAGCGCCGACAGCGTCTCCTCGTCGCCGGTGCGCGGGTCCCATCGGTGGATCTGGTAGAGATCGACGTGGTCGACGCCGAGACGGCGCAGGCTGTTGTCCAGCTCGGTGACCAGCCAGCGGCGCGAACCGCCCTGATGGTTGCGCTCGCCGCCCATCGGCATGCCCGCCTTCGTGGCCAGCACGATGTCGTCACGGCGGCCGGCGATGGCCTTGCCGACGATCTCTTCCGACTCACCGTCGCTGTACATGTCGGCGGTGTCGATGAGGTTGATCCCGCCCTCAAGAGCGGCATCGACGATGGCGGTGGCCTCGTCCTGGGTGGTGCGCCCGATCTTGCCGAAGTTCATCGCGCCGAGTGCGAGTGAGCTGACCTGCACGCCGGTGCGGCCCAAGGTGCGGTACTGCATGACCGTGTTCCTCCATTGCGGATGAAGCGTGGTGGCATCACGTGGTGACAGGGCGTGGCGACAACGGTGTGATGTGGTCGCCGGACCCGTGCTCCGGCATGATGAGTAAACGGAACATCGTTCCGTTACGAACAATACGGAACACTGTTCCGTTTTGCAAGCGCGGTGGCGGAGGGGTGACGCGGCGCGGTGGAGGGGGCGGTGGCGACGTCATGTGCCGGCCGGCAGCAGCGCGGTGATCGCCGCGACGGCGGCTCGCGGTTCGTCGGCGTGACAGCGGATCGTATGAACCTCGGTGCGCCGTCCCCACAGGCCCACGGCGGTGACCGGGCGGGCCAGCTCGACAGTGATCGAGGTCTGCGATGCGACGGCCACGACCAGCACCGCGTCCTCGGACTTGTTCGCGTCGGGGAACCGGAGGTCATGGCGGGCGGACACGATCAGGTGGAGCGGAATCCGAAGGTCGAGCCGTGCTCCGCGGCGTATCCGCAGCCCGCCAGGGCCCACGGTGTGCGGGCGGGTGACGGCGGCGGCGTGCAGCCCCAGCGCGAGAAACACCGTGTAGAGGTCGACCAGCAGCATGATCAAGTGGGCGACCGGAAAGGGGGCGAGGAGGAACCACATCCCGATCGCCTCGATCACCAGCACGAACACCAGCCCGTACATCGTGGGTGCTTGAGCACGCGCGTACCCGACAGAGCTGTCGGCGCCCCCGACCCCGTGCGTGCGCCGGACCGCCCACAGTCCGAGGCTCACCATCCAACGCGCCTCGTGTGCTGCCAGCCGTCGAGTCCGTGCGACGAGTTCCCCGGTCCTCGTGCGCCTCAGTGAATCAGAGGAAGATCGCCGAATTCCTCCGAATCCTTCGATAAACCGAAGAGGAGAGCCTGATGGTGCGCATTGACATTCTGATCGATCGCGCAGAGACTCCCTCCCATGTATGAGGTCCCGCTGCTCACCCGCGAGCTGTGCGTCGACCTCCTTCGTGTGTCCAGCGCACGCTGTTGACCCTCCAGCCCGCCCCCGTATGGCGTCCGCGACGATGGACGGGAAGCCGCTCGTCCTGAGGCCGGGCGGGCGTGCGCGCGGCCGCCCGGTGACGTCCTGACCGGTGCCGGACCCGGCGATATGCGTCGCCCCCGACCGCGTGCGGGTGCGATACAACCCGGTTCGCCGCCATCGCCGCCATCGCCGCCGCGCCGGCCGAGCAGAGATCGGAATCATGATGAGTCTGGAATTCCTCTGGTACATCCCCAACACCATCGAACCGGGCCACCGCGGCGACGACACGACGACCGGCTGGGGCTCCATCGAGTACTCCACCGAGCTCGCCCGCACGGCGGAGGCGCACGGCTGGGGCGGCGCGCTCCTGGGTACCGGCTGGGGGCGCCCGGACACCTTCACCCTCGCCACCGCGCTGGCCGCCCGGACCAGCACCTTCAAGCCCTTGATCGCGATCCGCCCCGGCTACTGGCAGCCGGCCCACTTCGCCGCCGCGGCGGCGACACTCGACCAGCTCAGCCGCGGCCGGGTCCTGGTCAACATCGTCAGCGGACTCGACAATCCGGCCGCCTACGGCGACCTGCGCAGCGACCCCGCGCAGCGGTACGCCCGCACCCAGGAGTTCCTGCACCTCGTACGGCGTCTGTGGACCGAGGAGGGCGTGACGTTCGACGGCGAGTACTTCCAGGTCAGCGGATCCACGGTCGCACCAGGCCCGTACGTCACCGATACGAGGGCGCATCCGACGCTCTACTTCGGCGGCGCCTCCGAGGCCGCGGAACGGGTGTCGGCGGCGGAGGCGGACGTCCAGCTCTTCTGGGGCGAACCACTCGACGGCCTCGCCGAACGCATCGACCGGCTCAAGGCGTTGAGCGAGCAGGTGGGACGCCGGCACCAGCCCCTCCAGTTCGGACTGCGGATCACCACGCTGGTGCGCGACACCACGGAGGAGGCATGGCGGGCGGCCGAGGAGAAGGTCGCGAAGATGACGGAGGACTCGGGGGAGTCCACCTGGACGGGGAACCGCTGGACCGCCACCGGACAGCAGCGGCTCTTCGACCTCGCCGCGCGCGGCGAGGTCCTCGACACCTGCCTGTACACCACTCCCGGCAAGGTCGGCGGCGGGGGAGCGGCGACCACCTGGCTGGTCGGCTCGGCCGCCGACGTGGCCACGGCACTGGGCAACTACCGCGCGCTGGGCATCACCCACTTCGTCCTCTCCGACACCCCGTACAAGCAGGAGACCGTCCGTATCGGGGACCAGCTGCTGCCCAGGCTGCGCTGACCTCCGCGACCGGCGGCGCGACGCCGGTCACCCTCGCCGTCGTGCCCGGGGCTCAGGCCGCGTCGGGTACCGCCTCGATCCCGCTCCGGAAGGCCGGGTGGTCGCCGAGGCGGCTCACGTAGGCCCGGAGCCGGGGGTACGAGCGGAGGGTGCCGGCCGGGCCGAGATGGACGAGCGCCACCCACAGGTCCACGTCCGCGGCCGTCAGATCCTCGCCCAACGCGTGTGGCTGTGCGGCGAGTTGACGGTCCAGCCGGCTCAGTGCCGCCGAGCGTCCCGGGGACTGGGCGGCCGGGGTGATCTCCCGGTCCAGCAGGTCGCGGAGGGCGTCGATGTCCGGGGCGAGTGCCGGCGGGTTGAGGGGGGAGGGGCGCGCTTCGTCATGGCCGGAGAACAGGCTCGCGAGGTCGCGGAGGATCCCGTCGGTATCGTTGCTGACGATGCGTCCGCTCCAGCGGTCGCGCAGCGCGGGCGCGGTGAACGGCCCGTCGTAGTGGTGCACCGTCGCCTCGTACGCGCCGCGCAGCGAGGCGAAGGCGTCGGGCGTTCCGGCGGGGTGTGTCAGGAGCGTGGTGCCGACCGAGTCCTTCAGGCCGAGCAGGTCGAGGGTGACCGAGATGCGCAGTGAGCGGGGACAACACGCCGACAGGTAAAGGTCGTAACGGTGCGGTGCCGGGTAGAAGCCGCCGGCGAGGCCGACGCCGATCCGGCTGTGGAAGTGGTGCGGGCGGGGCGGCGCGGTGGCTCCCCTGGGACGAAGCCTCGAAGCGGACGGATTCTCATGACAGCCACCGGAGGTGGCCGTGCTGGAACTGCGCGAAGCTGTCTCGGGCATGACTCTCCCTTGGGGAACGAGGAAGCCACTGCCGCCTTGTGGGCACCAGCGGCCGGATGCGGAGCGACTGCGCTTTTCGCACGGGTCCGGATCGCGCGGACCGTCGGCGGATCAGTAAGCGCTGGAGACACGCAGGAGATCGATGTGCAGGCGCCTCGTCAAGCCGTTCCTGGGCATTGCCACCCGTTCCAACCTCCGGGGCTCGCGAGACGCGAGACCGCGCTTGCCCCGCCGCGCCGGCGGGACCCGGTCGTCACCCGGAGCACCCCGTCGCGGTGGAAGGGTTGCCTGTCGGCGGGCCGGGGCCGATGACCACATGCGCGGGCGAACCCACGCCGTGGCGCTGACAATCGTGACCGTCCACATCAGTCTCGGTGCGCTCCGTGACGCCGTCAAGGAAGCCGGGCGCTCGGTCTCACCTGATGGTCACTCGCGTACACGCGCGGTGGGTCCGGCGAAAGAAATCCCGACCGCCGGAAGAAAGGGAATAGCCGGGCTGTTGTCGCTGCTGACGTTTGTGTGGTGTGCCCTTGGGGGAGCCACGAGCGCGAGGCCGACAAGGCCCCGGGGCCCAGGAGGCCGCCGGGCCGGAAGGGCGGAGGTGAGGTACATGCGTCCCGTGTCCCGCAGCCGTGCCGTGGCACCCGCCCCGCCCCGCCCTCTGCACCTGTACTCCCGGACGCACATCGACCTGCTGCGCGTGGCCGGCGCGCTCTGTCGCGCGTGACCGCTTGCCCTCACGCGTGACCTGCTGTCCTCCAGCCGCACCCCGAGTGCGGGTGTCGGCTCCCCTCGTACGGCTGATCAGGAAGGCGTCACTCCCTTGTCCTCGTCACCCTCCCCGCTGCACCTCGCCGTCGCCCTCGACGGTGCCGGCTGGCACCCGGCCGCCTGGCGCGAGCCCGTCGCGCGCCCCGGTGAACTGCTCACCGCCGCCTACTGGACCGACCTCGTGACCGAGGCCGAGCGCGGTCTGCTCGACTTCGTGACCATCGAGGACGCGCTCGGTCTCCAGTCCTCGTCGTTCACCGGACCCGACGGCCGCACCGACCAGGTCCGCGGCCGTCTGGACGCCGTTCTCATCGCCGCGCGGGTCGCCCCGCTGACCCACCACATCGGCGTGGTGCCGACGGTCGTGGCCACCCACACGGAGCCGTTCCACCTCTCCAAGGCGATCGCCACCCTCGACTATGTGAGCACCGGCCGCGCCGGCCTGCGCGTACAGATCACGGCACGCCAGAACGAGGCCGCGCACTTCGGACGCCGTACGTTCCCGCCGTTCCGCCGGGAGGACTACGACACGCCCGCTGTACGGGAGATCGTGGCCGATGCCTTCGACGAGGCCGCGGACTACGTCGAGGTCGTGCGCCGGCTCTGGGACAGCTGGGAGGACGACGCGGAGATCCGGGACGTCGCCACCGGCCGTTTCATCGACCGCGACAAGCTCCACTACATCGACTTCGAGGGCAGGCACTTCAGCGTCAAGGGCCCCTCCATCACGCCCCGCCCACCCCAGGGCCAGCCACTCGTCAGCGCCCTCGCCCACTCCACCAGCGGCTACCGGCTGGTGGCACGGGCCGCCGACATCGGTTACGTCACCCCGTCCGGCGCGGGCCAGGCCCGCGCCGTCGTCGAGGAGATCCGCGCCGAGCAGACCGCGGCAGGCCGCGCCCACGAGACCCTGCACGTCTTCGGCGACCTGGTGGTCTTCCTCGACGACGATCCCGCCGAGGCGGCGGCCCGCCGGGAGCGCCTGGACGGCCTCGCGGGATCCCCGTACACCAGCGACGCCCGGATCTTCACCGGCACCCCGGCCCAACTCGCCGATCTGCTGCAGGAACTGGCGTCGGCGGGGCTGTCCGGCTTCCGGCTGCGCCCCGCCGTCGCCGGTCACGACCTTCTGGCGATCACCCAGCGCCTGGTCCCCGAACTCCAGCGCCGGGGCGCCTTCCGCCGCGTGTACGAGGCCGGCACCCTGCGCGGGCTGCTCGGGCTCGCCCGCCCGGCCAACCGCTACGCCGCCGCCCCGACCGCCTGAGCCCGAAGGAGCCTCCTCCCATGAGCAAGCCGCTCAAGCAGATCCACCTCGCGGCCCATTTCCCCGGCGTCAACAACACCACCGTGTGGAGCGACCCCGAGGCCGGCAGCCATATCGAGTTCAGTTCCTTCGCGCACCTCGCGAAAACCGCCGAACGCGCCAAGTTCGACTTCCTGTTCCTCGCCGAGGGACTGCGACTGCGTGAACAGGGCGGCAAAATATATGACTTGGACGTCGTCGGCCGTCCCGACACCTTCACCGTCCTCGCCGCGCTGGCCGCCGTCACCGAACACCTCGGCCTCACCGGCACCATCAACTCCACCTTCAACGAGCCCTACGAGGTGGCCCGCCAGTTCGCCAGCCTCGACCACCTCTCGGGCGGACGGGCCGCCTGGAACGTGGTCACCTCCTGGGACGCCTTCACCGGCGAGAACTTCCGGCGCGGCGGCTTCCTCCCGCAGGAGGAGCGCTACTCGCGTGCCAAGGAGTTCCTCTCCACCGCGAACGAACTCTTCGACTCCTGGCGCGGGGACGAGATCGTCGCCGACCGGGAGACCGGTACCTTCCTGCGGGACGCGCAGGCCGGAGCCTTCGTCCACCAGGGCCCGCACTTCGACATCCGGGGGCAGTTCAACGTCCCGCGCAGCCCGCAGGGCCGTCCGGTGATCTTCCAGGCCGGGGACTCCGACGAGGGACGCGAGTTCGCCGCGTCGAGCGCCGACGCCATCTTCAGCCGGTACGCCACCCTCAAGGAGGGCCAGGCGTTCTACACCGACGTCAAGGGCCGTCTGGCCCGGTACGGCCGCGGCCACGACCAGCTGCTGATCCTGCCCGCCGCGAGCTTCGTGCTCGGCGACACCGACACCGAGGCGGAGGAACTGGCCCGTGTGGTGCGCCGCCAGCAGGTGAGCGGGGCCACGGCCATCAAGCACCTGGAGTTCGTCTGGAACCGGGACCTGTCCGCGTACGACCCGGACGGCCCGCTGCCCGAGATCGACCCCGACCTCGGCGAGCACACCATCGCCCGGGGGCGCGCCCAGGTACGGATGTACCGCGACCCGCTGGCCACGGCCCGCGAGTGGCGCGAGCTGGCCGCCGCCAACAAGTGGTCGATCCGTGACCTCGTCATCGAGACCGGCAGCCGGCAGAGCTTCGTCGGTTCCCCGGCCACCGTCGCCGAGTCCGTCAACGACCTGGTCCAGGCCGACGCCGGCGACGGTTTCATCCTCGTCCCGCACATCACCCCGGGCGGCCTCGACTCCTTCGCCGACCAGGTCGTCCCGCTGCTCCAGGAGCGCGGTGTGTACCGCACGGAGTACGAGGGCACCACTCTGCGCGAGCACCTCGGTCTGGCCCATCCGGACGACGCGCGCGACGAGCGGGCGGCGTCATGAGATTCCTCGCCATCACCCTGATCGTGCACGCCCCGCACCCGGTGACGGGCGTACAGAAGTCCACCCAGGAGCGCTTCCGCGAGGTCCTCGACAACGCGCTCCTCGCCGAGGAGCTGGGATTCGACGGCTTCGGCGTGGGGGAGCGGCACGAGCGGCCGTTCATCTCCTCCTCGCCGCCCGTCGTCCTCAGTCACATCGCCGCCCTCACCTCCCGGATCCGGCTGTTCACCGCGGTCACCACGCTCAGCCTGCTGGACCCGGTGCGGGCGTACGAGGACTACGCGACGCTGGACCACCTCTCCGGCGGACGCCTTGAGCTGATCATCGGCAAGGGCAACGGGGCCGCCCAGCGGGACCTGTTCCAGGTCACCCCCGAGGACCAGTGGGACCGCAACGCCGAGAGCTATGAGGTGTTCCGCACGATCTGGCGCCAGGACAAGGTGACCGCCGCGACCCGCTTCCGCCCGGGACTCACCGACGCGGAGGTGTGGCCCCGGCCGCTCCAGCGGCCGGTCCGGGTCTGGCACGGCAGCGCCACCAGCGAGGAGTCGGTCGATCTGGCCGCCCGCTACGGCGACCCGCTCTTCTCCGCCAACGTCACCAACCCCATAGAGCCCTATGCCGAGTTGATCCGCCACTACCGCGAGCGCTGGGAGCACTACGGCCACGATCCGGCCGCCCTCACGGTCGGTGCGGGGACGGCCGGCTTCTACGCGGCCCGTACCTCCCAGGAGGCGATCGCCGCCTACCGGCCCGTGTTCGAGGGAAACCTGGCGTTCCAGAAGCGGCTGGGTCTGGAGCCGGTGTTCCCGACCCTGGAGGACTTCGTGGAGCGCAGCTCGGCGCTGATCGGCAGCCCCCAGCAGATCATCGAGAAGGTGCGGCGCTACCACGAACGGTTCGGGCACACCGTGCTGCATCTGCACGCGGACGCGGGAGGGCTGACGGATCGCCAGCACCGTGACTCCCTCGCACTGTTCCAGTCGGACATCGCTCCGGTACTGCGCCGTGAGATCCCCGATCCCCCGTTCTCCTGGGGACCGGTCCTCGCGGAGCCCGCCCCGGTGTCCGCGCCCGCCGACCACTGAGGAGCCTCCGCACATGTCCGACATACCCCTCGGCGTCCTCGACCTGGTCCCGGTCTCGTCCGGTTCCACCGCCACCGAGGCGCTGCGCAACTCCATCGACCTGGCCCGGCGGACCGAGAGCTTCGGCTACACCCGCTACTGGTACGCCGAGCACCATCTCAACCCGGGCGTGGCCGGCACCTCGCCCGCGGTCGTCCTCGCCCTGACCGCCTCCGCGACCTCGACCATCCGGCTCGGCTCCGGCGCCGTGCAACTCGGCCACCGCACCGCCCTGTCCACGGTCGAGGAGTTCGGCCTGATCGACGCGCTGCACCCCGGGCGCCTCGACCTGGGCCTCGGCCGCTCCGGCGGCCGGCCGCCCGGCGGGCCCGTCGCTCCGCCGCCGACGGCGACCCCCGTGGTCGACGGCCGCACCCCGGGCGGCCTGCGCATCCCCGCCCGCTTCTCCTTCGAGCACCTGCTCGGCTCGCCGCGTATCGCGCTCCAGCGGAAACTGCTCCTCCTGCCGAACGCCGAGTCGCAGGCATACGGCGAGCAGATCGACGACATCCTGGCGCTGCTGGCGGGCACGTACCGCTCCGCTGACGGCATCGAGGCCCATGTCGTGCCGGGAGAGGGCGCCGACATCGAGATCTGGATCCTGGGCAGCAGCGGCGGCGAGAGCGCCGAGGTCGCGGGCCGGGGCGGTCTGCGGTTCGCGGCGAACTACCACGTCAGTCCGGCCACGGTGCTGGAGGCGGTGGAGGGCTACCGCGCCGCGTTCCAGCCTTCCGAGGTCCTCGACAAGCCGTACGTCAGTGTGTCCGCGGACGTCGTGGTCGCCGAGGACGACGAGACCGCCCGCGAACTCGCCACCGGCTACGGCCTCTGGGTCCGCAGCATCCGTACGGCCGAGGGCGCGATCCCGTTCCCCACGCCCGACGAGGCACGCGCCCACGCATGGTCCGACGCGGACCGGGCGCTGGTCCAGGACCGTCTGGACACCCAGTTCGTCGGCTCCCCCGGCCGGGTCGCCGATCAGCTGGCCCAGCTCCAGGAGGCCACCGGGGCCGATGAGTTGCTGATCACCACGATCACCCACGGCCACGCGGACCGGGTGCGGTCCTACGAGCTGCTGGCCGAGGAGTGGCGCACGAGGTAGCCGGACACCGGCGAAGTGTGACGGGCACCGCGTCACCGCGCGGTGCCCGTCAGCCGTTCACGGCCACACCAGCGGCCCATCATGTGGGACAGCCGGTCACCCGCCGCGCACACGCCGCTGCGCAGGGGTGTGGATTCGCGAGAGCGTACGGTCTCTCACGAATCTGCACACCGGTCACGCGGGCGGCACATCATCTTCCGGCGGGCTTCGCAGGCGGGTCCTGTAGTCCGCGTGTTGGCATGGAATGTCTCGTTCCGTCGCCGAGGGGGAGCCCAGTTCGCGGCACATCACGCCCGTGAAGACGTGGGGATACTGCCACCACTTCATGAACACGCCTGCACACCATGCCGTTTCGGCGCCGCGATACGTCGCGACCGGGAACGCTGTGATTGGCAACGCGGCGCGACCCCGTGCTTTCATCCTTCGCACCGCGGCAATCGCACAGACGGAAGGCCCCATTCCGGGGCCCTGCGGAGCGCGTGACCGCTGCGGGAATTCCGAGATATCAGCGCGAAGGGAAGCAACCAACATGTCCTTCACCCCGCAGGTCGAGACCCAGGAAATCTCCGACAGCGACCTGGACAACGTGTCCGGTGGCCTCGTCGACGGTCTGGTCGGCACCGTCGTCTCCACCGCTGACTCCGTCGCCCCCGTCTCGGAGATCGTCGGAACCGCCACCGGTGTGGTCGGCGGCCTCACGGCCGGCCTCCCGGTCGGCGTCGGCGTCAACCTCTGAGTCGGGTCAGGTGCCGCTGAGCGGCACGACCCCGCGTGGTGATCACTAGCCACGCGCGGTGACCACGGCGCGTCGGCGGCTTCCCCGGCCGACGGACCGCGCCATGTGCCCCGGTGCCGCTCCAGGTTCCGGGGCATACGGCCGCCCGAGGCCGGAGCAGGACCCGACGGCCGGAAAGAACGGCCCCGGAAAGAACGGCCCCGGAAGAACGGCCCGGAAGGGAGGAGTGTGTCGTGCAGTTCCGCCAGCAGGCGCTCGCCAAGCTGCGCTCGCCGGAGGAAATCGATCTGCCGGTGCGCTTCGCCCGGCCCCAGGGCTGTCTCGTCCTCGCCGTCACGGTCGTGGTCATGGCCGCCGCCACCGTCTGGGCGGTGACGGGCTCCTTGTCGTCCACCGTCGGCGCCGCCGGAATCCTCACCCACGGGCAGGGCGGTTATGTCCTGCAGAGCCCGGTCGCCGGCCAGGTCACCGAGGTGCTCGTCGAGGAGGGCAGGCGCGTTCCCGCGAACACACCGCTCCTGAAGGTCCGTACGGCGGGCGGGACAGCCGTCGTCCGTACGCTCGCCGCGGGCCGGCTGACAACACTCGTCGCGACGATCGGCTCCGTGGTCACCCCCGGCACGGACGTCGCGGCCGTGGAGCGGATCGACGGCCCGGACGATCCGCTCATGGCGATGCTGTACCTGCCGGCCGGCAACGGCTCCGAGATCCCGGTGGGAGCCTCGGTCGATCTCACCGTCCAGTCCGTGCCGGCCAAACGGTACGGGGTTCTGCGCGGTGAGGTGACGTCAGTGGGACGGACCGGGCTGACGGCCCAGCGGATCGCCGGCGCCCTCGGCAGCGACCAGCTGGGCGAACACTTCTCGAAGGGCGGACAGCCCGTTCCCGTCCTCGTACGACTGGACCGCTCCTCGTCCACCACATCCGGATTCACCTGGTCGACCTCGGACGGTCCGCCATACGCGGTCGACTCCATGACGCTCGCCGACGGCACCATCCACCTGGCCGAACAGCGTCCGATCGATTGGCTGCTGCCGTGACCGTACCGAACGCCTCGGCGACGCCGGACGAACGACCCGGATCGCGGGAACGGCCCGTGCCGGCCGGGCACGGCCGGCACCGCCCGGGGCCCGCCCGGCCCCCGCGGCCCGGACGGGCCGCCAAGTCCGGCAGGTCCGCCAAGCCCCCGAAGCGTTCCCGGGCCGCCGCGTCCGCCTCGGCCAAGCAGCCGAAGGCCGTACGGACGCCCACCATCCTCCAGATGGAGGCCGTGGAGTGCGGCGCCGCCTCGCTCGCCATGGTGCTCGCCCACTACGGGCGCCACGTCCCACTCGAAGAACTGCGCGTCGCGTGCGGCGTGTCCCGCGACGGCTCCCGCGCCGGCAACCTGCTGAAGGCGGCGCGGAGTTACGGTCTCCAGGCCAAGGGCATGCAGATGGAACCGGCGGCGCTCGCCGGGGTGCGGCCACCGGCCATCCTCTTCTGGGAGTTCAACCATTACGTCGTCTACGACGGCATGGGACGCAGACCGGGCCGTCGGGGCGTGTACGTCAACGATCCGGGCAAGGGCCGCCGCTTCGTCTCCCCCGAGGACTTCGACACGAGTTTCACCGGGGTCGCGCTCGTCTTCGAGCCGTCGGCCGACTTCCGCGAGGGCGGCCGCAAGGAGGGCGTGCTGGGCGCGGTACCGGCGCGGCTGCGCGGCACGACCGGCACGCTCCTGGCCGCCCTGCTCGCCAGCCTGCTCCTGGTCGGAGTCGGCGCGGTGGTGCCGGCGCTGAGCCGTACGTACATCGACATGTTCCTGATCGGCAAGCAGACCTCGCTGCTCGGGCCGCTGTTCGCCGCGATGGCGACGATGGTGGTGCTCACTGCCCTACTGACCGGCCTGCAGCAGGCCAATCTGCTGCGCGGCCGCATCATCTCGTCGACGCTGAGCAGCGCCCGGTTCCTGCGCCACCTGCTCCGGCTGCCGGTCACCTTCTTCGCCCAGCGCGGCCCCGCCGATCTGGTCCAGCGCCTCCAGTCGAACGACACGGTAGCCGAAACACTGGCACGGGATCTCGCGGCGGCCGGCGTGGACGGGGTGGTGGTGATCCTCTATGCCGTCCTGCTGTGGACGTACGATCCCCAGCTCACCGTCGTCGGAGTGCTGATCGCGCTGCTCAACGTGGTCGCGATGCGGATCGTCATCCGGCTGCGTGCCACCCACACCCGGAAACTGCGTGCGGACAGCGCCCGGCTCACCAACACCTCGTACAACGGCCTGCAGTTGATCGAGACCCTGAAGGCCACCGGCGGCGAGAACGGCTACTTCCGCCGCTGGGCGGGCCAGCACGCCACCACGCTGGAGGTGCAGCAGCGCCTCGGCGTACCGACCGCCGCGCTCGCCGTCGTCGCACCGGCCCTCGCGACACTCAACAGCGCGCTGATCCTCTGGATCGGCGGACTGCGCGCGGTCGAGGGCCATATCTCCATCGGCCTGCTCGTCGCGTTCCAGGCCCTCGTCACGCGCTTCACCGCGCCGATCACCCGGCTGAACGGCGTGGCGGGCCGGGTCCAGGACTTCGCCGCCGACGTGGCCAGGCTGAAGGACGTCGAGAGCTTCCCGGCCGACGAGCTGTACACGCGCCCGACGCGGGACGACGCGAACACCCGCAGGCTGACGGGCCATGTGCGGCTGGAGAACATCACCTTCGGCTACAGCCCGCTGGACGCGCCGCTGCTCAAGGACTTCTCCCTCACCGTCGGACCCGGACGGCAGGTGGCGCTCGTCGGCGGCTCCGGCAGTGGCAAATCCACTGTGTCCAGGCTGATTTCGGGACTCTACCGGCCCTGGGAGGGCACGGTCCGTATCGACGGACAGCGTCTGGAGGACATCTCACGCGGCGCGCTGGCCGCCTCGGTCTCCTTCGTCGACCAGGACGTCTTCCTCTTCGAAGGGACCGTCCGCGACAACATCGCCCTGTGGGATCCGTCCATACCGGACGACGCCGTCGTCGAGGCGCTCAAGGACGCCGCGCTGTACGACGTGGTCGCCCGGCGCCCCGGAGGCATCCACAGCCGGGTCGAGCAGGACGGACGCAACTTCTCCGGCGGGCAGCGGCAGCGCCTGGAGATCGCCAGGGCACTCGTCAGGCGACCGAGCATCCTCGTTCTCGACGAGGTCACCAGCGCCCTGGACGCGCTGACCGAGCGGCTCGTCATCGACAACCTGCGACGGCGCGGCTGCGCGTGCGTGGTGATCGCGCACCGGCTGAGCACGGTGCGGGACAGCGACGAGATCGTGGTGCTCGACCACGGGGCGATCGTCGAGCGGGGGCGGCACGAAGACCTGGTCGCGGCCGGCGGCCCGTACGCCGAACTCGTCAAGGAGCACTGAGATGTCGTCCGTATCCCCGCCCGCGGACGGGACCGGAGCGGTGATCCACGCACTCGGCGCACTCGGCGCGCCGTTCGACCACACCGGTCTCGGCAGCGTGCCACTGGAAGGGCCGCACGTCCTGTGGCTCGTCGTGGACGGGACACTGGACCTTTTCGCGGTCGACGCCGCCCAGCAGGGCCACTGGCACCATCTCGGCCGCCTCGAAGCGGGCGCGCTGCTGCTCGGACCGGTCGACGGCGCGCAGCACACCCTGGCGGGCAAGCCCTCGCAGGAGTGCCTGCTGCGCCGGATTCCGCTGCGGGAGCTGTACCGCGCGGAGTACGAGCAGCGGTACGACCCGTACGGGCAGTACGACCCCCGGTACGAGCGGCAGTACGACCGCTACGGACAGCAGGACCCGCATCAGGATCAGTCACAGCCCGGGCCGTACGCGCCGCCGGGCGCGGACGGGACCTGGCCAACGGCGCCGACTCCGCTGGAGCACGCGTTCGCGCTCGGTGTCGGGCGCGGTCTGGGCGTCCTGCTGGAAGCGCCGTTGGACGGCCGCGCCGGGGGAGACGACGCCCTGACCGACGATGACGACCTCCTGTGGATGCGGGTCCCCCCGGGCAGTGTGGCGTACGGCGCCGCGTACAGTGCCGAGGCGGCCGGTGACCTGCTGGTGGACGGCGAGCTGTGGCAGGGGATGGTCAACCAGCAGTACCGGCTGCTGTCCGCGGTCGACCGCTGGATCGAGCGGCTGGAGAACGCCCACGCCGACCGGACCGCGGCCGGTATCAAGGCCGGTGAGGCGGTACGCGCACAGGCGGACCAGGCACTGATCGCCTCCATCGACGGCCCCGCCAGAACCGGACGGAGCGCGGCGGGAAAGCACGGGACGGGTGGCGACGAGGCCGCCTTCGCCATCTGCCAGGTGGTCGCCGAAGCCGCCGGCATCACCCTCCCGGGACCGCCGGGAAGCGGTCCGGTCAACGATCGCGTCGGCCCCGTCGAACGTATCGCCGTCGCCGCCCGCATCCGTACCCGTGCGGTCCGGCTCGACAGGAAGTGGTGGCGTACGGACGCCGGCCCGCTGGTGGGCCACTGGGCCAAGTCGGGCGCGCCGGTCGCGCTGCTGTGGCGGCGCGGCCGGTACGAGGCGGTCAACCCGGCCTCGGGGCTGCGGATGCGGCTCGGCCCGCACAACGCCGGGGAACTGGAGCCGCGTGCCGTCATGTTCTACCGGCCGCTGCCCGACCGGCCCATGACGCCGGTGCGGCTGATGCGCTTCGGGCTGCGCGGCAGCGGCACCGACGCCCGGAATCTCGCCCTGAGCGGGCTGGTCACGGTCGGCCTCGGCGCGCTGGTACCGATCGCGACCGGGCAGGTGCTGGGGGTCTTCGTACCGAACGCCGAGACGAGCCTCATCGCCCAGGTCTCACTGGCCGTCATGATCACCAGCGTGGTCACCGCCGCGTTCGCGCTGCTGCAGAACCTGACCGTGCTGCGTCTGGAGGGCCGGATCGAGAGCGTGCTGCAGCCCGCCGTCTGGGACCGGCTGCTGCGGCTGCCGACGCGGTTCTTCACCGGCCGCTCCACGGGCGAACTGGCCAGTGCGGCCATGGGGATCAGCGGCATCCGCCGGGTGCTCTCCGGTGTCGGCCCGGTGGCCGTGCAGGCGGGCACGGTCGGCGCGATGAACCTCGTACTGCTGCTCTGGTTCAGTGTGCCGCTGGCGCTGGCGGCGATCGCCATGCTGACCGTCATCGCGGCCGTGTTCCTCGGGATGGGATTGTGGCAGGTGCGCTGGCAGCGACGGCTGGTCGAGCTGAGCAACAAGCTCAACAACCAGGCGTTCCAGACCCTGCGCGGGCTGCCCAAGCTGAGGGTCGCGGCGGCGGAGAGCTTCGCGTACGCGGCGTGGGCCGACGAGTTCGCCCGCTCCCGCGAGCTGCAGCAGCGCACGGGCCGGATACGCAACCTGACCACGGTCCTCGACGCCGTCTATCTGCCGCTCTGCTCCCTCACCATGTTCATGCTCCTGGCTGGCCCGGCGCGCGACAGCATGTCGGCGGCCGGATTCCTCACCTTCAACACCTCCGTGACGATGCTGCTGACCTCCGTCACCCAGCTGACCGGCGCGTTCGTCTCGACGGCAGCGGCACTGCCGATGTTCGAACAGCTCAAGCCGGTGCTGGACGAGCCGCCCGAGGTCCGCTCCGCCGGCACCCAGCCCGGCGTCCTGTCCGGCGCGATCGAGGCTCGGAAGCTCTCATTCCGCTATTCCGCCGGCGGTCCGCTGATCCTGGACGACGTGTCCTTGGAGATCCGGCCGGGCGAGTTCGTGGCGATCGTCGGCCCGAGCGGCTGCGGAAAGTCCACCCTGCTCCGGCTCCTCATCGGCTTCGACCAGCCGCTCTCGGGCAGTGTGCTGTACGACGGCCAGGATCTGGCCGCTCTCGACCAGGCGGCCGTGCGCCGGCAGTGCGGCGTCGTCCTGCAGAACGCGCAGCCGTTCACCGGGTCGATCCTGGACTGTGTCAGCGGCGCCGAGACGTTCTCCCAGGAGGAGGTGTGGGAAGCCGCCGAGATGGCCGGGCTCGCTGACGACATCAGACGCATGCCCATGGGCCTGCACACTCTGATCTCCGGTGGCGGCGCGATCTCGGGCGGGCAGCGCCAGCGCCTGATGATCGCCCAGGCTCTCATCCGCCGTCCCCGCATCCTGTTCTTCGACGAGGCCACCAGCGCCCTGGACAACGCGACGCAGCGCGTCGTGACCGAGAGCACCCGCGGACTCCGTGCCAGCCGCCTCGTGATCGCCCACCGGCTGTCCACCGTCATGGACGCCGACCGCGTCATCGTCATGGCGGACGGCCGCGTCGTGGAACAGGGGCCGCCGGCCGTCCTGCTCGCCGACGCGAACGGCCGGCTTCATGAGCTGGTACGGCGCCAGCTCACCCAGTGACCGCCACGTCGTGACCGCCATGCCGTGACCACGACGTCCTGACCGGGCCGTGCGGCGGCTTCGCCACGCCACGCGGCTTCCCGGGGCGTGGTCAGTCCCGCGCCTCGGCGTCGTGATTCACCGGCCGGAGGTGGCGAAGGAAGCCGTCGACCCGGTCGCCGAGGCGGACACCGTCGCGCGCTGTCCAGTGGCGGCGCAGTACGCGGACACCCACGCACGTATTGACCGTCGTCACCTCGGGTACGGCCCCGAGATCCGTGGTGATGAAGCGGGCCAGGTCCTCCTCGTCGCGGAAGACGCCGTAATGGATCACCGATGAGGAGCCGGCCACCATCGACACGTAGCGGGCGGAGGGATGGCCGCCCAGAGTGTCGAGCAGGCCCGGGATGGCCTGGGGGAGGACCGTCAACGACATCAGCGCGTTGAGCGGGAAGCCCAGCAGGGTGGGTTCGATCTCCACCCGGGGCCAGAGGGCTCCGCACTCCAGGAGTGACTGCGAGGTGCGGTACGCCGTCGAGCGGCTGACATCCAACGCGCGGGCGATGTCGGCGGCCGGGATCCGCCCGTTGTCCACCATCAGCTCCGCCGTGCGCCGCTCCAGCTCCGACAGCTGCTCCGGCGAGGTCCGCCGGTCCTGCGTGACCTGGACGGCGTGCTCGTGCAGCCGCTCGGTCTGCTCGCCCGTGAGCCGGTGGAGCCGCCAGGTCTGGCCCATGGTGTGGGCGCGCAGGACCAGCTGGGATTCCGTGGAGACGATGCCCGGTATACCGGGCAGACGGTTGGTCAGCAGATCGAAGATATCGGTCCCGAGCAGCGGGTAGACGCTGCAGTAGATGTCGGCGTTGCCGGTCGTCAGCAGCAGCGTCTGCACCTCGGCCAGCTCCAGGATGCGCCGCGCGACCTCCTGCGAGCGCCCCGGCTCGCACTTGATCCACACCTGCCGTGGGTTCTCCGTGGTGATCAGCGGCCAGTCCAGCCGGCCGACCACGCGCAGCAGCCGCTCCGTGCGCAGCCGCGACAGACGGCGGGCGACGGTGCTGGGCGAGCTGTCCAGCACCTCGGCGAGCGCGTTGACCGGGGTACGGGGCGCGATCTGGAGCGCCGCGATCAGATCGAGATCGACGTCATCGAGCAGCCGTTCCTCCGGGCGCGCGGATGACCGTCTCATGGTGACGGTGGGCGAGGGCATGCCTTGATCCTAATCTCTCCATTGTCAGAAAGTTACACGGTCGAAACAGCTGATAATCAAGGGTTCATTGACACATTCATCCATCATGAGATCCCATGGCGAATCAATCCGCCACGCAGGAAGGGGTCGATGTGGTGACCAGGACGACGGTGGAGCGCCCGGCGGGGTCCGTGGCCTTCACGCTGCGGACGCTCGGCGTCATAGAGCGCGTCGGCAACAGACTGCCGCATCCGTTCTGGCTGTTCGTGATACTCAGCGCGGCCCTGGTCGTCCTGAGCTGGGGGCTGAACGGCCTCGGCGTCTCCGCCGAATCGCCCACGGACGGCGCGACGGTCGTGGTGCGCAGCCTGGTCTCGGACGCCGGCGTGACGATGATGCTCGACGGCCTGATCGACAACTACGCGACGTTCCCGCCGCTCGGGGTCGTCCTCGTCGTCATGCTCGGCGTATCGGTCGCCGACCGGGCCGGGCTCCTCACCGCCATGCTGCGGGCCGCGCTGGCGAAGGTCCCGCTGAGAGCGGTCACCTTCATGATCGCGTTCACGGGAATGGTCGCCCACATCGCCTCCGACGCGGCGTTCGTCGTCATGATCCCGCTGGGTGCGATCGCCTACCGCTCCGTCGGGCGCGATCCCGTACTGGGCGCGGTGGTCGCCTTCGTCGCGGTCTCCGGAGGACACGCCGCCAGCCCGCTGGTCACACCGTCGGACGCCACACTGGCCGCGCTGACGACGGCGGCGGCGCACACCATAGATCCCTCGTACACGGTCACACCGGTGGCCAACTACTTCTTCTCGCTCGCCTCGTCCGTCATCCTGGCGCTGGTCATCACCCTGGTCGCCGAAACGCTGCTGACCCGCCGGCTGGCGATGATGACGGCCGACGACACCGCGGAGCCGGACAACGTGCCCGGCGGCGAGTCCGGGACACCGGCGGAGGCCGGGGAACTGCCCGACCTCTCACTGCCCGACCTCTCGCTGACGGACGACGAGCGCCGGGGACTGCGCGCCGCCGCGTTCACCGCCCTCGCGCTGCTGGTCGCCATCGCCGCGGCAGCACTGCCCGCCGGCTCACCCCTGCGCGGAGAGCACGGCGCCGTCATCGACTCGCCGCTCGTCCACAACATCGCCGTCTTCCTCTCCCTGCTCTTCTTCGCCACCGGCGTGGCATACGGCCGGGCGGTGGGGGCGGTGCGCGATGCCAAGGACATCCCCGACATGATGGCCAGGGGACTGCGCGAACTCACCCCCATCCTGGTGCTGTTCTTCGCGATCTCGCAGTTTCTCGCCTACTTCAAGTGGACCGCCATCGGTGAGGTCATGGCCATCACCGGGGCGGGGCTGCTGGATTCCTCCGGAGTGCCGCTCACGGTCATCTTCGTGGGGGTCATTCTCGTCGTCAGTGTGATGAACCTGCTCCTCACCAGTGGCTCCGCCATGTGGGCGCTGATCGGCCCGGTGTTCGTGCCGATGCTGATGCTGCTGAGGGTCGCTCCGGAAACCACCTGGGCGCTGTTCCGGATCGCCGACTCCTGCACCAACGCCATCACCCCCATGAGCCCGTACTTCGTGCTCTGCCTCGGCTTCGTCCGCCGATACCGCCCCGGCGCGGGCATCGGCACCCTGATGTCGCTGACGCTTCCGGTCGCGTTGGCGATGCTTGTCGTATGGACGCTGCTCTTCATCGCCTGGTACTCCGTCGGCCTTCCGTTCGGCATCGGAGCCCCGACGGGCTGACGCGTCGTACCCCCGAGATTCCTTCAGAGCCCCAGAGCCCCAGAGCCCCAGAGCCCCAGAGCCCCAGAGAAACAGGAGAAACACGGAGAACATGTCGGCACCCGCATCCGCACCCGCGCCCCTGCCCATTCCTGACGGCGACACGCTGTCCCGTATCGCGTCCTGGTGCCGCGAACAGGACCATCGAAACGGCTACCTCGCCGATCTGCGGCGGCTGGTCGAACAGGAGTCGCCGAGCGACGACAAGCCACTCCTCGACGCCACCGCCGACCTGCTTCAACAGCTGCTGTCCGAGCGGCTGGGCGACCCGAGCCGTACGCTACGCCACCGCGATTCCGGGCTCGGCGACGTCATCGAGGCCGAGTACGACGGCACCGCCGGCGGCGCCACGGTGACCGTCGTCGGCCACTACGACACGGTGTGGCCGGCCGGGACCTCCGCCGAGTGGCCGTTCACCGTCACCGACGGGACCGTCTCGGGCCCGGGGGCCTTCGACATGAAGGCCGGTCTGGCGCAAGGGATGTGGGCTCTGCGCGCCCTGCGTGAACTCGGTCTGCCGCGGCCCACCGTGCGTTTCGTGTTCAACGGCGACGAGGAAACCGGCAGCGTCGTGTCCCGGCCGCTCATCGAACGGGCCACCGACGGCGCCGTGGCCACGCTGGTGCTGGAACCGGGCGGCGAATGGGGGATCAAGGCGGGCCGCAAGGGCGTTGGCATCTTCACCCTGACCGCGACGGGCCTCGAAGCCCATGCCGGCCTCGACCC
This sequence comes from Streptomyces sp. NPDC039430, assembly GCF_055639435.1. Taxonomy (NCBI): domain Bacteria; kingdom Bacillati; phylum Actinomycetota; class Actinomycetes; order Kitasatosporales; family Streptomycetaceae; genus Streptomyces; species Streptomyces sp. NPDC039430. The sequence continues at coordinate 78,788 of NZ_JBVKAK010000004.1, read as the reverse complement.
GGCGAAGGGCGCCAGCGCCATCCACGCACTGGCCGACGTCATCGGGAACCTGGTCGCCGCCGCCGCTCCGGCACGGGGGACGACCGTCAACATCGGCCGTATCAGCGGCGGTACGGCCCGCAACGTCATCGCGGGCGAGGCGACGTGCCTCGTGGACGTCCGCGTCAGCACGCAGGAGGAGATCGAGCGGGTGGACCGGGTGCTGGCCGGTCTCGTCGCCGCCGATCCCCGGGTCACCATCACCGTCGCCGGCGGCTGGAACCGTCCGCCGATGCAGCCCGGCGCCGGGGGCCGCCGTCTCTTCGCGCTGGCCGACGGCGTCGCGACACACATCCGGGCGCCCCTGGCAGAACTGTTCGTCGGTGGCGGCAGCGACGCCAACTTCGTCGCCGCCCTCGGCCGTCCGGTCCTGTGCGGCATGGGCGCCACCGGCGACGGGGCGCATGCCCGGCACGAACACGTCCTCGTCGCCGACCTCCCCGACCGAATCGCCCTCACCGCGGGCACACTGCTGGGCCTGGCGGGAGAACCGGTCGCGGCGCGCGGGTAGTCGTCGCGGCCGGCGCATACCGTTGCGGCGCCGGGTTCTGTCCGGTGGACCAGGCGACCGGCGGCAGGTGAGCCGTGGGGCATGATCCGCCGGACAGCCCGCGTCAGGCCATGGAGAACTTGGCAACGTACTCGTCGAAGGGCTCGATGCCGACTTCCGCGCGCAGCTCGTCCACGCGCTCCGGCTCCTGGCAGGGCCACGGAACCGGTGCCCCGTCCTTCACACCGGCGATCTGAGTGCCGTAGACCTGCTCGCGGCCCTCGTTGACCAACGTGCGGTCACGTAGAAAGGCCAGCTCGCGCGGGCCCGCCGAGCCCGCCGACACCGCCTCCCGCATCAGCTTCAAGGCACGTCGCTGAACGTCGAGTTGCCGGTCGGCGTGCTGGGCGATCAGCCAGGCCGCCCGGGCAGCCTCCTCGCCGAACAGTTCCGCCGTCGGCCAGCCGTACTCCTCCATGATCTCGCCCAGTCGGTCGCCGTGCCGTGCGGTCAGCCGGCGCCACGCCAACTGCTCAGCGGGGTCATCGCTGTTCGCGTGGACTGAGGACCGCTGATCGGCCGCGGCCATCGTGGTGAGTTCCTCCGCCAGTGCGGCAGTGTCCTGCGCCACTCTCAACTCCCAGGTGGGGTAGATACGTTGTGTGCTCATTGCCCCGTAACCTTATGGGCGCGTAACGGGCGTAAAGATCATTCCGGAGAACGGTGACAGGCGCCTGCTCGGACCGCGATAATGGATCTACCCCCGAAGCCGAAGCCGGATCGCCGCGACGGTCACGGTCTTCCGCCTGCCGAAGCGTCGGAACAGGTGGCTCATCGTCGCCGTGTCGGCCCGCCCGCCGGGCACGGGCGGGCCGACGGCGCCGCCGCTACTCCTGGAGCTTCTCCCGGATGGCCCTCAGCGCGGCGGACACGTGCTCCTCGGTACGCGCCTTGTCGAGGCCGACTCCGCTGAGGACACCCTCGCCGTCCTCCTGCTCCAGCAGTGCCAGCAACAGATGTTCCGTACCGATGTAGTTGTGGCCCAGCCGCAGCGCCTCCCGGAAGGTGAGCTCAAGGGCCTTCTTGGCCCGCGCGTCGAAAGGTACGAGGTCGGGCACGGGCTCACCGGAGGGCTCCGGCAGCGTCCCGGTCACGGCCTCCCGGACCGTCGCCGGCTGTACGCCCTGGGCGACGATCACTTGCGCGGCCAGCCCCTCCGGGTCGTCGAGCAGGCCGAGCACGAGATGCCCCGTGCCGATCTGTGTGTGACCACCATCGCGGGCCTGGTTCTGGGACACGACGACGACGCTCCTGGCCCGCGGCGTGAACCTGCCGAAGTCCTGGTTCGCGTCGGGCGCCCGCTCGTCCTTCGTCACGAACCGCTTCTGGACGGCCTGTCGTGTGACGCCCATGGACTTGCCGATCTCGGTCCAGGAGGCGCCGGAGCGGCGGGCCTGGTCGACGAAGTGGCCGATGAGGTGATCGGCCACCTCGCCGAGATGGTCAGCGGCGACGACGGCGCTCTGGAGCTGATCGAGAGCGTCGCCGTGCACTTTCTTGATCGCCTCGATGAGGTCGTCGAGGCGGACTGGATTGTTAATCTGCGTCGGTTCCACCATGAGGCAACCTTAGGTTGACAGCCACCGGAGCGTCAACCCGTGGTTGACATCTGGTGTGGGGCCCACGGCTCGCCGGCCGACGGAGGGGCGGGCAGGCCCAGAAGCGCCCACCGGCACCGGCCCACGGCCGGGATCATCGACGGACAGACCCTCAGCTCAGATGCTTGGCGATCTCCCAACTGACCGCCAGTTCGACCTCGCCGTTGATGCGCACGTCGACCAGGACAGGACCCTCCTCGACGGCCAGCGCCCTGTCGATCTCGCCGAGGTCATCCGGCGTACGCACCGTGAAGCCCTTTGCCCCGAAGCCGGCCGCCAGTTTCGCGAAGTCGGCCTGTGGCATGTCCGCGTAGGACGGGTTCAGCTTCTTGTGGATCAGATCGTGCTTCTCCTGGCCCACCGCGTTGTCGTTGAACACCACCACCGTGAGCGGCAGCTTGTGGCGCACGGCCGTCTGGAAATCGGCGACGTTCATCATGAACGAGGCGTCCGCGGTCACATGCGTGACGCGCTCGCCCGGGCGTGCGAAGCAGGCGCCGATCGCGAGGGCCAGTCCCTGGCCGACGGCGCCGAAATCCCAGCCGATGCTCCAGTTCTCCGCGCGCGGCACGGTGAGGACCTTCGTACAGACCATGGCCGCGTGGCCGCCGTCCAGCACCAGAATGCGGTCGTCCTTCGGCAGCGCGTCCTCCAGATAGAGGGCCGCCCGGCGCGGATCCGTCGCGTCCCCGTCGGTGAACCGCACGCTCCGCAGTTTCCTGTCCTGCTCCTGGATCCGCTGTACGAGTCCGGCGTCGGGCTGGTGTGCGGCCATGGTCTCGCCGAGCCGGTCCGCCAGGGCCGCCACGGCTGTTCTGGCATCCGCCGCCATGCCGATGGCGACCCGGGCGAACCAGCCGAAAGCATCGGGCCGGTCATCGATCTGGATGATCCTTTTCCCGTTCTCCAGGATTTTTCCGAAGTGGGTCGTCCATTCGTTCAAGCTGGCGCCGACGACCACCATCACATCGCACTCGGCGAGGGTTCTCACCGTCAGATCCGAACCCAGACCGCCACTGATTCCCAGATACTGCGGATAGTCCGCACAGAATCCGGAGGCGAGAACGGAGACGGCGACGGGCGCGCCGAGCTGCTCGGCCAGTCCGCGGACCTCGGACTCCGCCTGGGCGTTTCTCGCGCCGAGTCCGCAGAGAATGGTCGGGCGCTGGGCCGACGCGAGCAGCTTGGCGGCCTCCTCGACATCTTCCGTACGCGGTGGCTGGAGGGAATTGGAGCAGTACATGGGCCGGTATGACCAGCCGGGGTCCGGCATTTCCGTCTGCTGGACGTCCTGGGGCAGGTTCAGGATGAACGGCCCTTTCCGTACCTTGATCTGACGGAACGCCTCACCGAGGCAGTAGTCCACGTTGTGGACGGAATCCAGTCGGACGTTGGCTTCGGTGGTGAGCTTGGCCAGCGCCGACTGGTCCACCATGCCCTGCGGGTTGTACGGATCGCGCAGGGAGGCATGTCCGGCGACCACCATCAGGGGGGTGCGGTGGAGCCTCGCGGCCACCAGCGAGGTCGTGGCGTTGGTGTAGCCAGGTCCCTGGGTGACCGACGCGAGACCGGGCCTGCCACTGAACCGCGCGTAACCGTCGGCCATGCCGACCGCGCCGGATTCATGGTGTGTGTGCACGAAGGTCGCGCCATGCCGTTCGCCCAGGTCCACGATCACGTCCTGATTCGCGTCCCCCATCACGGCGAACAAGTGGTCGAGCCCCTCTGTGGCGATCGCTTCAGTGACGGCCTGGAATGCCTTCATGGGGATTTCTCTTTTCCGTTCGATTCATTCGAACCAACGGTCGCACCGCTTTCGAGCTGTTGGTCCGTCAGCGTCCCGGTCGGCCACGGTGTTCGCCGGCGGACCGCGGTACCAGAGGTACGTATTCGCCGAGTGATGCGCCGTACCGTCGCCGGAGAGCCAGAGGGTAATACGCACCCCGACCTCTCACCCGGACGACAGGGGCGGTGGCTTCACGCGGTCCCGACCTGGTACCGAATCGGCGTAACCGCGCGAGCCGCCCCGACGGTTCAGAGTTCCGCGCCGGCATCGCCGATCGCCTGGTCCAGAATCGTCAACCCGAGCGAGAGCTCGTCCTCGGTGGCGGTCAGCGGCGGCGCGATCCGCATCACCCCGCCCATACCGGGGAGCTGGACGATGTTCGTGTGCAGGCCGAGTTCGAGACACCGTCGGGTGACCCGTGTGCCCAGCTCGTCCGAAGTCCGCTTCGTCTCGCGGTCGACGACGAGTTCGAGCCCGGCCAGCATGCCCCGGCCGCGGACATCGCCGACGACCCTGTGGCGGTCGGCGATGTCCGCCAGGCCGTCGCGGAGAAACACGCCGAGCGACCGCGCGCGCTCGTCGAGCTTGTCGTCCATCAGAACGTCGAGAACGGTATTGCCGACCGCGGCCACCAGCGGATCGGCGACGTGCGTGGTGAAGAACAGAAACCCGCGCCTGTGCGCCTCCTGCTCGATCTCGGCGCTGGTCACCAGGGCCGCCAGGGGGAGTCCGGCGCCGAGCGTCTTGGACAGCGTGAGAATGTCGGGGACGACGCCGTCGCGCTCGAACGCGTACCAGGTGCCCGTGCGGCAGAGGCCCGTCTGGGCCTCGTCGAGGATCAACAGCATCTCGCGTTCCCGGCACTTGTCTCGCAACGCCGCGAAATACCCGGCCGGCGGCTCGATGATGCCGCCCGAGCTCAGAATCGGTTCGACGAGACACGCGGCCAGACTGCCGGTCGACTGGGCGTCGATCAGGTCGAAGGCGAAGTCGAGCTGACGGCTCCAGTCCAGTGATCCGTCGTCCGTGGTGAAGTCGGGCCGGTACGCGTTCGGCACGGGGATGGCGAAATTGCCGGGCGCGGCCGGGCCGTAGCCCTTGCGCCCCGTGCTGTAGGTGGCGGACGCGGCGGCCTGGGTCATGCCGTGCCAGGACCGCGCGAACGAGATGATCTCGTGTTTGCCGGTGACGAGCTTGGCCATCCGGATCGCGGCCTCGTTCGATTCGGCGCCGGTGGTGAGCAGCAGCGCCTTCTCCAGCGGAGCGGGCAGTGTCCCGGCGAGCCGTCGGGCGAGGTCGACCACCGGACGGCTGAGCATGCCGCTGTACAGGTGATCGAGGGTCGCCACCTGACGCTGGACGGTCGCGACGATCGACGGGTGCGAGTGGCCGAGGAGGGCGCTCATCTGGCCGGAGGTGAAGTCGAGGATTCTCCTGCCGTCCGCGGTGAACAGGAAACTGCCGGCGGCGCGGTCGATGATCTCGCGGGTGAACTCGCCGCCGTAGCGGACGAGGTGCCTCTCGGCATCGGCCCAGAAGGTTCCGGCGGACAGCGGAGCGGTCGAAGCAGCCATGCCCCCGACGGTAGGACGCGCCGAGCGACGCGTCCATCTCATGATTTCGGCCTTCCTGTTCGGTGAAACCGCACAACAATAGGAGCGTGATGAACCCGTGGAGGCTCCGGCTGCTGAGCCGGCTGGACACGCTGGGCACGATTCGGGCGGTCGCGAAAGCCGCCAGCCTCAGCCCGTCGAACGTCTCGCAACAGCTCGCCCTGCTTGAGGCCGAGACGCGCACACAACTCCTGGAACGAACGGGACGCCGGGTACGGCTGACCCCGGCCGGGCTGATCCTCGCGCGGCGGGCGCGGACGATCCTCGATCACATGGACGCCGTCGAGGCGGAGCTGCGCGGTTTCGACGAGGAGCCGGCCGGACTGGTGAGGGTGGGGGCGTTCCAGAGCGCGATTCACTCCATGACCGTGCCGGCGGTGACGCGCCTGGCGCGCGAGCATCCCGGCCTCACCGTCGAGTTGCTGCAAATGGAGCCGCACGAAAGCATGCCCGCCCTGCGCGGAGGCGACGCGGACATCATCATCACCACCACGAACTTCGACGAGCTCCCCCTGGGACCGGATCTCGACCTTGTGCCGCTGGCCACGGATCCGATCCTGCTGGTGGTACCGCCCGGACATCCCGCGACCGGCCGCGGCACCGTGGACATTGCGGCCTGCGCGGACGAGCCGTGGGCATTCGATATGCCTCAGTCGTACATGGCGAATCTCGCGCTTCGCCTGTGCCGTCAGTCGAGGTTCGAGCCACGGGTGGTGTGCCGGTTCGGCAATTACATGCTGACTCTGCAGCACGTCGAGGCGGGGCTGTCGATCGCGCTGCTGCCGGGCCTGGCGGTCGACCCCCGCTATCGCGTCGTCACCAGGGAACTCACGACCCCCGTGACGCGCACGATCACGGCGGTGATCCGTCGCGGCGCACCACCTCGCGCGGCGGTGCGCGTCGTCCTGGACGCCCTGCGACACCCTTCCCAGCCGCCGCTGCCGGGCAATGAAAGTGACTGACCGAGTCCGGATCCCGCCGTTGACCGCCGACCATCGACGGCCGCGCGCCTCCCCGTCAGGCGGATCGGGGGCAGTCGTCGGTGGTCTGGTGGTCGCGGACCGCCTCTTCCAGCGTCCGTATCCCGAGGTCGACAAGCGGGTTCCGCCGGCTGCCCCGGCGCACACAGGTGAGGATCCGACGCGTCGGCATGTTCTCGCTCGACACCGGCACCCGCACCACCGCCTGGCCCGCCGGGCCCTCCGCCAGCCGAGGGATCAGCGAGACGCCCAGCCCGTTCCCGACCAGCGACCAGATCGCCGGCCACTGGGCGGCGGAGTGCACGATCCGCGGCGAGAACCCGGCAGCCGCGCACAGCGCCCGCACCCGCTGGGCGTGGTCGCAGGCGCCCGGGTCGGCGACGATCCAGTCCTCGGCCGCCGCGTCCTCCAGCCGTACCGACACCGCCCGCGCCAGTGGGTGGCCGGCGGGCACCAGCAAGAAGTAGGGCTCCTCCAGCAGGGGGCTCTGCTCGAACCGCGCGTCATCCCGGTGCGGCCCGCCCTCGACGGGCTCCACGACCGCGAGATCCACCTCACCCGCCATCAGCAGGTCCATGCTCTCGGCGGTGTCGCACTCGCGCACCCGCACCAGAAGATCGGGGTGACTGTGCCGCAGCCGCCCGGCCGCGGGGGCGATGACGCCGCTGATCGCCGTGGTGAAGCCCGCGATGCGCAGCGGTCCTGTCATACCCGCCCGGAAGGACTCCAGCTCCGCCTGCGCCTCCTCCCACCGGGCCAGCAGAGCGTCGGCATGGCTGATGAGCAGGTGCCCGGCGGGGGTCAGCCGGACGCCGCGGCCCTGCGGCTCCAGGAGCGGGACCCTGAGCTCGCGCGCGAGCTCGCGCAGGTGATGAGAGACCGCCGACGGCGTGAGGTGCAGGGCCTCGGCGGCCGCGGTGACCGTGCCCTGCTGGTGCACCATGCGGAGTGTGTGGAGCCGGCGCAGGTCAATCATGAAATCATTTTGCACACACCACCCGCAAAACATGCAATGGACCGCAACGGTTGTCCGGAGTCATCCTGCTGACATGAACACCAACACGAGCATCAGCACCGTCGTTTCGCGGCACACCACCAGCGAGGGCGTCGTGGTCTGGACCCGCTGCGCCTGCGGACGGCTTCAGATGGTTCTGCGTCCGCACGGCATCGACCACAAGGGACTCGCCGCGGGGGGACACGACATCCGGTGTCCCCACCCGAGGCCGTGACTGCCGCTCGACGGCAGAACGCACGGCACACGGATCGCCCCTGACGTTCGAGGAACGATCCGTCGGCGTACCGGGACCGGAGCTCTCGGCGGCCCTGTCGAGCGGCGTCAGTACAGGCTGGGGTGGAGTTCGGGCGGTCCGCCCAGGGTGTACCGCAGGGACCGCGGGGCGCCGCCGTCGATGTCGGTGACACCGAGGTGCGCTCCCAGTTCCGCGCCGATCAGCGCTCTGCCGGAGAGTCGCATGAGATCGTCGGACGCGTAGAGGCCCGCGATCACCCGGCCGGTGAACTGCGGGGATTCGCGCCTGCTGGTCGGCCTGTCCTCGGCGGGCAGCGTCGCGAAGTGCGCGCGTACGCGCTCGGTGTCCAGCCCGCCCATCCAGATCGAGACGGCGGCGACGTTGTGCGGGCGCAGTTCCTTGGCCATGTCGGCGGCCATCTTGTCGGCGCCGGCTTTCTGGGCGCCGTAGGCGGGTCCTACGTGGTAGGCCACAGCACCGTAGTGACCCGTGTTGACGATCAGTCCTCGCCCGTTGGCGATCAGCAGGGGCGCGGCGTGGAAGCTCGCGACGTAGTGCGACCGCAGGCCGACCGTCAGGAGATCGGCGGCCTCCAGCGGCTGTTCCCAGAACCTCCCGGGGGGCGGGGCGTTGACCACCTGGGCCGCGTTGTTGACCAGGATGTCGAGCCGGCCGTGATCGCGCGCTACCCGGGCGAACAGTTCCGCCACGGCCTCATCGTCGGAATGGTCGACGGCCACCGCGACGCCTTTGCCGCCGGCTTCGTCGATGAGCGCGGCGGTCTCCGCGACCGTGCCGCCGTAGGGCGAGTCGGACGACCGCAGGCTGCGTCCCGTCACGTAGACGGTCGCGCCCGACTGTCCGAGTGCGAGGGCGATGCCCTTGCCGGCTCCCCGGCTGGCTCCGGTGACCACCGCCACACGCGGCCCGCTGATGATCGACGATGACATGGCACGCCTCACTGGATCGGATACAGATCGTTAGATGTGGTTCGAACACCCATCACTGTACGATGGCGGTCTAACATGTCAAGCGAGGAGGGATCCCGCCATGGCGGAGCCGGTCACGCGCCGTGCCAGAAACCTGGTCCACGCCGACCCGGCGGAGGTGACCCTGCAGGACGCGCTCGACGCCCTCGCCGATCCGGTACGGCGCTCCATCCTGCGGGAGTGCGCCGGTGAACCGGACTTCAGCCGGGCATGCGGAACATTCGATCTCCCGGTTTCGAAAGCGACCGCAAGCCACCACTTCGCGGTACTGCGCGCCGCCGGACTGCTGGAGCAGGTCGACAAGGGGTCACGCAGGCTCAACCGGCTTCGGCAGCCCGAGTTCGAGGCGCGGTTTCCCGGATTGCTGGCCCTGGTTCTCACAGAAGGCCCGCCGCCCCGCCCACCTCAAGCCTGAGGTTGCCGACGGCGGCCGGGGACGGGAACGGCCGACCCGGGACATCCCGCATGCCGCCGTCACACCGCGACACCGCCGCCGGCCTGCCGCCGTTCCTCAGGCCAGGTGGTTGGTGGTGTCGGTGTCGTCTTCAGCGGTGGGCAGCTCGCGGTGTCCCTCGGAGTGGTGGTTGACCCAGCCGCACACCCCGCAGCTGTAGCGGCCGTCCAGTCCGGCGATGTGCGTACCGCACTTCCGGCACTCGGCATGGGTGATCTGCGGACCGTCACTGGACGTGGGCGCAGGCGCGGGCCCGCCTTCCTCCGGGGGCCAGTCGCTCCGTACGCTCATTCGCCAAGGCTACCGCTGACGGGGAAGAGGGAATTCGGGCAACCCGGCTCTCGCGCGGCCCGCACGAGGCGGCCGGGCCGCGCCGGGCGTTCGGCGTCCGCCGGCTCGTAGCCGGCCGGCCAACCGCCCCGAGCCACTGGGTCTGATACGCGACGCCCGCATGGCGGTTTCTGCCAGAGTGTGGTGATGACCACGACACCGGATGGACGCCCTGTCCCGCCCGCGCATGCCGATGAACGGGCCATGCTGGAAGCGTGGCTCGACTTCCACCGGGCGACTCTCGCCCTCAAGTGCTCGGGTCTCAACGATGATCAAGTACGGCTGGCCTCGGCGGCGCCGTCCGCGATAACGCTGCTGGGACTTGTCCAGCACATGGCAGAGGTCGAGCGCAACTGGTTCCAGCGCGTGTTCGCGGGCAAGGATGTTCCCTTGGTCTTCGGGGAGAACAACAGAGACGGTTTCGTCCTTCGTCCGGAGCAAGGACTCGATGAGGCAATGGCCCTCTGGCAGGCGGAAGTCGCACAAGGCCGTGAGCTCATCGCGGCCGCCTCACTGGACGACTCGGGTCGCCTGTCAGAGCGGGACGCCGGCCAAGTAGGCGATCACGGAGTGTCCCTTCGCTGGATCATGGTTCACATGATCGAGGAATACGCACGTCACAACGGACATGCCGATCTGGTCCGAGAACGCATCGATGGAGTCGCCGGGGCTTGAGACGGGTCGGCACGGTCGGAGCACCGACCGGAGCCGTCCTGGGGCGCCCTCGCCGAGCTGATCCGGGAGGAAGGAACGGCGGGGGCACGAGCTCCGCCCGGAGCGGTGTGTGGGGGACAGGCGGCACTGGGTCCCGGGTGAGACCGGTTGTGCGACGGGACCTTGCCGAGTCGTACGACAGCCTCCGCGGGCCGCTCCCTCGGCCGGCCCGCCCTCGCCCTTGCGCGCGACGACTGAGCCGGAACAGGTCTGCATTCCCCATACGGGGGCACACGCATACCAACCGCCGAAGGGGTCGGTCACGTGGCCGGTCGCCACCGACGGCGACGTGACCGCCACTTCGACCGGACGGACATCCGCACCCTTCGCACGGTGAGGGCGGACGCACGCGACGACCGCGATTCCGTCTGGGGACAACCATGTTGAAGGAGACACCACGATGACCTCGCACATGACGACCGCTGCCGCCGACGCCTCCGCCGCCCCCGCGTGGTTACACGTGCTGGTGATGGCGGCGGCTGTGCTGATCCTCGTCTACAGCCTCGCACGACGCAGTAGCTGACCCGCACCCGCGGCGGCTGGCGCGCCTCCCGGCGCATCGGGGCTACCCCCGGTGGCTCCGGCGGTCGCTCAAGCCTCGGAAGAACGTTCTCACGTCGCCGACCAGCACGTCCGGCTGCTCCATGGCCGCGAAGTGCCCGCCCCGGTCATAACTCGTCCATCGCACGATGTTGTCCGTCCGCTCCGCGACGTGGCGCAGTGGAATGAAGTTGTCCCGTGGGAAATCGGCCAGCGCGGTCGGTGTCGTCGAGGGCTCGGGCGGCGTGCCCCAGTAGTCGGCGTGCGCGCGTTCGTAGTAGATGCGGGCGGACGAGCCTGCCGTGCCGGTCAGCCAGTACAGCATCACGTTGGTGAGCATCTGGTCGCGGTCGACGGCGTCTTCCGGACGGTCGCGGGAATCCGTCCACTCCTTGAACTTCTCCACGATCCAGGCCAGTTGGCCCACGGGCGAGTCGGTGAGACCGTAGGCCAGGGTCTGCGGCCGAGTGGACTGGATGTCGGCGTAGCCCTGGCGGTCACGACTCCATTCGCGCATACGTTCCCACGAGGCCAGCGTGCGTTCGCGCTCGGCGGGGTCCAGAGCGTCCAGCTCTTCCGCGCCGGGGGCCTGTGCCGCCGCCGAGTTCGGCAGCAGGTTCAGGTGTACGCCGATGACCTGCCCGGGCCGTGTCCGGCCCAGTTCCCGGGAGATGGCCGCTCCCCAGTCGCCTCCCTGCACCCCGTACCGCTCGTAGCCGAGGCGCTCCATCAGCTCGGCGAACGCGGCGGCCACCCGCTTGAACTCCCAGCCCTTCTCCGTCGTGGGCCCGGACAGCCCGAACCCGGGAATGCCCGGCAGCACCAGGTGGAACGCGTCGGCGGGGTCGCCGCCGTGGGCTCGCGGGTCGGTGAGCGGACCGGCGACCCCGGCGAACTCGACGATCGATCCCGGCCAGCCGTGCGTCATGAGCAGCGGGGTCGCGTCAGGCTCGGGCGAACGGATGTGGGCGAAGTGGATGTTCGCTCCGTCGATCACGGTGGTGAACTGCGGCCACAGGTTCAACCGGGCCTCCGCGGCACGCCAGTCGTACTCGTGCCGCCAGTACCTCACGAGGTCCTTGAGGTAGTCCCGCGGAACACCGTATGCCCAGCCCACTCCGGGCAGTTCGTCCGGCCAGCGGGTGCGGTCAAGGCGCTCGTGGAGATCATCCACCTCGTCCTGAGGGATGTCGATACGGAACGGGTGGATGCTCTCGTCAGCCAAGATCGTCATACCTGCCCATGCTACGGACGTATGCCCCGCGCGACGCTGCCGGCCGATCCGGTCGGAGGAGCACGGCCGCCGCCGTTACGCGGACCAGCCCCCCCGTGCGTACCGCCCTCCGAGCCGCCTTCGAACCGGCGCGGACGGCGCACGGCGGGGTGAACACGGCCTGACCCACGCCCCGTTCGGACTCCGCACGCCCTACCGACGGCCACGGGCCGCCGCAATGATGAGCGGACCGCAAGTGATCCAGACGCCTCCGCGCACCCGCCCCCGGCAGGTGGACACGCGGTGGAAGGAGCCCACGTTGTTGCTTCTCATCTCGCCTGACAGCGTCGAGGAGGCCCTCGACTGCGCGAAGGCGGCGGAGTACCTCGACATCGTCGATGTCAAGAAGCCCGACGAGGGCTCGCTCGGAGCGAACTACCCGTGGGTCATCAGAGAGATCCGCGAAGCCGTCCCGGCGGACAAGCCGGTGTCCGCCACCGTGGGAGACGTACCGTACAAGCCCGGCACAGTCGCCCAGGCGGCCCTCGGCGCGGCTGTCTCCGGAGCCACGTACATCAAGGTCGGCCTCTACGGATGCACGACGCCCGCCCAGGCCATCGACGTCATGCGAGGGGTTGTCCGGGCGGTGAAGGACTACCGGCCTGACGCTTTCGTCGTCGCCTCCGGCTACGCCGACGCCCACCGGATCGGCTGCGTCAACCCGCTCGCACTGCCCGACATCGCGCTGCGCTCCGGCTCCGACGCGGCCATGCTCGACACCGCGATCAAGGACGGGACGCGGCTGTTCGACCACGTTCCGCCGGACGCCTGCGCGGAGTTCGTCCGGCTGGCCCACGAGGCGGGTCTGCTCGCCGCTCTCGCGGGCAGCGTCAAGGGGGGAGACCTCCGCGAGCTGACCCGTATGGGCACGGACATCGTGGGGGTGCGCGGGGCGGTCTGTGAGGGGGGCGACCGCACCGCAGGAAGGATTCAGCCGCGGCTGGTGGCCGCCTTCCGGGCGGAGATGGACCAGCATGCCCGGGAGTACGCGGCTGCCGCGGCCGCGGGCTGACCGCAGGTATGCCGACACGTCAGCCCGTTCACGGGCCCGGGGCCCACGGCCGGCGCTTCGCCGTCCTCGATCCGGCGACAGGCGAGGCCTTCGACGACGCTCCCGACCAGCGGCCGGACGAGCTGGACGCCGCCGTCGACCGGGCCCACGAGGCCTGGCGCGGCTGGCGGGCCGACCGCGCCGCCCGCGCCGGCGCGATACTCGCGGCGGCCGACGCCGTGGAGGCGGCCGGGGCCGAGCTCGCTCCGCTGCTCACCCGTGAACAGGGCAAGCCCCTGGCCGAGTCGTACGCGGAGATCGCCCGCACGGCGGCCCGCCTGCGCTACTTCGCGGAGCTGGACCCCGGGTCCCGGCCGATCACGGACGGACGCCCGGTACGCAGCGAGATCCGCTGGCGGTCACTCGGGCCCGTCGCCGCGATCGTCCCGTGGAACTTTCCCCTCCAGCTCGCGTCGGCGAAGTTCGCGCCCGCGCTCGCCGCGGGCAACACGGTGGTGCTCAAGCCCTCCCCGCTCACACCCCTCGCCACACGGTTGCTGGGGTCGGTCCTCGCCACCGCCCTTCCCGAGGGCGTACTGACGATCGTCACCGGCCGTGAACCTCTCGGCGCCCGTCTCGCGTCCCACCCGGGGATACGCCACGTGACCTTCACCGGTTCGATCCCCACCGGACGGGCCGTCGCGGAGGGCGCGGCGGCCTCGCTCTCCCGGGTCACCCTGGAGCTGGGCGGCAACGACGCCGCCGTCCTGCTGGACGACGTGGATGTGGAGGGGATCGCGGACCGGCTGTTCTGGGCGGCCTTCCGCAACTGCGGGCAGGTCTGCATGGCGGTCAAGCGCGTCTACGCCCCGGCCCGGCTCTATCCCCAGGTGGTCGAGGCCCTCGCGCAGCGTGCGAAGAGCGTCGTCGTCGGAGCCGGGCTCGACCCGGACTCGCGGCTGGGGCCGGTCAACAACGCGCCCCAATTGGCCCGGGTCGAGCGTTACACGTCGCAGGCCCTGGCAGACGGCGCCCGAGCCGTGACCGGTGGCCACCGGCTGGACCGGCCCGGCTACTTCTTCGCCCCGACGATCCTGGCCCATGTCCCACCGGGCAGTCCGGTGGTGACGGAGGAGCAATTCGGTCCGGTCCTGCCGGTACTGCCGTACGGAAGCCTCGACGAGGCGATCGAGGCGGCCAACGGTACCGGCTTCGGGCTGGGCGCCTCCGTATGGGGGACCGACCTGGACCGGGCCGAGGCGGTGGCCGACCGGCTGGAGTGCGGGACGGCATGGATCAACCACCATGCCGAACTGTCCCTCGCCCAGCCCTTCGCGGGCATCAAGGAGAGCGGTGTCGGCGTCGCGGGCGGACCGTGGGGGCTCTACGGAAACCTCAGACCGTTCGTCGTGCACCGTCCGGAGGAGGCACGTCCATGAGGTTCGGCGCGGCGGTACTGCGCTCGTACGAGAGCCGATTCGCCGTCGAGGAGGTGATCCTGGCCTCGGGGCCGGCCCACGGCGAGATCCTGGTCAGGATCGCGGGCTGCGGGATGTGCAGAACGGATCTCGCGGTCCGGTGTTCGGCGGGCCGCTCACCGCTGCCGGCGGTGCTCGGCCACGAGGGGGCCGGGGTCGTGGTGGAGACGGGCGGCCCGGACACCGGCCTGAGCGTCGGTGACCATGTCGTACTGAGCTTCGACTCCTGCGGACACTGCCGTAACTGCAGGGGCGCGGCTCCCGCCTACTGCGACTCCTTCGCCTCGCTCAACCTGTTCGGAGGGCGCGGCGAGAACGCGGCACGGTTCACCGACGCGGCCGGGGGAGAACTGGCACCCCGGTGGTTCGGCCAGTCCTCGTTCGCCGAGTACGCGATGGTCCTGGCCCGTAACGCCGTCCGGGTCGATCCCGCATTGCCCGTCGAACTGCTCGGACCGCTCGGCTGTGGCTTCCTCACCGGAGCCGGTGCGGTGCTGAACTCCTTCGGTGCCGGCCCCGGTGACACCGTCGCCGTGTTCGGCGCGGGAGCGGTGGGCCTGGCCGCGGTGATGGCTGCCACCGCCGCCGGGGCGGTGACCGTGGCCGTCGACCGGTACCCCGAACGCCTGGCCCTCGCCGAGCGGTTCGGCGCCATCCCGTTGCACGCCGCCTCGGCCGGCCTGCCCGACCGCATCCGACGGCTGACCGACGGCGGCGCGCGATACGCGCTGGACACCACGGGCTCCGCCCAGCTGATCAACGACGCACTGCGGGCGCTGCGCCCGACCGGCCACCTCGGCCTGGTGGCACGGCTCCACGCGGCGCTGGCGCTCGAACCGGGAACACTGGACCGTGGCCGGCGGATCTCCCACATCTGCGAGGGGGACGCGGTGCCGGGACTGCTGATTCCGCGGCTGACCGCGCTGTGGCAGGCCGGACTGTTCCCGTTCGACCAGCTGATCCGTACGTACCCGCTCGCGGACATCAACGAGGCCGAACGGGACTGCGACGCGGGCCGCGTGGTCAAACCCGTCCTGGTCCCGGAGGGGATGAGCGGATGAGCGAGGCTCTCCGCGCCGCTGCCCGTCGGATGGACCAGTCGACCGCTATCTGACGACCGGCCACGGACACACCCGCGGCCGTGGCGTTACGGTCGGGACTTGTTCGCGAACACCCACCGGTTGCCCGCCAGCGCGTCGTTCTCCTCGGGCAGCGGGCCGCGCCCGTGCCGATGGGTGAAGTCGAAGGGGGTGTGGACCGACGTGGACCAGCCCTTGCCCGTCAGATCACCCGCGGAGTCGGGCCGCGGCTCCTTGGCGAACAGGTTGAGCAGGTCGATACCGATCTGCTGTTTCGTCGAGGTGTAGAGCGGGCTGTCGCGGTATTCCAGCAAGTCCGCCTCCAGCTTGACCTCGAACGCCAGAGCGCTTCCCGCTGTGCTCAACCGGTCCACCGCGTCGATCAGGGATGTCTCGGCGGCGTTGGGCAGGTAGAACAACAACCCTTCGGCGAGCCAGACGCTCGGTGCGGCCGTGTCGAAACCGGCGTCGGTCAGCGCTCCGACCCACTCGTCGCGCAGATCGACCGGGATCGGTACGCGCGCCGCTCTCGGCGTGGCCGACAGCCCGTCGAGCACCTCGTGCTTGAACGCCAGCACGCTTTCCCTGTCGATCTCGAAGATCACGCAGCCGGGAGGCCAGTCGAGCCGGAACGCCCGCGAGTCCAACCCCGCCCCGAGCAGGACCACTTGGCGGGCGCCCGCGCGCACCGACCGGAGGAGGAAGTCGTCGAGGACCCTCGTCCGCAGACCGAAGTAGCGCGCGAACCTGCCCCACAGCGGGTTCGCGTCCCCGCCCGGAGCCTGTTGCACACGGACCGGCCAGCCCGCGGACGCCGGTGCGGCGAGCACGAAGTGTTCCGCGTAGATGTCCCGTGCCAGGCTGTCGTGGCGGTGAGTCTCGATCGCCCGCGCCGCGGCGACCAGAAGAGCGGTCAGACCGACACCTCCTTCCACGCCTTCCACACCGGTGTTCCGATGTGCTGTGCCGACCATGTGTCCTCCCTTGGGGCGAGTTGAGACCTCGAAGCAGTGAGGAAAGTAAGCAGCGAGGAAAGTGAGGAGTACGAGAGACGGATCCGCGGTGAACGTACGAGCCGGTTCCGGCCAGGGCACGTACGGTCCATGTACGGTCCACATGCGGTTTCGTGCCGACGGTTCAGGATGGCGCAAGGCAATTCGGGAATGATCGGCCACCGCGTTCCCGGCCTGGACCCGAACCCGGACACCGTGCGGCGTCCTCACTATCCAGCCGACGAACGTCCCCCGCGCGAGAACCCCCATACCGTTCACCTGAACGGGTGAATATCGCTCACATGGACAGTCCTCAAGCAGGCAGCCGCGCAGCACTTGCACGACCGGAAATGATCCGCTCGGTCATGTTCTGACAGCCGGCGAAGCCCGGGTGGCGGCTCGGATGTTCGGCTCTGTCCGGCGAAGGCCGCGGCCCCGGGAGACGGGCCGGTCAGCGCGGCGGGCCCACGATGACGTTGCCGTACTTGTCGGCGAGGGCGGGATCGGGCTTCACCTGGAAGTCCGGCGGGCGTGGTGTGGACTTGTCGCGGCCCGTCTCCCGGAACATCCCCTCTATGCCGGCCGGCGTGTTGATCATCAGGAGGTCCGCCTTCTTGGAAGTGATGCGGTAGCCGTGCGGGATCTGCTTCGGCAGGAACACCACGCCGCCTTCGGCGAGTTCGTACTCCTCATCGTCGCACCACACCAGGGCGGTGCCCTTGAGCAGCAGGAAGACCTCGTCCTCAAGGGTGTGCTTGTGATACGGCGGAGCCTCGCCCTCCGCGACGTCGAAGCGCCCGATCATCAGCTGACCGTCGGTGGCCTTGCCGTCGAGCAGCATCGCCAGCGTGCCGCCGTCGAGCCATTCGAGTTGCTGCTGCTGTTCGGGCTGTGCGAGATAGACCATGCTCATGGCAGGCTCCGTTCGGGGCAGGGACGCTCGTGCGGGCGAAGCGTCGAGGGGACGGACGGTCGCGGTGGCCGGCGCCGATGCCGGCCTTGGTCCCGTAGAAGTGCGCCATCGGGCGTCGGTGAACTCGCGCCCCAGGTCCATCGGCGGGGAGGATTCGCGACGCGTTCCACCGGCTCCAGCAGCAGGCCGGCACCGGACGTGTCACACGTACTAAACGGACGTTATCGTCCGGTTCTTGGGGTGTCAACGGCACCGGCCAGGCGCCGGACGGGGGCCGCGTAGGTCATCATCGAGCGTGTGACGAAGGCACAGTCGAACGAAGGCGTCCGGCGGCGGGAGCTGCGGCGCGACGCGGCCGACAACAGGGAGCGGGTGCTGGCGGCGGCCGCCGCCGCGGTCAGACGGGAGGGCGCCGCCGTACCGATGGCGACCGTGGCGGCGGACGCGGGAGTCGGCGTGGGTACCGTCTACCGCCACTTCCCCTCCCGCGAGGCCCTGCTCGGGGCCCTGACGCACCGCTCGTTCCAGCTCGTTCTCGCCGCGGCGGACAGCGCCGCCGAGACCGATCGGTCGGCAATCGAAGCCGTGCGCGGCTTCCTCGACCGGACTGTTGAGCACGGACCTGACCTGGTGCTGCCCCTGCACGGAGGTCCGCCGCTGATCGACCAGGACACCGTCGCGATCCAGGCCGAGGTGCACCGGAAGCTCGGCTCGCTGCTGTCCAGAGGCCGGCAGGACGGCACGATCCGGGACGACGTGCGCACGGCCGACCTCGTGATCTTCGGCGCGCTGATGGCGCAGCGGCTCCCGCACGTCGCCGACTGGAACCACATCGCGCAACGCCTCGTGGACATCTACGTCGCCGGCATGGCGCCGGCGGCGGCGCCGCTCACGGACCTCGGCTGAGTACCGGAGGTACGGGAAATCCTTCGCCTGAGAGCCTGAGAGCCTGAGAGCCTGGGAGCCTGGGAGCCGGCCCGGATGGCGGACCCGGCGGCACGGTCCGACGCGGACCTTCGGCCCAGCTCCGGCGTGAGTCCGGTCGTGTTTCGGACGCCGGTCGTGTTCAGCCGTCGGGGCGGCCGTGACCCGTGGACGGGCCGCCCCGCGCTCCGGCCGGGGCGGGGCTGTCCTGTTCCACCGCCTCCGCGAGCCGTCCGAGCATGCCGCGGTGCCGGACCTGCAAGAACGCGTCCAGGACGAGGTTGTGGACCGCACCGGCGAAGCCCCGCAGCGGATGCTCGTCGACGATCACCAGCGTCTCGTCGCCCCAGGGCCGGATGTCGAAGGCGATCCGCGCCGTGCCGAGCGGCCCGCTGTGTGCCTCCAACTCCAGCCACCGCGGGGGATCGTTCCGCCGGACGACGGTATAGCCCCGCAACTCCTTGGAACCCAGTTGCACCGTGTAGGTGAGGGAGGAACCGACCTCGGGCCAGCGGCCCTCTTCGGGGAAGGATCGTGACGTGCCGACCACCCAGTCGGCGTAGCGCGCCGGGTCCGAGAGGACCCGCCAGACAGCGGCCGGCTCGCGGGCGATGAGGTGGTGCCGTACGGCCATGTGCCCTCCCTGACGAATCGCTGTGAGCCGCGGTGAGCGCGAGTTCGAGTCCCCGAGGGCGCATGGCCCTCGGGGGGTGCCGCCGTACTGGGCGCCGGCCGATCGGTCACCAGTAGTGGCGCCTGCCGCCTACGCCATGCCCAACAGCGCCCAGCACCCAGAGGATGGCGCCGATGACGGCGAGGACGATCCCGATGGTCCACAGAATCGTGATGCCGGTAACGAAACCGACCACAAGCAAGATGACGCCGATAAGGAGCATCGCATGCCTCAATTCGTCCGCATTTTTCTTCAGTCTGCGCCCTCTTGGTTCCCTTCGCGACACGCACGCCCGGCGGCGGGTGACCGTGGCCCTCGCCGCTGGGGCGTGTGCCTCCGGAGCGCTGTGGTCCAGGGCGCTGCCCGGCGTATCGCCGGCCTCGACGCCATGGTGTTCGACGCGACTCATGTCGACCTCCAGCCCAATGCCGGTTTCGACATGGCGCGGTACGTTCCGCGGACGTATCGCAGCTGGAAGGACGCCGGCTGGCGGTCCCTGCTCGTTCAACGGTTCGAGCGCGTTCCCGTTGCCGAGCACACGGTGACGGCTGCGGGGTGGCCTGGAGGCGGGTTTCTACTCGGGCTGCGTCACCGTCAGGGCCCACCGGATGCTGTCCTGCGAGGCATCGATCCCCACGGTGAAGGATCCCGGCCGCACGACACCCGCGTCCATGGTCACCGAGCCCACGCCCGCACTGCCGGCAGGGCAGTCCACCGCGAACTCTGCCACCCGCAGCTGCTGTGACTCCATCGTCACCACCACGCTGCCGCCGCCCTCGCAGGCCACCGTGAGCACGGTCGGCAATCCGTCCCACGCGCCCCCCGACGCGACTCCACCGTCCCCCGTCATCTCCTCCACCCACACCAGCCCCTCCGGCCCGGGGTGAGGAAGAAGACCTCCGGCCGCCGCCGCGGGCATGACTCCCGCTCCTGTCAGGCCGAGCGCGGCCACCATCGCCGCGGTCGCCATGTTTCTCGCACGCGTCACGCCTGCCCCTCCCGATGGATTGTCATGTAACAGACAGTATGAGGAGGGGGGGCCGCGTGCATGAGTACGGGCACTCATGACATCCGCGTGCGCATGACGTTCGCGCGTCGCGGCCCGGGACGAGGGACGGCGGGGGTGGCGCGGGACGAGGGACGGCCCAGGACCGGTCCGGGGCGGGCGGGGCCGCTCCACACCCGGCCTGAGGTGTCCTGGGCGCTGCGGTCCGTTTACGCCGCTTCCGCACCTCGGCCGTGCAGTCGGACCAGCTCCGGCGTCCATTCCACGTACTCGACCTCGGCACCGTCGGCATGGCGGGCATAGAGGAACCGCCCCGTCGGGCCGCTCGTCGTGGGAGTGGTGATGGTCGCGCCGGCGGCCTCCAGAGTCGCCTTTACGGCGTCGAGGTCCTCGACGACCACGGTGGCGGAGGCGTGCGCGTACGCCGCGCGCTCTTCGGCCGGGCCCGCGATGACGAGGAAGTCGCCGATGGCGGCCAGTTCGACGCTGTGGAACGCCATCCGCAGGTGGGGCGCGGCGCCGGTGAGGTCCTTGAGCAGCGGCAGCGCGTGGTCGAGATCGTCGGTCCACAGCCGGGCGTATGTCCTCAGGATGGTCACGAGTGGCTCCTCACCAGGTCGGCGGCGGCAGGCACGCCGACGCCGCGTTCGGTTTCTTCCGGATACTCGGAAAACGTAGGTGAGTATGCTCTGACGTGGAAGAACGCACTTTCCGGTGAGAGGGGAACCTCGTGGTGACCGAGCAGGTCAGCCGTATGCCCGAGGACGCCGATGTGATGCGCGCCGACTCCCTGGCCCGCGAGATCTACGCCGGTGTGGCCAACAAATGGGCGCTTCTGGTCATCAACGCCCTGGAGGACCGGACCCTGCGCTTCAACGAGTTGCGGACCGCGGTGGACGGCATCAGCCACAAGATGCTCACCCAGACCCTGCGCGGGCTCGAACGGGACGGTGTGGTGGACAGGACGGTGTACGCCACCGTGCCGCCGCGCGTCGAGTACCGCCTCACCGAAGCGGGCCTGGCGCTGCGCGATACGGTCAACGGCATGTGCGCCTGGACCCGCCGGTACCTCAGCGAGATCGAGGCGGCCCGCCACCGCTACGACACACACGGCGACACCGCGCGGTAACCCGCGGCCCTGATCTCGTCGGGGGGTTCCGCACCGGGGGTCAGCCGTCGGCGCGCATCGTGGCGTAGAGGGTCGGGTCGTGGGCGCAGATGATGGCCAGGCCGGGGTCCGCGCGCTGCCGCAGTTCCGCGAGGCGGGCGTGGTTGTCCCGGACCCTTTTCCGGTCGAACGCGACCAGGTTTTCCATGCCGCGCAGGGCCGCGGGTACGCGGGAGCGGCCGTCGATGGTGCCGGGGTGGTAAAAGGCGTCGCCCGCGTGGAGGATCCAGCGGGTGCCGGTGTCGACCGCGAAGCAGGCGTGTCCGCGGGTGTGGCCGGGGAGGGATATCAGGACGATGCCGGGGGCGATGTCCACGAGTTCCTCGGCCGCGGCGAAGCCTTGCCACTGTTCGCCGCGGGGCTCGTGCTCGACGATCTTCGGGCTGTGTGCCCATTGGGCCGAGCGGTAGCGGAGCCTCTCGCGCCACGACGGGGAGATCATCGACCCGAGCCTTTCGGCCGCCGTGACGTGGACGGTGGCGTGCGGGAAGTCCGACAGGCCGCCGATGTGGTCCGCGTCGACGTGCGTGATGAGGATGTCGCGTACGTCGTCCCGGTGGAAGCCGAGTTTCTCGACCTGGCGGGCGGCGGTCTCCTCCGCGGCGAACGAGGGCCTGACGATGTGGCGGGCCGGGCCCACGCGCCGCGCGGGTTCGGAGATGTCGCCGAGTCCATAGCCGGTGTCCACGAGTACGAGGCCGGTGCCGGTCTCGATGAGCAGGACGTGGCAGACCAGGTGCGTGGTGAGGTACCGCATGGTTCCGCAGTTGAGGTGGTGGACCTTCACAGTCGGGTTTCCTTGGGGGGCGCGGGGCCGCGGGGCCGGCTCAGTCGGCGAGGGCGGGCGGTGCCGTGTTGACGAGGGTGGGGTGGGGCTCGTCGCCGGACATCCTCAGGAGGCCCTTGAGACAGCGCGCGGCCAGGATCCAGTTCTTGGGGTTCCTCATGTTCAGGCCGCCGATGAGCTGCCGGAGCATCGTGAGGGTGTCGAAGTAGACGCGCTCGCAGACCAGTTGTTCGTGTTCGTCGAAGATGAAGTACGCCGTCATGCGCACCCGGAAGCGGCTGCCCGTGGGCGGGATGGAGCCGAGGGGGCCGCGGTGGGTGCCGAGCAGCCAGAACTCGACGATCACGGCGTCGTCGCTGTGGCGCAGGGCGATGATCTCGTGATCCTGGTCGGGAAAGGCGACGCGGGTGTTGTGGTAGTAGCCGCGGACGGCACGGTCGCCGTCATGGACGGTCATGGTGGAGATCAGCTCGTAGTGGGGGTGCGGGAACGTCGACAGGACGTCGTCCCACTCCTGACGGACCTCGTCGTGAAAGTGATCGAGGACGAGCTTCTGACGCGCCGCGCGCACTGCTTCGCTGATCATGATCGTTCCGGCTTCTGCTCGGCCATGCTGTGGGGGCGGGGGAGGGAACGTACGGTCGGTCCGAGACCGGTCGCTCAGGCTTGCGCCGATCTCAACTGACGTGCGGTGCAAGTCTTTTCGTTCGGGGTCGTGACGCTAGACTTGCGCCGCAAGTGATGTCAAGTGCATGCCGAGATCCTCGTGGCCGGAAGCCGCCGCGACGAGGGAGGACGACGGATGACGGTTCGAGGCACCGGCCGGGGCAGGCGAGTCGGTCTGACGCGGGACAAGGTGGTCGCCGCGGCCCTTACGATGATCGACCGTGACGGACCCGGTGCCTTCTCCCTGAGGAAGCTGGCCGCCGAACTCGACATCGAGAACATGTCGCTCTACAGCCATGTGCCCAACAAGGACGCCCTGCTGGACGGTGTGGCCGAGGTACTGCTCGCCCGGATCGAATTCCCCCGCACCGGCAGCGACGCCGACGGCGACAGCGGCACGGACACAGGCGGCGGCAGCGGCAGCTGGCAGGACCGTATCCGGGCACATGCCGCCGCGTTCCGTGCCGCCGCCAAGCGCCACCCCAAGGCATTCCCCCTGGTGCTCACCAGGCCGACCCGGTCGCCCGCGGCCCTCGAAGCCATCGGCTCAACACTGGCCACCATCACCGAACTCAACCTCGCCCCCGAGGAGATGGTGCACGTACTGCGCAGCTACACCGCTTTCATCGTCGGCACGCTCATGCGTGAGCTGGGTTACGCCCTCCATCTGGGCACCACAGATCCCGAGCGGATCCAGCAGCGCGTCGACGAGATCACGAGCACGGGCGCCCCGCTCCTCGCCGACGTCGCGCCGTACCTGGCCACGAGCGATCACGACGTCGAGTTCCACTACGGGCTGGAGCTTCTGATCGCCGGACTGGCGGCACGGACCGGCGTGCCCTACGACGGCGGCCCTTCAGAGCCCCGGCCGCCGACCGGTCTCGGCGGAGACTCCGCCGAGACCGCGTTCTGAACGGCCGTCCGCACTCCGCCGGACACGTCGTACACGGTGGAGTGCGGCAGGACGCCCGCGCGGGCTGATGAGGACCAAGCGCCTGTCACTCCGTCACCGGACCGGTCACCCCGGTGACGGACAGGGGCGGCCGGAGTCGGCACGCGGGGCGGAGAAATCCCCAAGGCCGCGAAGATACGTCAGGCCTGGGCGACCGGAGAGCAGGGTCTCGCCGGTGACGGTGAACCCCGCACGGGTCAGCACAGCTCGGGACGCCGCGTTGTCGAGGGTGGTGGCGGCCCGCAGGGCGGTCAACCCGTACCTGCCGGCGGCAAGGCCGCACACCGCCCGGACGGCGGAGGTGGCCAGCCCCCGGCCTGCGGCCCGCTCCGCGATCCGGTACCCGAGCTCGGCGGCACCATCCGCCACGTCCACCAGGTTGACCCGCCCCAGCACCTCGCCGGCGGCGCCGATCAGCACATGGAAATAGCAGACCCCGGCCTCCTGTTCGGCCAGCAGCATACGGTGTCGTTCCTCGAACCGGGTGAAGTACTCCTCGCCTCGGTCGGGAATGGACGCCGCGAAGTAGGCCCGGTTCTCCCGCTCGAAGGCGAGGAGCGCCGGGGAGTGATCCGGACGAAGCAGCTGCGGCTCAGACACGGGGAGGACTGTACAAACCCGGCCGTCCGCATGCCACCTGATGGTGACGAAGGACGGGCGGCCCTGGTGCTGAACCATCAGGGCCGACGCGCACATGGATGATGTGCTGATCCTGCCTTCTGCCTTCTGCCCTTCTGCCTCCGGGCTGTGTTGTGCGGCAGCCGTCGTCGTAGCCGCGCTCAGGCGGCAACTTCGCCTGATTCGAGGACGGCTTCGATGTCCACCACGACGTCGACCATCGCGCTGACGACCACGCCGCCCCGGTCCACCACGTCGTTCCAGTTCACATTGAAGTCATGGCGATTGATACGGGTCGTGGCGAGGAAACCGGCGCGGCGCTTCGGTCCGAGGTCGCGGCCGGCCTCCCACCAAGGGGTGTCCCACTGTCCCAAATAGGTGACGTCGAAGGGTACGGCACGCGTGACCCCCCGTACGGTGAGATCTCCGGTGATCTCGAACTCGGTCGCGCTCACCTGGCGCATGCTCGACCCGACGAACGTCCACGTCGGGTGGTGCTCGACATCGAAGAAGTCGGCACTGCGCAGGTGGGCGTCGCGCTCGGGCTGACCGGTGTAGACCTGGGTCGCGTCGATCGTCGCCTCGACGCGGGCCTTCTCCGGCTCGTCGGGATCGACCTCCAGCAAGCCGTGCACGTTCTTGAGCTGCCCGCGCACGTAGGTGATCATCATGTGCCTGGCACGGAACTCCGCACCGGTATGGCTCGGCTCGAAGAACCATCTGGTCGTGGCCATGGCGGCTCCCTGGCACTGTTGGCCCCCCTCCGGCCAGGATAGGACGTCAGAGGGCCACCGGCCCCCGCAGCGGGTCAGTGCCCCCTCGCAGCGCGTGGCCCGTGCCCGTCACACGGGACCCACGGCTTTCGTCCCATGTCCTGCTGCCTGCCGCTCACGGAAACGCAGCGTTTTCCGCCGTGGCGCCGCCACGGACACTGTGTGCTTGTCGTGGGCACGAGCCCAGGGCCCGTGCCCACCCGTTGCGAGTTCTAACTCAGGCGGGCGTCGGCGTATGCGGCCATGGCGTCGCGCTGGTACTCGGCCAGGCCCGGTGAGATCCGTTCGTAGGTGGCCGTGAACCGCTCGTCGTCGACATACATCTGGCCGAGGTTGCGGTAGGCCGCCGCGTCGGGGGTCCAGAAGTCGCAGAGCCGGCGGTACTGCTGGTCCACCTCGTCGAGAACGGCCGGGTCGTCCGCCGGTACGCCGGCGACCATGAACTCGGCCATCCGGATCATCGCCGCCGTCGTCTCCTTCTGTATCCGCTCGGTGTCCTCCGGTGTGAGCGTCGCGGCGAACTCCTGGGCCTTGTCGTAGTTCCGCGGCCAGCGTTCGCGCGCCTCGGCGTCGTACTGGGTGGCGTCGAAACCCTCGAACAGGTTCTCGGCGCGGTTGATGGCGGCCATGGGGGGCCCTCCTTGCGTCGCTTCGAGCTCGGAAACGGTGCGCGTGACCGTCGCGATGACCGCGCCGAGCCGGTCCTGCTCGACGAGCAGCCGCTTGAGGTGACCACGCAACGCCTCGACCGGGTCGGTCTGCCGGTCGAGGACCTCGGTGATCTGCGGCAGCCCGAGGTCGAGCCGGCGCAGGATCAGGATCTGCTGCAGCCGCAGCAGTTGGTCCACCTCGTAATAGCGGTAGCCGTTCGCCCCGACGTGGTCGGGGGCGAGCAGGCCGATCTCGTCGTAGTGCCGCAATGTCCGGGAGGTGACCCCGGACATCCGGGCGACTTCCGCGATCGACCAGGCCATGGCGCGTTCCCTCTCGCTCTCGCGGGCCGGTCTCTCCGGCCCGCGTCTTCGACGGTAGAAGTTGACGCTACGGAAAGGTCAAGCCCGAAGCTCCCAGGTCTTCCGGCAGGCGGGAACGCCGGTGGGCGGTCCGGTCCGGCCGGGTCCGGTGTCACCTCACAGGTCAAGAAGCACATCGGTGGTGGGGACGCTGCAGCACGGCAGCACTTCACCCGGGTCGGGATCCTCCAGGGGGTGCGTCGTGTACTGGACCTGGCCGGTGAGCAGGGGAGTGGTGCACGTGTGGCACACCCCGGTGCGGCAGGACCAGCGCGTGGGGATGTCGCATCCCTCCGCCAGCTCCAGCAGCGTCGCGTACTGGTCCGACCAGTGGGTGGACAGTCCGCTGCGGGCGAAGGTGACGGACGGCCCTGTGCCTTGGGGGCCGGGCGGCTGGTGGGGACGTCCGGTGCCCGGAGAGGTGACGCCGGGGTTGATGGCTGCCAGCGCTCCGAAGACTTCGGTGTGGATGTTCGAGCCGCTCAGTCCCGCCGACTGGAGAGCGGAGGTCACGTCCGACATGAAGCCCGTGGGACCGCACAGGTAGGCGTGCGCGTCGGCGGGTACGCCCAGCTCCCGGACGGCTCCGCTGGTCATGCGTCCGTGAATGACGCACGGCCCCCCGGTGGCCCCGGGATCCGGGACGGTGTATTCCGGAGCGGTGTAGTAGACGAAGGAACGGGCGTGAGGCAGCCGCCCGACCAGTTGCCGGGCTTCCTCCGCGAAGGCGTGCCGCCCCGGGTCACGCGTGGTGTGCACCCACCACACGGCGCGTGAGCTGTGCTCGCGCGCCAGTTGGTGCAGCATCGCCAGTACGGGGGTGACGCCGATGCCCGCCGAGAACAGCGCCACGGGCGTGCGTGCGTCCGCCAGCACGAACGCCCCGCGTGGGGCGGCCGCTTCGATGACATCGCCTCTGTTCACACGCGCGTGGAGGTACGTGCTCGCCGCGCCGCGTTCCTCGCGCTTGACACTGATCCGGTACTCGGTGGCATCGGGAGCGGAGGACAGCGAATACGAACGCACCAGAGCGGGTTGGCCCTCTCTAGGGATCCGCACACTCAGATACTGGCCGGGCATGGCCGTGGGCAGCGGCTGGGAGTCCGCGGAGCGCAGGTAGAACGAGGAGACCGCCGGGGTCTCGTGGACGACCTGGCTCACGCGCAGCCGCTTGAAGCCCTTCCACCCCGGTGCGGCGGGCGCGGGGCCGGGCGGCAGGTCGAGCCGGCGGCTCATCTCCCGGAAGGACTGCTGCCATCCGGGACTGAGCGCCTCGATGTCCAGGGCGGCACGCAGCTTCGCCGGATCCGCCCCCGGGAGGTAGAGAAGGGCGTCGGTGTCGGCGACGGTGAGCGCTCCCTCGCCGGTGCGGGTCCGGGTGATGGGGTCTCCCGCCCGGACCTGGCCCTCGGTGATGACACGGAGGTAGAAGCCGGGGCGGTGGTGGGCGACCAGCAGGGAGGCCATACGCGGTTCGTTCAGCCGCATGCCGACCCGGTAACAGGTCACACGTGGCTGGGTGACCTCGAATTCGGCTCCGCCGATGAGGTACCGGTCGCCGATGCACACCTCGTCGTCCGCGAGCCCGTCGACGGTGAAGTTCTCCCCGAACTGACCGAAGTCGAGATCATCACGCTCCAGAACCTTGCGCCAGTACGCGTAGGACTGCGTCTGGTAGACGAGGACGGCCCGCTGCTCCCCGCCGTGGCCCTGAAGGTCGCCCTGGCCGTCTCCGTCGATGTTGAGGCGGCGCACCATACGAGGACCACCGACGGGATACTTCCACGCTCCCGTGTGGACCGTCCTGCCCTGCCAGGGCACATCCTTCGGCAGTCCCACGTTGACTGACAGCAGGGTCGCCATCTCATCCTCCCAGCGCGGTGCCGCCGCACGGTGAAGCTGGTCGCCTGATGTTGGTCGAATCGATCGGGCGTCTTGGCCCGACTTGTTCGGACGTCCCGGCCGAGACCCGGCCGCCGCCTACCTGATCACCAAGTTTAGTGCTCCGGCTGATCAGCGCCCGGCTTCGAATGCGAACCTTGTATTCCCGGGAACCTTGTATCCCCTGGAACGTATCCCCTGGAACCGTGGTGCCCTGGGCTCGACGCATCGCGCCGCCCGGGGCCGCTCCCCGCCACAAGAGGCAGAGGAACCCACCGAAAGGTACAAAGGTTATGTGAGCAAGAATCCCGAGACCCCTCGCAGCATGGAGGAATGGGCCGACCGGATCCGGAAGGTCTCGTCGGCGGACGACCCCCAGGCCGCCCGTAAGCTGGCCGGCGACATCTACCGTGCCGCGCAACAGGAGCTCGATACCGAGCGTGCCAGGGCTGAGCTCGAACGCGAGGAGTAGGGTCTGGTGGGCTTCGCAGTCCGGAAGCCTGCCGCCCGCGCCCGCCCCCCGTTCCCGACGCCGCGGCCACACGCAGGCTGCGCACCGCGATCCGCGACCTCCTGGACGCACAAGCGGGGCAAGTGGTGCACCAGCAACATCTGCGGCAACCGCGCACGGGTCGCCCGCCACTACGAACGCACACACGCCGACCGCACGCGTAGACAAGCTTTGCGCCACCGGCGGGGCACCACCGTGATGGCCCGGTTCGCGAGCACCGGGCCATCACGCGCACCGGGCATGGGTACGTGCTGTGCGGCGACGGGTTCAGTCCGTCCGGTCACCCGGATGCCCGGCTCGTGCTCGTGCTCGTGCTCGTGCTCGGCGAGCTGTGCTGGTCCTGGGTCCAGCCGCCGACAACGGTCCCTCGTCACCAGGCGGTGAGGTCAACTGCCCGGACACAGTGGGGATCGGTCGTGTCCGCCACCCAGCGCTCCTTCTCGCACACGAGCGCCGGGAGCGCTGCCAGCAGGGCCGTCAGCGCACCGGTGAGCCGTACGTCGGCCGCGATCAGACCGTCGGCTTCCTCGACGGCGAGATAGAGCCGCATGCTGTCCGGGCCGGTGAAGAGGAATCCGCACAGCGCCGGGCTCGGCGGGGTCTCGACGAACGGCCAGGCCAGTGTGCGCAGGACGCGCAGCGCGCGGTCCGTGCGAGCCGGCGGGGCGGGGTCAACGGCGGCGGTGTCCACGCGGACCAGAGCCATGCCCATCACGGACGTGTCCGAACGGGGGAGGTCGCCGGACGCGAGCGCTCGTGTCCAGCCCAGTACCAGTGGGGGGGTGACCGGCTCGTCATCGTCGTCCGACAGCGGGATCTCGTACGTGACCAGCTCCTGCGCCGCTACGGCGTCGGCGGCGCCGGTCACGATCCGGACCGCCTCACACGTCGGCAGGACGCCGCGCAGGAAGGTCCGGCCGGCAAGGGGCACCATCGTGTAGTCGAGAAGGAAGCGCGTGATGTGCGCCTGCTGCTCGACCGTCTCCCCGCACAGGCCGCTCATTCGTTGATCCAGTTCGGGCACTTGTTGACGCCTTTGCAGTACGCCGTGATGACACCGATCTTCTTGCCCTTGCCCGCGTCGTATTCACCATCGGCTGTCCGGCGGGCGTACTGCACGATGACCACGATGTCGACCCGCCTTCCGTTGTTGAGGGCGACACCGTGGTATTCGAGGCGCCCCCCGTTCTTCTTGTCCACTTTCCCGGCCAGGGCCGCGTCAACGATCCGGCACTTCTTGATGTTGTGCTTGCCGGAGAAGTGGTTCCAGCCGAGGTCGCCGTTGCCGTGGCGGGTGGGGATCACCCGCCCGTCGGGATCGGTCTCCTCGCACTTCACCTTCTTGTTCCAGTACCGCTCCGCTGACGCGTCGGCCACCGGCACGGCAACGAGTACGGCGGCTACGACTGTTGTGGCCACGAAGCTCATCATCCTCATGACCGGACCGTGCCACACCCGGGGCGGCCCCATGTCTTCCGCGTCGGCAGATTCGTTTCTCTGTTCCCCGTACGGATGATTCAGGAGCGACCCTCGGACGAGACAGGGGACGGTCGGGGAAGCCTGGCCTCCTGGGGCATCGCGCCCACGCGAAAGGACTGCGCGCTGACGCGAAAGACGGCTTCGCCATGGTGCTGGAAAAGTCATCGACACATCGAGGCCGCCACTTCTCGCGGCGCCGGTTCGGCGGCATCGCCCAAGCGGTGACGGTCCGATGTTCCGGCCCCGGCGTATCCGTCGGCCATCCGCCCGTCTCAGGTTCAGTTTCAGTTTCAATCGCAGTGAGGAACGATCGTGAGCACCCAGCCGGTGAAGAACATCGTCCTGGTCCACGGGGGGTTCGTGGACGGCTCCGGGGGCGGCGAGTGCACCGCCTGCTGACGGACGACGGCTTCCGGGTCAGCGTCGTGCAGTACCCGGCCCACTCGCGCGAGCGGCACCATCACCGAGCCGGCGTGGCGGCGGAAGCCGAGTGGGTACCTGCTGGCGACCGACGACCGGATGATTCCGCCTCCCGCAACGGGCCATGGCGGAGCGTGCAGGCCGCACGGTCACCGAAACCGCTGGCAGCCATGCGGTCCACGTCTCCCAGCCGGAAGCCGCCGGCGACGTGATCAAGCGGGCCGCTTCCGGCGTCGCCGACTCGTGAAACCCATCCGCGCGGGTGTCCCACAGGGGGCACCGAGTCGCGAAAACACATCGCACACCACTCACCGGCCGCCCGATCGACAGGCGAATCCCGGGCGTACACAAAGGATCCGCATGACATCGACCCCGCAGGTACAGACCGTCCGCGGCGCTGTGGCGGCAAGCGACCTCGGCACCGTACTGATGCACGAGCACGTCTTCGTTCTCAACGAGGAACTCCGGCAGAGCCTTCCGGAGACCTGGGACGAGCAGGAGCGCGTCAGCGACGCCGTGACCCGGCTGAAGGCCCTTGCCGCGACCGGTGTCACCACCATCGTCGACCCCACCGTCATCGGGCTCGGCCGCAATGTCGCGCGCGTCGCCCGGGTGAATGAACAGGTCGACCTCAACATCGTCGCGGCCACCGGCCTGTACACGCTGGCCGATATCCCCGACTTCTTCCGGTTCCATGGGCCGGGCACGATGCTCGGCGGCCCCGAGGCCATGACCGAGTTGTTCGTCCGTGAACTCACCGAGGGCATCGCGGACACCGGCGTCAGGGCCGCGTTCCTGAAATGCGCGGTCGAGGACGAACTCACCCCGGGTGTGGAGCGGGTGATGCGAGCGGTGGCCCAGGCGCATCTGCGCACCGGCGCCCCGATCACAGTCCACACCAACGCGAACGCCCGTACGGGGCTCGTGGCGCAGGACGTCCTGCGCGACGAGGGCGTGGACCTCGGCGCGGTCGTCATCGGCCACAGCGGCGACACCGCCGACCTGGACTATCTGCACCGGCTCATCGACAACGGCTCGTACGTCGGAATGGACCGCTTCGGCCTCGACATCCTCCTGCCGGGCGATCAGCGGGTGGCGACCGTCGCGACGCTCGCGCGCGAGGGGTTCGCCGAACGGATGGTCCTGTCGCACGACGCGTCATGCCACATCGACTGGTTCCCGCCCGGCGTTCGAGAGCGGATCGCGCCGAACTGGCACTTCACCCATCTGCACAACGAGGTGCTCCCGGCGCTGCGCCGGGCCGGCGTCACCGAAGCGCAGCTCACCACCATGCTGGTCGACAATCCACGCCGGTACTTCAGCCCCTCCGACAGCTAGAGCGGGTCTTCAAAGTCCCTTCTGCGCCAAGGGCGTTCGGCGCTGCTTTCCCAACACGCCCTGGCCGGCCAGGGCGTGTTGGGGGCTCGGCTCAGCCCCGGCCGCTGTTCCTTGCGTCGCGAGGTGTCATGCCGAACTCCTCCCGGAACGCGGTGGCGAACGAGGCATGACTGCCGAAGCCGCAGGAGTGGGCGATCTCCGCGATGGAGTACGTCGCCCAGCTCGCGCCGACCAGGCGGCTCCGGGCGACGTGCAGCCGCTCGCGGCGGATGAGATCGCGTGATGTGGCGTCGGCCGCCTGCAACACCTGCTGGATGTAGCGCGCGGACCAGCCGAGAGCCCGCGCGGTACCGGCGACGTCCAGGTCCCTGTCGCAGGCGTGCCGGCGTATGTGGCGTCGGATCGCGGCCTCGACCGTCGCTCGTTGCCCTGTGGGCGCCGTGTCGTCGCCGCCCTCCGCGGCCAGGCACACCAGGTCCAGCAGCCGGTCGCAGGCGATGTCGAAGGTGGTCTCGGAGAGTTGCTCACGCTCCTCGTGCAGGGTGGTGGCCAACTGCCGGACGACCCGGCCCAGTCCACGGGCGCCGCTGAGCATGTGCGACCCCCGGGCCGCGATCGGGCTGCGTACGGCTACGTCCTGGCCGGACATGATGAAGGCGATCGACAGGAAGCCGTCGTCGTGAGCGAATGTCATCGGGCGGTCGATGTCGCACAGCACCATGCTGCCGGGCCGGATCTCGGCGGACGAGGTCCCCTGCTCCACCCAGGCCGTGCCGGCGAGCGGTACGAGGAGTTCGTACGTGCCCCGGGGATCGGACCGGATGTGCCGGGTGTCCCTCCGCACCACTTCCTGGCCTCCGGAGCAGAGGGCGAGGCCGTAGCCCTTCGACTGCTGCCACTCCAGGCGTCCGGTCCACGGGGCGTCGTGGTCCGACACGCTGATCCGGCTCGCGCCGTGGAGGCCGGTGAAGACCTCGTCCCAGGCGCTCGCCGAGGAGAGAGTGAGAGCTTGGCTCCAGGAATGCACACCTCATCCTAAATCCGCCCGGGAGCGAGGCCCTGGCGTTCTCCTCCCTCCTCCCTTCCCTCCCTTCCGGCCGCCCGCACGCCACCACCGCGATCGAGGAGGATCCGTCGGGAGGCGCGTGCGGGGGGTCGGCGGTTCGGACGGTCTCGGTCGCCCGTATCCGGAACAGGAAGATCGGCCGGACAGAGCCTAGTTGGCGGTCACGATCGCGACGTAATCCGGATTGTCGAATGCCTGCGCGGTGCGGTCGTACGTCGCCTCGTCGAAGTCCCGGGCGGCGTCGAATACGACCAGGCCGGCGCCGCGCAAGCGCGGCGCGGCAGCATTGCCCACGACGAAAGTCCGCCACTCAGTCCGCCTGGCGAAGGGCCGACCGTTCCTGCCGCCACTCGCGCAGCAGGTGTGCGCCGAGCCGGTCTTCGAGCAGTCCGGTGGCCTCGATGCCGAACACCACGTCCGGTTCCAGATGCGGTTCGTCCTCCAGCAGTGGGGTGATGATCTCGTGCCGGACGACCTGTTCGTGGACGGCGTCGGCTTCCACGTGTTCGTCGTAGAAGCGCTGCGCGGCCGGTCCGGCTCCCGTGCGGCGCAGAGCGTCGGCCAGTCGGCGCGAGCCCGGTGAGGAGGTCACCTCGACGGCCGCGAAGTGGCCGATCAGAGCGCCTCGCAACGCTCGGTGCAGCCCGAGCAGGGACATCACCGTCACCGGGGCCAGCGCCTCGTCCGGAGCCTCGTCGACGTAGCGGCCGTAACCGTGCTCCAGGCCGAGGTCGTCCATCAGGTCGGCGAACAGGCGCGCGTGGATGTCCTCGGCGCGCCCGGCGCCGAACTCGTCGAATTCCACCGCCACCATGGCCGCCTTGGCCCGCCCGTGGAGTCGCGGGATCACCCAGGCATGCGGGTCCGCCTCCTTGAGGTGGTACAGGGACCGCAGCGCCGCGTACTCCCGCAGGTGTTCCGGTCGGCCCTCGCGCTGGAGATAGTGGCTGACGCCCGTGCCGTCGTCGAGGGGCTCCACCAGGATCCGCTCCAGGGCCGTCTCGGCGCTCGCGACGCCCGGGGCGTCCGCGCGCAGCGCGTCCAGGTACCGTCGCTCCAACCCGGCGCGCAGCCGCAGCAGGTCAGGGTCCCATTCGCGGTCGTCTCCGACGCCCTCGAACCCCTGATAGTGCAGTTCATACAGTACGTACAGGGCAAGTTGGACGTCCCCGCCGTAGGGATCGGTCGCGGAGCCCACCGCCTCCGGTACGGGCGGCGGGCGCTCCCGGTCGCGCAGCGACGCCAGAAGGGCCGCGGACAGGTCGCCCCGTGGTGTCGGCAGTCCGGGGCGGGTGAGTCGTGACTCGGTGTACGCCGTCGCGGTCATTCCGGGTCTCCGCTCGTGTCATCGCGGGTGGGGCTGGAGGGATCGTCTGTGGGGTGGGGCTCGTCGCCCCGAGGGGCGGTGTCAGCGGTGGCTCGGGGGCCGGACGCCTCGGAAACTCTGCGGCGGTGGCTGGTGTCGCACCACGGGTAGGCGCGGCTGCGGCGGCACGTGCACACCGCCACCATGAAGCGTTCCGAGGTGACGGATACACCGTCATCCCCTATGACGGTGACGGGTCCTTCCACCAGCATCGGGCCGTTGCGTTCGAGGCGTACCCGGCGGGGACGTTCAGGGTTGTTCAGCACGGATGACCACCAGTTCCTCTTTGTCCTGTCCGTCGTCTACCAGGCCGCGTCCGCGCAGCCATGACAGCCGGGAACGCATGACCGGTCCGAACGGGACCAGCGCGCGGTCACACACCTCCGCGCGCAGGCCTGCCGCCGTCAGCCGGTCGACCGTGAGCTCGGATCCGCACAGCGCGGAGTGGACCATGAGCAGCACACCCCCGGGACGCAGCGCGTTCGCGGCGCAGACGCAGACCTGGTCGACGAGGGCCCGCCCGTTGTGCCCGCCTTCCCAGGCACGGGCCGCTCCGCCGCGCGGGAGTCCGGCCGGCGGTGTGGGTACGTAGGGCGGGTTGCTGATGACCACGTCGTACCGCCTGCCGTCCGGCCGTGCGATCGCGGACACGTCTCCACGGCGTACCGTGACGCGCTGGCGCGACAGCACGGCGTTCATCCGCGTGCACAGCACCGCGCGCCGCGATATGTCGATGGCTGTCACCCGGGCGCCGCGCCGGGCGGCGCAGAGGGCCAGCACTCCGGTCCCCGTGCCGAGGTCGAGAACATCCATGCCCGGCCCGACCTCCTCTCTGCGAATGGCCCGCATCAGGAGCTGGGAATCGTGCTGTGGCGCGTAGACGCCGGGGATCGTCAGCGTGCGCCGCGCCCTGTCGTCGGTCCGTGGTACGGCCATGGAACCACCTCGTCGTCGTCGGAATCGTGCCCGACCTTCTTCCAGGGTCGGCGTGACGAGGACGCGGGACCACTCGGGGCGGTCACGGAACGTGCGTACCGCTGCCCCGGGGGATCTCGTCGGGTTCGATGCTCACTGTCCGGCGTATGCCCGTGCGCCGTCGGTCCACGCCTGTTCGGTTCGATCTCCGGAACGGCGCTTCCCGGCCCGCCAAACGGGCACAGATACCGATTGGCCGGGCCCCCTGGCGTAGACGCGCCCCTGGTCATCCTGGCCGAGTACACGTCATCAGTAGCTCTCGACCTGCGAGAACACACGACGCCGCCGCGGTGGGACCAGGCTTCTCGCGAGCCGTTCCTGGCCCGGCCGGCGATGCCCTGGTGCCGCCGGTCGCGCTGTCCGAACCCTTCACCGCATACGTGCACATCCCTCCTCGGCCTGCCACACGGTTCCGCCGATATCGTCACGGTCCGTGATGAACCAGGCTGGTCGACCGCTGATACGGTCCGCCACGGCCCACTCGCCGAACGACTGCGAAGCCATGTGACGCGGTATCCGGGCGGCGGCTACCGCCCATCGCGCCGGGCGCTCCGACGCGTGCACTGGCCGGCGCGATCGGGCGGCAGGTTCTCCGCTGGGCCGGATCGGCCGGGCGATGTATAGCGAAGCCCTGGCAGCGGAGGCGGGCTTTGGAACTCCTGACGAAATGCCTCAGGTGACAGTGGCAGTCGAGCAGCGGTTCGCCCAGGGAGTCGCGATGGCGGCCAGGCCCCCGGCGCCTCACCTGAACGAGGCGATCCTTGCCGTCAGCCTTGTCAGCCTTGTGGTCGCCGTGGTGGCGAAGGCGGCCCTTCGAGACGACACGGATGTGGTTGTTCCGTACGTCGGCGAGTTCCATGCGCCAGTGGAGGTTGTCGCAGGCCAGCGCGAGTGAGGCCACCCACCGGGTCATGCTGCCCCACGTACCGGCCATACACCGGTGATCGGCCCGACCCCGGAGTCGGGAGAAGTCTGCGGACCCCCGGCAGCGGTGCGCCTTTCGTGGTCGCGGGGAAGTCGGCGTGACCGGCCGGCGTGACCGGCCGGCCCGGGGCGTGTCAGCGACGCCGCTGATCGGCGCGGAGTTCGAAGTCGCCGTAGTTGTTGTCGACCGGGTTGACCGTGACACCGGGGGCGACGATCTCGTCGATGGCGTCGAGCACGTCGGACGACAGCGTGACGTCGGCGGAGGGCAGAAACGCCTCCAGCTGGTCCATGGTGCGCGGTCCGATGATCGCCGAGGTGACACCAGGGTGGTTGATGACGAAGGCGACAGCCAGCTCGATCAGGGTGAGACCCGCTTTCTCCGCCAGGAGCGCGAGCTGTTCGACGGCGTCGAGCTTGCGCTGGTTGGCGGAGGTGCTCATGTCGAAGCGGGCCTGGGGGCGGGCCGCGGAGGCGGGGCCCTCGGTGGCGTTCTTGCGGTAGCGGCCTGACAGCCAGCCGCCGGAGAGCGGGCTGTAGGTCAGGGTGCCCATGCCGTGGCGGCGCACGGTGGGCAGCACGTCCTCCTCGATGCCGCGGACCAGGATCGAGTACGGGGGCTGCTCGGTCACGAACCGTTCCAGGTTCCGCTCGCGCGAGGCCCACTGGGCCTCGACGATCTGGGACCCGGAGTAGGACGAGGAACCGATGTAACGGATCTTGCCCTGGTGGACGAGGTCGGAGAGGGCGCCCAGGGTTTCCGAAACGTCGGTGTCGGGGCTGGGCCGGTGGACCTGGTAGAGGTCGATGTGGTCGGTGTCGAGCCGCCGCAGCGAGTTCTCGACCTCGCGGATGATCCAGCGCCGTGAGCCGCCCCGCTGGTTGGGGTCGTTCTGGTCCATCGGCATGAAGAACTTGGTCGCCAGGAACACGTTCTCGCGCTTGCCCTTGAGGGCCTTGCCGACGATCTCCTCCGAGACACCGGCGGAGTAGACGTCCGCGGTGTCGACGAAGTTGACGCCCGCGTCGAGGGCGCGATGGATGATCCGGATCGAATCGGCCTCGTCCTCGTTGCCCCAGGGGCCGAACATCATCGCTCCCAGGCACAGCGGGCTGACCTGGACGCCGGTGCGGCCGAGCGGTCGGTACTGCATGAAGGGGTTCTCCTCGGGTGTGCTCAGTCGTAGTCAGTCGTTCGCGGTCGGGACGACGGTCCCGGTGCTTGCCCAGCTGGCGAGGAGGCTCAGGGCCTCCCGCGCCGGGGAGTCCGGTTCGGGCGTATAGAAGGTGAGGCGAAGGCCGGGGTCGGCGGGCAGTTCCATCGCCTCGTAGGGCAGGGCGAGATCGCCGACCAGCGGGTGGTGGAGGTTCTTCACTCCGGAACGGTGGAACTTCACGTCGTGGCGGGCCCACCGGCGGGCGAAGTCGCCGCTCTTGGTCGTCAGCTCCCCGATCAGGTCGGTCAGCGCCTTGTCGTGGGGTGTCCGGCCCGTCTCGATGCGCAGGAACGCGACCGCGTCGTCAGCGCCCTTTTCCCAGTCGACCCAGAAGTCCTTGCTCGCGGGGTCCAGGAACAGGAAGCGGGCGCTGTTGACAGGGCCACGCTGGGCGAACAGCGGCGAGTCGAAGAGAGGTGCGTACAGCGCCCGCCCCAGCGTGTTCGCGGCCAGGATGTCGAAGCGCGCGTTGCGCACATACGCCGGCACATCGGCCATCGAGTCCAGCAGGCGCAAGATCGTGGGCCGCACCCGGGACGCGGTCACGGTGGGGCGCCGGCCCGACGGTGTCGCCTCGCGGGCGAGGTCGTAGAGGTGAGTGCGCTCGGCCTCGTCCAGCCGCAGCGCGTGCGCGAGGGATTCCAGTACCGAGTCCGAGGCGCCGGAGAGGCTTCCGCGTTCGAGGCGGACGTAGTAGTCGACGCTCATGCCCGCGAGCAGCGCGACCTCCTCCCGGCGCAGGCCCGCGACCCGCCGGTTGCCGCCGTACACCGGCAGTCCGGCCTGCTCAGGGGTGATCCGGGCACGCCGGGTGCTCAGGAACTCGCGGACCTCGGCGGCCACGCTCTTCTCGCTGTCTGTGTCTGCCATCGTCCAGATCCCTGAAATCGCTCCGTCGCCGTCTGATCGCGCCCCGGTGGGACGGTCCGGCCTCGACCTACGACGGTCGTGCGTTGACCTTCACCGTAGATCCATCCGCGAGGACCTGCGAGGTACTGCCAGTACCTGGAAGACCAGTGACTCCCACCCCTGTGCCCGCGCGGGTTGTCCTGAGAGAACAGAGGACCAGGAGTCCGGCACCGGCCTCCCGCAGCTCCGCTCCGACATGGAGTCCTCCGAGACCGGCCTGTCCTGGATCACCAACGCCTACGTCCTGGTCTTCCCCGGTCTCCACCGGTCACGGAGCCGCCGACATCGCGGCCCGCTCGGGTGCCGCGCTGACCGGGGTCCGCTGTCCTGCTTGTCCTGGCCCTCGCGGCCACCCTCACCCACCCTCATCGTCCCCGCGCGTACCCGCCCGCACGAAAGGTCCCTGTGATGCAGACCCTCACCCTCAACAACGGCGTCGAGATGCCCGCCCTCGGACTCGGGGTCTTCCAGACCCCGCCGGACGAGACCCGGGCCGCCGTCACGGCCGCGCTCGAACTCGGCTACCGCCACATCGACACCGCCGCCGCGTACGGCAACGAACGCGAGGTCGGTCAGGCCATCCACGCCTCCGCCGTGCCCCGCGACGACATCTTCATCGAGACGAAGATCTGGATCAGCGACTACGGCTACGACGAGACCCTGCACGGCTTCGACAAGAGCGCCGCCAAGCTCGGCCTGGACCAGATCGACCTGCTGATCCTGCACCAGGCGCTGCCGTCGGACTTCGACAAGACCCTCGCCGCCTACCGCGCCCTGGAGCGGCTTCTGGCAGACGGCAAGGTTCGGGCGATCGGCGTCAGCAACTTCATGGTCGACCACCTGACCACGCTGCTCGCCACCACCTCCGTCGTCCCGGCCGTCAACCAGCTGGAGATC
This sequence comes from Streptomyces sp. NPDC039430, assembly GCF_055639435.1. Classification (NCBI taxonomy): domain Bacteria; kingdom Bacillati; phylum Actinomycetota; class Actinomycetes; order Kitasatosporales; family Streptomycetaceae; genus Streptomyces; species Streptomyces sp. NPDC039430. The sequence goes on along the minus strand of NZ_JBVKAK010000004.1, from coordinate 39,656 downwards.
CACCCGTACTTCCAGCAGCGCCCCGTACTCGACTTCGACGACGAGCACGGCATCCTCAACCAGGCGTGGTCTCCCATCGGCGGCATCACCTTCTACCCCGGATATGGCGAGGAGCGCAGGAGCGTCCTCGCAGACCCGGCCGTCACTGCGATCGCCGAGGTGCGCGGCAAGAGCCCGGCCCAGGTGCTGCTGCGCTGGGGCATCCAGCAGGGCCGCTCGGTGATCCCCAAGTCGACCAAGCGCCACCGCATCGCGGAGAACATCGATGTCTTCGACTTCGCCCTGACCGCGGATGAGTTGAAGTCCCTCGACGCCCTGGAGACCGGCCGGCGCGGCGGCCCCGAGCCTTCGGACGTCACCCTCGCGGCCTACGGCCGCGCCATCCAAGAAGCCTGACATCACCTCGTACCCGCGCGGAGGAATCACCGTGCCCACCACCGTCAACGCGTTCGGCGCCCACGAAGCCGGAAAGCCGCTCGTTCCCGTCACCATCGAGCGCCGCGACATCGGCGCGCACGATGTCAAGCTCGACATCCTGTACTGCGGGATCTGCCATTCCGACATGAACTACGTCGACGGGACGTTCGGCCCGCTGGTGGTCAGCCCGCGCGCGCGATCGCGACGCCCGAGTGGGACTGACGGCATGGGCGCTCATCCCATCCATGCCCTGGCGAGGAGGGAACGAACGCGGCAGCACAGCCCCTGGCCGTGCTGGTGATCGGCGCCACCGGCAGCACCGGACGGCTCGTGGTGGCCGAGGCGATCGCCCGCGGACACACCGTCCGGGCCCTGGCGCGTGACCGCGCGAGGGCGCCCAACTGCTCCCCGCCGACGCCGAGCTTGTCGTCGGTGGTGTCACCCGGCCCGAGACCCTGCCCGAGGCGGTGACCGGCGCCGACGCCATCATGCTCACCCTTGGCTCCTTCGGCACCGGCGCTTCCTCGCCGGAGACGCTGGACTACGCAGGCGTACGCAACATCCTGACCGCCCTGACCGCCCTGACCGCCCTGGACGGCGCGCGGCCTCGCGCGGCGCTGATGACCTCCATCGGGGCCACCACTCGCAGCAACAGCTACGGCCATGCGCTGGAGTGGAAGCGCCGCTCGGAGCGTCTGGTACGGGCCAGTGGCCGCACGTACACCATCGTGCGGCCGGGCTGGTTCGGCATGAACGGACCCACGCAACGCCCACCACGCATCAAGGAGTCAGCATGCCACCGCCCCCAGCCGGACGGACCGGGAGGCTATCTTCCAGGCCCACCACGCCTACTTGGACGCCATGGTCGAAGGAGACACACCGTCACTCGACGACCTGCTCGACGAGGGTCTCACCCTCACCCACATGACGGGATACGTGCAGCCCACAGCCGAGTGGCTGGCCGAGATGAAGGCCGGGCAGTTCGTCTACCACTCCATCGGCGAGGTGGATACGACGCTCGACCTCGACGGCGGCACCGCGCGTCTGACCGTTCGGACCATGACCGACGCGAAGGTGTACGGAAGCCGGGCCGACTGGCGGTTGCTCCCGACCACCGACCCACTGGCCGTCATTCGACGGCCCGCGGCCGTCAACTCGACCGCCTCGGGGCGAACTCCCGTCGTGGCACTGCCTCTTGGGGAGCGTCCGGTGGCAAACCATGCAGCACCCTCAGGATGTGGACTTCCCCCAACGGGACTGCTCAGCGGCCTTCTTGGGAAACTCTGCGGCGACACTCATCACGGCGGGTTCGAAGTCCATGAGCACGAGATGTCCCGCTCCAGCCACGACGCGAAGCCGACGTGCCGTCCGCTGGTCCGGTCGTCGCCGACCAGTATCAGCCCGGGAAATGACGCGAACCCCTCGACCACCGAAACGGCCGTACCGGAACCACGGCCTCGAACCTGACCGTCGCGCAGTCCAGCAGGGGATGCCGCCGGCCGGTGGCCTGCTGCGTCCACGGACGACTGAACGCTTGGTACGGCCAGGCGGCGGGGTCCCACTCACTCGACATCGGGACCGACCGGCCGTGCAACCGAGGCTGGCATGGATCGGTCCGGCCGAGCGGTCATCGGGATCGAGTTCGCAGAGCACGTTCTGGCAGGCGGTCACCCGCGTCGACACGGCTGCGCCGGACGCCGCTGTGGGTCGCGGATGGCCGCCCTTCAAGCGTGGTGCGAGCGCCTCGTCGGTTTCGGCGCCGCCCTCGTGCGCCGCGACGACCCGGCGCCTCCTGCCGGTGCGGGTTACCTCGTGGTGGCCGATTCGGAGGGAATCGCGTTCTGCTTGGACCGAGCGATGGGGAACGTCACCCCGGTGAGGTCTTCGGAGACGGCCCACAGCCGCTGCTGGACGGTGGCCTCGTACGACTCCGGGCTTGAGGTGACCAGCCGGGGATGGCCCATGATCTCGTTGCGTCCGCCGGGACCGTAGTACTGGCCGCCGAGTGCGGCGGGGTCGGTGGCGGCGCGCAGGGTCGGCAGCGCGCCCATCGCCGGTGTCTGGGTGATGAGCGGCGCGAGCCAGGTGAGCGGAAGCCGGAGGGCCGCGGGGGTGTTGCGGGCGAGTTCGGTGCTGGACATGCCGGGGTGCGCGGCCACCGCGACGGTGGTGCCGTGCGTGGCGAGCCGGCGCTGCAGCTCGTACGTGAACATCAGGTTGGCCAGCTTGGACTGACCATAGGCGCCGGCCCGGCTGTACGACCGCTCCCACTGCAGGTCGTCGAAGTGGATCGCGGACCGGATGCGGTGGCCGGTGCTGCTGACCGTCACCACGCGCGAGCCGGGCACCGGCAGCATCAGGTCCAGCAGCAGCCCGGTGAGCGCGAAGTGGCCGAGGTGGTTGGTGCCGAACTGCGTCTCGAAGCCGTCCCGGGTGGTCTGCTTCGGGGTGTACATCACGCCGGCGTTGTTGATCAGCAGGTCGATCCGGCCGAGCCGGGACCGCAGCGCCGCCGCCGCGGTCCTGACGGAGTCGAGCGAGGTCAGGTCCAGCGCCTGCACGGTCACGTCGCCGGTCATGCGGGCCGCGGCCTGCTCGCCCTTCTCGACGTTGCGCACGGCGAGCACCACGGACGCCCCGCGCTCGGCGAGCGCCTTGGCGGTCTCGTACCCCAGTCCGGTGTTGGCCCCGGTCACCACGGCCACCCGCCCGCGCTGGTCCGGAATGTTCGCCGTCGTCCACTTCTCGCCCATGTCAGGCTCCTGATCAATTAACGTACCGAAGGTATCTTGCGTCCATGACGTTAAAGTACTTTCGGTACGTTGTCAACGTACCGCAGGTACCTAAGTTAGGCTGGTGATCGTGACTTTCCAGCGGGCGCGAACCGAAGAGCAGCGGGAGTTCCGCCGGCGGGCGATCCTCGACACGGCGTCGGCGATGCTCGACGAGATGCCTGTGGCCGCGGTCACCCTGAACGAGCTCAGCCGCCGGGTAGGCCTGGCGAAGCCGAACGTGCTGCGCTACTTCGAGTCTCGCGAGGCGGTGCTGCTGGAACTGCTGGACCGCTTCCTGCGGGAGTGGCTGACGGAACTGGCAGGCGAGTTGGCCGCCGGCGTCGACGAAGATCTGCCCATGGCCGAGCGAGCGACAGCGGTGGCCGAGATCCTCAGCCGCTCACTCTCCGGCCGAGCGGTGCTGTGCGACCTCTTCGGCGCACAGGGCGGCGTCCTGGAGCACAACGTCTCCGTCGAGGTCGTAGCACGCTACAAGCGCGCCTCCCTGGACCGCCTGACAACCATGACCGCCCTGATCCAGAAGTACCTGCCGGAGCTGGGCGAGAACGCGACACTGTTCAGCCTGCAGACCATGGTCATGGCCGGCGCGCTGTCGGCGTACAGCACACCCCCACCCAGCCTGCAGGCGGCCTACCGGGCCGAGCCCGACCTGGCCCGCTTCCACCTGGAACTGAAGGACTACTTGAAGCTGGCTCTGACGGCAACCCTCCTGGGCGTGCTGCCCCGCCGCTGACCTGCGGTGCACCGGACAGGCCGGAATCTCTGTCCTTCTCGCGCCCGGACGGCGGAGGGGCCGGGGCGCCCAAGCTCGGGCCGCCGGCCCCGACCGGGCCAGACATACCGGGTGGGTCCGGAACGGCCGTGCCCATCCACCGTGCCGCTGGGGAATCCGGGCCCGGACCGTCAGGTGCGCCGGCGGTCGTTGAGCCGGGCGGCTTGGCGCGTCAGGTGGTCGCGTTCGGCGAGGTTGGGTGCCTTGTGGGCCGCCTCGGCGAACAGCCGTGCCGCCGTCGCCAGGTCGCCGTCGCGCTCGTGGAGGTACGCCGCCACCGCGGTGTGGCGGGGCAGTGAGCCGTCCAGCTCCGCGAGCGCCGCCAGCCCGGTTCGCGGTCCGTCGGCCTCGCCGACGGCCACCGCGCGGTTGAGCCGGACAACCGGGCTGTCGGTCAGGCGCGCGAGCTCGTCGTACCACTCGACGATCTGCACCCAGTCGGTCTCCTCGGCGGTGGGGGCGTCGGCGTGAAGTGCCGCGATGGCGGCCTGGGCCTGGAACTCGCCCAGCCGGTCACGGGAGAGGGCCGCCTGCAGGATGCCGATGCCCTCGGCGATCGACTCCGTGTCCCACCGGCGGCGGTCCTGCTCGGCGAGCGGCACCAGGCTGCCGTCCGGCGCGGTCCGGGCGGCCCGCCGCGCGTGGTGGAGCAGCATGAGGGCGAGCAGCCCCGCCACCTCGGGGTGGTCGATGGCGGCCGCGAGCCGCCGCGTGAGCCGGATGCCCTCGGTGGCGAGGTCGACATCGCCGGAGTAGCCCTCGTTGAAGACCAGATAGAGGACGCGCAGCACGGTGGCGACGTCGCCGGGCCGGTCGAAGCGCACGCCGGAGACGGTGCGCTTCGCCCGGCTGATGCGCTGCGCCATGGTCGCCTCTGGCACCAGGTAGGCCTGGGCGATCTGGCGGGTGGTCAGCCCGCCGACGGCGCGGAGCGTGAGCGCGACCGCGGACGACGGAGTCAGCGAGGGATGGGCGCACAGGAAGTAGAGCTGGAGCGTGTCGTCCACCGCGGATGCGGGGCCCGGCGCCGGCTCCTCGTCGATGAGGTCCTCACGCCGCCGGCGAGCGGCGTCCGCCCGGGTCGCGTCGAGGAACCGGCGCCAGGCCACGGTGACCAGCCAGCCCTTCGGGTCCCGCGGCGGGTCGGCGGGCCAGACGCGGACCGCCTCGACCAGCGCGTCCTGCACGGCGTCCTCGGCCGCCGCGAAGTCGGCTCCGCGGCGGACGAGGATCCCGAGCACGCTCGGCGTGAGGCTCCGGAGCAGGACCTCGTTCACTGCAGGGGTCACTCCGTGATGGTGGGCGGCTCGGTCAGGAACGGGCGCAGTTCCAGCCACTCGTGGATCGGCTCCCCGCCGGCCCCGGGGGCGGCCGACAGGACCCCGGCCAGCTCGACGGCGCGCTCGTAGCTGTCGACGTCGATCACCATCCAGCCGGCGATCACGTCCTTGGTCTCGGCGAATGGGCCGTCGGTGACCGGCGGGCGACCCTCGCCGTCGTAGCGGACGAACGTTCCTCCGGGGGCGAGCGCCTGGCTGTCGACGAACTCGCCGCTCTCTTCGAGCCGGGCCGCGAAATCGTTCATGTACCGCACGTGGGCCGAGATCTCCTCCGGCGTCCACCGGTCCATGGGTACGTCGTTCACCGGGGCCGGCGCGCCGCGGTAGTGCTTGAGCAGCAAGTACTTGGCCATCGTGCTTCTCCTCGGTACTGGTGCGGCCCATTGTGGCCGCGTTCACCGCTGGGACGGAGCCGGCCACCGATTCTCGACATCGCAGGCCGATTTTTTTTGGCTCTCGTGGATGAGCCTGGTCGATGAGTCGGGAACGCCTGGGACCAGAACCGCTTATCGTCCTGGAACCTCAACTGCCGCATCTCGGCCCAGCGGTACATCTCATCTCAGCAGCTCATCCCAGCATCTGGTCTCAGGACCCGGTCTCCCTTTCAAGAAGGGCGCGGAAGGTGCGTGCGGGCCGGCCGGTGAGGCGCTGGACGGTGTCGGTGACGCGGTTCTCGGCCCCCTCGGCAATGGCACGGTCCATGTCGGCCAGCATCGTGGCGAACTCCACGGGTATCCGCGCCGTGAGGTGGTCGCGCATGTGCTCGTGTGACAGACGCCGGTGGACCACGGGCCGGCCGGTGACCTCGGTGGTGATCGCGGCGATGTCGTCGTAGCTGAGCGCCTCCGGCCCGGTGAGGACGAGATCGGTGTTGGGGGCGTGCTCGTCGGTGAGGGCGTGGACGGCGACGGCCGCGATGTCCCCGGCGTCGACGAAACCGACCCGGCCGCTCCCGGTCGCGGTCCGGATGACGCCTTCTTCACGGATGCTCACGGCGTGCGTGTGCGTTCCGGTGAAGTTCTGCATGAACCACGAGGGCCGCAGTACCGCCCACTGTTCGAACAGATCGGGCAGGGCGTCGTGCACCGCTCCCACCGCCGGGCCGCCCTGGGGAATGGCCGAGGAACTGAGAAGCACGGCGCGGTGTACGCCGGCGGTGCGGGCCTGCCGGAGGAACGGCAGCATGACCGGCGCCGGGTCGGAGTCGCCCAGGGGCGGTATGAGGTAGACACGGTCGGCTCCGTCGAGGGCGGCGGCATGGGTGGCGGGGGCGTACCAGTCGAAGAGGACCGGCTCTGTGCCGGAGACCGGGGTGGCATGGCGGCTGGCGGCTTTGACGCGGTGGCCGGCGGCTGTCAGCCGCGCGGCGGTGCGGCTGCCGGTGGTGCCGGTCGCGCCGATGACCAGAGAGGTGCCGGTGGTCGTCATCGGCTGCGCCCGGTGAAGTCGGTGCCGGCTTCGAGCGCGAGGGGGTTCCAGTAGTCGCGGTAGGACGTGAAGCGCCCGTCCTGAACGGTGACGACGGCGATGTAGGTCATGTCGAAGGGGCTGTCGGTCTGTATCACGCGGCCGACGCCGCGCATCTCGACCACGATGGTCTCCGGATCGGTGGTCTGGTGGATCCGCGGGGCCGGGAAGTCGTGCAGATCGATGTGGTCGGGGTAGTGGCGCATGTAGGCGGCGATGGCCTCCTTGCCCTCCAGCCGCTTGGGCGGGCCGTCGGGGGCGAAGGGGAACTCCATGAGGCTGTCCTCGGCCCACAGGCCGACCCAGCCGGGAATGTTCTTGTCCAGTAGCAGCCGCAGGCTGTGGCGGTAAAGATCCGCCGGAGAAGTCGGTGCGGACATGCGTATCCTCCATACATAGAATCCGGACTGCGGGTCCGTTTTGACGATACGGACCCAGGGTCCGCTTTGTAAATGGAGGAGCAGCATGACCGAGCGCAAGCCCCGCAAGGACGCCGCCCGTAACCGGCAAGCCGTCCTCGCGGCAGCTGACGCCCTCTTCGCCCGCTGCGAGAGCCCCGAAGACGTCACCATGGCCGACATCGCGGCAGCGGCCGGCGTCGGCAAGGGCACGCTCTTCCGGGCCTTCGGAGACCGGCCCGGGTTGCTCCGCGCGCTGTACGAGGCGCGGCTCCAGCCGGTCAGAGAGGCCGTCGAGAGCGGCCCGCCGCCTCTGGGCCCCGCCACCCCACCGCAACAGCGCGTACCCGCCCTGCTCGACGCTGTCCTGTGCTTCAAACTCGACAACCGCGGCCTCATGCTGGCCCTGGAGGAGGGCGGGGGCAGCAGCCCGTACCAGGCGGCGCATTACGAGCGATGGCACGGCCTGCTCCACGCCGTACTGGAGCGGATCCCCGGCCTGGCCGACGGCGACTTCACCGCCCACGCCCTGCTCGCCGCCACCCGAGCCGACCTCGTCGAGCATCTGGCCGGAAAGGAGCGCGTGCCGCGCGAAAGAATGCGCGCGCAATTGGCGGACTTCACTGCCAGGGTGCTGGGCTCCGGCCCCCTTCGGGGATGACCGCGGAGGAGTGATCGAGGATCGCGCGGTCCCCTGGGCTGGTAGTACGAGCCGAGGTCGGACCGTTCTCCGGATGCCCGGATGCCCGGATGCCCGGATGCCCGGATGCCCGGATGTCGGGGTGCCCGGATGTCGGGGTGCCGGGGTGCCGGGGTGCCGGGGTGTTGGGATGCCTGGGTGTGTTCCATGCCGTTATTCCGTTGCCTCACACGAACGCACCTGTGATGATCGGCGGATGCTTTCGACTGTTCCCGACGGGCGCGCAGGAATCGACGCGGCGCTGGTGAAGCGGCTCATTGCCACGCAGTTTCCGCGATGGGCGCGTCTGCCGGTCGTCCCGGTGGCGGTGGACGGCTGGGACAACCGTACGTACCGCCTCGGTGAGGACATGACGGTCCGTCTGCCCACCGCCGCCGGCTACGCCTCCGCTGTCGACAAGGAATGTGACTGGCTGCCCCGCCTGGCCCCGTCCCTTCCGGTGGCGGTGCCCACCGTCCTTGCCAAGGGGGCCCCGGGCGAGGGATATCCCCACTCCTGGTCGGTACGCCGCTGGCTGCCCGGCGAGACGGCCTCTCCCGAACGTGTCGGCGACATGTCCCAATTCGCCGCCGATGTGGCCGGTTTCATTCGCGCCCTGCAGCGTTGTGACGCCACCGATGGTCCGCTCGCGGGGGCACACAGCTTCTACCGCGGCGCGTCACCCGCCCACTACGACGACGAGACGCACCGGTGCCTCGCCGCCCTGGGCAGCCGCGTCGACACCGTGCGGGCCACCGAGGTCTGGCAGGCGGCACTCGCCGCCGAGTGGCAGGGGAAGCCGGTCTGGTTCCACGGCGACGTCGGTGGCAACAACCTGCTCGTCGACGGTGGTGAACTGTCGGCCGTCATCGACTTCGGCACCTCGGGCGTCGGCGATCCGGCCTGTGACCTCACCATCGCCTGGACCCTGTTCCGTGACGACAGTCGCGAGGTGTTCCGCCAAGCGGTCGGACAGGACGACGGCACGTGGGCCAGGGCCAGGGGCTGGGCACTGTGGAAGGCCGCGCTGACGGTGGCCGAGTGCCCGGATCCCCGAGACGAACGGGCTGCCATCCATCTCCGTGTGATCGACGCGGTACTGGCCGACCACGAACGGTTCGCGTAGTCGAGCCCGGCAGCGCTGCCGTTCCTGTGGCAGGACGGCAAGGGCGCGCAGCACGCCTGCTCCTCGGCGCGGCATCCTGGCGGGGCAAGGCTGCGCGAACAGGCACTCATGCCCACCGCGTCATCAGGATTTCGGTGGCGTTGTGCGGTGGGGATCGGCGGGGATCGTGAGCAGGACTCGCGCGAGCCAGTCGGTACGGGTTCGGCGGGCCGTGGCCGAGATCCGCGCTCGCGGGTACAGGGCGTCGAATCCGTGGAAGCCGCCTGCCCAGACGTGGAGTTCGGCCTGGCCGCCGGCCGCCCAGAGGCGGCTCGCGTAGTCGGTGTCCTCGTCGCGGAAGACTTCGGCTGAGCCGGTGTCGATGTAGGTGGCCGGCAGGCCCGAGAGGTCGTCGGCCAGGGCGGGGGAGACGTATGCGGGTATCTCGTCGTCGGTGAGGTCGCCGAGGAGGCAGCTCCAGCCGAATTCGTTCATCTCGCGGGTCCAGACACCGGGCCCGTTCGCGTACTGGCCGCTGGACGTGGTGGTGTTGCGGTGGTCGAGCATGGGGCCGATCAGGATTTGGGCGGCGATCGCCGGGGTGCCGAGGTCACGGGCCAGCAGGGCGACCCCGGCCGCGAGGCCGCCGCCCGCGCTGGCGCCCGCGACGATGATCCGGGCGGGGTCGATGCCCAGTTCGGCGGCGTGGCCGGCGATCCAGAGCAGTCCCTGGTAGCAGTCATCGACCGGGACGGTGCCGGTGGCCTCAGGAGCGAGCCGGTAGTCGACGGAGACCACGACGGCGCCGAACTCGTCGAGCCACTCCAGCGGGATGTCGATCTGCGAGAAGCGGTCGCCCATGATCATCCCCCCGCCGTGCATCCAGTAGACACAGGGTGCGGCGGAGGTGCGATCGGCGTGCGCGGGGCTGAAGACCGACAACGGGATCGGGACGCCGTCCGGACTCGGAACGGTGACCTCGCGCCGGTCGATCGCGCGCCCTTCGAGGAGCGGTTCGACGGGCATCGAGGAGAAGGGGCGCACCTGCGCCAGCGTTTCGCGGCTGAGCCGGGACATCAGCGGCATGTCGGCCATGAGTTCGCGCAGTTCGGGGTCGAGGGCGGGGCGTGCCGTGGTCATGGTCGTCGCCTTTCGTGGGTGGTGGCGGACGGTGGGGCGGGAAGAGGGCCGCCTCGGTGGGCACCGAGGCCGCGTGAGCCGGGGTGTGGGGTCTTCGGCGGGTCAGAAGGCGGCTTTGCCGCGGACCGGGACGTAGTCGGTATACGCGGAGTCCTTGGCGAGCAGCGGGCCGATCCGCGCCACGATGGCCTGGGCGGTCTCGCCGGCGAAGACGCGGTGATGGTCCTCCTCGCTCGTCCAGCCTTCGGTGACGTGGACGATGTCGGGGTCCGACGCGGAGCGGGAGACGAGGTAGACGAGGCAGTGCTCGCTCGCGCCGGGGCTGCCCTCGTTCAGTCCGGTCAGCAGCAGGTCGACGAGCTGGTCTCCCATGGCCGGCCTGGCGGTCAGGGTGGCGTTGAAGCCGTAGTTGACGTTCATGGATGCCCTCTTCTTCGTTGATGGAGTGCGGTGATTCCATTCAACGTGCGTGACCTGCGGAAACGTTAGAACGATGCTCGTGTGTACGTGCACGATCCTCGCGGCTTCGGGAGCCACCGTGCGCAATGGTGCTGCAATGGACGCATGGACCTCGACGAACTCCGCACCCTGCTGGCCCGCCATGCGCGACCCGACTGGACCACCGCCGTCGACGGCGTCCTCATCTCGAAGGTCGACCGCCCCGACCCGCCGGCACCCTCGATGTCCGGTACGGTCCTGGCGGTCATCGCCCAGGGCGCCAAACGCCTCGCCCTGGGGGAGAGGGTGTTCGAGTACGGACCCGGGCAGTATCTGGTCGCGTCCGTCGATCTGCCTGTCACGGGGCAGTTCATCCAGGCCGAACGCGGGCGGCCGGCGCTGGGGTTCGGCCTCGTCCTGGAACCGTCCGCCGTCGCCGAACTGCTGCTTGGGGCCGGGCACGGAGACACCCCTCGCATGAGTGGTGGCGCGCCCTCGGGGATCGCCGTCAGTGACGCTCCGGCCGCGCTGCTCGACGCGGTGGTCCGGCTGTTGCGCCTGCTCGACGAGCCCCGCGACCGGGCCGTACTGGCCCCGCTCGTCAAGCGCGAGATCCTGTGGCGTCTGATCACCGGGGAGCAGGGTGCGACGGTTCGCCAGTTCGGCCTGGCCGACAGCAGTCTCAGCCACATCTCGCGGGCCGTGCGCTGGATCCGCGAGCACTACGCGCAGCCCTTCCGGGTCGAGGACGTGGCGCGCCGGTCCGGCATGGGCGTCTCCGCCTTCTACCGCAACTTCCAAGCGGTGACCGCGATGAGCCCCATCCAGTTCCAGAAGCAGATCCGGCTGCAGGAAGCCCGGCTGCTGCTCACCACCCACCCCGGAGACGTCACCGGGGTCGGCCGGCGCGTCGGCTACGACAACCCCTCCCAGTTCAGCCGGGAATACCGCCGCCAGTTCGGCGCACCCCCCAGCCAGGACGCCGCCCGCCTGCGGAACACCGTACGCACCCCGGCGCACCTCCTGCCTTGAGCCGGGGGCGAGCCCGCACAGGAGGATCGTGCAAGGACCAGCGACGATAGCTCTACTGTCTCCCCACGTCACAGCGATTCAATGGGATCACCGGGTTCTCCCGCGGAGCAGGAGAACGCCTGTGCATCCGGACGGATCCCATCACATCGCAAGGGGCACATCATGGAGACGGTTCTGATCACTGGTACTTCATCCGGGTACGGGCGGGAGACCGCCCGCCACTTCCACTCGCAGGGCTGGAACGTCATCGCCACGATGCGGACGCCGCGTCCTGACGTCCTTCCTGAGTCGGACCGGCTCCGCGTCGTCGAACTCGACGTGACCAGTCCCGAGAGCATCACCGCCGTGTTCGAGGCAGCGGGCCCCGTCGATGTCCTGGTCAACAACGCGGGCGTGCCCTCGATCAGCGTGTTCGAGGGCACCCCCATGGCCCGAGTGCGGGAGGTTTTCGAGACCAACACGTTCGGTGTGATGGCGATGACGCAGGCGGTGCTGCCCCAGTTCCGCGAGCGAGGCTCAGGCGTGGTGGTCAACGTGACCTCCAGCGTTGTGCTGGGGCACATGCCACTCTCGGCCGTCTACAAGGCGAGCAAGATGGCCATCGAGGGGTTCACCGCGTCCCTCGCGCTCGAACTCGCGCCGTTCGGTGTGCAGGCGAAGACGGTCGAACCGGGCGCCTGCCTGACGACGAACTTCGCGGCCAGGGCAACGAACGGCGGGTCGCTGGACGCGCTCGTCCCGGCGCCCTACGCGGCGTTCGCGAAGAAGGCCATGGACGACTTCACGGGCCAGGACGTGTTCACCAAGGAGAGCGACGTCGCCGAGACGGTGTGGCGGGCTGTGCACGACACGACCGGGCAGCTGCGGTTCCCCGCCGGTCCCGACGCGGTCCGGCTCGCCCAGGCGAAGTGACCAGCCAGCAGGCATGATGACGCCGCACTGAAACGTCAGCGGGACGAAGGCCACGAAGGTGTGCGGTGGTAGCAGCGTTGTCCCCGCGAGTAGTTGACAAGACCTGTCGTCAAGACCTGCTGTCAAGACCCGCTGTCAAGGCGTGTTGTCAGGACCTGTGAGTGGGAGGTGCGCCGACCCAGTGGTGGTAGGCGTCCACGTCGACGTTGCTGCCGCACACGATGGTGACCACATGCCGGCCGGCGAAGCGTTCACGGTCTTCGAGGATCGCCGCGATGCCGAGCGCGGACGACGGCTCGACGACGAGGCCGGCATGGTGGAGGAGCATCCGCATACCAGCGATGATCGATGCCTCCTGAACCAGGACGGCGTCGTCAGCGACCAGCAGGAGATCGTCCAGGACGGCCGGGATGGGAAACCGGCCGGCGACGCCGTCGGCGATGGTGTCGGTCGAGCCGGTGGTGACGACACACCGCCTGTGCCACGAATGTGTCATTGCCGGTGCGCCCAGCGGCTGGACGCAGATCACCTCGACGTCGGGCGCCAAGGTCTTCAGCACATGACCCACGCCGGTCGCCAGTGCCCCGCCGCCGAGAGCGATCAGGACGGTGTCGAACGACGGCACGGCGTCCACCAGTTCCAGACCGATGGTCGCCGCACCCTCGCAGGTCTCGATGTCCAAGCTGTCTTCGAGCAGCCGGACGCCGTCGTACCGAGCGATGGCCGCTGCCCGCTGGCGGGCCATCTCGTGGTCGCCGTCCACCAGCTCCAGCCCGGCGCCCAGCGCGCGGATGCGGTCGAGCTTGGCCACCGTCGCGAAGCGGGATGCCACGACGGTCACGTCGAGCCCCCGGCCGCGGCCGGACCAGGCGAGGGCTTGGCCGAGATTGCCCGCGCTGGCGCACACCACGGCTCGCGAGCCGCGGTCGGCGAGCCGGCTCGCGACGATCTCGGTGCCGCGGGCCTTGAAGCTGCGGACCGGATTCGCCGTTTCGAGCTTGATGCTCACGGTGCACCCGAGGCCGGGCTCCAGCGCCTCGCAGCGGTACAGCGGAGTGTCGAGGAAAGTCGGGTCGATCACCCGGCGAGCCGCCCGGATCCGAGCAGTGTCGAGACGCGTCTGCTGCACGACACGACAGCGTAGTGCCGCCGGCGCTGTTCCGACGAGTAATTCTCGATTACCGCAGGTCGGTTGAGGCTGGCAGACTGCGTACCTGGGGCGTTCGAGCTTGTCGTCAAGCTCCCGTGTCCTTGTCGTCAAGCCCTCGTGTCAGCGTGGGGATCAGCGTGGAGTGAGGACGCAGAACTCGTTGCCCTCCGGGTCGGCGAGGACCGTCCACGGTACGTCGCCCTGGCCGAGGTCGAGGTCGGTGGCGCCGAGAGCCCGCAGCCGGTCCGCCTCCGCCGCTTGATCGTCACCGGGGTACGGGCAGACGTCGAGATGGATGCGGTTCTTCACGGTCTTCGCGTCGGAGGTGCGGAGGAACTCCAGATACGGGCCGACACCCTTGGCGGACCGCAGCACCGCTTGATCGTCGGTCACTTCGTGAAGGGTCCAGTCCATCGCCTCGCCCCAGAACCGGGCCATGGCCCGCGGATCCGCGCAGTCGACCACCACCGCGGCCATCGGCCCGGTGTCCCGGTAGATCGATCGCGGTTCCAGCACGCAGAACTCGTTGCCCTCCGGGTCGGCCAGGACCGTCCACGGTACGTCGCCCTGCCCCACGTCGGCGGGTGTCGCGCCGAGAACCTGGAGGCGCGCGACCAGCTCCGACTGGTGGGCAGCGGAGGTGGTGGCAAGGTCGATGTGCACACGATTCTTTACCGTTTTGGGTTCCGGGACGCGAAGAACGTCGACGCAGACGGCGACGGGGTCGGGGTAGACAAGGCCCACGGGTTCGAGGTTCGTCACGCCGGGTTCCTCGCTGTCAACGCTCCAGCCGAGCACCTCCGCCCAGAACCGGCCGAGCGCGGAATCGTCCTGAGCGTTCATCGCAATTTGCACAAGCCGTGTTGCCATGCCGCCGACCCTATGCACACCGCCCCGCAACGACAAACGCATATACCGTCACTACGCGGAGCTCAACGCGCTCGTCAACCGCACTGCTCAGCTCGCCGGCTGAAGTACTCAGTCACTCACACTGGACGGACCGGCTCAACGCCCCTGTCGCATGGCTCCTCGCCACAATGGCTCCTTGCCACAACCGGCGGTTTGGACACTCGAAGCACAACGGCCACGCAGGAGCGATCACACAACCAATCCTGGGCGAGCCACAACGATTGGTTGGGCAGCCCTACGATGGACCAGTGGACACCGAGGCATTGCGATCGTTCGTCCGGGCAGCCGAGCTCGGACGGTTCCAACATGCGGCCGATGAGCTGGGCGTGACACAGCAGGCGGTCTCCAAGCGGATCGCCGCGCTGGAGCGCGCGCTGGAAGTGCGCCTGTTCACACGTACCGCGCGAGGGGTTGAGATGACGCTCGACGGTCAGGCGTTTCTTCCCCACGCACGGAGCATCGTCGCCGGTGTCGAGCGCGCCATCACTGCGGTCAGGCCCGGCTCCCGGGCCCTTCGCATCGACGTTCTCGGCTTGCGAAGTGCGCAGTCCGTTGTTCTGCACGATTACTGGCAGTCGCATCCCGAAACCGATCTCGATGTGGTGACCCTCAGAGTCAACGACCCACGGGTGGCGGTCGCCGCCGTCGAAGCGGGCGATATCGACGCCTCGTTCCGTACCGTCACCGACCCGGGCGCACTGCCGCCCGACGTGCACATGATCCACGCGTTCGACTCCCCGCTGGAGCTTCTCGTCGGTCCGGGACATCCGCTCGCCTCCGCACGAAGACTGACGCCAGCGCAGCTGCGTAAGCACCGGATCTGGGTGCCGGGTATCGCACCCGGAAGCGAATGGTCCGAGTTCTACGATCAGCTCGCCACCGACTTCGACCTGCGTATCGACGCGGCAGGCCCGCACTTCGGGGACGAAGTACTCCTGGACACCCTCGCGGACTCCGCGGACGTGGCCACCCTCGTCGGGGCACGCGACCGGTACATCTGGCCGACGAACCACGACCTGCGCCGCGTCCCCATCGTGAGTCCGACCCTCGCGTACCCGCTCTCGCTCATCCTCTCCAGGACGAATCCACATCCAGGGCTTTGTGGAATCATCACCCACCTGGGAAGCCTGCCAAGGCTCCCCGAGACGGTCTGGCGCCCGTCCTGGGCAACTGCGCCATGACACGGCGATAGCGACATCGTGCATGGTCGCAGGTCCCCGGCAGCTCCTCGTCCCAACACACGTGACTCGACCGGCTGCTGACAGCAGCCTCCGTCGGCGTCCGGCGGGTCTTATCCAGAATCGGTACACCAGAAGGGCTTGTGGCATGTCCAGCGACCGTCTCATGCGTATTCACAGCGAGGAGTTCCGGGCCATGGCCGAGAGGGTCCTGCGAGTCACCGGGCTCACCTCCCGCCTGAACACCCTGCCTTTCGAGGACGAAGCGGGTAAAGCCGACTTGTTCGAACAGATCCTCGGCAAACCACTGCCGCCGAGAGTCACGATCTATCCGCCCTTCTACACGGACCACGGCCTCCATCTCGACCTCGCCGAGCGTGTGTTCATCAACCAGAACTGCACGTTCCTGGACTATGCCGGCATCCGGCTCGGTGAGCGCGTGATGGTCGGCCCGAAGGTCACGTTCATCACCAGTGGCCACCCGGTCGATCCCGGGGAGCGGCGGCTGTACCTCACCGGCGCACCCATCGACGTGGCGGAGAACGTGTGGATCGGTGCCGGTGCCACGATCCTGCCCGGTGTCACTATCGGTCGTGATGCCGTGGTCGCCGCCGGCGCGGTGGTGGCCGACGACGTCCCGCCGGCAAGCCTGGTGACCGGCGCCAAAGCCGCTGTGTACCGACGGTGGTGACAACCTCTCCGGGGCCACCCGCGACATCCCAGAGGCACCATGGACGGAACAGATTGGCGGCAGCGAGGGCAGCGGCGATGCACGCCCGCCGGCGTGGGAGGAACTACGAACGCCTCTTGCCGCCTTTGGAATCGCGGCTCACCTGGGCCGCGATCATTCTGGCCGTGCGAGCCGCGGCCGACGGTCTCGACGGTCTGACGAACTGGGAGTCGATCGCGCTCACGACGGCACCGGCCCGGGGCGCCCTGCCCGTCTCGTGACGGATCCGTCTGCGGGACTGGTCGCGGATCTGCCCGACTACGCTGCCGGCGGCGGCCCGGCGGCCCGGCGGCCCGGCGGCCCGGCGTCCACGGTGATGCTGCCGGCCGTATCGGCTATCGCGATCTCTTCGGGGCGCCGTTTCCGCGCGTTCGCGCCGCGGTCGCCGTGACCGTGCGCCGAGCGGTACAACGTCCGCAGATGGAAGGGAATGTGAGTACGTTCCAAAGTGCCTGGGTGAACAATCGCCTCTCGCCGTTGAACATTCATTGACCAGGGCTTCGCGCAGGGACAGCCGGTCCCGATCATGGGGAGTCGTCACTCCGACTTCCCTACAGAAGGACTGCCGTGCCCCGTTGGAGATCCGCCCTGGCCACCCTGTCCGCCGCGTTCGTGGGCGCCACCACGCTGTTCCTCGCCCCGCCCGCACAGGCCGCCCCCCAGCGACGCCGACCTCGCCTACCGCTGGGCGCCCCTGCATTACCAGGACACCTCATCGAAGTACTACTCCGCCGACTACCTGGCGCCGGTGAACTACGACGGCGACTGGAACACCCTGAACAACTGGGAGAACCTCGACGCCAACACCTCACGGCTGACCGGCACCGCGTACTACTCGGTGGTCGAGACCGAGACGCACTGGTACATCACCTACGCCTTCTATCACCCCCGGGACTGGAAGGACTACCCGCTGAACCTGTTCTCGCACGAGAACGACATGGAGGGTCAGTTGGAGGTTGTCCGTAAGGACGGGAGCGAGTACGGCGCCCTTCAGGCGGTTGTGACGCTCGCACACGACAACTTCTACTCGTACACTCCGCCCGGCAGCCCCTTCACCGGCGGCCGCGAAAGCATCGACGGCACTGTGATCATGCAGGCCTACGACGGTGCGGCGCACCCGACGAGCTTCCAGGAAGCGCGCGGTCACGGTGCCTACGCTTGGAACGGTGCCGACTTCCCCGGCGGCGACGGAATCGTCTTCAAGCCGAGTCGCGGTGCGGGTTCGGTCCCGACCGGCGGCAACGACCGCGACGCACGGTACGGACTCACCGACCTCACCGCCTCCGACAGCCTCTGGGGCCGTCGCGACAACAGTGAGACGTACGCCAAGTGGGGCACGCTCCGCGGTGACAACGGCAAGGCCAACGCGGCGCACACTCCCTGGACCTGGGACGACATGAACGACGGCAGCGACCTCCAGGCAGGCGTGATCGCGACGGATCCCGCGTACCTGGTCTCCCGGTACTTCGGCAACACGGGCGATCTGAGCCTGACCTATCTGCGCAACCCTTACCGCGTCTGAAAGTTCTGCAAGCGGCCGTTCCGGGTGGCTTTGTGTGGTGGGGCTGTTGCGTGTTGTGGTTGTGTGTTGGGTTAGTGGTGTGGGGTGGTGGTGAGTTGGGTGTGGATGGTGTGGCCTCGGGTGGGGGTGAGGTCGAGGGAGGTGAGGATGGAGGGGAGGGTGATGTTGGGGAGGAGGTGGCGGAGGAGGGAGGGGACGCGGTGGTTGAGGTCGTGGTAGTCGGTGAGTGCTTGGGACATGGCTTGGATGCCGGCGAAGCTTCCTACGAGGACGTCTGAGCTTTCGGTGGGGTGGACGTGGGGGAGGAGTTCGCCTTGGGTTTGTGCTTTTTCGAGGAGTTCTTGCATGACGGTGGCCCAGTTGCGGAAGGGGCCGGTGCGGTCGAGGTCGTGTGCTTGTTGGTCGAGGGAGAGGCGGACGCCGGCGCGGACCATGGGGTCGGTCTGGAGGCGGTGGGCGTGGAGCATGATGACGTCGACGACTTCCTGGATTTTGCAGGGGCGGTGGGGGACGGTGAGGTGTTGGTCCTGTTCGCTGAGTACGCCTTGGGCGAGGTCTTCTTTGGACTGGAAGTGGAAGTAGAGGGCGCCTTTGGTGACGCCTGCGGTGGTGAGGATTTGGGTGATGGTGGCTGCCTGGTATCCGTGTTCTTCGAATACGCGGGCTGCTGCCCCCAGGATCGTCTGACGTGTACGGATCGCTCTGTCCTGTTTCGCCACTTTCGCCTCCTTCACCTGCGGGTCCGTTGTCTCCCGGTCCACAAAAAAACCGGCGAGTTCGTATCTTACAGAGGTCGGGGTCCGCGGGGGGACGGCCCTGCCCGCTCGGACCCGCCCGCCACGCCCGTGGTGTCTGCCGTGCCTGCCGTGCCCGTGGTGTCTGCCGCGCCCGCCGTGCCTGCCGTGCCTGCCGTGCCTGCCGTGCCCGGGGTGTCTGTGCTGTCTGTCGTGCGGGCCGTGCCCGGGGTGCCTGTGATGCGCGCCGAGCTCGCCGCGCCTGCGGTGTCTGCCGCGCTTGCGGTGTCTGCGGTGGGCGGGGGGCGGCCCTGCCGCCCGGACCCGGCCGCCCGTACCCGCCCGCCGTGCCCGGGGTGTCTGTCGTGCGCGCCGTGTCTGTGGTGTCTGTGGTGTTTGGTCCTGCTGGTCTGTTTGCGGCGGCAGTTCCTGAATCCTGGTGCTTGCGGTGCGCGTCAGGACCTTGGTGTCTTGGCGTGTTGGTGTTCTGGTTGTGGGTGGGTGTTGTGTTTCTGTGTCGGTGAATTGCTGTTGTGGTTGTTGGGGGTTGTGGTGTGCTGGGCGTTCAGTGTTCGGCGTGTTTGTGTTGGGTGGCTGTGTGCGGCCGCTGGGGTGAGAGTCCCGTGATCCGTCTTTCCGGTTGGTTTTCCTGGGTGTGCTGATCGCGAAGTATCGGGTTTCGTGTCGTGTCGTGTCGGGTTGGGTCGTGTTGGGTGGGGTGGGGTGGGGTTGGTTGTGGAGTTCTGGTGGATGGAACTTTTTCGCTGGTCCTGTTTCTTCTTTTTCTCTGGGGTTTGTTTTCGGGGCGGTTGGTGTGTGTTGAGTTCACTGTTCGGGTGGTTTTTGTGTTGTTGGGTCTGTTTTTGGGTGAGGGGGTGGGTGTTCTGGATCTGGGTTCGTCGCCGGGGGTGGTGTGGGTTCTGGCGGAGGTGGTTTTGGTCTGGGTGTTTTTCGCTGATGCTGTGGGGTTGTCTTTTCGGGCTGTGTGGCCGGAGTTTGGTTTGTATGTGTGGCTTTTGTTGTTCGGGTTGCGTTGTGTGTCGGTTTCGGTGTTCTGGTGGCGGTGGGGTTGTTGCCGGGGGTGTCGGGGTGGGCTGCGTTGTGTGTTGCTGTGGTGTTTGGTCCGACGGATGCTGTGCTTGGTGCTGCGGTGATGGCGGGTCCGGTTGTGCCCGCGAGGGTTCGCCGGCTGATCAGTGTCGAGGGTGGTCTGGGTGACGGGATTGCCGCTCGGTTTGTGGTGGTTGCCCTGGCCGGGGTGGCTGCGGCCGGGGGTATGTCGCAGGTGCGTGCTTCTGGTGGTGTTCTTGTGGAGCTTGCTGTTGGTCTGGGTTATGGCATGGTGCTGGGGCTGGTTGCCGGGTGGGGGTTGTGTTGTGCCCTGCGCAGGGGCTGGGCGGCCGGGGGATGTTGCAGGAGTGGGTGTTCTGGCGCTGGCTTTCCTCAGTTTCACCTTGGCTGTTGCGGTCGGCGGGAACGGTTTCGTCGCCGGTTTCGTCGCCGGTTTCGTCGCCGGTTTTGTCGCCGGTCTGGCTTTCGGTTCGGTGGAAGGTGCTGTACGGCGTGTGCTGTTGCTCGTGGAGCAGGCTGCCTCGGTGTTCTCCGTGCTGGTGTGGCTGCTGTTCGGTGCCGTGCTGGTGCCGGCTGTCTTTGGTCACCTCACCTGGCAGGCAGTGCTTTAGGCGGTACTGAGCCTGACGGTGCTGCGCATGGTGCCCGTGGCCCTCTGCCTGGTGGGAAGCGGACTGGACGGAAGGGCCGTGCTGTTCGTGGGCTGGTTCGGGCCGCGGGGGCCGGCGTCTGTCATTTTCGGCCTGCTGGCGGTCGAGGAGCTCGCGCCGCCGGCCTGGCGGCCGGTCCTTCCGGTGATCGCGTGCACCGTGCTGCTCGGTGTGGTCGCGCACGGTGTCACCTCCGCTCCTCTCGCCCGGCGCTGCGGAAAAGCGTCAGCGGCCCCCGGCACGCCCCCGGAAGGCCCGGCAGGTCCGGCGGGTCCGGCGGGTCTGGCGGGGGACGATCTGCCTGTTCGGGGGCTGGGTGCAGGCGTGATCGGTCGTCGGCGCGGGGGAGGGGAGGGGGGATGTGTGAGCGGCTGGCTTCGTTCGTCCTGGGTGACAGTTTTGCCGGTCGGTTTGAGCAGCGGTGAGTGTCCGGTCTCGTGCTGGTTGTTCATGAGGATTGGGCTGGGGTACGGATTTTGGGGACGTCACCGGGGTGTCATCCGGGTGTTTCGACGGTGGGAGGCGGTATCGGGTGGGGCCGTTGTCGTGCTCTTTCGCGATGTCCGGGCTTTCGCTTCTCGTGTGATCTTGTCGGGTTCGCGGCGGGTCTCAGGCGGGATTGCCGCTGCCGGGCCGGGGTGTGTGGGCTTTCGTGCTGCCTTGTGCGCGGGAGGGGGTCATCCGGATCGCCGTGTGGCCGGCCCCGGAGCCGGTGGGCGGGGTCGGCGGCGGTGGGGCGGGGTCGGCTGTTTCCCGGTGTCTCGTGCCGGGCGTTCCGGTCGGCTCCGGTGGTTCTCCCGCTGTGTGTGGTCGTCTGGTGCGGTGTTGTTGTCGCCCTTCACGTGTCCGGTGTTCTTGTCGAGGGGGTTTCGCAGGGTGCCGGCGTGGCCGGTGTGCCGTTGGGTACCGCCTGCTGACCGGTGCACTGTGAAGGGGGTTTGCGCATGGTGATGCTGCGGGCTCTGGGCCGGGGTGACGCGGCAGCCCGTACCCGGGTCTGCGGCGGGGCTTCCGTCCGGCACACCACCGGCGTGCCCCTCACTGTCGGCCGGGCCCGCGAGGAGATCCGCACCGCCCCCGCACGCGGGCGCCCCAGCTCCCCCGCGTGCGGGGGAGCTGGGGCATCTTCGGCGAAGCCGGCCTGATGAGACTGATCGTCCTGCGGCGGGGAACTCCGTCCGTGGGCATCATCAGCTGCGTCCTCAGGCAGGACAGCTGGGGCCGCGGCTGTGCCATCCACGCCGCCGGCCAGGGCGTCTCCGTCGTTTTCACCACCGCCGGCCCCGGCCGGCTGGAGGTCATGCGCCATCCCGGCAACCCGGTCTCCGGCCGCGTCCTGTCAGAGCCGGATTCACCCGCGCCGGCACGTCCGGCCGCCATGGCGAGGGCGGAGACGCCATCCCCTGCGAGCTGTATGCCGTGGAGCAGGACAGCACCTTCTGAAGAAAGCAGGCGGGACCCCCGTCCCCGGTCCCCGTCCCCGGTCCCCGTCCCCGGTCCCCGTCCCCGGTCCCCGTCCCCGGTCCTCTTGGTCCCCGGTCCTCTTGGTCCCCGGTCCCCGCCCCCGGCCCTCTCGGTCCCCGGTCCCCGGCCCCGGTCCTCTTGGTCTCCGGTCTCCGGTCCTGGGCTGCGGGCTGCCCGTTCCCGGTCCTGGGCTGCCGGCTGCCCCTGGCTTCTCGGCTCGGCCCCCCCCGGCTCGTTGGTTCCGGGCGTCCGGCCTTCCTCGGCCTCTGCCTCTTGGTCCCCTGGCCCCTGCCGAGGAGGCCGGGGCGGGGTGTCCTGGCGTGTGTGTGGTGGTGTGTCAGGTGGTGGTGTGTCAGGTGGTGGGGTGGGGTGTGGTGAGGGTGGTGGTGAAGACGGGGGTGTTGTTCTGGTGGCCGGTGATGTGGAGGGTGGTGTGGCCGGGGGTGGTGGGGGGGAGGGTGGTGGTGTGGATGGTGCAGGGGGTGTCGAGTTCGGCGTAGCGGTTGAAGTGGCTGGTGAGGGTGGTGGGGAGGAGGGTGGGGTTGCTGAGGGTGGCTGTGGCTGCTTGGCGGGCGGCTTCGAGGAGGACCATGCCGGGGATGTGGTCGACGGGGTGGTCGAAGAGTACGTGGTGGCGGGTGTCGGCTCTGAGCTGCCATTGGTGTGTGGTGCCTGTGGGGGAGAGGACGACGTCGGTGGGGGACATGCGGCCGACGCTCTGGGGTGAGACGGGGGCGGTGAGGGGGAGGCGGGTGGTGGTGTGGGGGGTGGCGCGGCCTGCGCGCAGTCGTTGGTATACGGCTGGTGTGGTGCAGGTGTATGAGGCGCTTCCGTGTGCGGCGGGCTGTCCGTCGCGGTGGATGACGGCTTCGTAGCGGAGTCCTGTGAGTGTGCTGCCGCGTCGTTTGATCTCGGTGCAGGTGACGTCGATGTCGAGTGCGGCGGGTGTGTCGCCGATGAGGATCCGGCCGGGTTCGACGGTGTACTGGAGGTCCCACATCAGGAAGTGGTGGCCGAAGGGGACCCCGAACTCGGCGTGTGCGAGGAGTGATCCTGTCTGGCGGATGGTCTCGGCCACGAGCATCGGGTCGTGGTGGGGGCCGATGGGGCTGAAGAAGCTGTGTCCGCGTGGCCACTGGGCCGTCACCTTGAAGTGGGTGTCGTCCTCGCGCTTCCAGTCGGTGAGCATGACCTCGGCGACGGCCGCCCGGTGGACGAATTCTTTGGGCACCGTGGTGGTGAGTGAGGGAAAGCGGAACAGTGGTGGTGCGGCCTGTGCGGGCTGTCTGTTCTGCGCGGGTGCCTCATGTGTGAGCGGGCGGGCGGGCCGGAAGGTTATCGCAGTCATCTTTCCCCCAAAATGACGGTGACGAGAAGTGGTGTGGTGTCTCGCGGACCACCAAAGATACATACCACCCGGTTTATTTTCCACTGTTTCTTCATGCGCCCAGGAAGGGAAACCGGCAGATCCGGTTCCGTTCGTGATGCCCCCTGTGACGCCTCCCGCTCACCGGCTGGCGCCGGGCCGTTCCCGGTCCCCGGAAGGCCCCGGCGGGCAGCCCCGGCCGCGCGCGGGCGGAGTTGTACGGGCGGTTCCGCCGTGGCGCGGCCGGGGCTGATGCCGGCCGGGCCGTGGTGGCGCACCGGGGCCGTGCGGGAGGGTTCCGTGGTGGTGCGGCCGGGGGTGTGCGGGCGTGGGCCGTGGTGGTGCGGGCTGTATGCGGCGGGGCGGTCGGTGGGCGGGGCGGGGCGGGCGGCGTGTGTGTGGCGTGGCGGGTGGGGTGTGCCACGGCGGCGGTCCGCCGCTCCGCGCCCCGCTGCCCGCCGCCCCGCGGGGGTGCGGGGTGCGCGTCACGCGGTCCGGCGGCCCGGTCCGCGGGGATGCGGGGTGCCGGGCCGCGCGTTCCCCGTCCGGGGTCGCGGGGGAGGGGCCGCCGCGCCGCGCGTTCCGGCATCCGGTCTGCGGGGGTGCGGGGTGCCGCGCCGTGCGTTCCGGCGTCCGGGTTCGTGGGCGGGGGTGCCGGGTTCGCTGGGGAGGGCGGGGGCGGGGTGGTGTGTTTCTCCGGCCTGTCGGGGGTGTTTCCGGGGCGTGGGCCCCGGTGCGGGTGGGGCCGGCCGGTCCTCTGGGGGTTTGCCGGGCGGGCGCGGGAAGGAAGGGGCCACAAGAAGGCAGAAAACCGCATGGGCGGTTTGTTGTTCTGGTGGGGTGCCGGGAGGTGGTGCCGGGGGTGTGGGGAGGCCTGCTGCGGTCCGGGTGGCCGGGTGGCCGGGTGGCCGGGTGGCGGCGGGGGTGGGCGGGTGTGCGGGTGGGGCCGGCCGTCCGGTGCCGGTTGCGGTGCCTGTCCGGGCGTTCGCCGGTCTGTGGCGCCGTGGAACGGGCACGCCGATCCGTCCGTCCCGGTCTGCGGGGCGGTCCGCCCTCCGTGGGTCATGAACGCCGGGCCCCGGTGCGGGGGTGCCCCGTATCCGGGGTGCCGCCGCCCGGCCGGGGTCCGGCAGCCGGGAGATGTGTGATGGTCAAGCAGGACCGTGCGGCCCGTACGCGCCAGTCGTTGATCCGTGCCGGCGCGGAGGTGTATGCGCGGGAGGGGTTCGCGCCCGCTTCGCTGTCGGTGATCAGCCGGCGGGCGGGGGTCGGCAATGGCGCGCTGCACTTCCACTTCCACTTCCACTTCGCGAGCAAGAGGGCGCTCGCCCGGGCTGTCGGGGACGAGGCGGCGCGGACCGTGCGCCGTAGCACCGCCCCCCGCACCGGACGCGTCCGGTGCGGGGGGCGGTGCCCTGCAGGCGCTGGTGGACGCGACGCACGAGCTGATGGGCCGGCTCGCCGACGGCATCGTGGTGCGGGCCGGTTTCGGGCTGGGCGGTGACCTGGCCCGGGAGGAGAGCCCCGGCCTCGGGCGGGAGGTGGGGGCGGTGGATCGAGGACACCCTGTGGCGGGCGGAGCGGGAGGGCGCGCTGGCCGAAGGGGTGTCGCCGGACGGCGCCGCGCCCGCCATCCTGGCGGCGACCGTGGGCTTCGAGGTCCTCGGCGCCGAGGACGCGGCGTGGTTGTCGGCACAGAGGGTCACGGGCTTCTGGGGCCTGGTGCTGCCGGGACTGGTGGGCCGGTCGCACCAGGAACCGGTCCGCCCCTCACCGGCCCCCGCCCGCGGCGACGGCACCCAGGCGCTGCCCGTCCCCCCGGCGGGCAGCGCCTTACCGCCCGCCCTCCCGGCGGACAGTGCCGTCCCGGCCGCTCTTCCGGCGGGCGGCGCCGTCCGGCCTGTTCTCCCGGCGGAGGCCGCCGTGCCGGCCGCCCCCCCCGGCGGACGGTGCTGTCCCGCCCGTTTTCCCGGCGGACGGTGCCGTCCCGCCGCCCGTCCGCCGGGCAGAAGCCGCCGTACCGCCTGTCCACCCGGCGGACGGTGCCGTACCGCCCGTTCTCCCGGCGGAGGCCGCCGTACCGCCCTGTCCTCCCGGCGGACGGCGCCTCACCGCCCGTCCGCCAAGCGGAGGCCGCCGTACCGCCCTGTCCTCCCGGTGGACGGCGCCTCACCGCCCGTCCGCCGGGTGGGGGCCGCTGTGCCGCCCGTTCTCCCGGCGGAGGGTGCCGTCCGGCCTGTTCTTCCGGCGGGCGGTGCTGTGCCGCCGCCTGTTCCTCCGGCGTGGTGAGTGTGCTGGTGCGGGGGCGCGCCGTGGGGTGAGGGTCCCGGGGCCGGGGCCCCACAATAAAAAACAGCGCGGACGGTTTGATATTGACAAACCGTCCGTCCTGTTTTTTACTCGGGGGTACTCCGGAGTGCTGACGGTGTATACGCGGACAACAGGGGAGACAGCGTGGATATCGATGTACTGGGTGCGTTGGCGGCCCGTGAGAACGGGCTCTCGGTGACGCCGACGGCGCCGAAGCCGCGTCAGGTCCTGGCCCTGCTGGCCCTGCACGCCGACCAGGCCGTGCCGGTGGCGCTGCTGATCGAGGAACTCTGGGGCGGCAGGCCGCCGCGCAGTGCGCGTACCACCCTGCAGACCTACGTACTGCAGCTGCGTGAACTCATCTCGACGGCCCTGCACCGCGATCCGGGGAACGCCGCCGCGGGGCGCACCGCCAAGGACGTCCTGGCCACCTCGCCCGGCGGCTACATACTGCACACCTCCGGCGGTGTCTGTGACGCCCGCGAGTTCGAGCACCTGGCCGGCAGCGGATACCGCGCCATGGACGCCGGTGACTTCCCCGGCGCCGCCCGCCAGCTCCGCGAGGCCCTGGGCCTGTGGCGCGGCGGCGCCCTGGCCGACGTCCAGGCCGGAGTGCAGGTGCAGATGGAGGTCCGCCGCCTGGAGGAGTCCCGCCTGTGCGCCCTGGACCAGCGCATCGAGGCCGACCTGCGCCTCGGGCGGCACCGTGAACTCCTCGGTGAACTCACCGTGCTCGTACAGCGCCACCGCACCCACGAGACCCTGCACGGCCAGCTCATGGTCGCCCTGCACCGCTCCGGCCGCCGCAGCGAGGCACTCGGCGTCTACCAGCGGCTGCGTAGCGCCCTCGTCCGCGAGCTGGGCCTGGAACCCTCCGCGGGACTGCGCCGGCTGCAGCGCTCGGTCCTGACGTCCGGGCCGGAACTCGCGCCCGAACCCGCGCGGGCCGCGGGAGAACGCCTCAGCCGCGTCGGCTGACCAGGCGTCACATCGCCCCCGGGAACCAGAGGGAGAGGGAGAGTACCCGCTATGCAGGCCAGGTCGGAACGGACCCGCCGCGGCCTCGTCCGCGCGGGCGCGGACATGTTCGACCGCAAGGGATACGCCGAAGCGACGCTGGGACAGATCGCCGCCTCGGCCGGGGTGACCAAGGGAGCGCTGTACTTCCACTTCGCCTCCAAGGACGGTCTCGTCGACGCCGTCGAGGAATGCGCCCGGACACTGCTGCGCGACTTCGTCGGCGCCCAGCGGCAGCAGAACGCCCCACCGGTGCAGTCCCTCATCGACCTCACCCATCTGCTGGCCCGCGCGCTGCGGCAGGACCCGGTGCTGCGCGCCAGCTTCCGGATCGCCCACGAATGCGCCGGAGGCCGCCCCTCCGCCGGGGACTTCCACCAGCCGTGGACCACCGAGGCACGGGACCTGCTCGTCCGGGCCCGCGCCCAGGGCCTGCTGCGCGAACGGCAGCCGTGGGAGGGCCTGCAGACGCTGGTCTGCGCCGCGGTCTGCGGCATCGCGGTCCTCGCCGCGACCGGATCACCGCACCTCGACGCCGGCTGCGGCACCACGGGAGTGTGGGACCAGCTGCTGCCGGCCCTCGTGCCCGCCACCGACCTCGCCCGGTACCGCACCGGCCCGCCCGAGGACACCCCCGCCGCCCATGACCCGGACCACGCCCCCACCCGTTCAACGGAACGCGCCGCCGCCCGTTGAACGGGACCGTGGTGCCGGTCGTTCGGCGGACCGTGCCGTCGCCCGTTGAACGGACCACGCCGCCGCTCGTCCAACGGACCTTGCTGCCCCCCGTTGAACGGGACCACGCCGCCACCCCGTGATGCGGACCGTGCCGCTCCCCTGTTGAACGGGACCTTGGCGCCGGTCGTCCAGCGGACCGTGCCGTCGCCCGTTGAACGGGACCGTGCCGGGGCCGGTGGTGATGTGCCCCCCCGCGGCCCGGGCACCGGGCCCGGTGCCCGGGCGGTGAGGTGGTCCAGGGCCGCCAGGAAACCGGCCCGGCCGGTGGCCTCACGGACATGGCGCGGCCGAAGAGCGAACGGCCCCGGCCCCGAGCGGCCTTTCCGCGTCCCGGGCCTGACCCGCTCCTGACGGCCGCGTACGCCGCCACCGCGGTGGTGGCCCATCAGGCCGGAGCGGAAAATAGCCGCCGGCCCCGTGCTCCCGGGCCCGGGTGACGGCCCGGTCCACGACGAGCGTGCGGCGTCATGGCGTTCGCGGGCGCCGTGCCGGCGCAGCAGGCGGAGGCGGCGACGGAACCGTCCGGCAACGGCCGCCGGTAGTGGCCGGGCACGACTTGCCGGGGACGGACAGGCCGGCCCGGCCGCTCACCACGGTGTGGTGGTGGACGATGCCCATGACCGTGCGCAGCCCGGTGCCGTTCAGCGACTGCACCATCCGCCGGAACCCGGCCGTACGGCGGCTCCCCACCGGGTGCCAGGCGCAGGAGCCCTCCGGCACGGTGTAATACCGCGGCACGCAGCCCCTGGCTGTACGCGTCCTTCGCGGCGCTCCGCGCCACACGCCCGCTGCCGGGCCGGGTCCGCCACGTACAGCTTCCCTCAAGGCGCAGCCGGGCATGGCCTGTCCGGTGGCGCGCCCCGGGGGTCGTGCCGGTGCCGAAGACCGGCAGGAGACGGACGCGGGAATGCCGGAGTCCGCCGGCCGCGCCGGCCGTGATCGCGAGGCCGTTGCGGCGCCGATGACCGTACCGGTACGCGGTGACCGTACCGGTACGCGGTGACCGTACCGGTACGCGGTGACGGTCTGGGCGCCGAGCGTGCAGAAGGCCGTCACCGACAAGGTGACCGATCCCTGCCCGGCCCGCGCCCACCACGGACTTGGCCCGCGGTCTCGTGGCGGACCCCGGCCCCTCACGGAGCGAACGCGGCCTGCCGGCCCCCCCGGTGCCGCCGGGCAGCACCCCCCTCCGCGACGGCATCCGGACCGCCCCCGTGTCACAGCCCCCGCCCGCCGCAACCCGGCCCCGGCCCCGAAATCGCCACCGAAACCGCCGCCGAAACCGTCACCGGAGTGCTGCTCCGGCCCGCCCGTGTCACCGAAGCGCCTCCGGATACGCCCGCCCTGCGCCCAGGCCGCCGGCGCCCCCGGACCCTCTCGCCTCCCGGTCCTTCACCTCACGGGCCTTCACCTTCCGGACTCTCTCGTCTCCCGGTCCGGGCCGGCTGTCCCGGGGGGCCGGGATGGGGGTTGACCGGCGGCTTATCAGGCGGCGGGGCGGGCCGGAAAGCGGCCTTGGACCGAGTGTTGAGTGCCTCTCCAGGGCCCTCGGTGATACTGGCCTGGCGAAGAAACATCAGCAGGGGGAGGCAAGCAAATTGGGAATCCAGTCGCTGTGCCAGGCCGCGGAGTGCCTCGGGGACCGCCGCTCCGGGCGTTTGCGGTCACGGCCCGCCGTCGCGGGGCTGAGGCTGTGCCGCGTGTGTCATGACCGGCTCCGTGACCAGTTGCTCGGCCTGCCCGGCCTCTACGACAGCTGCGAGGAGGAACTGACGCCCGCCCGGCCCGCCCTGACCGAACGTGTCAGTTCCGGAAGCCCGCGCCAGGGCGTCCGTCTCAACGAAGCGGCCCTCGTCGCCCGGAGCGAACTGCTGCCCGTGCTCGCCTCCTGGGCCGGACTCATCGTCACCCAGCGCAAGGTGGCCGGACCCCGCCGCCGCGCGGCCGGCCCGCTCGCCGCCTTCCTGCGGCTGCACCTCGACTGGCTGGCCGCCCACCCGGCCGCCGCGGAGTTCGCCGCGGAGATCCTGCGGGTCACCAACCTCGCCCGCTCCGTGCTCCGGCCCCAGCCGGTGGTCCGCCCGGAACTGGGAGCCTGCCCGATGGACGGCTGCACGGCGCAGGTACGGGCCGTGCAGCGCGGCGCGGACCGCAGCCACACCGTGGGGTGCGCCGACGGACACGTCGTCCCGCCGCACCAGTGGATGCTGCTCCGCAGCCGCACCGCCTGAACCCACCCACCCCGGCACCAGCAGCCACCCGCACCAGCCCCCCTAAGCCCGGCCCCCTAAGCCCGGCCCCGTACGACCGGCCCTGTACGAGCAGCTGTACGAGCGGTCCCGTACGAGCAGCCTCGTACCGGCCGCCTGTACCAGCAGCCCCCTACCAGCAGCCCCGTACGGGCCACCCGTACGAACAGTCCCGTACGACCGGCCTCGTACCGGCCACCCGTACACCCCCCGTAACACTCCCCGTACCAGCAGTGCCGTACGGGGAGTCAGCAGAGGAACCAGCACGAAGGAAGGTGCTCCCATGCCCGTCACCACCGGCTCTCGTCCCCGCACGGTGCCCACGCAGCTTGCCGCCATGGCCGCCGGGGTTCCCGAGGCCACCATCCGTAAGTGGGCCAGCCGGGGCAAGCTCACCCGCTACGGCCGGCCCGGCCGGGCCGAGTACTCGGTCCAGGAGCTGATCGAACTCGTCGCCCGGCGCGCCGCCGCCTGACCGTCCCGTCCCGGCGCCCCGCGCCCGGCCTTCCGGCGCCTGACCGCCCCCGCGCTGCCCTCGCGCCGCGCTGCCCTCGCGCCGCGCTGCCCTCGCGCCGCGCTGCCCTCGCGCCGCGCTGCCCTCGCGCCGCGCTGCCCTCGCGCCGCGCTGCCCCCGCCCCGCCCCGCCCCGCGCGGCGCTGCGCTGCGCCGTGCCCGGGTTTCCGGCGTCCGCCCAGGCCCCGCGGCCCCCCCCCCGCGCCCGCCCAGGTCTCCGGCAGCCCGCCGGGCCCCTTCTGGGGGCCTGGCGGGCGGGCGTGGTCTTACCAGGTGACCGGGAGCCGGTGCACGCCGTAGATGCTCATCCCGCTGCGCATCGGGATGTCCTCGGCGGGCACGGCCAGCCGCAGTTGCGGGAATTCCCGCAGCAGTTCCCGGAAGCCGATACGCATCTCGATCCGGGCGAGCTGCTGTCCCAGGCACTGGTGGATGCCGTGCCCGAACGCCAGATGCCCGTTCGCGGGCGCCGTGATGTCCAGCCGCTGCGGGGTGGGGAACTTCTTCGGGTCGTGGTTGGCGGCCGTCACGGACACCGTGACCACCTCGCCCGCTCTGACGGTGCGTCCGCCCAGTTCCACGTCCTCCAGCGCGGCCCGTACCAGAC
Organism: Streptomyces sp. NPDC039430; assembly: GCF_055639435.1. Lineage (NCBI taxonomy): Bacteria > Bacillati > Actinomycetota > Actinomycetes > Kitasatosporales > Streptomycetaceae > Streptomyces > Streptomyces sp. NPDC039430. The sequence goes on along the minus strand of NZ_JBVKAK010000004.1, from coordinate 8,953 downwards.
CGACGTGCATGATGCTCAGATGGCGCAGCAGTTCCTCGACGGCGTTGTCCGTCAGTTCCGGCCTGTCGCGCAGCAGCCGCAGCTGATCGGGGTGGCGCAGCAGCGCGAATGTGCCCAGGGCGAGCATGTTCGCGGTGGTCTCGTGGCCGGCCACCAGGAGCAGCAGCACGATGCCGATCAGTTCCTCGTCGTTCAGGTCGCTTCCCGACACCAGGCCGCTCAGCAGGTCGTCGGTGGGCCGGGCGCGTTTGCGGGCCAGCAGTTCGGAGAGGTAGCCGACCAGCGCCCCGAACGCCTGCTGGATCTCTTCCACGCTCTGTCCGAGATCGAAGATCGCCGATGAGTGCCGCTGGAAGAAGTCGTTGTCCTCGTAGGGGACGCCGAGCAGTTCGCAGATGACCAGGGAGGGAATGGGCAGCGCGAAGTCGGCCACCAGTTCGGCACTGTTGCCGCCCTGGCGCATGGCCGCCAGCCGCTGCGCGGTGATCTCCTCGATCCGGGCCTCCAGCAGTTTCATCCGGCGCACGGTGAACTGGCCGGTCAGCTGCTTGCGGTAGCGGGTGTGCTCCGGGGGGTCCATGAAGATGAACGCGCCCGGCCGGGCGGGCTCGGGCTCCGCCAGGCCGTAGGGCACCGGGGAGCGCTGCAGTTCGCCGCGGGCGCTGAACCGGTTGTCGGTGAGGACCGATTTGGCCAGCGCGTGGTCCGTGACGAGCCAGCCCACCGAACCGTCCGGGTAGGCCAGCGGGCTCACCGGGTCCTGCTCGCGCAGGCGTCCCAGCTCGGCGGGCGGGGTGAAGGGGCAGGTGCGCTCCAGCGGCAGCGGACGCGCCGCGGAGGGCGGAGTGGGGGAAACTTCGCTGAGGGCAGTCATTTTCTCTCCTGATCGGGTGGGGGGAGGCGCCGGGCCGCGCACAGGCGTGGCCCGGGGGAATCACAGTGAGCCGTACCGCTTCCGGCGGTCAGCCGGAAAGAGCCAGCGCCCCCGACGGGCAGGTGGCCACCGCGTCGCGGACGGCCTCCTCGTGCTCCGCGGGGATCGCCCCCGCGATGAGCAACCGCACTTCACCGGTCGTTTCGTTCTGGTCGAACACGGCCTCCGAGGCAAGCACACACTGCCCCGCACCCATGCAGCGCCCCGAGTCGATCTCGATCCGCATTGCTCTCCTTCTCCACTGGTTGTGTGGTGCGGCCCTGGGCCGCCACCGGTTCTCGGACGCCACTGGCACGTGACGGCCACGGGTTCTCGGACGGCCACGGGTTCTCGGACGGTCACCGGCACTCGGCTGTCACTGGCACGTGACGGCCACGGGTTCTGGACCGCTGCTGGTCCCGTCCGGCACCGGCACGTGTCCGGCACTGGCACGTGCCAGTGCCGGCACGCGGCCGCTACTGGTTCTGGAATACGCGCCGGCCCAGGGCAACCGCCCCGGCCACCTCCGCGTGACTGGGCGCCGCAGGCGCGGCGGGCCGCCAGCCCGAGGCCCATACCGCCTGCAGCCGCTGCCTGATCTCCGGGACATCCAGGCTCTCCAGCGGCTCCAGCAGGTTGACGCAGCGCTGCGCGGCCTGCCACAGCACCGGGTCCCGCTCGCCCGCCTCCACGAGCAGGAACGGGTTCACCGACGGCACACCCGGGGCCGCCGGCACCGGCGCCCCCGACAGGGCTGCCTCCCACAGCCGGGTACGCGCGATGTCCGCCTGTACCGAGTCGTCGAACAGGGGCCTGACCCAGCTCAGGGCCTGCGCGGTGACCTCGGGCGCGAGCCCCGGCAGGTCGTCCGGCGCCTGCGCGAACGCGTCGGCGAGCCGCGCCGCACCGTGCAGGGCCACCGACGCGCCGCGCCCGAACGCCGGGTCCGTCGTGCACAGGGCATCACCCAGGACGAAATACCCGGCCGGGGCCTGCTCGGTGAGCGAGCGCAGGCAGTTGCGCAGCCCCGCCATCGGCACCACCTCGGTCACCGGCTCGCTCACCTCCCCGGCCAGCCACGGCGCGAACTCGGGGAACAGCCCGGCCGCCCGGTCGAAACTCTCCGTGTCCCGCAGCGCCTTGAGCGAGTCGTCGTCCGGCAGCCGGGCCAGGCCGATCGCGAAGGTCCGGTTGTCGTGGTAGAACAGCCCCGCCCCGAAACCCACCCCGGCCACCATGGAGGTCACCCCGCGCTGCAGCGCGGGCCGGGCCACCCCCTCACGCAGCCGGAAGAACCGGGTGTTGTAGACGACCCCGCACTCCACCTCCTGTTCCAGCCGCGTGAAGTCCTCCCGCAGCGGGGAACGGCGCCCGGCCGCGTCGATCAGCACGTCCGCCTCCAGGAGCCCGCCCCGCACATGGACCCCGCGGATCCGCCCGCCCGCGACATCGGCCCGGCGCACCGACGTGCCGTACCGCAGCTCGACACCCGCCTCCCTGACCAGCGCACGATGCAGCGCCCACTCCACCACCGGCCGCCGGGCGGCGAGGACCGCCAGGTCCGGGTCACCGCCGCCGGTGCCCGACGGCGTCGCGACACTGATGTCCTCCACACCGTGGGCGAGGAGATCCTCGTACACGTCGGACAGCCGCGCCCGCAGCTCCTTGCGGAACAGGCCCAGGAACGTGTGCAGCTGACGCATCTGCGGGGCACCGGGCCGATTCCAGTGCCACATGTCGGCGAGATCCCGGGGCGGGGCCTGGTCACGTTCGAGGAGCGTGACCCGCAGCCCCCCGCGGGCCAGCAGCAGCGCCGCGGACAGCCCGGCGATCCCACCGCCCATCACCACGACCCGGCGGCCGTTTGTCGCACTCATCTTCTCCCTGCCTTTCCTGGGCGGTACCCGCTCATACGGCGAGGTCGCCGAACACGGCGTCCAGCGCCTTGTCGATCTCGGACTCGGTCAGTTCAGCGGCTGCGCGCAGCGCCTGCCCGGCGCCGTTCTCCGGCGCTGTGCGGCCCTGCTGGGCCAGGACGACGAGCTGGGCCAGCAGCCCGCTCTCGCGCAGCAGCGCCGGGTCGACCCTGGCGAGTGCCCACCGCGCGGCCGCCGCCGGCTCCTCGGGCGGGCCCTCCGGCGCCGCCTCGCCGAACGCCAGCCTGCGGTGCAGGTATTCGGCGATCGCCTTGGGTGTCGGATAGTCGAACGCCAGCGTGCTGGGCATGTCGCTGCCGGTACGGCGCGCGATGCGGTTCTTCAGCTCCACCGACATCAGCGAGTCGAGCCCCAGCTCCTTGAGCGGCTTGTCCGCCCCCACGGACTGCAGGCCGGGCAGCCCGGCCGCGGCGGCGGCCTCCGTCCGCACGAACTCCACCAGTGCCGCCAGGCGTTCGCCGGCCTCCAGCGCCGCGAGCCGGCCCATGAGACCCGAACCCGAATCCCCCGCCCCCGCCCCCGTCTCCGCCTGCCGCAGCTGCGGCAGGACGAGAGCCCGGAACAGCGGCGGGATCCCGGCCCCGGCCTCCCCCTGCAGCGCCCCGAGATCGAACTTCACCGCAACCAGCTGGCTCTCGGGCCGCTTCAACGCCGCGTCCAGCAGCGAGAACCCCTCACCCGCACCCAGCGCCCCGGCCCCACCGCGCTGCATACGGGCGAGGTCGGCATGGGTGAGATGCGCGGTCATACCGGTGCCATCCTGCTGCCACAGGCCCCAGGCGAGGCTGGTGGCGGGCAGGCCCTGGGTCTGCCGGTGCGCGGCGAGCGCGTCGAGACAGGCGTTGGCGGCGGCGTAGGTGCTCTGTCCGGGGGAGCCGAGGGTGCCGGCGGCGGAGGAGAACAGCACGAACGCGGCAAGATCATGGGCCTGGGTGAGACGGTGCAGATGCAGCGCCCCGTCGGCCTTCGGAGCGAAGACCCGGGCCAGACGTTCGGGACTCTGCCCCGTGACGAGGCCGTCGTCGAGGACACCGGCGAGGTGATAGACCGCCGTCAGCGGCCGGTCCAGACCGCCGATCAGAGCGGCGGCCTGCCGCTCGTCACCGATGTCGCACGCGCGGATCTCGACCGACACCGCCCCCGACTCCCGCAGCTCACCCACGAGATCGTCCGCGCCGGGGGCGTCGGGTCCCCGGCGTGAGGTGAGGACGAGGTGGCGTGCGTCGTGGTGGCGTACGAGGTGGTGGGCGAGCTGGCGGCCCAGCCCTCCGGTGCCGCCGGTGATGAGGACGGTCCCCTCCCGATCGGGGGCCTGGGGGGTGGTGAGGACGATCTTGCCGGTGTGACGGCCCTGCGCCATATGACGGAAGGCGTCGGGAGCATGACGCACGTCGTAGGCGTGGAACGGCAACGGCGTGAGCACACCGGCCGTGAACAGCGCCGCCAGCTCCCGCAGAATCTCCTGGATACGCTCCGCACCCGCCTCCATCAGATCGAACGCCTGGTACGACACACCCGCGTGAGCGGCCGAGACCTCCTCCGCGTCACGGATATCGGTCTTGCCCATTTCGAGGAAGCGGCCGCCGCCGGCCAGGAGCCCCAGGGAGGCGTCGACGTACTCATGAGCCAGCGAGTTGAGGACCACATCGATGGACCGGCCGGCCCAGGCAGCCGCGAAACCGGTGTCACGGGACGAGGCGATACGGTCCTCACCGAGACCCATCCGGCGCAGGGTGTCCCACTTGCCGGTGCTGGCGGTGCCGTAGACCTCGGCGCCCAGGTGCCGGGCGAGCTGGACCGCGGCCATGCCGACACCGCCGGCGGCCGCGTGCACCAGCACCTTCTCCCCGGCCCGCAGCCCGCCCAGATCCACCAGACCCCGATACGCCGTCAGGAACGTCAGCGGCACCGTCGCGGCCTCGGCGTAACTCAGCGCATCCGGGATACGGGTCATCACCCGCGCATCAGCACGGACCTCGGTGCCGAACGTGCCCACGGCCAGCCCCATCACCCGGTCACCCACCACCAGATGCGTCACACCGGAACCGGTCTCGACGACCTCGCCGGCGCACTCCAGGCCCAGCTTCGGCGCGTGCACCATGTCCAGGGCGTTGAGCACGTCACGGAAGTTCAGGCCACTGGCCCGCACCCGTACCCGCACCTCCAGCGGACCCAGCGGCCGCGCCGTCTCCACCGCGACGAACTCGAACGCGTCCAGCCGCCCCTTCTCCCGCACATCCAGGGCCCACGGACCCTCCAGCGCCTCCGGCGCGAGCAGCGCACCGCGCGACGCCCGCACCAGCCGGGACGCGAACGCCGCGTCCCCGCGCAACACCAGCTCCGGCTCACCCCCCGCGCCCACACCGGCCGCGACGAGCCCCGGCTGCCGGGCATCGGCACCGACATCGACCAGCCGCAGCACCCGCCCCGGCTGCTCCGCCCGCACCGCGCGGACCAGCCCCCACACCGCGGCCAGCTCCGGCGCCGTCACCGCATCGTCCGGACGGGCACTCACAGCACCCGACGTCACCCACACAATCTCGGTGTCCACCAGACCCGGGTCGGCCAACAGCCGCTGAACCAGCTCCAGTTCCACCCCGGCGGCCAACTCGGCACGCCCCTGCCCCGCACAACCCCCGGCAGGCCCGGCAGGCCCGGCAGGCCCGGCGGGCCCGGCCGAACGGTCCACGACAACACGCCGCGGCGCGTCCTCGCCACCCGGCAGCTCCGCCAGATCCGCCACGGCCACCGCACCCAGCGCATCCGACAGCCACCCCGCCGCACCCAGCAGCACCGTCCCCGCCGTCCCCGGCACGGACGCCGCCGTCCCCGGCACGGACGCCGCCGTCCCCGGCACGGACGCCGCCGGCTCCGTCAGCTCCACCTGCTGGAACTCCACGCGGTATAGATGGTCCGCGGACCCCCCGCGCACCCCCCGCAGCTGCTCGGCCGACGCACGCTGCAGATCCAGCCCGCCCGCCCGCGCCACCGGCCGGCCGGCCGGGTCGGCCAGCAGCACGCGGGCCCGGCCCGGCGCACCGTCCACGCCCTCCTCCAGCTCGACCCGGACCAGGAACTCCGTACCACCAGTCGCGTACAGCTCCACATCAGTCCACGCGAACGGCAGCAGCACACCGTCCCCGTCCCCGTCCCGCGCACCCTCCCCGTCCCCCTGCGGCGCCACGCCCGCCAGCGCGTGCAGCGCGGCATCGAACAGCGCCGGATGCACACCAAAACCACTGACATCGAGACCGCCCGCCACCTCCCGCGGCAGCACAACACGCCCGTACGCGACCCGGCCACGCCGCGACAGCTCACTCAGCCCACGGAACTCGGGACCGTAGCGGACCCCCCGCTGCGCCATCCGCTCGTAGAAGCCGCCCAGGTCGACCGGCTCGGCCCCCCGCACCGGCCACCGGCCCAGCTCGGCGAACACCTCACCGGCCCGCGCCGGAGCATCATCCAGCTCACCCTCCGCGTGCAGCGTCCACACCTGCTCGTCGGCCGCGTCCTCGGGCTGGCTGTAGACGGAGAGAGCACGCAGCCCCTGCGCGCCCCGGCCGCCGACACGCACCTGCAGCCGGACGGCGCCACCCTCCTCCAGCACCAGCGGCCTGGCCAGCGTCAGCCCCGCGACCCGGGCCGCACCGACCGCACGGGCCGCGGCCCACGCCAGGTCGAGCAGCCCCGTGCCGGGCAGCAGCACCGTGCCGAACACCGCGTGCCCGGCCAGCCACGGATGATCCGCCGCGGACAGCCGCCCGGACAGCACATGCCCGTCACCGCCCGCCAGCACCGACGCCGCGCTCAGCCACGCGTGCCCGCCGGGCCGCAGACCCGAACCCCGCACATCACCCGAGGACGCCGCCGCCTCCAGCCAGTACCGCTCATGCTGGAACACATACGTCGGCAGACCCAGGCCCAGACCCGGACTCAGGCCCGGGCCCGGGCCGTGTGCCGGGGAACCGCCCGGCACAGCACCCCAGTCGACCCGCTGGCCGGACACGTGCAGAAGCGCCAGCGCGGCCCGCAGCGACCGCGGCTCGTCGCCGTCCTTGCGCCGCGACGCCACGAAGACCGCATCGCCCGCGCACGCGGCACCCATCGCGGACAGCACACCCGCGGGACCGCACTCCAGGAACCGGCCCAGACCCCGCTCCCGCAGCGTGGCGATCACATCGGTGAACCGCACCGCCTCACGCGCCTGGCGCACCCAGTGCCCGGGGGCACGCACACCCGCACCGGCCTGCGTGTCCGTACCGGACCAGAGCCCGGACACCGCATCCACCAGGGGAATACGCGGCGCCTTGAACCGGCACTCGGCCACGACCGCGGCGAACTCCTCCAGCATGCCGTCCATATGACCGCTGTGGAACGCGTGCGAGACGGACAGCCGCCGCACCCGGCGGCCCTGCCGCGCGAAGACGTCGGCGACAGCCTCGACCGCGCCCTCGTCACCACTGAGCACCGTCTGCGAAGGCGAGTTGAGAGCCGCGACACACACCTGGCCGCCGGCCTCGGCCAGCACCGCCAGCACCTCGCCCTCGGCCGCCTCCACGGACACCATCGCGCCCCCGGCCGGGCAGGCCTGCATCAGCCGGCCGCGCGCCACCACCAGCCGCGCCGCATCCGCCAGCGACAGCACACCGGCCACATGCGCGGCCGCGTACTCACCGATGGAATGACCCGACACCACCGCGGCGGTGACCCCCCACGACTCGAACAGCCGGTAGAGCGCCACCTCGTAGGCGAACAGCGCGGGCTGGGTGAACTCCGTCCGGTCGACGGCCTCACCGCCGGCGAACACCACCTCGGCCAACGACCGCCCCAGGTACGGATCGACGGCCGCGCACACCGCGTCGAACGCCGCCCGGAACACATCGAACCGCGCATACAACTCGCGCCCCATGCCCGCGTGCTGGCTCCCCTGACCGGTGAACAGCACCGCCAGCCCGCCCTCCACGGCCTCACCTTCGACCAGGCAGCGATGGGAATTGCCGGCCGCGAGCGCGCGGAGCGCCTCGGCGGCCTCGTCCACCGAGCCGGCCGCGACGGCGGCCCGGGCAGCGAAGTGCGTACGGTGCACAGCCGCGCCGGCCGCGATCGCGGGCAGCCCGGCCGGATCCTGCTCCACCAGCCAGGTGGCCCACCGTCCCGCCTGGACCCGCAGAGCCTCAGGAGTACGGGCCGACACGAGCAGGGGCAGCGCCTCCACCGGCTCCTCAACGACCGTGACCGGGGCCGTGACCGGGGCCGGGGGCGTGGTCGTGGTGGGGGTGGGTTCGGGTGCTTCTTCGAGGATGAGGTGGGCGTTGGTGCCGCTCAGCCCGAACGACGAGATCCCGGCCCGGCGCACCCGCTCCCCCCGCTCCCACGGCCGGGCGTCCTGCAGCAGTTCCAGGCCGCTGCTGTCCCATTCGATGTGGCTGCTCGGGCTGTCGGCGTGCAGCGTTTTGGGAAGGGTCTGGTGCTGGAGTGCGAGGACCATTTTGATGACGCCGGCGACACCGGCCGCTGCCTGGGCGTGGCCGATGTTCGACTTCGAGGAGCCCAGATACAGGGGCCGTGCGCTTTCGCGTCCGGGGCCGAAGATCTCGGCCAGTGCTCCGGCTTCGATGGGGTCGCCGAGGGGGGTGCCGGTGCCGTGGGCTTCGATGGCGTCGATGTCGGCGGGCGTGAGCCGCGCGGTGGCCAGGGCGTCCTGGATGACGCGTTGCTGGGCGGGCCCGTTGGGGGCGGTCAGGCCCTGGCTGCGGCCGTCCTGGTTGACGGCGGATCCCTTGATGACGGCGAGGATGTCGTCCCCGTCGCGCTGGGCTGCCGACAGACGTTTCAGGACCAGGACGCCCACACCTTCGGACCAGCCCGCGCCGTCCGCCTCGTCGGAGAAGCTCTTGCAGCGTCCGTCGGTGGCCATGCCTTTGAGGCGGGAGAATTCTACGAAGAGTGAGGGGGTGGACATGATGGTGACGCCGCCGGTGAGGGCGAGTTCGCATTCGTTGTTGTGCAGGGCGTTGATGGCGAGGTGGGTGGCGACGAGGGAGGAGGAGCAGGCGGTGTCGATGGTGAGTGCGGGGCCTTGGAGGCCGAGGGTGTAGGAGAT